>CALUTE010000045.1 GCA_944323645.1 uncultured Helicobacter sp. | reverse complement strand
AATCTAACAAGCCTTTTGAGTGGCGGTTTGCCTTTCCTGAAGTGCTAGATTCTAGTGGCGACTTTGTAGGCTTTGACATCGTAATTGGCAATCCGCCCTATATCCGCCAAGAAGCGATAAAAGAGCTAAAGCCCCATTTGCAAAAAGCCTTTAGCATTTATAAGGGCACGAGCGATATTTACACCTACTTTTTTGAGCTAGGCTACAAGATTCTAAAGCCAAAGGCACTCCTATCTTTTATCACGAGCAACAAATACACGCGTGCAGGCTATGGCGAGGCGTTGCGTGCATTTTTATTGCAAAAGACACAGCTTCTTTTCTATATGGATTTTAATGGCGTGAAAGTCTTTGACTTCGCCACTGTGGATACAGCTATCACAAGCTTTGTGAAAGCACAGGGCACACAGCCACACAGCTTTATCCACTATCGCTTTATACATTTTGATAAAGGCAAGAGCATAGAGGAAAACATCGCCACACAAAACACCATAGCAGACACTATCCCACAAAGTGCGTGTAAAGAAGACCAAGCCTTCCCGCCAGATATGAGGACACAAAGCCTAAAACGCAAGATAGAATCCATCGGCACACCGCTAAAAGATTGGGACATCTCTATAAACTATGGAATCAAAACAGGCTACAATGAAGCCTTTATCATAGATAGTGCAAAAAGAGAGGAGATTCTAAACAACTGCAAGGATAAAAGCGAGAAAACACGCACAAGCAAACTTATCAAAAAAATGCTACGCGGTAGAGACATCAAACGCTACAGCTATGAATGGGCGGGATTGTGGCTTATAATCGCAAAATTTGGAAGCTATAAGTTTTTACAAAAAGATTATCCCGCAATCTATAATCACCTTTTGCAATACAAAGATAAACTAGAGAAAAGGGGACAATGCACCAACAAACCAGCAACAGATAAAAAACCATACACAGGGCAACACCATTGGCTAGAATTAGATAACAATCCTACAGATGAATATTTAAGTCATTTTGAAAAAGAAAAGATTGTGTATAGCGAGATTGTCCGTGACGCACAATTTTATTTAGATAGCGATAAATATAATCCAGATAGATTCTATGCAGAAGCGACAAGCTTTATCTTGACAGGTGAAAATTTATATTATCTTTTAGCAATATTAAACTCTAAATGTGCAACTTTTGTTTTTAAGACTTTTTATGCAGGTGGGGGACTTGGAGAAAGTGGCTTTAGATATAAAAAACAATTTTTAGAAAAATTCCCTATTCCTAAAATAGATTCTACAAACAAAGCCCTAAGCGATGAGATTATAAGCCTAGTAAAGCAAATCTTAGATTCCAAAGCCAAAGACCCAACCACAGACACCAAAGAGCTAGAATCTCACATAGATTCTCTAGTCTATAAACTCTACCACCTAACCGATGATGAAATAAAAATCATAGAGGGAAAATAAAATGGCTATCGATCAATGGAAGCTAAAATTTTATTTAGATTCACAAAAGGACTATACCTCAAAAAATTTTTGTATGTTTTTGAAATCTTTAGACTCTACTGAGATATTGACAAATGAACGAGGCGTAGAAACTATTGCGGTTAATGAGGAAATATACCTTAACTTCTCTAGCGATTTACTTGATGATTTTACTAGTTTTGAATTATCCAATATTGTATTTCACAAACGAGTTACGATTTCTAATAAAAATAATATAAGAATTACTTTTTACAACTCTGAAGCAAGGGATAGTTTTCATCTTTCAGAATGTAAAGGCGCGAATCTAGCCTTTAATGGAACAAATATCTTTAAGGCAAATTTTATGGTTTCTGGGAGTGAGTTTGAAAATGTTATCATAAATTCTTACTTACAAGTTGATAGTGAGATGTTTTTTATAGGTTGTGTTTTTAAAGACTTTAAGGTTACAAGATACCAAGCACCAAATATTGAACCTCAATTTACTTTAGAATTTTGTCATTTTGAAAATAAAGTTAATTTTATGAATTTTGTATTTGGTGATAAAATGAGATTTAAGCAATGCACTTTTAAAGACAATGTGTATTTTAACAACTCCATTTTTAAAGATTCTGCGGATTTTAGTCAATGTGAGTTTGAAAAAACAGCCAATTTTTATGGAGTGAAGTTTGATAAAGCCCCTAATTTCTCGCAAGTGCAGTTTAAAGGAAGCTTGAATGCTGTGAATATGGACTTGGACTTTGGCTTTACGAATCTAAAAGAGATTATTAGCGGTGAGTTTAAAAAATACAACAATATCGCCCCGCAAAAACAAGGCTGTTTTCAGAAAATCAAACAACGGATTAGCACTAAACTCAAAAAAGAACAGGCAAACGACAAAAAACCCACAATCACAAAACCCCTAACCCACTTTGCCAACGACTTTCGCGACTCTTTTAGAATCTTTAAAAACGCCCTAATTAAAGAAAACAACAATCTTGATGCCTCGGAGTTTCACAAGCTAGAGCTGTATTGCAAAGAAATTGAGCTAGGGGAGAGTATCCACACAGGAGGTATCCAAGCACAAAGTGAAGAAGATGTGAGAAAAAACACAAA
>CALUTE010000044.1 GCA_944323645.1 uncultured Helicobacter sp. | reverse complement strand
GTAGGGTTTTATAGGGTATTGCATTTGCTTATTTTTCACTTATAAATCCTGTGATTTTGCAGAATCTTTTCTATTGTTGTTACTCAACAATCTACGTTTAAGTAAAACTACAAGAGATAATGGCAAAGGTCCCCAAAAATCTAGGCAATAATTTGTACTTCTTGCTCAAGTAATATCCCAAAGCGCTTTTGTACCTGTTGTTGTGCGTATTTTATAACCCATAGTGCATCTTCAAAGCTTGCTCCACCACTATGCACTAAGAAATTTGCGTGCTGATCGCTAAATCCTATGCCATTACGCATAAATCCTTTAAGCCCCGCTAAATCAAGTAATCTCCCGGCATAATCACCTTTAGGGTTTTTAAAACAACTCCCACAGCTAGGAAGTTTTGGGTGAGATCGGCGCATATTTTGGCAGAGCTTTAATGTGTGTTTAGAGAATGTGCCGCGTGGGACAAGCCGCAATGCACTGATAATTCCAGAAATTGCACTTGTACGATATGCAAGCCCTAGATTCTCACTCCATTCTCCGTTAATGCAAGCGCTTACAACAACATTTTGCATCTCAAAATCTTTCATTCCCGCATTCATTTTGAGCAAACCTCCAGCGCTTCCCGGTAATGCTTGCAAAAACTCGACCCCGCCCATGTTGTTTTGCTTAAAAAACGAAAAAATTTTGCCACTTGGTGTTCTTGCTCCGATTTCAATATATGTGCTTGTTGGGTGGATATAGTCAAACTCTTTACTAAGCATTGCAATATTGTTTGCTTGTGGCGCAATGAGGAGGTTATAGGCATATCCTACGCAGGTGTATGTTTTGGCGAGCTCTGCAAAGTGTTTTTCATCAGATTTTTCGAGAATGCAAACCTGTTTTGGTACGCCTATTTTTAGGCTTGTGTATTTAGAGAAGTCGATAGTTTGCTCAAACATTAGCTAATAAATTTGGGAATAAAAGAAATAATATTTGTAGTGTAGTCTGTGAGCATATTGAGCATCCAAGGCATTGTAAAGATAATCACTGCAATAACACCAAGAATCTTTGGCACAAAGGAGAGCGTCATTTCATTAATCTGTGTAGTTGCCTGAAAAATACTTACCAAAAGCCCAATTACAAGCCCTGTAATGAGGATTGGCAAAGAGATAATAAGGGTAACTTTGTATGTCTCAATGGCTAGTGCCATAAGCTGACCTTCCATATTGCGCACTCCTTTTTAAAATACCAAATATACCATAATAATTCCAAAAAGAGCTTTAAGTTAGGTTTGTTATATCGCGTATTCTATGGTGGATTCTAACTTCATAAGGCTTTGTAAAATCATAATAGGCTTGTTGTTAAAAGAATCCATTTGTAGCACAAAATTTACATACACTCTATCACCTTTGGCAAGGTTTTTATCACAAAAAAAGCATAGTCCCTCTAGTGGTGTCTCAAAGAAACTAAATTTTTGGTGGATTTGTTTAATTTTGCGCACGCTATGTATGGTAAGCAGTGCTTCCAATATGGGTCTTGGGTTTGCCTGTCCATAGGGTTCAAACTTTTGCAATAAAAGAAAGAGATCTTCATCAATATCACAAGCCTGGATTCTACCAAGTTTAGCAGAATCTATAGTATCTTCACAAGTGGGTAGATGTGAAAGATTTTGCAAATAAATGCAAAATTTGTGAAATGCTGTATTATCCATACTAAGTCCTGCTGCTTTGCTATGTCCGCCAAATTCACCAAGTATTTCCTGCGCTCCATTTAATATATGCATAAGATCTGCATTGTCCCACGATCGAGCACTGCCTTTGAGTTCGTGCTTGTTGTTTGCAAGCACAAAGGCGGGACGCTTGTAATGTTGTGCCATTTGTGCAGCGACAATACCAAGCACCCCCTCATGCCACGTATCTCCCCTAGCAATTACAGCTTTATCATAGATAAGTGCTGCATTGTGTGCTGATTCTAGAACATCTTTAGCAGTATTTTTGCGCTCAAGATTAAGGGAAAGCAGAGCTTGTAGCCCTTGCTCTAACTCCTGTTCAATATCATCGCACTGCTTGGAATCTAAGAGTAAAAACTCACTTGCAATCCGTCCTTCTCCCATACGTCCAGCAGCATTAAGCAAAGGCGTAAGCGAAAAGGAAATATCAGTTGCAGTAGGGTAGCGGGTTTTTAGTTGTGTCTTTAGTTTGTTGATAGGAGGGAAGGGCGAGTGCTGAAAGCTTTTTAAACCATAGAGTACGATGCATTTATTGATTTGTGTAAGGGGCATCATATCTGCGATTGTAGCAAGCATAACAAGCTCAAGTAGCGGGGCTAGGTTATTGTTTTTCCCAAGTGCTATGCGTAGTCCAGCACACACATACCACGCAACCATAGCACCGCAAATTTCTTTTTGGGCAAAGGTACAACCGGGTTGTTGTGGATTGATAATAAATTGGGCTTGTGGGAGTTGCTCTTTAGGGAGGTGATGGTCTGTGATAATAAGTGGAATGCGATGTGCAAGGCAGTACTCTGCCGCCTCATAAGCGGTAATGCCATTATCGACGGTGATGATAACATCGCTTTTATGGCGCTTGATAATCTCTGGCGTAATACCATAGCCATCATTGAAGCGATTAGGAATGACATATTCAACTCGATCATAGTGTATCATCTTAAAAAACTTCATCATCACCACGCTTGCAATCACACCATCAACATCATAATCCCCAACAATCAGAATCTTTTGTCGCTTGGCAATACATTGTGCCAAAAACGCACAAGCTTGTTCGCAAGATTTTAGGGTATATGGGTGCGGCAAGGAAGAGAGGGTTTTAAAATCCCATTCTTTTGTGCGATGAGATAAGATATGATAAATTGTGTCTTTTGTGAGATGCATAGTGGGTGCTGTCATTGTTTTTTAGATTCTAGGGCTTTTTTGACAAATGCAAGAATTATTGGGTTTGGAGCTTGCAAGCGCGAGGTAAATTCAGGGTGGAACTGCACACCCACAAAAAATGGATGCTCTTTTAATTCAATTGTTTCAATCAAGCCGTTTTTAGATTCTCCACTGATGATCATTCCTTTTTCTTCAAGCATAGTGCGATATTTTGGATTGGCTTCATAGCGATGGCGATGGCGCTCTTTAATGGTTTTTGCGTCATTATATGCTTTAGCTATTATGCTACCTTTTGCAAGCGTGCATTCGTATTCACCAAGCCGCATAGTGCCACCCATTGGAGATTGGTGG
>CALUTE010000043.1 GCA_944323645.1 uncultured Helicobacter sp. | reverse complement strand
GATTATGTTGTTTTGCTAGAGCCTACAAGTCCTTTACGAGAAAAGGGAGATATAGATAGAGCGATAGAAAAGCTTGTTGGAGAGGGAAGGCTTGGCGCACGCTCTATTGTCGGAGTATGTGCGACAGAGAGTGCCAACCCAGCATTTCTCACACACCTAGAAAACGGCTTTATCCGCCCTTATGAAAACACCGACTTCACCCCCATAAGACGTCAAGACATTAAGCCTGTATATTTCTTTGAGGGCAGTCTCTACATCAGCGAGACAAACACCCTGCTTGAAGCGCGAAACTTCTATCATCACGCTACTTTGGGCTTTGAAGTTCCCAAATGGAAAAGCCTTGAAGTAGATGATGAAGATGATTTTGTGATGATAGAGGCATTAGCCAACAAATACAAGGAGCGACTATGAAAAAATACACAATCACACACGATGACTACCTAAAAGCCGCACAAATGGACAAAAAAAGTGCGCGTGCTTATTTTGCCAAATCCATAAACAAAACAGAGCAGCAAAAGGCATTAGAATCTTTGCTAGCAGAATCTATAGATTCTGGTATATTAGAAAAAACTAAGCCCTATCGTATTGCAGATCTTGCTTGTGGTGGTGGAACACTAAGCTATCATCTAGCAAGCTTTTTTCCAAATGCTACTTTTTGCCTTATGGATTATAATGATGATGCCCTAGAGTTAGCAAAAGAAATTACTTCGCCCTTTAAAGATAGAGTAGAGTTTGTTCAGGGTGATTTGCGCTCTATGCCTTTTGCAGATTCTAGTTTTGATTTGGTGTTTTGTTGGGGAGTGTTTTTGATTTTTGATGAAACATTTCTTAGCGGCGTGCTAGATGAAGTTCGCAGAGTCTTAAAACCACAGGGCAAGCTGTATGCCTCAAGTCTTTTCAATACCGAATTTGATGTGGATTTAAAATGCGATTTTAGAGATCTCACAAGAGATTCTGGCAAGGCTGGAATCTGGGGGAGATACACCACATATAGCCTACCAACAATGACAAATCTATTGCAGCACTACAGCGCATTTACTATCCACCCTTTCAACCCAACAATAGACTTTCCGCGCACCACCCACAGAGGTATTGCCACATACAGCGTGCGCATACAAGAAGATAGAGAAAAAATTGTTGTTGATAAAGACTTTGGTGGAGCATTTGTAGGAGCAGAATCTACTAAAGATTCTATGGGGGGGGGGGGCAATATAGATTCTGCGCCTAGTGTATATTCTAGCATAGCACGCTTGCAGATTTCAGCAGGAATGCTTATGAATTGGGGGATTTTAGAAGCAACAAAATAATAAGGAATACTATGACATATCAAGAGCAACTATTACAGGCAATTCCTGGCGGTGCGCATACATATTCACGAGGCTATGACCAATACCCAAGCAATGCGCCAGAGATTCTAAAACGTGGCAAAGGTGCGTATGTCTATGACCCAGAGGAGAATGCCTTTTTGGATTATGGTATGGCTTTGCGCGCAGTGTGTATAGGCTATGCCGATGAGCGCGTAAATGCAGCTGCAATCAAGCAAATCGAATATGGCAATAACCTAACGCGCCCTTCGCTTATCGAGCTAGAAGCTGCACAAACTCTAATTGGTGCAGTGGATAGTGTTGATATGGTGAAATTTGCCAAAAATGGTTCTTCTGCCACAAGTGCTGCCGTGAAGCTAGCGCGCGCTTATACTGGGCGCACTCTCATAGCACGTTGTCTAGAGCACCCATTTTTCAGTTATGATGATTGGTTTATTGGCAGTACAGAGGTTAAGCGCGGTGTGCCAAAAAGCATTCAAGATGATACCCTAACCTTTCACTATAACAACATAGAATCTTTAGAACAGCTTTTTTTAAAGCACAAAGAGGCTATTGCGTGCGTGATTTTAGAGCCATCAAACCTAGAACACCCAAGAGACAATTTTTTGCACAATGTGCGTGAGCTCTGCACAAAATATGGTGCAGTGATGATTTTTGATGAGATGATAACAGGATTTAGGTGGCATATCAAAGGTGCTCAGTACTACTATGGAGTTACGCCTGATCTTTGCACATTTGGCAAAGCTATGGCAAATGGATTCTCGGTCGCTGCAGTGGGCGGCAAAAGAGAGATTATGCAATTAGGCAGTATTGAGTTTGCAGGTACAGAACGTGTTTTTCTTCTATCAACAACACACGGAGCAGAAATGTCGCCGCTTGGAGCGTTTGTAGAAACATACAGAATATTACAAGAAGAAAATGTCGTGGAATATTTGTGGGATTATGGGCGCAGGCTTGTTGCTGGGATTAATGCGATTGCAAGCGATCTTGGCTTACAAGAACATTTTATCGCCACAGGAGTAGAATGCCAACCTTATGTGCTAACATTTGATGAAAATAGGCAATCAAGCCTAGCATTTCGTACGCTTTTTTTGCAAGAAATGTTAAAA
Source organism: uncultured Helicobacter sp. (assembly GCA_944323645.1). Taxonomy (GTDB): domain Bacteria; phylum Campylobacterota; class Campylobacteria; order Campylobacterales; family Helicobacteraceae; genus Helicobacter_B. The sequence continues at coordinate 1,969 of CALUTE010000043.1, read as the reverse complement.
TACAAGGTGCTTTTTCCTTGTATTGCGATGAGTTATGCACATAAGCAAAAGGAATTTGACTACACATTAGAGGCAGTGGCAAAAAGCCTTGAAGTGTATAAAAAGGCAGTACAAAATGGCGTGGCAAACTACCTTGTAAGCGATGTAGTAAAGCCTGTGTTTAGAAAATATAATTAAAGGAGAAACCAATGGAAGAAAATTTTTCCCTGGAGATTACAACACTCTGTGATGCAAACTGTGTTATGTGTCCTCGTGATGAGTATCCATTCCGCTTTAAGACTATGGATTGGGAGACGTACAAACTTTGCGTAAGCCGCTTAAAAGAGCATTTTAAACAAACAGGGGGGGGGGCAAACCATAGGCTTTGGCGGCTACGGTGATATTTTTATGTGTAAAAAAGAAGTTCTTTTACAATATATGCAATATATCAAAGACGAAATCCCAGATGCCAAATTGCAAAGCTCTTCTACCTGCAATGCTATTACTGAAGAGAAATTGCCTTTGCTAGAATATCTTGATGTGCTACGTGTGAGTATGTATGGTATGGATAAGCAGACTTATGAGAGTGTGCATAAGGGTAGCGTGAAGTTTGAACGAGTATGGGAGAATATCCATAGAATCATAGATTATGATAAGCGCCCTTATCTTAGCTTTAATTATGTGATTTTAAAGCAAAATAAACATCAAATAGAGCAGTGGAAAGAGTATTGGGAAAAACGGGTAGATGAGATTCAAATATGGAAGCCTCATAATTTTGGTGGATTCTATGATACGCTTGAATTACAGGGATTAAAAGACAGCATAGAAATAAAGCCTTTTACCGAAGCAAAAAATCATCCAAAGTGCTTTAGAATCCATGGCAAAGATATGATTATTAGAGAAAATGGTGAAGTGAGTTTATGTTGCTTTGACCCGCATAGAAAGTTTATTATGGGGGATTTGCACACACAAAGTTTAGAGCAAATACAAAATGGAGCGCCTATCAAAAATGTGCAGAGAATTTTTAAAGAAAATAAGGTATTTTCATCGGATCTTATTTGTAAAACATGCGATCAAATCACAGATAGGAACCATAGCCTTGTGTATAGTAATGCTCCTGTGGAAGTAGGCAAGACAAACAATGTCACTAAACGAGTTCATAAACAGAAAAAGGAGGAATAGTGCAAAAAGATACAATGCAGGATAATTATTTGCGCAGTATGCAAGCTGATAGAGATCTTGCCAAAGCTTATTTTGCCAAATCCATAAACAAAACAGAGCAGCAAAAGGCATTAGAATCTTTGCTAGCAGAATCTATAGATTCTGGTATATTAGAAAAAACTAAGCCCTATCGTATTGCAGATCTTGCTTGTGGTGGTGGAACACTAAGCTATCATCTAGCAAGCTTTTTTCCAAATGCTACTTTTTGCCTTATGGATTATAATGATGATGCCCTAGAGTTAGCAAAAGAAATTACTTCGCCCTTTAAAGATAGAGTAGAGTTTGTTCAGGGTGATTTGCGCTCTATGCCTTTTGCAGATTCTAGTTTTGATTTGGTGTTTTGTTGGCAGAGCCTAAGCTGGATTGACAAAAGCGATATAGCACAGGTTTTTAGCGAGATTTTACGACTTCTCAAACCAAATGCACATTTTTATGCTTCAAGCCTCTTTAACACAGAATTTGATGTGGATTTGTACACAAGTATTTGTGATAGAACACGCCCATCAAGCAGTAACAAAGACGATCCAAGCAAGCCCCTTATCAATGGCTACTACAACACCTATTGCACAAAAACCATAGTAAGCCTCTGCAAAGGCGCGCGTGATGTGCAGATTCTGCCCTTTTATCCTGCGATTGATTTTGCACGTGATTTCACACAAAAAGGCATAGGTAGCTACACTCTCACACTTGATAGGGTAGAATCTAATGCAACAAAGCCTGCTAGATTCTGTGGGGGGGGTGGGGGAAGCGACATTCGCCTCACCATATC
>CALUTE010000042.1 GCA_944323645.1 uncultured Helicobacter sp. | reverse complement strand
GAATTGATCGATAAAATCTTCGATAAGATAAATAAAAGGATATTTGGTATCTGGGTCAAACTCACTAGAATTTGCTTGTTCTATCCCAAGCACATTGCGCGCAAACTCAATGATACTTAGTTGCATTCCAAGACAAATGCCTAAAAAAGGAATCTTTTTTTCTCGCGCATACTTTATGGCAGTGATTTTCCCTTCAACACCCCTCTGTCCAAATCCTCCCGGAATCAAGATTCCATCGACATCATTAAGTATGTGTAGATTGTTTTTATCTAGATTTTGACTATCAATCCACTTGATATGCACGCGCACATCGAGGTTTGCACCAGCGTGGATTAGGGCTTCTGTGAGAGATTTGTAGGATTCTTTAAGGTTTAAGTACTTGCCCACAAAAGCAATTTGTATCGCATCTTTTGGGGAGATAATTTTTTTTACGAGCATATCCCAGTCGCTAATGTTTGGTTCTATGCGGTCAAGGGAGAAATGCCGCGCAATAGGAGTTAGAATCCCTTCTTTGAGAAAATTGATTGGACATTGGTAAATGCTTTGAGCATCAAGGGCTTCTATGACACTATCATCGGCAACATCACAACTCATCGCAAGCTTTTTTTTGAGGTCTTTGTTGAGGGGTTTTTCTGACCGAGCAATGATGATCTGTGGCGTTATCCCTATACGGCGCAGCTCTTGTACGGAATGCTGGGAAGGCTTGGTTTTGAGTTCGCCAGCAGCGCGCACAAGAGGAATAAGTGTTACGTGAATACTAAGAACTTGTGCGTTAGGTTGCTCGTGTTTAATTTGGCGCATTGCTTCTAGAAAAGGCATACCTTCCATATCACCAACCGTCCCACCAAGTTCCACAACTAAAAAGTCAAATCCTTTGCCCACTGCTTTAATGCGGCGTTTGATTTCATCAACGATATGCGGGACGATTTGAATAGTTTTACCAAGGTAATTACCTTTACGCTCATTTTCAATCACAGAAAGATAAACTTGTCCGGTTGTGAAATTATTATGCTTGCTTAAACTTGTGTTTAAAAAACGTTCATAATGCCCTACATCTAAGTCTGTCTCTGCACCATCAGCGGTTACAAAGACTTCTCCGTGCTCAAGTGGGCTCATCGTGCCCGGATCAATATTGATATAAGGATCAATTTTTAAAATTGCTACCTTGTAGTTGCTCTGTTTAAGCAAGGTGGCTATAGATGAAGAGGATATACCCTTGCCAAGCGAACTCAACACGCCACCTGTTACAAAAATATATTTTGTGTGCCCCATATTGTTCCTTAAGCGATTGTTGTATTGTTTGCAATCTATAAAAAAGCACTTGCAAAGTCGTTATTTTTAGATTTATATTTTTATTTTACAATATTTTGCAACAATTACGTCTTAATCACAAAACTATACTATAAGGACTATAAATGCTTCTTGTTTGCCTTTGTTATATTGTGCTACTAACAGTGCCAAGTATCGTTGTGGATTTTTTGCAAATTCGGCATATTCAAAGATTCTCCAATAAACCCGCAGTAATCTTGCCAGAAAAAGATTATGCCATTTCGTTCCAATACTCGCTTGCCAGTCTAAAGCTTTCGATTGTGCATACGCTTTTAAGCACGATTGTGTTTGTGTGCTGGGTGTGGTTTGGGCTTGCTATGTGGCAGGATTTTGTGATTGAGGAATCTGGGATTGGATTTATTATCTTTGTGCTTGGGTTTGTGCTTGTTAGCTCACTTATCTCTCTCCCTCTTGATGCCTACAAACAGCTAATGCTTGATAAAAAATATGGATTCTCAAATGTAAGTTTTGGCATTTTTCTTGCCGATACATTAAAAAGTCTGTTGCTTACGACTGTATTTGGGTTTCTTATTTTATGGGTTTTGCTATGGGTTATGGAATATCCTTATTGGTGGCTTGCAGGATTTGGTATAATGTTTTGTTTTGTGCTGCTTGTAAATATGCTTTATCCAACGCTTATAGCACCAATTTTTAACACCTTTACTCCGCTAAATGATGAAAACCTCAAAGCAAGAATTCAAGATCTTATGCAAAGAGCTGGCTTTAGCGCGAATGGTATTTTTGTTATGGACGCGAGTCGGCGCGATGGTAGGTTGAATGCATATTTTGGCGGACTTGGTAGCTCTAAGCGCGTTGTACTCTTTGATACCTTGCTTGATAAAGTCAGTTCGGAAGGGTTGCTCACAATCCTTGCACACGAGCTTGGGCATTTTAAGCATAAAGATGTACTCTTTAATCTTTTTATTTCTGGAATCTTGTTATTTGTGATGTTTTTTATAGCGGGCAATATGCCTAGTAGTGTGTTTGAGTTTCTTGGATTGAAAGAAAACGCTGCTACTTGTTTGGTTGTGTTGTTGCTTATCGCTCCTGTTGTGATGTTTTGGGTTATGCCTATTATTGGCTATTTTAGCCGAAAAGCCGAGTATCGCGCTGATTTTTATGGTGCTTCACTCACAAGCGCACGCTGCCTTAGGGAAGCGTTGATTCGGCTTGTAAATGAGAATAAGACTTTTCCATACGCACATCCTGTTTATATCTTTTTCCACTATACACACCCTCCGCTTTTAGAACGTCTTTATGCACTTGAGAGGTTAAACAAAGAACAATTAAACAAGCAATGAATCAGGGCTTTTGTGTGCGCGATTGCCTTGCACAAGGCACACAGATATTGCACAAAGCAAGTTCTAATACCAATATGCAATATGAGTCTTTCATAACGCGTGCGCGCCTTGAGGCAGAGATTTTGCTTGCTTTTGTGCTGAAAAAATCGCGTGTTTGGCTACATACATACAATGAAACAAAAGTACGACGACGAGAGTATGAGTTGTTTTTGGGTTTGGTTTGTAGGCGCGCAAAGGGCTATCCTATCGAGTATCTCACACAAAAGGCAAGTTTTTTTGAGTCAGAGTTTTTTGTAGATTCTCGGGTGCTTATTCCGCGCCCAGAGAGTGAAATATTGCTGTATAAAGTTTGTGAAGTACTTGTTTCTTATGGTATCACTCCAGAATCCAAATCTAGCTTTTTTGTAGCGGATTTTTTAGATTCTAGTGTGCAGGGTTCTCTGGAATCTGGAGAAAAAGATTTTGCCCATAGGGATTCTGCTTTTTCGTTTGAAATGATTGAGGTAGGTGTGGGCAGTGGCGCGCTTAGTATATCGCTTGCTAGGCTTTTCCCAAAGGCACATATTATTGCGACTGATATCAGCAAGGATGCGCTAGAAGTTGCAGCTTACAATGCCAAAGCCCTTGGCGTGGCACATCAAATTCAGCTTGTTCATACCTCCTTGCTTGATACTCTTAATGCTTCAAACGCATTGCTTGTATTTTCAAACCCTCCCTACATTGCCAATTCTTATACCTTACCGAAAAACGTAGCATTTGAACCACGTATCGCACTTTTTGGTGGTGAAAGTGGTAGCGAGATACTTAGCGAGCTTATTGCCCAATGCGCAGCAAAAAATATAGCCCATCTTGTTTGTGAAATGGGCTATGACCAAAGGCAGTGTATGCAAAATACGCTAGAATCCTATGGTTATAGGGCTCTTTTTTATCAAGATTTAGCGGGGTTAGATAGGGGGTTTGTAGCGCATTTGTGCCACAAGATAAAGTAAGAATCAAGATTCTGCCATACTTGAGTGAGCCTTTAGCCAACACAAACTTCAGAGAATCTAGGCTCTTAGAGAATCTAGCTTAGTAAAGCTTTTAGCTAGATTCTGGTTGTGAATACACATTACAAATGAAGAATACAAAATCCATAAAAAGAATTCTAGAAATCTCAATAATGCTAGATTTTATATTTATTGCTTTGAGAGTGATTTGCCAGCCATTTAGTTATAGATTCTTTAGCAATAAAAACAATTACAGCACAAATTTTAAGTGCAGTGCGTGTATTTTCGAGGAAATATGATAAGGCATTATACATCTAGCAATCATTGCTAATAGTCTAAGCGACAATCGTGCTTTATTCTTTAGATTCTACATAATGTGCAATTTGATAGCAATCAACTCCGATCAACAATGCCCCAAGAAATGAGAAATGGTGGTTTTATCACAATAGAAATAGGTATGATAATGGCTTAGATCTAGCTAAAAGAGGCAGTCAGTATGTATAAAGTTTGCGATACAAAAGTTTTGGATTTTATTTGCAAGATAGCAATATTGCAGCGATGTACGGAGTAGCATAGCAGAATCTAGTATGTATTATCTAGCAAAATTTACAGCAAGAATTGCTAACTAGATAGTATAAAATACTATGATACTAAGTAGATTTTATTCACAAACTGCCATATTTATGGAGACAATGCAGCTTTGTAGGGGGCTTGTTAATTTGGTTTGCTTGGAGAATAAGCAAGACTACTTTATCAAACATATCGTGTGATCACGCCTAGAATCTTATGCTTGCAAACAGGAAATACAATACAGGTTTTATACTGATATTTAAAGGGGTGATAGTTTTGGTTTGAGCTATGGCATAAATCTTAGATTTTCTATTGGGGTTGATGTTTGTGTCACTTTACTATTTTGCGATTGCAAAGTAAGATAAACCAAAAACAACAAGCATTGCAAGTATATGTTAAAGCAAC
>CALUTE010000041.1 GCA_944323645.1 uncultured Helicobacter sp. | reverse complement strand
GGCAAAGTCGTGGCAGTGGGTAGCAAGGTTAGCAAGTTTAAAGTCGGCGATTATGCGGGAGTTGGCTGTATGGTCAATAGCTGTGGAGAATGTGAGGCGTGTAAAGCGAGCAATGAGCAGTATTGCGAACGCGGAATGGTGGCTACCTATGATTGCCACGATTATTTTCATAACAATGAGCCAACCTATGGTGGGTATTCTAACAATATCGTGGTAAGCGAGAATTTTGCCGTGAATGTGCCACAAGATGCCCCACTAGAGAAAGTCGCGCCCCTGCTTTGTGCGGGGATTACCACCTATGCACCGCTAAAATTTAGCAAGGTAAAGCCGGGTGATAAGGTCGCAGTAGCAGGATTTGGCGGACTAGGTATGATGGCGGTAAAATACGCTGTGCAAATGGGTGCGGAAGTGTATGTCTTTGCGCGTAATAAAAACAAAGAACAAGACGCGTTAAAAATGGGGGCAAAAAAGCTTTATGATACCACCGATTCTAGCGTGGTGGCAGAGCGATTTGACCTCATTATCTCCACAATCCCCACACCTTATGATATTACCGCCTATCTTAAGCTTTTAAAACTTGGCGGAGAGATGGGAATCGTGGGGCTTCCACCTACAGAAGTCGCACCCACCATCGATGCAGCAGGGCTTATCTTTAACGCACATAAAAAAGTCTATGGCTCACTTATTGGCGGGATTAAAGAAACTCAAGAAATGCTAGATTTTTCTTTGAAACACAAAATCTATCCTGAAACTGAAATCATCGCAGCAAATCAGATTAACGAAGCCTATGAGAATCTCACCACGGGAAAGGCAAAATTCCGCTATGTGATAGATATGAAGACATTAGAATCGGACTTGCACTAAGAAGTGTAAGTATTTGATGATGGAGCGTCATAGAAACTCCAAATGAGAATCTATGTAGATTTTCATTTGGGTTGTGTAGTAGGGAGACTATCTTGTTTTAAATGTTGCTGCTCTACCTGTGATTTTGATTGTCTTTTTGCCTAAAGCACCAGAAATAATTTCATAACGTGGAAGCAAAATCGTATCGCATTTGTGTTCCGTGAGTGCTTTGTTCAAGAGCAATGTTTGCATATTTGGGTTATCCGCTTTATATGGCATTTCAGATGTTACCACTTCGCCAACATTAAAATCATTACCACTAAATTGCACTGTATAGGCGACATTTTTATCTATCTTAGCTGTTGTAACAGAACTACAACCACTTCCCAGTAACATTGCGACTACAGTACTAATACCAAAAACTACAACCTTACGTATTAAAACTCCTTTTTTTGATTTTTTTGATTTTTTTGATTTAAGAAAATGCTTGAAGCAGATTCGCGCTGATTCTACAAAAAAATAAATCAAGAGTGGGTACTTTGCAATGTTTGCAGTATTACAAGATTGGCGTTGCGAATGATGATTGGCTATTTGAGTGGCTTGCTTAAGGGTAGCCTAGAGATTAGAATCTAGCGATTAATTAATACTTTAGATTCTGGTTTGCAGAATCTAAAAGACACCCCAAAGAAGGCTTAGTTAAGCCACTATACAAGGCTAATTTTTAGATTGTACCTCACAATATAGTGCAGTTTCTGATAGCACACTAAAATCAATGGGCTTAATGATTTTAAATGTATAACCAAGATTCCAAGAATCTATCATAGGCTTTATGAGAAAAAAGTCATCAGCAGTGTGGTAAATGCTAATAAGCATAGCTGGTTTTTGCGTACAGATCGTTTGCTTTGCGCCTTTTAGAAACTCTTGCTCAAAACCTTCAATATCAACTTTTATAAAGCCAATTTTAAGATTGTGGCTTTGTACAAAAGAATCTAAAGTGATAACTTCTATGCTATGTGAGGTGGTATGATTGTCAAATACAATGCTAGAAGCCCCACCTTTGATGCTAATTTGTGCTTGATGAGCTGTTGCACCTAATGCCTTTTTTACAGGGATAATGCGCGTGGTATTGTTGAGGCTAATGGTTTGGAGCAGGTGATTGTAGTTATCGTTTGTTGGTTCAAATGCATAGATATTGTTGTTTGTGAAATCCTGAAAAACAAGCGAGCTATCGCCTATGCAAGCCCCCACATCGATAATATCTTTTTCTTTCATTGCCTGCAGCGTACTTGGACTAAAAATGCTAAGGTTGTGCTTATGCCATAACACACTAACTTCAAAAAAATATGTGGAGAAAAAGTAGCCATTGTAGCAATAGAGATTTGGAGCAATCTCATAGATTCTAGCGTAGAATTCAGCGCGGATTCTAGCTAATTCATTTATTTCTTCTTGGCTTAGTAGTGAGTAGGTTTGTTGCTTGTTGTTATACAAGGTGCGTAAGCGAGAGAGGATTCTTGCCACGATCGCGCGGCTTGCAGAATCTAGCCCTTGGCAGAGGGTATCGACTTTTTGCGTAAGGTTTGGGTCATTTATTATGCTTTGCGTAGTTTTATAATCTTGGTATATATGCAGTATGCGTTTGTATCTAATGGTTTGAAAAATAGTTATTTTGCCAATTTTATAGAGATAATGGATTGTATCCAATCCATTATCTGCCCCCCCCCCTATTAAATGTCAAAACACAGGCTTCACGTGAGATAAGTGGTACTCCAAAGCATACCAGTGTATTTTTGCGCCAACCCACAGACCAGAAATTTCCTTCATTGTGGAATCCAAATAATTTCATAATATCTCCTTTGTGTGATAGTTTGGGATTATAACACAATGTTAGGGCGCAATACAAGAATTGCAAGATGAGCGATAGTAGGGTTTAGGTATATTAAAAAGAATAGCGCAAAGCTTAAGGCTCTTTATATTTTTCATAGTATTCTTGCCTTGCGCAAGCTGATTGCATACCGGCTTTGCAGAGTTGCGATGTGTATTGCTCCATTATTCTTGCACTTTCATTTTGCGCTTTTTTGGCTTTTTGTTTATTTAATGTTGCCGATGAGACGCTCCCAGCTTCAATAAGTTGATAATAGCTTTCTAAAAGTCTATACATTTCCAAGAGAGTAGATAGGATAGCAATATCAGAATTATCGGCTTTAAGTTGCGAGTGTGTCAGCTGCAAGATCTTATTTCGCATAGCAAAAACTTCCGCTTCATCAATGGGGGTTTTGTAATATGCTGCAGACACAATAGGTATTGCCATATTGAGGAGGCATGGTTCAAAAAAATCATCAGCGCACGCTTTGCGCACGTAGTCTTGCAGGTATTTTGGTTGTGGCAGAGATATATTTAAACTTTTGGCAAAAGATTGTATAGAATCTTGTAGATTAAGCTTGTGATAGCCAACATAATAAATTGAGTACCATAGCTTATAAGAAGCATAAGCCATAACCTCGCAGGCTTGTTTTTGCGCGCTAGATTCTGCGCTGTGGCATTGCCCATTATAGAGGTTGGAGATATTTTGGTAGTGTTTGAGTATTTCTTGGAGTGATTGCAAATATTGCTCTTGGTCATCTATCGTGGGATCAACAAACAAAAGCGCACAAGCTTTTATATCTTTATCACACAAATTTTTCCAATATTCTAAGGCTTGCGTATGGGTCATATCTCGCTCTAAAGTAGGGCGAACAAAATCTCCAAATATACTTTCACCACCATGTCTCCCACAGCCTGAATACAAAAGCCCTATAAGCAGAATCCAAACGATTTTTAGCATATTTCCTTCCTGTTTTATTGTAATTTTTCTTTGAGCAATTCATTCACGCGCGCAGGATTTGCGCCCTTGCTACCTTTCATCACTTGTCCGACAAAGAATCCAAAGAGCTTATCTTTGCCACTTTTATACTCTGCCACTTTATCGGCATTGGCACTTAGCACAGATTCTATTACGCTTAAAATCGCTCCATCATCATTGACTTGGGCTAATCCCATAGAATCTATGAGGCTATCCACATCGCCACCCTTTTGCTCCACTAGCACATCTAGGATTTCTTTGGCACTTTTGCCACTGATTTTGCCCTCATCGATACGCTTGACTAAAGTCGCTAATATACTAGAATCCACTCCGCAAGTCTGCAGTGTATTCTCCCCCTTTAATCGTCCCAAAAGCTCGGTGGTAAGCCAAGTAACCGCACCCTTCGCACTCGCACCAGATTCAAGCATAGATTCAAAATATCGCGCCATTTCTAGCTCACTTGTTAGCACACTCGCATCACTAGGCTTTATCCCAAACTCCCGCACATATCGCTCACGCTTCTCATCGGGCATTTCCGGGATTTGCCTCCCCTCATTCATAAGAGATTCATCGATATACACAGGGAGCAAATCCGGGTCAGGGAAATACCGATAATCCGCTGCCTCTTCCTTGCCACGCATAGATCGCGTTACGCCCTTAGTGGTATCAAATAGCCGCGTTTCTTGCACGACTTCTGTTTCATATTTGCCATCTTCCCATGCCTCGATTTGTCGCTCCACCTCGTATTCGATGGCTTTTTGGATAAATTTAAACGAGTTTAGATTCTTAATCTCCACGCGTGTATAGAGCTTAGAATCTCCTTTGGGGCGGATTGAGACATTCGCATCGCAGCGGAAGCTCCCCTCTTGCATATTGGCATCGCTAATATCCAAAAACCGCACGATAGAATGCAGCTTTTTAAGATAGGCAATCGCCTCATCACTGCTTCGCATATCCGGCTCACTGACAATCTCTAGCAATGGCGTGCAAGCACGATTTAAATCCACCTTAGAATACTCGCTCTCATGGATATTTTTACCCGCGTCCTCCTCCATATGTGCGCGTGTAACGCCGATAGTCTTTTTCTCGCCATTCACTTCGATTTCGATATTACCCCGCCCCACTATTGGAATCTCAAACTGGCTTATCTGATAGGCTTTGGGCAAGTCTGGATAAAAGTAGTTTTTACGCGCAAAGATAGAGTTTTGGTTGATTTGTGCATTAATCGCCGTGCCAAAGGCAATCGCCTTTTTGACCACTTCGCGATTTAGCACCGGCAACGCACCGGGCAATCCTAGACAAGTGGGGCAAACATTGGTATTAGGCTCTGCCCCAAAGCTCGTGGCACACGAACAAAAGATTTTGGTTTTGGTATTTAGCTGGACATGCACTTCTAGTCCGAT
>CALUTE010000040.1 GCA_944323645.1 uncultured Helicobacter sp. | reverse complement strand
TAGAGAGGTGTCCGAGTGGTTGAAGGAGCACGCCTGGAACGCGTGTAAGGTGCAAGCCTTCGAGGGTTCGAATCCCTTCCTCTCTGCCATAATTATTTTTCTTTTATTTTCTTTCACTTTCAAATATCACATAAATATCGCTATTTAAAGCCTTTTTATTTTCATTTAACTATCTGTTTTCACTTGTTTTCTTTTAATTGTGGAACTTTTAAGGGAACTCTTTACATAGAATCTAATCAATAAGGAACGATATAGATTCTCATCTTGTAGTCCAGTAAATAAAGCGATATGTTTGGAACATATCTGCAAAAGAAACAAGAATGCGAGAGTTATTATATATTGCCCTAGCTCTTATACTTTAAAAATCCTAGAAGTAAAATACAATGCCATACAATATGCCTATGAACGAGAGGAAACCCCGCTAAATAGCAAGAAGTTTTGATGTAGTGGTATGGGAATTATTCGAACAATTTGTGCAGTTAAAACTTAACGCCTTTTTAGATTCTATCTATGCATATAGCACACTCTAAGTTTAAAATATACAAAAAACTATTAGATTCTCGTGCGGGGCTTATTTGCTAGCCAACCCACTTAGCACGCAATCCTGTGCTAATGGTGTGAGCTGGTCTGTTGTCTAGTGCTAAAGCTAAGAGCAATAGTGATAAGTGGTAGGTATATGGGAACGAGTTTGAGGCGCTATCTTTTGGACTATTTTTACAGATTGCTTCGGATCGGCTTGGTTACATACGTTTAGGTATGCCTACCTCGCCTTGCTTCTGCCTGCAGTGATGTGAGGCAAATGCCAAAATGAAAAAGTGACTCTAGCTCTAAAAGACCACGCCTCTAGTGCCAATAGTCTGTGGTCGGCAATCTTTATGCAATGATAGTGGTTTTAAGATTCTAAGACTTAATCTTTCATCGTGATAGCATCGATGATAGTAGCAAAAAATCCCAATACAACCACCACAAAAAAACTAATAATAAGCCCAATTACATAATACACTGCAAAAAAATAAAACCAATTCACACCAAAAAGCCAATCAACTACGATACGCAAAGGAAATTCAATTATAAAAATGGTCTCAAAAAGATATGTATAAAATCAGCCAAGATTCTTTTGAGTATAACCACGCCTTTGCGTTTTAAAAATTCTATAATGCATTTATTATGCCACAAACTTAAGGATTTTTATGCAAAGTGAGCTAAGCCTAAGAACAAAGCCTGAATTAGATGACCTAACCAAAGCTATTTAGTAATAGTACGCTTCCCTTTATCTGTTCGCTTTTTATCAAAGAGTTTTTTGTAGAACAAAATACAATAGCCAAACTATATTTGCTAGTATCGCAACTTTGCAGATGTCGCAAGCAGAATCAAGCTTGCAACTATGCGATTAACGTTTAGAGAATTGAGGGCTTCTGCGCGCTTTGCGCTTTCCATATTTTTTGCGCTCTACAACACGTGCATCGCGAGTGAGCAATCCTTTTGGCTTAAGGATAGCTCGAAATGTTTTATCATAGATATTAAGAGCTTTTGAAATACCGTGTCGTACTGCTTCTGCCTGGGCTGAATACCCACCGCCGAAAACATCTGCTCTAATATCGACAGCTTTTTCTTGTTTAGTAAGCACAAGAGGCTGCAACACTTTCTTTTTAATAGCCTCATGTCCCCCCAACCATTCATCAAGAGTCATTTGATTGATAATAAGCTTGCCTTTTCCGCTACTAAGCCACACTTTTGCAATTGCTGTTTTTCGTTTGCCTGTTGCATATACTTTTGCCATTTGGATTCCTTATTTGTTTTTTGAAATTTGAGCAGTATGGGGATGATCGCTCCCTTGATAGACTTTAAGTTTTTTTATCATTGCTCTGCCTAGCTTGGTTTTTGGAAGCATACCGCGTACAGACAGATAATACAGCTTTTGAGGATTTTTTTGCAGCATTTCCTCTAATGTCTTACTTTTTGTACTGCCAAAATAGCCAGAATGCGTGAAATACTCTTTATCTTGAAGCTTTGTACCACTAAATCGTACTTTCGTAGCATTGATAATCACTACAAAATCCCCGCAATCAACGTTAGGCGTATAGCTTGGCTTATGTTTGCCGCGTAGGAGTGTTGCTACCTCTGTGATAAGCCGACCAAAAGTCTTGTCTGTCGCATCAATAAGATGCCATGCTCGTCTGACATCGCTCGTTTTTAAAGATTGTGTGATATGCATTATTATTCCTTGAAAACATTAAAATAAACAGGATTCTACACATAATTTTATTAATAATTCCTTAAATTTTGTTATCTTTAAGCTTTGGTGCTTTTCTTACAAAGGCTTAGAATCTGCATAATCGCAGAATCTACATTCTAGATTCTCTCCTTTTCATATCGTATATTACATATACTTCTTACAAATATCGCGATAATTACGATTCTTTGCTATCCATTAATAATATCTGTATCGCAGTTGTTTTCTACGCCTCCTAAAAGCACAGTATCAAAGAAATAACTACCACTCCTGCTACTTACCTCCTCCCAAATCCTCAAAATGTGCTATTGCAATTCTTCTCAAGAATATACGCGCTGATATGCAGGAGTGCGTGATCGCCTCTCACTCTCAAAACCCCTGCAAATACTGTATTTTCTGGTTTTATTTCTATTCTTTTTAATCTCAAGCTAGCCCTTAGCCAAGCCCTAATGTTACTAAAATCAATGCCAGTACCCGCATTTACACATTTCTTAAGATTCTAATAGTACCATTTGCTTCTTCCTAAATTCAAACCCATAAACCCTGCAAAATCCAGAATCCCACGGTCTGCCCTCTATGCTTTGAGAAGTTTTAGGTCCAAGTTTTGCAGTGTATCGTGAGCGTGAGCAGTGGGATAGAGCAGAACTCTCACGAGGTGTGTCTCTAAATGCGCGTTTATAGGAACTTCAAACGTGTGGATAACTAACTATCACGCATTTGTTTGAGTTAGCAGAAATTCTACGCTGAATATTTGTGGTGCTAAAGCTACCAAAGCTCAAGGACTTTGTATGCTAAAGAATGGTGGAGTATATTGTATGCATTAGCAAATTTAAGCCTAGTGATAAGCTTGCTAAAAGCTTATCACTAGGCTTGAAAACCACTCTTTACCCTTAGAGGTAACAAACCTTTGACGTAGCAATGTCTCACTCCAAGGGTCATTATCGCGCACCTCACCAACACCATTTGAAGAGTTTGGATCGTATGTCGCACCATTATAGGCATACCACCGTTCTTGTGCAATATCATAAAATGTATGCTTAAAGCCAAAATTCAAGCGCACAAAGCGCGTGAGATTCACAGAGAATCCATATCGAAAAAACCCTCCGCTTCCAGCAGAGAAAAACGCATCATCGACATCGCTTACCCTTGCGTTTGCTAGCGCAGTGTTTTTCCAAGTTTTGTTGTTGTTATCTCCTTGTACGAATCGTCCAAACTCCACGCCTCCCCCCGCAAAAACCCCAACCTTTAGATACACAAGCCGCCGCGCCCAAAACCCATCACCAATATTCAAATACCGCTTGAACAAATAATCTACCGGCACATTGAATATGCCATCAGCCCCGATAGCAAAGCTTAGCCATTTCCCATCAGTAGCAAGTGCGCCTGCCATATCGGGCGTTTGCTGAAACGTGAAAGTATCTTCTACTTTTGTGTTTGGCGTATCAGGATTAGTGCTACTACCCATTATTAGGATTCCACAATTTATGCTGGTATCTGTTCTTGTAGTCATACATATATTATACGCTTCTTGGAGATTGTTTGTGCTTGTATCGCGCGCGCTTCCTCCTTGTCTTTCCCCAAGCGAACCAGAGATCTGGCTCACTTCGCCAAATACACGAATCCCGATAATATGGTATTTGTCAAAAAAGTACTCCATTCCAAACTCAAGATTATATCCGCTACCAAGCTTTCCTTCATAGCGCGCACTTGTGGTATCGCCACTGCACAGCTGGCTAGGACAGGTAGCGACTTCTTTGCTCATACTTTGTGTGCCTTGGGTTGCATTACCGCTTCCAGAGACATAGCCTATCCCAAAATAAGGGTGCAAAATATCGCCAAAAAGCATAGGTGGTTTTATGGCTTGCTTGATTTTATACACCATAGAATCTAGCAAGCTTTCAGAATCTGAAGTACTTGCAGAATCTAGGGCTTTTGGCTCTAGGCTGATATTTTGCATACTAGATTCTGCATCTAAGTTTAGGGCATTTGCTTGCAGGATAATGCCAAAACACAGCAGTAGCAAACGTCTCATCACACACTTCTTTTATTGAGTTCTACAAGCGGTTCAATCGCCCACTCTTGTAAGCAATCACCAAAAAAATCTTCGATAGCAACTCTCATAGAATTAGAATCGCTCAACGTATTTACAACCTGGCGAAAAGCGCTAGCACCGCTATGTCCTTTAGCGTAAGCATGTAGATTTTTACGAAACATTACTACACCGCGTTCGCCATAAAACTGTACCATTGCATTAAAATGTTCTAACACAAGATCCTTTTTTATAAAATATGGAATAGCTTCTGTTTTGTGGCGAATCTGCCAAAAAATCCAAGGCGCAACAAGTGCTGCACGTCCTATCATTACGCCATTAGCACCCGTATTGCGCAAAACTTCATACGCTTTTGTTGCACTATCAATTTCGCCATTGGCAATCACGGGAACACGCAGAATCTTATTCATCAGCGCAATCGCATCATAATCTATGCGCTCTTTTTTATACCCATCACTACGAGTTCGTCCGTGTATGACGACAAAATCTATAGGGGCATCATTCAGGGCATTGGCTATTTCTTCTGGAATCTTAGTGTCAAATCCTAAGCGCACCTTTACGCTTGTATAGGGTGCGGTGGTGTGCTCTCGGATAAGGTGAAGCAGCGTAACAAGGTGGGATAAATCTTTTAGCAAGCCGCTCCCATTGCCGTGGTTTGCAACTTTTGGTGCAGGGCAACCACAATTAAAATCCACAATGTCAATTCCTTTTTGTGCATTTAGCACTTCTATAGCGCGCTTGAGCACTTCAGGTTTTGATCCAGAAATTTGGGCACTAAATGGCGTTTCAATTGAAGATTTTTCAAGCATTTTGATTGTTTTTGCGCTTGAATAAGCTAGCGCGTGCGAGCTTATCATTTCACTCACTGTGATATCAACACCAAATTTTTTGACCACATTACGAAATGGCAGATCAGTATAGCCAGCAAGTGGCGCCAAAAATAACAGATCACGCGCGTTACTAAAATCTAATAAGGGCTTTGGCGCTAGAGAATCTATAGAGCTTGGCATAGCACTAGGCTCTGTTGCGCTCCAAGGAAATTCTTTATCATTAAAAGAATCTAAAGTTGGGTTTTCTATCTCTTTCATCAAAGCTCCGACATATTCTTAAAGATAAATGATATTATACTTCAAAAAGCAAACCAACCAAAATAATATTAAAAAGCTACAGCAATAAATATGCCAAATACTAGAATAAAACCCCTTAGATTCTGTAATTGCAGAATAAGTATCGCCTTGCAACAGCGAGACTTTGCTATTTTATAATTCTACAACCAAAGCCTAAAGTTTTGGCTTACAGCAGGAATATATAAAATTGCATTTTGACAAAAAGACGATAGTCCAGAAAAAAGCAGCAATACTAATCGTCCTTTTGATGAAAAAGATATGCAAGAGCTTTGTGATAAAA
>CALUTE010000039.1 GCA_944323645.1 uncultured Helicobacter sp. | reverse complement strand
ATTCTATGGATTCTATGGATTCTATGGATTCTATGGATTCTATGGATTCTATGGATTCTATGGATTCTATGGATTCTGGGGTGCGCCGTGGTAGTAGAATCTAAGATGATAGAATCTAAGCCGCTTGCCCCCTTTCCTATAGCGATTCTTTTTAGCGGAAATGGCAGCAATCTTGAAAATCTTGTTTTGCACAAAGATTCTATGCAGCAAGCCCTTAAGCCTTATGGGGTTAGACCTTATTTTGTGCTAGGGATAAGCAATAAACACAATGCCTATGGCATAAAACGTTGTGCGTCTCTTGGGCTAGATTGCGAGGTAATAGCCCATAATGATTTTGCTTCGCGTGCTTTATATGAGGTAGCTTTAAGCAAGCGTTTGCGCGATGCTGGTGTGCGGTTTTTGGTGCTGGCTGGGTTTATGCGTATTCTTGGCAGTGCGTTTGTGCGGGAGTTTTGCTGTATCAATATCCACCCTTCGTTTTTGCCGCTTTATAAAGGCGCGCACGCGATACAAGAGAGCTATGAGGGGGCGGAGGATTTTGGTGGAGTGAGCGTGCATTGGGTCAGCGAGGAGCTAGATTCTGGTGGGATTATTATGCAAGAAAAGATTGTAAAAATCGCAGGTGAAAGCTTAGAGGAGTATGAAAGAAGAATTCACTTGCTTGAGCACAAACTCTATCCTAAAGCCTTGATTGCTGCCCTTGTGCAGTATGTAGGCAGAGAATCCTAAAGGAGAGTAATGGAGCATATTTTAGTTGATATTTTTTTGAACTTTGCGATTATTGCGCTGCTTATTGCGATAGCGCCACTTGTTGCAAAAGCGACTCGGATTCCGGTTGTGGTGGTTGAGATGTGTCTTGGGTGTGTGGGACTGTATCTTGGGATTTTTCAGGCTAATGAGAGTTTTGCGCTTATGGCAAAGGTTGGGTTTTTGTTCTTGATGTTTTTGTGTGGTATGGAGGTGGATTTACGAGGGTTTCAGAATCTTGGCAAAAAATTTATTAAAAATGTGATTATTTATTTTGTTGTGCTGTATGGAATTTCGGTGGCTGTGGTGCTCACACTTGGGCTACATAAGATTTTTATCGCGGCTTTCCCTGTGATGAGTCTTGGTATGATTATGACACTTATCAAAGATTATGGCAAGGATAAACAATGGCTTGAACTAGCTCTACGCGTGGGGGTTGTGGGAGAAATGGCAAGTATTGTCGCGCTCACGCTCATTAGTGGGTTTTATCATTATGGCAATTCTTTAAAGCTTTATGAGAATCTAGCAGTGCTATGCGTGTTTATTTTGGCTATTTTTGGGTTGTTTTGGGTGTTTAGGATTCTGTTTTGGTGGTTTCCAAACCTCAAACTCTTTGTAATGCCACATAATGATTTGAGCAATCAAGATATGCGCTTTGTGATGATGCTCTTTATTGTGCTTGTTGCGCTTGTGTTGTTTTTAGACCTTGAGCCTGCACTTGGGGCATTTTTGGCTGGAATGATTGTGGCGATATTTTTCTCATACAAATATGAACTTGTCCATAAGCTTAATGATATTGGGTTTGGGTTTTTTGTGCCGCTATTTTTTGTGTTTGTGGGGAGTACGCTTGATCTTGGGCTGATTATGCAAAATAGCACGTATGTTTTGTATGGTTCTTATATCGCAGTAGGTATGATTGCGATTCGATTCATCGCTGCGAATGTAGCATTTCGCAAATATTTTAGGCATATCAAAGATGTAACACTTTTTGCCTTTAGTGATTCTATGCCGCTAACCTTTCTTGTAGCCACAGCAAAGATCGCAAGTGATTGGAATGCGATCACTAAAGATGTATATTATGCTTTTATTTTAGCAGCAATGATTGAGGGGGTACTATTTAGTATTATTATTAAGCTTTTGTATAATCTCTGGCAACCAAATAAGTCCCGAAAAAACTCAAAATCATAAAGCAAGCATTGGTAGAACCTAACAAGCAGATTTCTGTGTGTTTTTGCAAAATTGCATAAGAAGCCCTAGATGAAACCCAAAAATTCAAGCAAATATCAAAGAGA
Organism: uncultured Helicobacter sp.; assembly: GCA_944323645.1. Taxonomy (GTDB): domain Bacteria; phylum Campylobacterota; class Campylobacteria; order Campylobacterales; family Helicobacteraceae; genus Helicobacter_B. Next base: position 3,797 of record CALUTE010000039.1, on the reverse strand, counting down.
ATTGGATTTTGTATGCAAAGCCATAAACCCAATATATCAAGGTTTGAAAAACCTTAGAGTTGTGCTATAATTTGCATTATTTTCTAGCTAAATTGATACAATCAAAAGGGTTTTGCTTGGGAGAAAAAGTATCGCAGGTATTTGTTTTTTGCCTGATTGTTGGGGTAGGGCTTTATTATACTTTTCCTTATAATCTTAGTAATGCAGATTTGTATGCGACTTTTAAGAGTATTGGCGTTACGTTAGCCCTTACGACAGGTGGCGTGCTTATTGGAATCTGTGTAGGCTTTTTTCTTGCCTTTTTACGTATGCTACATATTAAAATTATAAATTTTTTTATTGATGAATATATTGACATTATGCGTGGTACTCCTATTGTCATTCAACTACTTATCTTTGCCTATGTCATTTTTGCTACTTTAAGTGATAATTTTATTGCTGCACTTGTTGCTCTTGGGCTTAATTCTTCAGCATATATCGCAGAGATTGTACGCTCTGGGATTCAGAGTATTGATAAGGGACAAATGGATGCAGGGAGGGCTATGGGGCTAAGCTATACTACAACAATGAAAGAAATTATAATGCCACAAGCTATTAAAAATATTTTACCAAGTCTTGCTAATGAATTTATTGTCCTTTTTAAAGAGACTTCAGTTGTGGGTTACATTAGTGTTAATGACATTACCTTGCAAAGTAAAACATTACAAGCTATTGTTTATAATCCTACCCCGATGATATTTGCTGCTATTATTTATTATGCACTTGTAAAAATTTTTTCTTGGTTTGTTAAGCTCTTAGAATGGAAGTTGCATAAAAATGATTAGAGTGTGTAACCTTATAAAAAATTATGGAGATTTGCAAATTTTACGCAATATTACCATAGAGATTCAAGCAGGTGAGGTAGTGGCTATAATTGGTCCTAGTGGCGGAGGTAAAAGTACATTTTTACGTTGTCTTAATCTACTTGAGATTCCAACAAGTGGCACAATTTTTATTGATGGTGTAGATATTACAGAATCTAAAATAAATATTAATACGATTCGTCAAAAAGTTAGTATGGTGTTTCAACATTTTAATCTTTTTGCAAATAAAAATGTTTTAGAGAATCTTACACTTGCCCCAATCAAAACAGGTATGATGTCTAAAGAGGAAGCTATACAAAAAGCTACTCTGTTGCTTGATAGGATTGGTTTAAAAGATAAAGCTAACATCAAACCCTCAAAGTTATCAGGTGGGCAAAAGCAACGCATAGCTATTGCACGAAGTCTTTGTATGAATCCTAAAGCTATATTGTTTGATGAGCCTACCTCTGCGTTAGATCCAGAAATGGTAGATGAAGTGTTGTCGCTTATGCAGGAGTTAGCAAAAGACGGTATGACGATGATTGTTGTAACACATGAAATGGGTTTTGCTAAAAATGTCGCTAATCGTATTTTGTTTATGGAAAAAGGGCAGATTCTTGTTGATGACTCACCAAGGGGAATCTTTGATAACCCCAAAAACGAACGTCTAAAAGATTTTCTTAGCAAAGTTCTACGACATTAAATTGTGATAAGGAGATAGTATGCGACAACTTATAAAATTATTGTATTGTATTGGATTAGTATTCGTGTTTCTTGCGTGTGATTCTAAAGAAGAAAACAAAGATTCTAGCAATACAGAATCCATAAAGACATTTCGCATTGGTATGAATGCTGAATATCCACCATTTGAATTTAAAAAAGATGCAGAAATAGTTGGGTTTGATGTGGATATACTTAAAGCAATTAGTAAAAAAGTTGGTTTTGAGTACACACTACATCATATGAGTTTTGATGGACTTATTCCAGCATTAAAAGCAGGAAAAATTGATATGATTATATCAAGTATGAGTGCTACAAGCAAACGATTGGAGCAGGTAGATTTCAGTATCCCCTACTACAGAGGGCAAACGCTTTTTATCAAACAAAAAGACAATACCACACTTGTGGATAAAGAATCTATCAGAGGCAAGCGCATTGGGATTTATATAGGTACTGTGCAAGAGCAAGCAATCCGCAAGCTAAAAGCAGACTACAATCTTGTAGTAATTCCTAGCGATACTATTTTTGGCGCGATTATGAATCTCAAAGCAAACAAAGTTGATGCTGTGCTAGCAGATTTAGCTACTGCACAAGGCTATCTTGCCGAGAATCCAGAACTGGTTGGATTCTACCAAGAAAATGATGGTAGCGAGGGGCTCTCAATCGCGTTTGATAAAAACAAGCACACACAAACACTTATGCAAATCAACCAAGCTATAGAAACACTAAAAGAAAGCGGAGAGTATGATGCAATCTTGCAAAAATGGAATCTAAAATAACTAACCAACTTTGCAATACTTAAGGATAAAGATTGGATTTGCACAGTTTTAGAAAAAGGATTGCATACATCTAGGCTTTTTCACCTGTGTTGTTATTTGTTCATTGTACTTTATGACCTCCACAAAAACCTAAGTTTTTCTCACTTTCTGTATTTTTACAAGAAAAGCTAATCAAAAAATACGCATTTAATATAATAATTCTTGTTTAATCGTAGTTTTTAATGTTGTTTTTTTTTTTTTTTTTTGTATAATCTCTACTTTTTTACTTAGGAGTTTTTTCTCTCCTTTAGCATCCCTGGACAAAATTTGAAAATAATGCAAAGGATCTTCGAATGTCTCTGAGAATCGGAACAAAAATTGTTTTAAGTATTGGTGCAATAGTGTTATTGTGTATGCTTGGGCTCACTTATATTGTAACAACAAATGTTGATGAAGAACAAACAATAATAGCAGAGAAGCTACTTAGTGCAGTTGCTAATGACTCAAAACATGTGATTGATAGCAATATAAATGGCGTACACATTTCCCTTCTTGCTAATGCTCCAAGGATAGAGGCAATCATAAACAGTGGAGGCGGCGCTTCGCAGCAGGAACGCCTTGAAGAACGAGTAGTGAGTATGCTTGATGGCAATATTTCTGGAATATATGGCTATGTTTATGTGCGTAACAATGCTTATACTGGAGAGAGGATAGCTAACCCCCGAAATAAACTTAAAAACGGCGAATTTATGATACTTGCGCACGATACAGATCCAGATATGATAGGTGGTGTTAAGCTTGTGCAAGCAGATATGACGTTTTTGGATCTTGCAAGTTTTCAAGAAACACTAAAAACAGGTAAGTTAAGCATTGGCAATCCAAGAGAGATTCTCATCGGAGGCAAAAAACTTTTTGGCTTTTCTATCACTATACCCCTTACAAGTACCAATGGCGAGATTCAAGGTGTAGTTGGAATTTTTATTGATTTAGAATCTGTTTCAGAGGAACTGCTTGATCTGACTGCATTCAAAGGAGATTATAGGGTTGTCCTCTCCTCTGATGAGTCCGTGGCGGTGCACCCAAATAAAGAACTACTTGGTAATACTTTTAGAAATATAAATTTCAATGAGTCGGCACAAAAACTGCTAGATGCAATATCCAAAAAACAAGAGGGTTTGTTTTCTTATACAAATTATGCCAATATTGATATGTTAGCAGAACTAAAAGTGTTTGAAGTTGGAATCAATACAGGTATATTCTGGGATATATTGGTACTAGCGCCTAAATCTTCCGTATATGAATCCTTATATAATCTCCAAAAACTCATCATCTTTTCTATATGTGCTTCGCTACTTGTGATTGTTTTGTTTATTAAATTTTATATTAAGTTTAATATTTCTTCTCGCATTCACAACATCTCTGAACATCTTTTTGCATTTTTTGCTTGCCTACGTCATGAGACCGATCGTTGTCCAGC
>CALUTE010000038.1 GCA_944323645.1 uncultured Helicobacter sp. | reverse complement strand
CTATGGAGTTTGACACACTTGAAGCATAAAGCCCAGAGCTTGCACCCAAAGTAAGATTATCGATTTTAAGATTTGCGCCAAAGCCATTGTGAAAATACAAAAGAGCAGTGGCAGTGGCGTTTAAGTCTTGTAGAGAAATGTCTCCAAAAGCATAGTTGCCATAATCTTTTGCATAAAAGTCTGTTTCTGGTCGTATGTTATTGTCGCCACTTACGCCAGCTGCTGAAGCGCGTATGCGGAGAGAATCTACACTTAAATCACTATTTGCATAGATTCTACCCTTTCGTGATGATACACTACCAATCTCCGCCTTTCCTGTGATACCACTAAGACGCAACTCTGCACCCGTAAGCCCAGAATCTAAAAACTGATCATCCACGCTTTCACCATCTCGCCCCAAAACGATTGAGCCTTTGTGTGCTAGGGTTTGTCCATTAAAAGTCGCAGTAGAGCCACCATAAGCGGCGGTTCCTGCCATAAGATGTAAATATGTATCCCCTAGATTTATGCTATTTGTAGTGCTATCTCCAAATGTGAGATTCATAACCGCCAGAGAAGCAGTTAGATCCTGTCTTATGCTCCCCGAGCTAATCGTGATATTTTCTCCTACAAAGCTACCATAGACATTGCTAAATCCAGCAGGCATAACATAGGTGAGATTTAATTCTTTTATGTCTAGATTCTGCCCCGCTTGAAAATTCACATTTGCACCACCATATCTTGTAGTGATATTAGTAGTGCCTTGCAAACTTATATTGCCTCCAGCACTAAATTTAATTTGGTCTGCAGTATGGGAGAGATCACCAGATCTAATAGTAATATTTGAATTATTAAAAACAATATCTTTATCGGCACTAAGAGTTGTTTGCCAAGAGCTGTATGTGCCATCATCGCCTTGAGTTAAGCTAGAATCATTAAAGATAATACTTCCATTGGTAGCTTTGAGATTGACTAGACTACCGCCCTTTTGAGCCTCAAACTTTGAGCCAGTAAAAGTAATATCTCCATTTGTGGATTCTACATTAAGCGTTTGAGAGAGGGTATTTGCATCTGTTCTTGTGGCTTGGATAGCTGTATTATCTAGCGATATGGATTCTCCTTTGAGGGTTACTTGGCTGGCTGCAGTGGAAAAAGTGTTGCCTTGTAACGTTATAGTTGTATTGCCAATATTTAGGGTTTTATCTGCTGTTATTTGTAAATTTGTATTTCCGCCATCTAATAAAAAGCTGGAATCATCTATAGCTATTTTATTGCCTGTAAAAGTACCATTATTTGCAAGATTAAGATAGAATCCATTCATCTCTATCCCTTCTTCCCCTGTTGCAGCGAAAGTTAAATTATTTGAACCTGTGCCAACAGAAGAAGTAATATTGCCTGTGAGATAAATATCTTTTGCAGTAAAAGAGGCAGTATAGTTATATAGCCCCCAAGTTCTAAAATTAAAGGTGTGGCTACTGCTTGCTTCTTTTTTGTCATTCCCAAAGATAAGCGTACCATTTGTGTGGTTTGTCGTAATATCTTGTGGAATTTGCCAAAAGTTATAATTATTTTCCCCGCTCAACACATAGTATGTATCGTTGTTACTATTTGATAGATTCCCGCCATTTTCGACATTGCTCGTGATATTAGTCGCGCCAAACACACAGCTAGGCAGAGCTATACTAAATACAACCCCTAGAAGAAATCTTTTCCAGAATCGGCATAGTATCTTGCTATTGCGCATACTATACAACTCTGATATATATATATATCCGCTCTATGTCCCATTGACTCTGCCTTTATCAGCTCTTTTGTTTTTTGTTTTTGGATTTTGGTTGTGATTTTTGGGCTTGTCTTTGGAGGCTTTGTTGCTTTTGCCAGCGATGATGAAGCGCAAGGCGTTTAGCTTTATGAAGCCCTCTGCATCGTGCTGATTATAGACATTGTCCTCTTCAAATGTACTATACGCAGCGCTAAAAAGCGAATATTTAGATTCTCGCCCAAGTATTGTTACATTGCCTTTATAAAGCTCAAGCCGCACAACCCCGCTTACACGTCTTTGTGTCGTATCGATAAGTGCTTGGAGTGCCTCACGCTCGGGGCTAAACCAGAATCCATTGTAAATAAGGCTTGCATACTTTGGCATTAGCTCATCTTTTAGGTGTGCTTCTTCACGATCAAGCGTGATAGATTCTATCGCTCGGTGCGCTTTGAGGTAAATCGTTCCGCCCGGTGTCTCATAGCAGCCGCGCGACTTCATTCCTACAAACCGATTCTCGACCAGATCAAGCCGCCCAATCCCGTGTTTAGCACCAAGTGTGTTGAGTTTGTGCCAAAACTTCGCTGGGCTTAGCTTTTTGCCATCAATAGCGACTCCATCGCCGTTTTTGAATTCTATGGTGATAACTTGAGGCGTGTTTGGCGCGTTTTTGGGGCTTACACTCCAGCGCCACATATCTTCTTCGGGAGCGCAGGCTGGATCTTCGAGAATCTGCCCTTCATAGCTTATATGCAAAAGGTTTGCATCCATTGAATAGGGAGATTTTTTGTTGGCATTTTCTATGGGGATTTTGGCTTTTTTTGCGTAGGCTAGGAGTTTTTCTCGGCTGTTTAGATTCCATTCGCGCCAAGGTGCTATGACTTTGATATGGGGGTTTAGCGCGTACGCACCAAGCTCAAAACGTACTTGGTCGTTGCCCTTTCCTGTCGCACCGTGTGCTATGGCGTCTGCCCCACAAGCTTGTGCTATTTCTACAAGATGTTTGGCGATGAGCGGGCGCGCTATGCTTGTTCCAAGTAGGTATTCACCCTCATAAATCGTATTCGCACGGAACATCGGAAACACAAAGTCTGCGATAAACTCCTCACGCAAATCTTTGATAAAAATATGTTTAGGTTTGATCCCAAGTTTGAGCGCCTTTTCTCGTGCGGGCGCGACTTCTTCGCCCTGCCCGATGTCTGCGGTAAAAGTAATAACCTCACACCCATATGTGTCGCCAAGCCATTTTAAAATCACACTCGTATCAAGCCCACCAGAATACGCAAGTACCACCTTTTTTATCGTGTTTTTCATAGCAACCCCTTTCTTGCATTTTTACTAAATTGTAGCACAAACTACCAATAATTCTGCTATTCAACGCTAAATTTATGCGCAACCCAAGCGGAATCAAAACTTATCACATTAAATGCTGATTTAAAACTAAATAAAGTACTTTACGATTGTATTCTTAAGGTATAATATTTGCTAGTGTGTGGTATAAATGATTATGTTTTATGTAAGGATTTAGGTAGTGAGTAAGAGATTTAATTTTTTGATCATAATCGCTCTTTGGCAACTAGTATTGCTACAATCCGCTTTTGGCGCGCCATATAATATGAGTAATGCTGTCTATAATCTGCAAAACTGCTGGGATAGCGCCGCTTCTGAATGTGGCAGTGGGGGCGATGTGTATGTGAATGATATTCGAACTTATAGCACTGGTGGAGCAACTTTTACGCAAAACTTTGGTGGTAAGCTTATCTTTGGTAATTCCACTGCCACTGCTAATGAAAATGGCTATGTGCATTTTGGACATACACTTGGAAATATAGGCTATATTAATGCAAATTTTAACGCTAGCTCGGCGTTTTTGACAGGACATTTGGGTGCTGGTAATGCTTATCAAACAGGTGGTGGCGCAACGATTAATATCAAGACAACAAATGAAATCACTGCCGATAAACTTTTGCTAAATTTTTGGAGAGCAGGTATGCAAAACAGCCACTTAGTACTTAATGGTTCTAGCATTACTTTCACAAATAGCACTCTTGATGCTGCTACTTCAGGCTTTAGTATGACACTTAAAGCCACAGATGCAATCATTTTTCAAAACACACAGGCAACTTTTGGTGGCAATGTCAGCATAACCTCTGACACAAAAGGCGTGCATTTTCGAGGCGACTCTTCGCTTACCTCTAGTGGAAATGCCACCATAACCGCCAAAAATGATATCAAATCAGAATCCAACACTCATATCAATATTTACTCTGATAGCACAAATATCACCGCTGGGGGTGCAATCGAGCTGCAAGGAAGGACAGATATAAACACCTATGGGCGTAGCACGATAAGCGGAAGTAGTGTGAGCATAGGACAAGGCGACCTAAAAATTACAGGAAGCAATAATGCCTTCAACAATCAAGACAAAATCTTTACAATCACAGCAAATAGCGGCGCACTCTCCCTAAATGGTACAAATATTATTTCAGAATTTAACACCTTCACAACAGCCCATAATCGTTTTAATTTTAATGGCAGTAGTATTAGCCTTAATAATGTCGCTATCTCCGCTACTCGTACAAACGAGAATCTGCCCTATCAGTTTTTCACTTTCATAAGCGATACAGGAGATATAGCCTTTAATAACACAAGCTATAGCACTCCTATGGGTGGCGATACCTTACGCATTGAAAGTGCTGGAGGATTTAGTGGCACAAACTTTGATATCACACAAGGTGGTAGCGGACGATACTATGGCGGCTGGGGAATGTATGTCCTTGCAAAAAACGATATAAGCTTTGATAAAGATTCAACTCTCAACATTGTAAGCGGTGATGCGAGCCATTGGGAAAATGTCGAGATAAAATCTAGCAGCGGTTCAGTTAGCCTAAATGGCACAACAAACATCGCCCTAAATAATGGTAATGCCATCATCGAAGCGGCAAAAGACATATCCATAGGTGCAGGCACACTAGAGACAAGAGGGAGTAATCTTGTAGGCGCAGGTGAGCGGAACTTCACGATTAAATCAAGTGGAGGGAATGTCAATCTCAATGGCACAAAGGTTAATTTTGTGTTTAACACTTTCACAACAAGCGCTTCGCGATTCACTGCAGAAGGAAATGCGATTAATGCGAGCAATGTTTCAATCAGCTCAAGCAGGACAAACGAGAATCTACCTTGGGCGCATTTCACTTTCACAAGCAAAACAGGAGATATAACCTTTAACAACGCCCAATACAACCTAGCAGCTGGTGGCGATGCGCTTAGAATCACAAGCGCAGGCAGTATTGATGCGAAGAACTTTGACATCACGCAAGGTGGTCAAGGAACACTTTATGGCAGCTGGGGGACATACCTCACTGCAACAAATGATATAAGCTTTGATAAAGATTCAACTCTCAACATTGTAAGCGGTGATGGAAGCCACAATGGGGACATTATCTTTACCGCTGGAGGTGATGTAAATCTGCTTGGCACAAACAATTTAAAACTTAATGCTGGAGCTTTTGGCGCTGTGGGTACTCTTAAGGTTGAATCAGGTGGTAATGTAGTTATCAACAACCTTACTGCTGAAGCTGCTACTGGTGTAGCTATAAACCCATCTTCTGTAAGTTTTATTGGCAAAAATATCACAATAAATAATGGCAGCATTTTCTCCAACCGCGGGCTCAACAACCAAACCGATGCCGCTGGCGAGCTAAACACAACCTTCAGAGCAGAGGGGGATATCAACCTAAATGATGTTGATATTAGCCTCACATCTGGGCTAGCTACTATTGGCTCACAAGATTCTGTAACATTTATCGGCAAAAATCTCTACCACACAGGAACATTTTCTGTCGCTCCGGGTTGGCAGCACACTTGGGAGGGGACGACATTTGATTTTAGCGGGATTAGTGGTGAAGCACGAATTGATAAAATGCACAATATCGTAGCTTCGTATATAAAAGCAAATAAAGACTTCAAGGTTAATTCACTCTTTATCCAAGCACGCCAAGCAAATGGCGGTTTTTTAGGCGTGGGAACACAGATTTGGACAAAGGCAGATGGTAAGTATGAGTTTGGGTCTATCGAGCTGCAAAACGCCGGATCTATTGCAGGCGAGCTCTCAAGACTTTCGTTTTTTAATACACATGGCAACAACTCTTACTCATCTGGAACAACTCTCAAGATAGACACCATAACACTTGGTACTTATGCTGGCTTTTATGCCTCAAACATTCACCAAAGCACCA
>CALUTE010000037.1 GCA_944323645.1 uncultured Helicobacter sp. | reverse complement strand
GTTGCTTTAACATATACTTGCAATGCTTGTTGTTTTTGGTTTATCTTACTTTGCAATCGCAAAATAGTAAAGTGACATCTAAATTTGGGGCAATCCTAAGAAAACTTCGTTAGATTGCGCAATTTGACACTACTTTATTATCGCACTCCCTTGCAACAATAACTTGTACTGTTTAGATTCTAGCCATTATTATTAGCTTCACAATTCAAAGTATTCAGGAAATAAACCCTATCACTGTTGGCAAAAGTAATGAGCAAAAAGCAGAATTTACTATTTTAAAATTCTTGGTAAAGTGATATCTGTTTGCCCTTGATATTTGCCATTCTTATCCTTGTAGCTTACTTCGCACGGCTCATCACCTTGTAGAAACAAAACTTGTGCTATACCCTCATTTGCATAGATTTTGGCAGGCAGGGGTGTAGTGTTAGAAATCTCTATAGTAATATGTCCCTCAAACTCTGGCTCAAAGGGCGTAACATTCACAATAATACCACAACGTGCATAGGTACTCTTGCCAAGACATACGGCTAGAACATCACGAGGCATCTTAAAATACTCAATTGTATGAGCAAGTGCAAAAGAGTTTGGTGGGATAATACAAAAGCCATCTCTTGCGGTCTTGATAACGACGTTATTCTCATCAAAATCTTTTGGATCAACAATCATAGAATCTACATTACTAAAAATCATAAATTTATTGCTCACACGTATATCATACCCATAACTTGAAAGACCATAAGAAATGACATTTTTATTTATCTGTTTTTCACAAAATGGATCAATCATTTTGTATTCCAAACTCATTTGTCGTATCCATTTGTCTGATTTAAGTCCCATAGCCGCGCCTTGTCTTTAGTGGAAAATCTAAATTTTAGCTATTTTGCGCCAAAAATTATGCTATTATACAGAAGTTCAATTCGTTTTTAAAGGATTTTTGATGAATTTAGTGGAAATCAAGAAGCTGATCGAAATATTCAATAGCAGCTCACAAATTGCCAAGCTAAGTCTAAAACAAGATAATTTTGAATTAAAGCTTGACAAAAATACGACATCAGTTAGTGCTGTATCAGCTATGCCCACACGCCCCACACCACAAATCAAGTCCGCCGAACTACAAGAAAAAATAGAAACACCACAGATCCAAACACACCAAGCTCCAGAATCTAGCAAAGATAATAGAAAAGGAGATTTTATTGTCTCCCCAATGGTTGGAACATTTTATCATCGCCCTAGCCCAGATGCGGCACCTTATGTCAAAGTGGGAGATGTGATAAAAAAAGGACAGACAATAGGAATTATCGAAGCGATGAAAATTATGAATGAAATTGAAGCAGAGTTTGATTGTAAAATTTTGGCAATCGAGACAGGTGATGGACAGCCTGTAGAGTATGGAAGTAATCTTATCAAAGTAGAAAAAGTCTAGCAATGAAAAAAGTTAAAACTAAAAAATTAGAGCGGATTCTGATCGCAAATCGTGGTGAAATAGCTCTTAGAGCGATACGTACAATCCAAGAAATGGGCAAGCAAGCCATAGCCATTTATTCTGTGGCAGATAAAGACACGCATTATCTTGACGTAGCAGATGCTAAGATTTGCGTTGGTGGTGCTAAAAGTTCAGAGAGCTATCTGAATATCCCAGCAATTATGAGTACTGCTGCTCTTGTAGATGCAGATGCAATATTTCCCGGTTATGGTTTCTTGAGCGAAAACCAGCATTTTGTGGAGATTTGCGCGCACCACGATGTTGAATTCATAGGACCAAGCAGTGATGTTATGGTAATGATGAGTGATAAATCAAAGGCAAAAGATGTAATGAAAGACGCTGGAGTACCAGTAATTCAAGGAAGTGATGGCGCACTAAAAGATGCAAATCATGCCCAAGAAGTAGCCAAGCAAATCGGCTATCCCGTGATCTTGAAAGCAGCAGCAGGTGGCGGTGGGCGCGGAATGCGGATCGTCGAAAATGAGTCCCTCCTGAAAAATCTCTACCTCGCCGCAGAATCTGAAGCGCTTAGCGCATTTGGAGATGGAACCATTTATATGGAAAAGTTTATTAATAAACCTAAACATATTGAAGTGCAAATTTTGGCAGACAAGCATGGTAATGTGTTGCATATTGGTGAGCGTGATTGTTCCGCCCAACGTCGCCAACAAAAGCTCATTGAAGAGACACCAGCGGTGGTACTTGAACCAGATGTACGTAAGCACTTATTGGAAACAGCAGTAAAAGCAGCAAAACATATTGGATATGTAGGTGCTGGGACATTTGAGTTTCTACTAGATTCCAACAATAAAGATTTTTATTTTATGGAGATGAATACACGCCTACAAGTAGAACATACAGTAAGCGAAATGGTAAGTGGTCTTGACCTCGTTGAATGGATGATACGTATAGCAGAGGGAGAGAAACTCCCAAAACAAGAAGAAATAAACTTCTCTGGACATAGTATAGAGTGCAGAATCACAGCCGAAGATCCTATAAAATTCTATCCGAGTGCTGGCAAAATAACGCAATGGATAGCACCAGGGGGGGCAAATGTAAGGCTTGATAGCCATGCATATGCTGGCTATGTGGTGCCAATGTTTTATGACTCGATGATAGGAAAACTGATCGTATGGGGCAAGGATAGAACCCAAGCAATTGCTCGAATGAAGCGTGCTTTAAAAGAGTTTAAAATTGAGGGAATCAAAACAACCATTCCTTTTCATCTCAAAATGATGAATAATGCTGATTTTCTTAAATCAACCATTCATACAAAGTATCTTGAACAAGATATGGAATTGGAATAAATCAGCCAGCATACAACTGCGTCTTATAAGATTTGATATAAGTTAAATTTGGAGATATAGAATGAAAATAGCCAATGCCGGCACAATATCTGTAAATGATGAAAAATCCAAGTCTTTTCGGCGTATAAGCGATACGCGCACGCACAATGCAGATAAAGCAACCACAAAAGAAACAAAAAAATCTACAGAATCTAAAACTCTTCAGAAACCAGATACTTCAAGCACTATAAAAAACCTTGGTACATCAATAAAGTCTGCCAATAATACGATTGGCTCGCTTGATGTGATGATACGATCTATCCGAGCACTCCAAGCGCAAAACAAAAATCTTGAGAAAATTGCACTCAAACTACAAACTACACAAGATAATATTCAAACAGAAAGTCTGAAGGATATGGCTCTTGTTATCAAAGAGGATATGCAAAAGACCTTTGAGAATTCAACATTTCAAGATGAAAATGTTTTTAATAAGAATTATGGTGAGGAGCTAACACCACAAATAAAAATTAATGGAAAAAAAATTGCTCCAGACAAGCTTGATATCGAGCAAGCAAATACTCTCAAACAATACGCCAAAGACCTTGCAGAGCAAAAAACCTATGCAAAAGAAGCTAAAAAGTTATTAAAAAACAGGCTAGAGACACAATTTGATGGCGTCCAAAAAACTGGAGTGCAGTTTGAGCGTCTTGATACAAATAAACTTAAAAGTGAAGAGTTCAAAGCTGCACAAGGTAGTAAGCGACTTACACTAGATCGTGTTATGCATCTTTTAAGCTAATGAAAACTATCCCTTATAGCACACAATTCATTGATGAATACGACTTGCAAAATGTCATTGAGGCACTTAAAGCTCCAATGCTTACACAGGGAGACAAGAATGAGATATTTGAATATATGCTTGCCGAATACCTTGGAGTAAAGTACGTACTTACTTTTAATTCTGCTACTTCTGCACTGTATGCAGCATATAATGCTTGTTTTGAAAAAGGTTCCAGGGTCATCACAACACCCATAAGCTTTGTAGCCACAGCAAATATGTTACTTGCCTGTGGGTGCGAGCCTGTGTTTGTGGATATTGGCTATGATGGCAATATCAATCCAGAATCCATTCAAGCAATGCTAGAAAAAGCTAACAGAAATACCTCCACAAGCATACAGGGCATTGTTAGTGTGGATTTTGGTGGTAACAGTGTCGATATCACAGCCATTAGTGCACTCGTTAAACAATATGGATTGAAATTTATCTCCGATAGCTCACACGCATTTGGTGGTAATGTCAATGGACAAAAAATAGGCTCTTTTGCTGATGCTAGCATATTTAGCTTTCACGCTATAAAGCCTATAACTACTGCTGAAGGCGGCGCGATCAGCACAAACAACAAAGAAATCTATGAAAAAGCTAAACTAATACGATCACACGGTCTTGTAAAACAAGGGCTTTGGGAAAGCGAGGTGACAGAGATAGGATTTAATTTCCGACTTAATGAAATACAGGCTGCGCTTGGAATGTCACAACTAAATAAAATTGATATGTTCTTACACAGAAGAGAAAATATTGCTAGAATCTATGACAAATTTTTTGCTAATAATCCATATTTTACGCCTATACACCCAATGATTCCTCCTTCACATAAAAGCACCAATCATCTCTATCCTATTTTACTAAACCAAGAATTTGTTCCCCACAAAGAGAAAATATTTCATCTCTTACTTGCAAGAGATCTTGGTGTACAAGTTCATTACAAGCCTATCTTTAACTACAAAATATTTGCTCCTTGTGAAAAAGACAGCGGTAGTAATGCTATCCATTGGTATGAAGCTGAAATATCACTTCCATGCCATCAAGCAATGAGCGATAAAGAAGTAGCATACTGCATTCAAACAACTCTTAAAACATTTGAAGAGGTAGCCAAGAGTGGAATCAAAGCAATCAAATCGTAGTAGATCTAGAATCAAACTCTGGATGTTTTAAACGAAATAGCACCACACTCAACAAGCATATCAATACACCAACCACATAATACACCACATTAAATATCTTATAATCCATAAGTACAATAACACCAATGCCAAGTACAATATAAGACAAAAGTCGATAGAATCCAAAAGAAATGCGAATACCTAGAAGAAATTTTGATAGGGGTACTGGCTTTTTGTCTCCAGAATCTAACATATTGGAATCTTTATTAGATTCTAAATGGTGTATATCTTGCGCAGGTGCTTGAGGAATTTCTTGGCGCATACGCTTTTGAAGCGTATAGTATGAACCTAGAATAACCAAAAGTGTCGAAAAATAGGCAACCTCAAAATTAATACTATGCGCCCACTCTCTTGATAATACGTATAAAACTGTTGCAACGATAAGATTTATACTGCCTAAAATAACAACGCATTTATAGCAACCCTTTAACATTCTTCCTCGCTTTATCTATTTTTTACACACTTGATTATAAAATGATATAAAATTTTGTATAAAAGGGCAATAATGCTACAAAAAATACTACTGATATTCTTTTTTGTTGGTTGGTGTAACGCCATAGAATCTAATATTATTGAGATTATGCAACGCCTCCAGCATGCTTCAGACCTAATACAAAAAGGATTTTTTTTAAATAAATTTGACCTTGTTCAAGAAGGTATAAAAAAACACAAAGAAGATTTTTACACCCTGCAGAAATTCAATATAGAAGTCTTTTTGGACAGCAAAAACACAAACTATTCGCCTATTATTTCTTCATTTATAAGCAATATAATCGAGCAAAGGGTTATGCTTGAAAAGTTTTTAAAAAGTAATGATAAAATTCGCGCCTACGAAGCATACCAAGGAATGAATCTTAACTGCACAAAATGCCACGGATTGTTGCGAGATTGGTAAGTGTAAGATTGTAATGTGGTGGAGTCGTGGGGGGTCATATATAATGCTTAAAATCACTTACACAACGATATTTAATCATTTTTAATTATTTGAAGTTCCCTTAAAAGTTCCACATAATATTTTTTTTAAGAAAAAAACATATAAAAACTTAAAATTACATTAATTATATAATTTAAAATAAAATAACAGAGTTATTTTATTTTAAAATTTTTAATATGTCAAGTAATTTTGCTAAAAGACAAAATTACTCACATTATTCTTTGTGCAGTATCCACTTGCACAAAGGATTCTGCTTTGATAAATGCTACGCATTTCTAAAAGCGACCTTACGCCAAAAAAAGAAAAGCTAATATGAAAAAAGCAAGTCTCTAGCATTAGGTTCTTTTTTTGGTGTTTATCACCATTTTTAGAAATGCAAAGCGTAAGCAAAGCATTTATCAAAATGGTATAAACTTGTAAGGAGTAAATTATGAAAATTATATTTGTGTTTCTATCTTTCTTTTTTGTTGCGTGTAGTGGTGTTGTTTCAGATTTAAAAGAAAGCTTTGGGTTTGGAGAAGATGTTGATTATTCTCAATGTAAAAAATATGAAGAAAAAGCAAAAGACAATAATTTACCTATGGTAACGAGAGAACAAGCTTTTAAGGATTTATCAAATTGCAGAGAAACTGCTAAATCACTTCATAAGAGTAAGTAAAGCTTTAGGGTTAGATATTAAAGTTTCTAACCCTACACTAACCACCAACATTTATCACATAATATATTCAAAAGTCGCTATAATAATACTACTACTGAATTTATACATTCTAAGAAATATCAAGGAGATTCAAATGACAACTACATTGGCACGAGAGACACAAAGAACGAACAAATACCCATTACTAGGGACAAGAATCATGCTTGATGAGGAAAAAATCTTAAAAGAGGGCAAATATGACTTAGAGAAGATGTATGCACTAATTGATGAAGTTGCT
>CALUTE010000036.1 GCA_944323645.1 uncultured Helicobacter sp. | reverse complement strand
GTAATGAGCAAATAAGGGGTATTGCACAAAGCTATTTCCGACATTAAAAAGGTGGCAAACTTCTTAAGGGATAATCCTTTTACTTTTTAATGTTTATTTAGAATCTTTTAGTGTCATAGGTTACACTTATGTTTGCTAAAATAGTATGTATTGTTGCCCTTTGTTTTTAATTTTTTAAATATAAACGGTACCAAAAAGAATAGCTTACATAAGGATATATAATGCGAATAGATTTGCATAACCACACTCCTCTTTGTAACCACGCAAGCGGTACTCCCTTTGAGTTTGCTATGCGTGCCAAAGAGCTTGGCATAGATGTGTATGGCTTTGCCTGTCACGCACCAATGGCATTTGATGAAGCATATCGTATGAAAAGCGAAGAACTCCCAACATATCTTGAGATGATACATTCACTCAAAGAATCTATGCAGGAAGAATTTAATATAGAGATTTTATGTGGGCTAGAGGTAGATTTTATAAAAGGGCGCAAGGATTTGTTGGCATCTAGCGTGCTACAAGCCGATGTAGATTATCTCATTGGCTCTGTGCATTTTCTAGATACTTGGGGATTTGATAACCCTGAGTTTATCGGAGAGTACCAAAAGCGCGATATGTATCAGTGTTGGTCTCTTTATTTGGAATCTTTACGCGAAATGGCAGAATCTAGGGTATTTCAAATCGTTGGGCATCTGGACTTGCTTAAACTATTTGGACACACTATGCCTCAAGCTTTAGAAACACAGTTGCAGCAGACATTAGAATCTATTCTTAAGGCGCAAATGAGTATAGAGATTAATGCTGCTGGCTTACGCAAACAAATCCAAGAGATCTATCCAAGCAAGCAGATTTTATCAAAGGCATTTGCGCTTGGAATACCCATTACATTTGGTTGTGATGCTCACAGCCTTGAGCAAGTGGGCGTTGGCTATGAGCAGTGCCTCGAAGCTGCTATGGAAGTAGGCTATACAGAGTGTGTGTTTTATCGCAAAAAGCAACAGGTAGTTGTTATGTTAGATTCTTAGGGTGCTAAAATCTTATCAAAGCTTTGCTGTAGATTTTCAAGCTACGTGTAAAACCACAATCCTATTTTAGTCTAGATTTAGGATTTACGGAAATATCCAAGATATAAAAAGTACATAAGCGTCTAAAAGCTACTATCCTAAAGCAATAGAAAATATAGCTTGCAAGCATTTAAAGAAAATCTCCAAGTTATGCTACAATAGTGTGAATTCAAAAAAAGGTCTAACTATGTCAGCACAAAAACTTACCAAGCCAATAAGACGCGTAAAATCTACTGCAAACATCAAGTCTGCCAACCCAAGTACTAAAGCAAATCCAAAGTCTTCTAATAAAGCCTCCCTACCAAGTGCATTTACTATGGGAGCAACCTCTAAAGAGAGCCCACATACTTGGGATTTACGCGCACTTTTTGCTGATGAAAAGGAGCTTGCAACATATAGTGCAAAAAGCCTAAAGGGTGCGCAAGCCTTTCAAAAACGTTATCAAGGCAAGCTTCACACACTTAATGCACAAGCTTTTGAGGGTGCACTCAAGCAGTACGAAATGCTTATTGAACGTATTGAGCGAGTGCTGACTTATACATTTTTGATTTTTGCCCAAAACACCAAAAGAAGTGAACTTTATGCGCAATATGAGATTGCAAGCAACGAAGTGTATGAAAATCTTGTATTTTTTGAGCTCGAATTTTGCGCACTAGAATCTAAAATCCAAAAAGCCTTTATTAAAGGTGCAAAGCATTATAGCTTCTATCTCAAAAAACTTTTACAAGAAAAGCCACATCAACTTTCTTTAAGTGCTGAACAGGCTTTAATCGCTACTTCTCCTGTTGGTGTATCGGCTTTTAGTAGATTGTTTGATGAGCATCTTAGTGCATTAAAAATTGGTAAAAACAAGCAGAGTGAAGAAGAGGTTTTGGCACTTTTGCACTCTCCAAAACGTTGTGTGCGCAAGAAAGCACAAAAAGATTTTAGCAAAACTTTAAAAAAATCCAGCCCACTTTTAGTGTATATTTTTAATATGGTACGCAAGGATTTAAGCATAAAAACGCGGTTGCGTCATTACTCTTCTAAGGAGGAATTCCGCCATATTTCAAACCAAATTAGCCAAAAGAGCGTAGATGCAATGATTGCTACTACTAATACAAACTTTGATATTGTCCATAGCTACTATACACTAAAAAGCAAGCTTTTAGGGCACAAGCTCAAAGACTACGATCGCTATGCGCCTTTGCAAACAGATAATGTCAAAATGCACTATAACTATGCTCTAGAGCTTGTATGCCAAACGTACGAGGCATTTTCCAAGCCATTTGGTGCAATTGTACGTAAAGCTATACAGCAAGGTTGGGTGAGCTCCCACCCTGCACCCAATAAACGTGGTGGTGCTTTTAGTCATGGCAGTGTGCCAGGCGCGCACCCTTATGTACTTCTTAATTGGACAGGAAATCGGCGTGATGCTTTTACAATAGCCCACGAGTTTGGTCATATGATTCATCAAGAGTTGAGTAAAAAGGTTGGATCACTCAATCATGATACGCCTCTTACCACAGCAGAAACAGCCTCTGTTTTTGGTGAAATGCTTCTATTTGATTATCTTAAATCACATCTTGACAATAAGGCATTGCTTTCAATGTATGCAGGTAAGCTTGAAGATATTTTTTCAACCCTATTTCGTCAGGTGGTAATGACGAATTTCGAACGTTCTATTCACGCCAAAGATGGCGAGCTTGCATTGCAGGATTTCGATAGAATATGGTATAAGGAAAATGCTAAAATGTTTGGTAAAAGTGTAGAACTTACTAAGAATTATGCACGTTGGTGGAGTTATATTCCGCATTTTATTCATTCGCCTTTTTATTGCTATGCATATAGCTATGGACAACTGCTAACACTAGCCCTTTTTGGGCTCTATAAAAGTGGGAAGTGTAAGGATTTTGAAGCTCGTTATAGCGAATTTCTTGCTGCCGGAGGGAGCAAGGCTCCAAGTGAGCTTGTTGCAAGCTTTGGTTTTGATATAGAAAATGAGCAGTTTTGGCAAATTGGTATGCAAGAAGTACGTACAATGTTAAATGAATTTCAGACATTGCTTGGTAAAAAATAACTTTAAAAAGGGATAATATGCAAAATTATACGCCATCACAAGCCTTTGAGTTGCTCTATGACCATTATTGCGCACAAATGCTAAGTTTTCTTAAGCAGAGCAATCGGCATTTTTGTATTGTTTGTGATATGCGCAAGGCTTTTTTTGAACCACCTCTTTTACCAGAAAGTACCAAGTATTTTGGTAATGTAAGTCAATTTATGATTTCAGGTAGTACGCTCGATAGTTTTCAGATCCAAGAGGATTCTCTTCATCGGCGCTCAGTGCGATTTTTGGTTGGGATTGCGCCCGGTGGTGAGGGCGTACTTGTCAATGTTAAGGTGCGTGGGATCTATCAAATTGTTATTAAAGATGTGCTCGAAAAAGATAGAACGCTTTTTTCTCGAGTAGATTCTGAATTGATTTTTGATACCAAAGCACAAAAGGAATCAGATGGTGATATGGCATATGAGTTTAACGAAGATGAGGAAGAATCTTTGCGTACAATTCTTGCAAACGCACATAATCGTAAAGTTTTTGAGCATTTAGGTGCACCACATAAAACCTAGCTAAGGTATTTGTGATACAATCTTTTACTTTTATTTATTGAGGTCTATAATGCACACACTTCAGCTACAAATTTTTCGCTTTAATGCACAGGCAGAATATGAATACTATTTCCAGAAATATGAGATGCCCTACGATAATCATACGACGTTGTTTGAACTGCTTGATTCTATTGAGGGCTTACAGTATGATAGATCGTTTGGATTCCGTATTCAGGGATTATGCGTTTTTGAAGACGTGCGCATAGCTGATCTTGTACGAGATTTTGGGGTGGATTTGACGCTAGAACCCCTTGATCAAAAGTATGTTAGCAAGGATTTGACCCTCGATAAAGAAGCAATGTTTGCACGTTATGAGTGGTTTTTTGAGCAATATGCTTTTATTACATCAAGCCATCGGTATGAGCTTTATAAATTTTTGTGGGCAAACACTATAGCCTCTTCTAGTAACCAAGAATATTTAGGAGTGGGCTTTTTTCTCTATGTTAAATGGCTTTTAGGGCAGTATAGTAGCCATTTTGATATGCTTTTAAACGTGATTGCACATCCGCAAAATGGCGTAATGAGTTATGCGCCGCTTGATATGCTTATTTATGCCCCAAGTCATTTGGGAGCACATATTACACAAGAGATGAATACGCTTATACAAAAGGTAGTGAGTTTTGGTCGCTGTAAGGAACACACTTGGCTTTCGCTAGTGCCAAAGCTTACCACACAAGTAACCATTCCGGAGCTTGAGTTTATGCGAGCGAGTTCTCAAGATACCGCTTATTTTGTCTTTGACGCCTACAACCTTCCAGAATCTAAACCACTCCTCCAAAGCACTAAAACTTTGCTTAAGGCACTGCATATTCCCACAAAAAATCTAGATTCCAAGGAGCATTTTATTGAGCTTGGTGGATATTTTGGACGTATTTTACACCCAGAATCTATGATACAAAGGGCGTTATACAATCTTGCACTTGCTCACAAGAATGGTGGGAATCTAGTCTTTGGAGATTTTGAGAGTTATCTTTATACGATATGGGCGCTTAAAGAAGCCAAATGCGCTAGCAAGATTGATATAGATTCTGCTATACTAGATTTTGCACTACAATCAAAGCCTTTGTATATAGGTGAGATTATTGCGCGCACAAAGAAATACACAAGCGATCTCTTGGCGCAAAAAACTCTCGCCTTTTATCCAGCAACTTTGTTTGGCTATGGCGCGCATTTGAGTAATCCTTTTGGTGTGCCGCTTGCCACATCAGATCTATGCCAAGAATCTTTAGCTATTTTGCAGAATATACTTGCACCACTTATGCGGCAAAATGGGGCTTGTATTATGTGGTGTGATGTTATGCAGAGTCGAGAGGACTTTTCTCATCTTGAAGTATTTAATAGCGAATATTATTTAAAAGAATCTGCTAAAATGCGGTTTTGTGGGATTGATAGGGGGGCTGATATTTTGGTGGTTTCAAGCCTTGGACTTTTTAGGGCATTTGATACTTTTGCACACAAAACATCAGAAATGCTTGGGCGCAATACCGACAAAACACCCGCACTCTTTTTGCCACAAGTTGCTTTACTTGCGCTTGGTGAAACAGACAAAACAGCACTTGGTTTGCGCCACCATAAGCTCCCCTTGTAGGAGATTGTAAGGCTTATGTGATGAAGGTTTTTCTTAAGATTCTGTTTGCTTCATTGATTGCCGGTACTTGGCATCAGATCGATAGTGAATCTGGCGGTGTAGCGATAGCACTTTTTTTGTTTGTGCTTGCAGTACTTTTGATGAATCCAGTCAAGTTTCAATCCCCAGAGAAACGCGAGGAATATATCCAAAAAATTCGTGAAAAAAAGGAACAAAAGCTTGCCATAGCACGTAAGCAAAAAGAGGAGCGCGCACGCTTGCGTAAAGAAAAACAAGACCGCGAAGAACAAGAAAAGCGAGAGTTTCAAGCGCGTATGAAAAATAACCAATAAAGGAAAAGCAATGCTAAGTTTTATTTTGATCATATTGGCTTGTGCAATAGTGTATTATCTTTATATCACATTGCAAGAGTATTTCAAAAATCCGCTCTCTGCACCTGTGCCGCCATCGCCACAATACCCTACCTATGCCCCACAAGAGAGCTCACCTTATGCATTAGATCCGCTTGATAGGCTTAAAAATTCTTATGTTGGTTCAAGCATAGGAATGCTTGGCAGGGTTCTTGAGGCTGGTATAGGCAAAAATGAACAGGATCGATCGACTATGAGTTTGTTACAACAAGGGATTATAGAGGATTTCATCAAGGCGCTTTGTGCTGATATGCCCAAGCAAGAAGCAGATGTGCGCTCATTGTTTGCAAGTTATGTGCCTTCAAAGGTGTTACAACACACAATCTTATATGAAGAAAATACAAATCCACTAGCAACAGAGACGCTAGATTCTAGCACTTCAGATTCCATTGCAAAGCTTGCCAGGGTATTTTTGGACAATACCTATGGCGAATACAAAAAACGTTTAGGGTTTGTTGGTTTTTTGCTTTTGCTTGCTTGGAGTGATAGGGAGCTAAACGACAGAGAACAAGATGTGATTCTTGACATTGCCGCGTTTCTCGAGATTGATAACCAAGATTTTAATACCTTGTATGAGAACTTTGAGAGCCTAAAAGACTATACACTAAACCAGGAATCTATCGCTACATATACCAAAGCATTGCAAACAGAGTCTGCGCAATTTATGCAAGCTACAGAAGATAATCCCAAAGCTTACCAGGAATGCTATCTTGCGCAAATTCAAAAAATCTGTGCGCAAGCACGCAAAAAAGACCAAGCACCCGATCTTACGCTTAAAAAGCTTTGGGAGTGTGAGAGTGCGTATGAGGCACTTACCGCATAGGTTTGTTTGCATAGGGCAGCGACATTTTGTTTGTGGGTGAGTGCGTAGTAGATCGTGGTTGTTGTTGGATATTTCCTGTAATCTTTTAAGATTCTGCTATCTTAGGTGCTTAGGTAAGAGTCTATTCGTTAGAGTCTTGAAGGCTTAAAATCTTAATGGTATAGAATCCAAAACAGCAAGATCGCCAATGAGCGTGTGTGGGTTGTACCAACAAGCAGCATAAGCAGCAAGAAAGATGTGGTACTATGAAAATTGATTTTGCAATGATACAAAGAGAAAGAACTAAGAGCTCAAGAGAAAGCTTTGTCCCACCCCCAAATCCATATCACAGAATCTAAATTCTATCATTGCACGAAATAATGATTTATATTGTAAAAATCCAGAAT
>CALUTE010000035.1 GCA_944323645.1 uncultured Helicobacter sp. | reverse complement strand
ATCTTGGGGAAATTATTGTGCATATTTTTACTGAAAACACGCGTAAGAGGTTTAATCTTGAGGAGTTTTTGAGACAGCAATTCTTGCACTATAAAATCTAAATCCAAAAAGATCTGAATCAGAAATTTTCACGTTTTGAAAACTTGGAATATAAAGTGTTGTGTTTAAATCTCTGAGTATATGATGAAATGCTATCTAGGCGGCATTATTTATGCATTGTTCTTAAAAGCACAAAAAGCGTTATTAACAAGATCTTTTAGATTCTTGCCCCCTAATATATGTCATAAGCTTTATACATTCATACACCTCATCAAGCCCAAAACCCCTGTTTTGTATAATCTCCTCATAACTTTTTGTATGCAAATCCTCAAAGCCTTGTGAAAAATCAAAATATATCTCACCACTGCCATCACTAGATTCTAAAGTTCTAAGTGCTTTGTGAGATCCTGTTGGTAGATCTTTGCTATCTACTGATAGTAGCCATACAATCTCTGCATTGGCAAAATATAACACCCCACTTGCACGATGTGCTCTAGATTCTAAAAGCACATTTGATTGTGCCCTACCAAAAACAAAAATAAGCATATCAAACAAATGCACCCCGATATTGCAAATAATTCCACCACTCTTTCTCTCATCGCCCTTCCACGAAGCGAAATACCATTTTCCACGCGCAGTGATGTAGTGCAACTTCAGCTTATAATATTTGGCTGGATTGTCTATAAGATCATCTTGGATACGGCGCTTTAGATTAATAATTTCTTGGTGCAATCGAAGCTGCAAAATACCAAAAATACGAGGCTTTTTAGGCTCTATCTTGTCAGAATCCGACATAAGATTTTGGAATGCTTTAGATTCTGTGCGGTAGGGTATGCCATATTCTAACTTATAAAGCGAAGCAAACGCTCTCATATCAAGTACAATGGGCTTTTCGCAAATCACATTAGAGGCTAACTTTAAGGCAAGCATAATGTGGCGCTTGTGTAAGAAATTTGGCGTACAAACACTGATAAAATCAAGCCCCTCTGCGCGCGCTAAAAGATTACTTGCAAAAGCAACAAATGCACTTTCTCTTGTGAAAAACTCTGCCTCTGGGAAATACATCTCAAGTACGCCGACAGAATCATTTACATCAAGCGCACAAACAAGTTCGCCCCCAACCTCATACATTGCTTTAAGATGACGCGCTGCAATATATCCTCCAACACCAATAATGCCAAAGCGTATTCTGCGCTCTTTACCATAGAGTGTACAACCAAAATCCCTCACGCGCATTCCTTATGGAGGGATATTATAGCTTGAACAATACGCTCACAGGCTAAGCCATCGCCAAAGAGTGTGTGGATTTTTTTTAGATTTTGTTCTTGTAAGGTGAGAGCATTCATAAAAGCTGCCAAGATCTCTTCCCTGTTTATAGCTAGATAAGAATCTAGCTCGGCGTATTCGCTTTCTTGGCGCAAGGTTATATGGGGTTTGCCCAAAAAACATGTTTCTTTCTGTATGCCACCGCTATCGCTTAATACAACCCTTGCACGTTGCAAACAAAAACTCATCTCAAGATATGAAAGCGGCGCACAAAAAACAATGTTTTTTAGTAATGTTTGTGTTTGTTGTGGCGCAAGTTGCAAGAGTGCATTTTTGGTGCGTGGGTGCAGAGGAAAAAGTATTGGCATACGCATACTTATCTCGCCTAAAGCCCCCATAATCTCTTGTAATCTTGCCCTATCATCAGTGTTTGTATTGCGATGCAAAGTGGCTATTATAAAATCTTTTGATGTATCAAAATCCCCTTGTATAGGGAAAAAGCCATTTGTAGCCAAAATCTGTAGTGTAGGCTTTTTTGCTAAAGAGGCAAAATATAGGCTTGCATCAAGCATAACATCACCACTGAATAAAAACCGAGCGCAAGGCATAAATACACTCTCTTGCGCACTAGATTCTGCTAAAAGTTGTTTGTATGCAATCTCTGTTGGCGCACAAAGCAAACTCGAAAATCGATCGGTTAGGATTCTGTTGTACTCTTCTGGCATTGCTGTATTAAAGCTACGCAACCCCGCTTCAATATGTACAAGCCGCACACCGCACAAATGTGCTGCATACGCGCCGCTTAGCGTAGAATCTGTATCGCCAAAGACGACCACAAAATCAGGTTGATACATAGCAATAGCTGCCTTAATCTCTTGTGTCATTTTCATAAAGCGCATAAGCCTGTTTGGTTGCGCGCTAGATTCTCTTTGGTGGTTTGGTTTGTTGATTGGATATATGGCAAGCTCGCGCAAAATCGCGCCACTCATTGCATCATCATAGTGCTGCATAGTATGGTAGATAATTTCTTTGATGCCAGCGCGTTTATATGCTAGGCTTAAGATTTTAGACTTCACAAACTGCGGACGTGCGCCAATGATTGTAAGAAGTGTCGGAGATTGCACCATATCACACATCGCTTATCTTATCGCCTAAAACATCGCGCTTCCAAACCTCAAGAATCTTGTTTGGTTCAATGGAAGCGATTTCAAACTTCCCACTCTCGCTTAGCACATAAGGGTTACCAAGCAGAACGCGTGCAAGCTTTGTTTCGCGCATATTTTTCCCCTGCGTGCTTAGGGCATTTCCATAGAGGGTAATAACTTGCGAATATCCTAGAGCCCAAGCCAAATGCGTAACGCCAGTATCTCCTCCGATAACACAATCCATACGACTAAGCACAAATTTTAGGGCATTAAAATCAAGCTTTGGCAGGATATAAGCGCAAAGATTCTGTGCAAGTAGTTTAGCGTGCAATGTATCGGCTTGCTGCTTGTTGTTGTGGTAGATAAGATAGATTGCAAGTTTTTGAGAGTGTGCGCTAAGGTATTGCTCCATAGCGTGTGCAAGTGTGCAAAACTGAGCAACAGGATAGGTTTTTTCACGAATAGAAGCCTCAAGAACAAAAAGAATCTTATGGAGGCTATGTGCAGGGCCAGATTCTGCTAATTCTATCAAATCTTGGGCAAGCGCTTGCTTTTCATCAAAGCCAAAACTTTTAGTGCGCAAGGCAAGCGCTGTTTTAAAAATGCTAGATTCTGCTAATTCTTTTGCTTTTAGGACAATGTTTTTACCGTGCATACTAGCTAGTGCATAGGGTTTAGAATCGTTAGCCTGCTTGCTATGTTTGGCTTGTTTGGCGCATTGCGCATAGTATGCGCCAAGGGTGCAGAGTGCGAAATTGCGTACCAAGATATTTTCATCATATGCCATATCAAGACATTTTGTATAGCACAAGCTTGCCACTCCCTCACGCGCACCCCTAAAGCTGAAACCCACAAAATACTTTGATCGCAGAGCTTTGCCAACAAGGCTTGATTTGATAAGTCCTTGCATATCAAGCACCACATCATACTCGCCAAGCGCTCGCAAACGTGCCCATAATGCCTTGATATTGCGCAGGTTTTTTATTGATTGCATAGGGAGCTTATGCAGCACATCAATACAGCTAGAATCCTCAAGTAACCCGCAAAAACGCTCATCAACAAACCATTCAAGACAAATAGTTTCGCCACATAATTGCTCAAGTTCGTTGCGAAAAAATCCAAGCATACTTGCTGCAATAACTACATCACCAAACGCCGAAAGACGAACAATTCCTATCCTCATACGACCCCAATCTTCTTTGAACAAAAACGCATTATACCAAAGCCTATCAAACACCACAAACACATTGAGATATGCTACAATCCTATAAAAGCCGACAAGGAGAGCCAATGAAACATACAAAATATGACCGCTTCTACCGCCAAATTCTTCCTATTTTTGGCAAAGAACGCATCTTTGTTGATTATTTGCGTCGCTTTGCTTATGGGCTTGATGCATCGTGCTATCGCTATGTCCCAAAGATTGTTGTTTGGGCAAAAGATGAACAAGAAATACAAGCCTTGCTATACGCGGCAAAACAACATAGCGTAGCGCTCACTTTTCGCGCAGGAGGCACGAGCCTAAGTGGGCAAGCTTGTAGCGATAGTGTACTTGTAGTGTGCGCACAGTTTTGGAAGAATATTTCGCTTGTATTTCCAAAAAATAGCGCAGAATCTAATGTGCTAGATTCTATGCCCCACAATCCGAGTAAAAAACCGACCTCAATTTGGTGTGATTGTGGTGTGATTGGCGCAGATGCAAATGCAATCCTCAAGCCCTATGGCAAAAAAATAGGTCCAGACCCAGCTACGATTAATAATGCAATGATTGGCGGGATTTTCTCAAACAACTCAAGCGGAATGTGCTGCGGAATCAAGCAAAACAGCTATCAAACAGTTCGCTCTGTGCGTGTGGTATTAAGTGATGGCAGTATCCTTGACACAAGCCCAAATGCCAAACATGGCGAGCGAGTAGAGGATTTTCTTGAACGTTCGCCAGAAAAATGGCAAGCACTGCAACAATTGCGCGAAACAATCCTTGGTGATGATACATTAAGGGCAATGATTGCTAAAAAATTCGCGATAAAAAACACCACAGGCTATGCGCTCAATACTCTGCTTGATTTTAGCACGCCACGCGATGTGTTAAATCATATTTTTGTTGGTGCAGAAGGTACGCTTGGTTTTGTCTCGCGCGTAGAATATGAGTGTGTAGAAGATTTTGCACACAAAGCGTGCGCATTGCTATTTTACGAGAATCTTGCCCAAGCAAGCAAGGCGATAGAAATTTTAGCCGCAAATGAGGCAATTGTTAGTGCCGCTGAAATTATGGACTATGCTTGTTTAAAATCTGCAAGTACTCTTGAGGGTATGCCACCACAAATTGCGCAAATCAAGCAAGGAAATTGCGCGATTTTAGTCCAACTAGAAGAAGACACACTGCACAAACTAGAATCCAATATCGCACATATTACAAAAGCCCTGGATTCTGTTGCAAGTTTGTTTGGCAATACCTTTAGCTTTGATACAAACCAAATCGCACAATGGTGGAAAATCCGCAAAGCCCTTCTACCCCTATCAGCTTCTATGCGCCCTAGCGGGGCAATCGTGATTACTGAAGATGTATGTTTTAGTATCGAAAACTTCGCACTTGGAGTTGAGGGAATCAGCGATTTGTTTGCGCGTTTTGGTTATGAGGGCATTATTTTTGGGCACGCACTTAGTGGAAATGTGCATTTCATCATCACGCCTTTGCTTGATGATAAGAGTCAAATTGCGCGTTTTGGGGCATTTATGGAGGCACTTGCACAAATGGTTGTAGAGCTTGGCGGCAGTATCAAAGCCGAGCACGGTACGGGGCGTATGGTCGCGCCTTTTGTCGAGCTAGAATGGGGAGCAAAAGCCTATGTATTACACCGTGCTATCAAGCGTATTTTTGATCCGAATAATCTCATTAACCCAGATGTTATCATCACAGAAGATCCCCATCTCCACTTAAAAAACCTAAAACCAGCTGCCACAAACCTCATCGCAGACTATTTAGATGCTTGTATGGAATGTGGATTCTGCGAAAAAATCTGCCCTAGCAAAAACCTCACCCTAACACCGCGCCAACGCATAGGCGTTTATCGTGAAATTGCGCGTTTGCAGGCTCTCCCTTCTCTAAATCAGCAAGAAAAACAACAGCTACAAAGCCTACAAAAAGGCTATGAGTATCTTGGGGTGGAGACGTGCGCGACTTGTTCGATGTGCGCGACCTTGTGTCCGCTTGAGATTGATACAGCACAAATCGCGCTAACAAAGGCGCAAGAGAGAGCCAAAAACAACCCATTTAGCACGATGTTTGCAAACTTTATGGGCAAAGATATTGCGCGTATGACACATCTTGCACGCACAGCGGTGCGAAGCGCGAAGGCTGTGCAAGGCGTTGTTGGTATAGATTCTGCCTTTGCACTCTCTAAAAGCGCGCACAAACTCTTGCAAACACCCATACTTCTGCCTTCTATGCCAAATCCTGCAAAACCACTAGAATCCATAGAATCTAGCGACAAATATGAGCGCAAGGTGGTGTTTTTTAGCTCGTGTCTTAACCGCATATTTGCACCAAATACAGCACACAATAAAGATTCTAGAATGATTGCTAAAGCCTTTGAGAGTGTGTGCAAAAAGGCTGGTTTTGGCATTATCTATCCGCAAAATCTCGATAATCTTTGCTGCGGCAAGGCATACAAACACCACAAATCTATCCATAAACATCTGAACAACAAAATCTACCAAAGCCTACTGCTTGCCAGTGATTATGGGCGCATTCCTATTGTGTGCGACCATAGTGCCTGCTCACTTGAAATCTTAAGCAATGTGCGCAAAGCTAATATGCTAGAATCTAGCACTACAGAATCTAACACCACAGAATCCAGCTTGGATTCTGGCATATCTCACAAAGCTAAAGACATTATAAAACAACAGGATAATCTAGCAATCTATGATATGCCCGCGTTTTTGGCAAAGTTTTGTCTGCCATACCTAAGATTTACACCTCTAGGTAAAAAGATAGCGCTCTATGCGCCTTGTGCGACTCGGAATCTTGCGGTTAAAAATTTGGGCTGGGAAGAGGCGTTTTCTACATTGGCTAAGGCACTTGGAGCTGAGGTGTGTGTGGATTCTAAGATTGCTTGCTGCGGCTTTGCTGGCAATAAGGGCTTTAGCACGCCAGAGTTAAATGCTAGCGCACTTGAATGCTTTGGGATAGATAGTCTTGGTACTAATTTGTTTAGTGATGTTATGTGCGGAGTAAGTAGCTCAAGTACGTGTGAGATAGGGCTAGAGGCAAAAAGTGGCTTTGCGTGGCAACATATTGTTTATCTTGTCGATAAATGTGCAAGCTCCGTGGATATCTGAACGTGCAAACTATACAGACAAAAGTAGGTGCGAAATTATAATGCGACCAATTGTGATGACAAAAGCTATCGCGCTTGTTTTGGTGTCTGTTTGTTGCTTGTTCTTTGTAGCTTGCGCGGATAAAAACCTAAAATCTACTAAAAAACCTTGCATAAATGAAGAGGTAGAATTATACTTTGCACTAAAAAGCGATAAGGAAGACTATGCAAAAACTTTGCAATATTATGCGCAAGCATGCAAAGAAGGGTGCGCTAATGGCTGCTACTATTATGGATATATGTATGATGGTGGCGGCATTAAGCGAAATCATAAAAGAGCTATAAAATATTATATAAAAGGTTGCAATTTAAGAGATGCTTATAGTTGCTATGCTCTTGGTTATATGCATAGCAATGGTGAGTATGTCAAGCAAAACTACAAAAAAGCTCTGCAATATTATGAAAAAGGCTGTGATTTAAAAGCAGCTCCCATTTGCGGGAAGATTGGGAGAGTGTATCTTGAGGGCGAAAGCGTAGAGAAAGACTAAGCAAAAGCCAAGAAGTATTTTGGCTGTGATTCGTATCTAAAAGTTAAGTTGGCTTGCGATGCTTATGAAAAACAATCAAGCAGGATATTGACACATCACCTAAATAAATAAAAACTAGGCTTAGCATAAGCTAGATTCTATCTCTTGCAAAATTCCAGATCTTAAACATCTAAAGATGCTCACTTGATTGCTTTGCGCAAAAACACTGTCTCAAAAACTCCTCAAGATTAAACCTCTTACGCGTGTTTTCAGTAAAAATATGCACAATAATTTCCCCAAGAT
>CALUTE010000034.1 GCA_944323645.1 uncultured Helicobacter sp. | reverse complement strand
TTTTATCACAAAGCTCTTGCATATCTTTTTCATCAAAAGGACGATTAGTATTGCTGCTTTTTTCTGGACTATCGTCTACACTTATTGATAGCGCCGCTCCTATGCTTGATGCATCAAAGAATGATTGTCTTTCGTAGAGTGCGAGTGCTTTTGTTTTATCAACTTGCAATCTAGCTAATCCAAATTCATACATTTCTCCAAGATATGTGCAGGATAGCTTATCTAATAATTGACAAGCTTGGCTATATAGATCACGCTTTTTGAATATATTTTCCTCTATTTGTGCAAGTTTTCTGCACCCCAAACCATAACCACTTTTGCAGGCTTTTTGAAACAAGCTTTGTGCTTTGAATTTAGATTCTGCTAGTTCTAGTTCGCCTGCACGCACGCAACCTTCAGGAGAACCCAAAGAGCAGCCTTTTTTGTAGTATTTTAGCGCAAGCGTATCATTTTTAGCCAGATCAAGCTCACCATTATAATATTTATCGCCCAAACTTACACAATAGTATCCATCAAGCCCCTTATCATTGCATAATTTTTCTAAATTAGCGAGCATATGGAATTCTGGCGCAGTTTCATTTTCTAAGATTTTCTTATTTGGGTCGTATTGGATTTTGACATAGATATGTTTTGCATCTTGGTATCGATCAAGAATATTAAAGCCTATGTTTTGTGCTGATGTGTGGATTTTGATTCCAGAATCTGCTTTACTTTCGCCATTTTGATCAGTGCTTTCATTGTAGTATGCCTCTACATTTGTACCAAGCGTTAAGCGTAACTCTTTAAGAGCATGGGCGATAGCATTTGCCTCACCATCTTGAATGCGAGAGATACCAACTGCACAGTTCGTTTCTTCGCAGATTCTGCTTTCTGCCCATTTGGGTATGCTATAAGCAAACGATGCAAGAGTAAATAGCATTATGCCTAATCTAATCCAAAAGGTTTGCCACGCCATATTGTTTGCTTTATTTTTTTTCTTTGGCTCTTAAAGAATGTGTGTTTTTGTATGCTTTAGCATTTTTGGCAAGAATTAAAAATCCTATCAACGCCAGACTGCACACGACAAAAATCGTACTGAATGCCTCAAAGTATCCAAAAGGCTGGCTCAAATCAAATACGCGTTCTCCAAATATTTCAAACCCCATTTTTGCTCCTTGGATTCTCTATAATGTGTTTTGATTGTAGCAGAGAAACATTAATTTATTTAAATTTAGAGCCTTACGCGTGCACTTAGGGCTCTTGAAAGAGAAAGTTGATCAATGTTTTCAAGTCCAATTCCAGTAGGTACACCCTGTGCAATTTTACTAAAAACAAGATCAAACTCCATAAGCTTGTCCTCAATAAAAAGCATTACAGCATCATTAGCAAGACTCGGAGAAAAGGCAAAAATAACCTCTTTGATACAGTTTTTTTGGATACGTGCCTTGATTTGTATAAAATCAATGTGTTCCAATTCTTGTGAAAGAACCCAGTAGATTCCATCAAAATCTCCCATTTCCTCTATCGTAAAGAGGTCTTTTGGGTGCAATACCACACAGAGCTTTGTGTGGTCACGATTTTCATCAAGACATATTTCACAAATCTCATTTTCACTGATTGCACCACAAATCTTACACATACTAATATGGTGGATAGAATTCTCTATGCAGTGAGCAAGCTTTAGTGCAAGATATTTATTTTCTATAGCAAGAGTGTAGGCGATTTTTTGTGCGCTCTTGCGCCCTATGGTTGGAATTTGCTCAAGAGATTCTATGAGGGCACAAAAACGTGTTAGAGATTTTTTGTAGGTATTCATTAAATGTTTATGCTTTTTTGTAGTTTTCAATTGCCTTTTTCAGAACTGCTACTGCTTCATCTTGATTGCGATAATCTTTGACTTTTACCCATTTGTTTGGTTCAAGAATCTTGTAGGTTTCAAAGAAATTTCTGATTCTATCAAGTGTGATTTGTGGTAGGTCTTGCAAGGTTTTTATTTTTTCGTATCTTGGGTCAATTTTACTAATGGGTACAGCAATGAGTTTTTCGTCCATCCCACTTTCATCTTCCATAACAAGCATACCAAGCAAGCGACATCGTATCACACTTCCTGCTTGGAGCGGATATTCGTTGATCACCAAAATATCTACTGGATCATCATCATCAGCAAGTGTGTGTGGTATAAAGCCATAATTTGCAGGATAAAACATTGCGCTATACATCACTCTATCAACAACCACAGCACCAGAATCTTTATCGACTTCGTATTTAACATTAGAACCATAAGGTATTTCTATAATAGCATTGATTTGATTGGGTATTTCGCCTATGGAGATTTTTTCTACATTCATTTTGTTATCCTTTAAACGAGAGATAAAATATACGCATTCATTTCATCGACAATCGCATCAATACTGCGCTCGCCATTAATTTTGTACAAAAGATTTTTTTCTTTATAGAATGTGCGTATTTCTTCTAGTGGTTTGAGAAACACTTGCATACGATTGTTAAATACTTCTACATTGTCATCTGCTCCACGTGCACGCCCAAGTACCCTGTTGCGAGCGACCTCCTCACTTACTTCTACTTCAATTACTTTGGTGAGTTGAACACTATTTTGTGTTTCTAGTTTTTGATGTAGAGCTTGCATTTGTTCAATACTTCTTGGATAGCCATCAATAATGACAATATTTTTTGGCGCATTTTGTAGTGCTGTAACAATAGTCTGTACCACTATATCAAGTGGTACGAGATTGCCCTTTGAGATAAAGCTATCAATGATTTTTCCTTGATCGCTACCACTTGCAACCTCCTCACGCAATAAATCCCCTGTGGAATAATGCACGATTGTATCTGCATTTTTTTGAGCAATAAGTTGAGCATCAGTGGTTTTACCACTACCTGGTGCCCCGATAATAAGAAATAACTTTTTCATTAAACTCCTTTTGTTGAAATAGATTCTAGCAGAATCTAGCGTTTAGAATTACGCAAACGAATATGTAATTCGCGCAAAAGCTCCTCACTAACTTGGCTTGGCGCTTCCGTGAG
Organism: uncultured Helicobacter sp.; assembly: GCA_944323645.1. Lineage (GTDB taxonomy): Bacteria > Campylobacterota > Campylobacteria > Campylobacterales > Helicobacteraceae > Helicobacter_B. Next base: position 4,950 of record CALUTE010000034.1, on the reverse strand, counting down.
TGGGCAAGAAGCTTTTTGTGTTTTTGGAAATGCGATCACATCTCGAATGCTAGAAGCACCTGTAATAAGCATAACAAGTCTATCAAGCCCGATTGCAAATCCACCATGGGGAGGTGCACCAAAACTTAAGGCATCTAGCAAAAATCCAAACTTCTCTCGAGATTCTCTCTCACTAATGCCAAGTAGCTCAAAAACCTTCTTTTGGATAGAACTCTTATGAATTCTCATACTACCACCTCCAAGCTCCACACCATTTAGTACAATGTCATAGGCTATGGAATCTATCTTTTCTATATCATCAACATCAAGGTTTTTGGGCATTGTAAAAGGGTGGTGTAGTGCAGAGATGGAACCATCTTCGTTACGCTCAAACATTGGAAAATCCACTATCCATACAAACTCAAACTTATCTTGTTTGATAAGATTCATATCTTTTGCTATTTTTTGGCGTAGGCGACCCATATAATCCCAAATAATCTTTTTATCACCTGCACCAAAGAAAATAATATCACCTTGTTTTGCTTGCAGGCGATCTAACAGGGTATTCAGACTTGTAGGACTCAAAAACTTCACAAGAGGACCTTTTGGCTCATCTTTTATTTGGATATAGGCAAGCCCCTTTGCACCAAATGTACGCACAAACTCTTCTGCTTCATTTAGCGTTTTGCGGGAGAAAAAGTTATCGCCTTGTGGTACACATAATGCTTTAATGCGTTGTGTTTGTGTTTGTTTAGCAATGGAAGCAAAAATTTCATTCGTGGAATCTATGAATAAGTCCGCAACCTCTACAAGCTCAAGTCCATAGCGTAAATCCGGCTTATCGCACCCATAGCGTTCCATTGCTTCTATGTATGACAAGTGCTTAAAGGGTGTTGTAATCATTATTCCTGCTGCTTCAAAGATATCTTTTAATAATATTTCGCATACTTGCATAACATCTTCTTGCGTGCAAAAGCTCATTTCTACATCGATTTGTGTGAATTCTGGCTGTCTGTCTGAACGCAAATCCTCATCGCGGAAACATCGTGCAATTTGAAAATATTTATCGAAACCACCTACCATAAGCAATTGTTTAAATAGCTGTGGGCTCTGAGGTAGTGCAAAAAAGCTACCATCGTGGATTCTGCTTGGTACAAGATAGTCGCGTGCGCCTTCTGGAGTTTGTTTGGTAAGGATAGGAGTTTCAACTTCAAGAAACCCCATTTTTTGCAAGCTATTGCGCGCAGCAATGCTAATATCACTGCGTTTTTTAAAAATGCTATATGCTTTAGGCGCACGTAGGTCAAGATAGCGGTATTTGAGGCGAAGCTCATCGTTAATGTTTTCATCATTGACACTAATTGGCAACATTTTAACTTGGTTTTCGATCACAAGATGTTCAAGTACAATTTCAATTTTTCCGGTTTTTAGCTTTGGATTCTCAAGCCCAGCCCCACGCGCACGCACTTTACCCTTGGCAATAAGCACAAACTCATCGCGTACCAAATTCGCCTGCTCATAGGCAGAAGAGGAAGGATCGCAGACAAGTTGAATAATCCCACTATGGTCGCGTAGGTCAAGAAAAATCACGCCTCCGTGATCTCGGTATGTATTACACCAACCACACACGACAACATCTATTCCAATATGCTCTTCCCAGAGCTCTGCGCATAAATGCGTTCTTAACATATCTATTTCCTAGCTTAAGAAATGTCGGAGATAATCTTGTACCTGTGCCGGATCAGATTTTGAGATAAACCCATCTGCGTGAAGGCTTTGCGCCATTTCGAGGTTAGAATCATTACTCATAGAAGAATTCACAATAACAGGGATATGTTGTGATTCAGGACTTGCCTTGATGCGCTTGAGTACTTCAAATCCTGATATGACAGGCATTTCCAAGTCGGTAATAACAGCTCCCACTTGATTTAATACATCTTCGGAAAAGAGGTAATCTAGCAAAGATTGTCCATTGCTAAAAGAAATATAGCGCACTCCAAGTTTTTCAAGAATTGTTTCAAGCGCTTTGGAGGCTGATTTAGAATCCTCTGCCATAAGTACAAGCTTATCACTATCAATTGTGCCAAGCGCATCAACTTTGAGTTGCTGCCCAAAAGCTTGATCAGGAAATGCGTCTGTAATCATTCGTTCAACATCTAGAATCTGAATCACTGATCCATCATCATATTTGGTGGTTGCAGTTACCTTGCTATCACCATCAAAACCAAACTCGCTTCCTATTGTGATGTCTGCCCAGTTTTTATTGATAATGTGTTTTACTCCAAGAATTTTGAGCCCAACATATTGGTTAGAAAAGCTACAAATAACAACAAGATTCCGCTTTGTATCGATGGAGAAAGGACGTAAATCTTGATCGGGATTTCTAGGATTAAAATATAACCATCGGCGCATATCAATGAGAGGCATAGATTCTCCACGTACAGTCAAAAATCCAAGCACAAGCCCATCGTTTTCACCTGCTGTTTCTGTAAGCTCACCATTATAATAAATAATCTCACGCACCTTAAAAACATTGATAGCATAAAGTTGCGCTCCCAAATGCTTATTTGGTACTTCCTCTGGTGTATGCGGTGCGGATTCTGTTTGTGTGTGTTTGTTAGGCATATCCATAGGATCTGTTTCATCAAGCGTAAAGCATAAAAATTGTGCTTCATTGTTGAGATATAGGCTTGTAGTGCGATCAATGTCTTGTATCACGCTTATACTCCTTAGCTGTGCTATCTATTGTTTGAATATAGAATTTATGGTATCAAAGTTGTATAATTGTACAGATTTTTTTTAAAAAAACCCTTATAAAAAGGAAAAAAGATGACTTCTTTTGAACAATATAAACAAGCTGTTCAAATTCTACAATCATATGCTTATGCTTATTACGTACTTGATAATCCAATTGCGAGTGATGAGGAATATGACATTTTGTATCACAAGATCAAACATTATGAAAAGCAGAATCCACAAAATATTTTACCATACTCACCTACTCAGCGAGTAGGTGATAGGGTGCTAGATGGCTTTGAGAAAAACATACATTTGCAGAGAATGTGGAGTCTTGATGATGTGTTTAATATACAAGAGCTAGAAGAGTGGGTACAACGTATAAAAAAGAAATATTCAGATGTTTATTTTACGTGCTCACCAAAATTTGATGGCGCTTCACTAAATTTACGCTATGAAAATGGGCTTCTTGTGAGTGCTGCTACACGGGGAGATGGTATGGTTGGCGAGGAAGTGCTCTCAAATGCAAAGACTATTGCTTCTATACCTCTTGCTATCCCTTATGAGGAGACTATAGAAATACGCGGTGAAGTCGTTATAAAAAAAGAGGATTTTTTGCAGTTAAACCAAGAGCGTCAAGAGCGTCAAGAATCACTTTTTGCAAATCCTCGCAATGCCGCTGCTGGGTCACTGCGACAACTTGATAGCAGTATCACAGCGCAGCGCAAATTATTTTTTATCCCTTGGGGTTTAGGAGGGGGTTCGCCACTAAACATATCACAAGATTCTTATTTGCACTCAAGCTTTTATGCACAAATGAGTGCCATTGAATCATTTGGATTTTATCCTTTTGTAGCGACATTGCAGCGGTGTGCTACAGCACAAGAAATCCATACATACTATGAGTACATCAAAAGTTCACGTGATGCTTTCGCTATGATGCTTGATGGTATGGTAGTTATGGTTGATGATTTTAATGTCCAAAATGCACTTGGCTGGACAATCAAATCCCCACGTTTTGCTTGTGCGTATAAATTTCCTGCGATCGAAAAAGTTACAAGGATTCTTGCAGTTACAAATCAAGTGGGGCGTACAGGGATCATAACGCCTGTAGCAGAGCTTGAACCTGTCGAGATTGAAGGTGCTAAAGTTACGCGCGCAAGCCTTTATAACTATAGCGATATTGCAAAAAAAGATATTCAAGAGGGGGATTATGTAGTTGTGATTAGGAGTGGCGATGTGATTCCAAAAGTTATCAAACCTATAGCTGAGCGCAGAGATGGCACACAAAAACTTATAGAACCGCCAAAGTTTTGCCCTATTTGTGGCGCAGAACTTTCATATGAAGATATTTTTATTCGCTGCTGCAATCTCACTTGTGATGCACGCATTAAAGAATCCATTGTTTATTTTGCGAGCAAAAAGGCTCTTAATATTGATGGGCTTGGCGAGAAAATTATCTATCAGCTTTACGAATCGGGTACAATCTCTTCTATTCTTGATTTATATAAATTAAGTCCTGCAGATCTTTTGAAACTTGAAGGATTCAAAGAAAAAAAGGCACTCAACATCATTAATGCAATCAAAGCGACAAAAAACATAGAGTTATGGCGTTTTATCAATGCACTTGGGATTATGCATATCGGAGAGTGGGCAAGCAAACAGCTTGATATATATTTTGGGCTTGGTTGTTTTAAAGCAAGCTTTGATGAGGTTGTCTCAATTGATGGGTTTGGTCAGGAAATGGCGCGCTCTTTTGTTGAATTTGCCAATATCAATGCTATAACTATCAAGCAGCTTTTAGAAATTATCACTCCAAGCCCTAAAAATGCAGGAGTAAAATCTACAACCTTGCAAGGGCTCACATTTGTCATCACTGGCACACTTAGTGTTTCTCGCGAAAGTATGCAGCAAAAACTTGAAGAACATAGCGCACACGTAAGCAAAAGTATAAGCAAAAAAACACATTATTTACTTTGTGGCAAAAATGCCGGTAGCAAGGAACAAAAAGCACGCGATCTTGGTGTGCGTATTATTAGCGAAAATGAGCTTTATACATTATTTGGAATCTAAGTAGGGATTCACCTTGCACAAATGCACTTTTGTGCTAGCTTTGTGAGTTAGCTTGGTTATGCTATAATTAGCTTTTGCGTTGATATAGAGAGGTGTCCGAGTGGTTGAAGGAGCACGCCTGGAACGCGTGTAAGGTGCAAGCCTTCGAGGGTTCGAATCCCT
>CALUTE010000033.1 GCA_944323645.1 uncultured Helicobacter sp. | reverse complement strand
GGCATTTTTTGGCACTTTGATAGCAAATTTTTCACTTAGCACGATATTATTAGAATATCCGCCATAAGTGTTTTCATCATTATGGAATACATCTTTTGAGTTGTAGGTAAAAACGGTTTTAGCATTGGTGCAATACTGCTCTCTGCTTGCTCTGCACGCCTCGCATTCCCCACAAGAATTCACCATACAGCCCACTCCGGCATAATCGCCAACCTTAAACTTACGCACCTTGCTTCCCACTGCCACGACTTTGCCCATAATCTCATGACCGGGCACCATAGGATAGATTGGACTCCCATGATCGCCACTCACAGCGTGCAAATCGCTATGGCAGATTCCAGCATACATAATCTCAATAAGCACATCTTCTTGCCCTAATGGGTGGCGCGTAAAAGTATAGGGCTTAAATTTCCATTCTTTGCCAAAGGCTGCATAGCCGCGTGCGGGGATTCTCTCTCCGTTTTTAAAAGGTATCTTAGAATCTCCTAGCAGCGTTACACCCTGCGTGTCTTGTCCGGCATTTACTCTATGAGAATTCTTAGAATCCGCAAAAAGTGTGCTAATCCCCATACTTGCCAAAGCCACTCCACCAGCGACTTTTGCACCTGTTTTTAAAAACGCTCGTCTTTGTTGCATATATACTCCTTCTTTCACCATATAGAATCTACATTGCAAGATCCAAAGCGAAAGTATAAACAATGAGAGCTACTCTAAGTCAAGAGAAAAGTAAAAAATGTATTTGCATTAGTTTTCTAACACCATCAATGCCAATAAAGTATTCCAAAGACAGACGATAAGCAATGATATACAAAATATGATAAAATACCACCCCAAAATCCTGCCCTCTACATAACCAGGGATTATGTAGAGATAGCACAAAATGGAGCAGTATGTATATGGTGCGATTTGGATACATCTTGGTTAGATTGTGTATGACCTCACATAAAGGCATACAATGAAACATAACGCCCTTTTTTCATCTGCCCTCTTGATTGCAGGTTTTGCCACATACTCATCTTTGCACGCTTCAGCACTAGATCCGAAGTTTGATTATCAGCTATATTTAGACTTTGCTCTTAATAAAGGGCAGTTTGCCCCAAATACCCAAAATATCTTTATTCCTGCTAAAGATTCTAGCCATAGTTTTACCTTTGATGCCCCTATGATTGATTTTTCTGCGACAAATTCCTTTAGCAATGCAAGAGTGCAAGATTCTTGGAAAGGTGAATTTACTAATATTGGCTTAGGTTACGTTATAAGTGCTGCTCATATGTTTGCCAAAACTCCTCAAGATAAAACTTTAGCCTCAAATGGTTCGGCTCTTGAGTTTGGTGGTGCTACAAGTGTCATTGTGGATTCTGCGCATTATTGGAGTGGTGCTGCTAGTGCAGTTGGGGATTTTGCTGTTGTCAAAATGAGTAAGTTTAATCTCAATCAAAGTGCGCAAATAAGCCCAGATCTTAATTTTGTAAGTACGCATAACCCACAAGGTCAAAGTATGCATGATAAATATACCTTCAATGCTGATGAGGTAAGAGAGCTTGGTGATTCTAAGAGATATACATTTTTTGCACGAGAGGGCACAGGGGTGCAAATGATAGGCTATGAGGGACAAGGTGCTACAAAAATAGAAGACAATGATATGTATCACACAGGTGGTTTGGCAGGATTTTCTAAAGATTTGGTCGATAGATATCCCTTTAGCATTCCTATTGAAAACTATGATTGGACAAATAACTTTTTACGCATTCCTTTCACTTCCTCTTCAGCTCCGGGAGATTCTGGTTCGGCTCTGTATGTCTATGATAGTCTTCATAAAAAGTGGTATGTTATCGGGGTGGTTAGCACAAGCGATTGTAGAGGAGAGAGCGGTGATTTATGCTCGATAGCAAATTATGCAGTTATAAATACAGAGCTTATCAATGAATTTAGAGAATCTAAAAGCCTCACTCTAGGCGGTGGTGCGTATAGATTCAATACAAATGGGCAACTTGTAGATTCTATGGGGCAAGATATGGGAGCGAGTGTTATATCAGATTCTGTTGCTGGGAATTTGTATTGGGAAAGCCTCTTTAATAAGACAAAGTTTGAGCGACGCATAGGGGCAATGCAAAACAGCAAAGATATAATCTTAAGCGGCACAGGCACTTTGAGCTTGGAGAAGAACATTGACTTGGGTGCTGGGGGTTTGGTGTTTGGCAAAGATTCTGTATGGAGTATAGGTGATAGTAGCACAAATGTGTGGTTTGTCCATGGTGGTATCTTTGCAGATTCTGGCTCTCTTATCACATATAATGTCAAGACTTTAGATAATGATTTTTTGCATAAAATTGGCTCTGGGACCTTGCGTATCACCACATCTAGCCCAAATGCTGGACTAAGGATTGGCGAGGGCAGTGTGGAATTAAGCGGCAATGCCCTATCGTTTAAAGAGGTCTATTTGACTAGCGGACGCGGTAGTCTAAAAATCACAGATTCTGCGAATATCAATACGGATTTTGTGTATTTTGGTGCGCATGGTGGAAGCCTAGATATGAATGGGCAAAACCTCACTTTTGGCAGAATCTTTGCAAGCGATAATGGAGCAAATCTCATCAATTCACACGCAAATCCCTCCACGCTCACACTTACGCAAACTTGTGGTGGGGCAAACACAACTTTATCCTGCTCTGGCACACAGGATTATCTCTACCATGGCAACATCATCTCACATGCTGGTGGTATCAATATAGAATCTGGTGTGAGTGGCAAGCAGCTCATCTTTGATGGCAATATAGACAACGCACAAGGTGTGATGAATTTCAAAGATGGTAGCCTCACTTTTCAAGGACACCCAACTATCCATGCCTATGTGGATTCTACTACTAAAGCAAAGCTTAATAGCCTAAATATCGGGCAAAATGTCTTCACAAGCCCTACAAGCTTTAGTCAAAGCGATTGGGAACACAGAATCTTTAGCCTAAAAGAGCTCAATATAACAAATGCTAATTTTAATCTAGCTCATAATGCCACACTACAAACCACGCTTAATGCACAAAACTCTACTCTTTATCTAGGAAGCGAGGAGGTATGGCTAGATGCCAATGATGGCGATAATGTTAGCACAAGGTTGCAAGGTGGAAACAGCATAAGTAGCGGCAATCCTACCTACACAGCAGGGAATGATATGCGTTTTGAGCAAAGCATAAAACGCGGCAAGGCAAGTAATGCTGCTAATAATGTATTTTTCGTAGGCAATCTCAACCTCTCTAGCTCCACTGCCACACTTGGCAAGATGAATATGCAAGGCAATATAGAATCTCATAGCGGGACAAATAGGCTTACTATTACAGATTCTACACTGCAAGGCTCTATCGGTAACGCCATAAATGCTACAACAAATATCACTCTTAATAATGCCACAATCATTGGAGACATCACAGATGTAACACAGCTGAATGCCAACACGTCTTTTATGCAAGGTGCGATTATAACTCACAGTCTCTTTGCACAAAATAGCATTTTTAAGCTTGATGTAGATTTCAGCACCAAACAAGCTCAAAGCATTACATCAAGTCTAAGCACACAAGGAGGGAATAACACGCTTATGCTCAATATTCTCAATGCCCCAAATACGAGTGTCGCATTACCTTCAAGTATTCTTTTGGCATCTTTAGCCGACCCATCACAAAGCATAGGGACAGACTTTTTTGTAATCCCAAATATAAGTGAGGGTTTTAGTATTTACACGCCAAATGTTAGCTTTAGCCATAAAGACAACAAAGCCCAGTGGAATTTAGAAAAAATCGATGTAACACAAAGCAATGGAAATAGTTACTTTACTATTAGCCCCAATACAGAATCTATCAATCGTGCTAATGGACTATTTAACCAAGTGCTTTTGGGCTATGTGATAGAGTGGAATAATCTCCAAAAGCGTATGGGGGAATTGCGAGATAATCCAAAGGCAGTGGGCGTGTGGATACGCACCTTTGGCGGGGGCAATAGCGATAGCAATTATCGTGGGAATTTCTTTGAAATGCAGCTAGGGAGCGACTATCAGTTTGATTTTGAAAAAGGCAGAATCTATGTGGGTGGTCTGTTTAACTACACGCGTAATATGATACAAGGTAGTGGTGTCAATAGCCAAAGCGATGGCTATGGCATAGGTGGCTATGCAAGCATACTTTTTGATATGGGGTTGTATGTCGATAGTGTTGTACGCTACATATATAGAAATCACCAAGTCAATGCGAGCTTTATCCCAAATGGTGTAGGCAGCGTGAGTGCTTTAAGTGGTGATAGTGGAGCAAACAATGTGTTATTTAGTCTTGAGGTGGGACATAGGGTGCGTTTTGGTGAGTTTTTTAACCATAGGGCTGTGCGACATTTGTATCTTGAGGGGCAAGTCGAACTTATAGCAGGATATTTACAAGGTATGCAGTGGCAAAACCAAAATGTGCGGCTAGAGATGAGAGATTCTACTCCTGTGAGTATGAAAATAGGAGTATTTGCTGGGAATAGATTTTTTCTTGGAAAAAGAAATGATACAGACAATATAGCAAAAATAGTAGCTACCAATACATCAACAAATGAAGAATCTCTCTTAGATTCTCTCATAGCCAAACACCCCGATTCTCACACTTCCTTTCATACTCCTACTCCACAAAGCCACAAATCCCATAGCCTAAACCAAACACTTGGGGTACGAGTGGGATTAGGATATGCAGGAGACATAACTCAGTATGGTACAAGAATCTTATATGATAGTAGCGGTGCTAGAAGCTATGAAGGAATACGCGATAATCGTATGTTTGTAAGTCTTGCAGGAGATTATGTAATCAATGATAGGACACGTGTAGCACTAGAGTTTGAGCGAAGCTTTTTTGGGATTTTAAATCTTGATTGGCTAGCAAATATCAATGTGCGCATAGGGTTTTAAACCATAGTATTTTGTAAGCTATCTAGCATACTGTCATATACCAATCAGCTTATCTTTGGGAATGCGCCCATAAAGATTCTATGATGAGTAGATAGTGATTGTCATTGATAATCACCAATCCACATATCACTATCTAGGAGCTTTTATGCTTCAGATTCTGTATCATAGCCTTGTTCATATATATCTATAACCACCTTTTAGAGATTTTACAAATCTAAAAAGAAAGATAATATTAAAGTAGTTTGAGAATCTGCCAAAATCCACAAATCAAGGCAAGCAAACCAAACTGGGTATTTGGCGCAATACGATCCGCAGACAAAAGACATTCACAAAGCCACCACGCGCAATCTTTCATCTAAAGAGGCTTTTATAAATACTCTTACTTCCTGCGTGCCTCACTCAAAGCCTCTTTATATTCCGCATCACTTACAAGCTCTAGCCAATTTGTATTTTTACCATTCTTTTCTTGTGTGATGGCGATATGACTACCTGCACTCTTATCGGTTGCTCCATGGAAATGCCTAACATCAGGAGGACAAGAAATCACATCGCCCTTTTTGGCGATACTTGCCTTCTCTCCTGGGACTTTGGTGAGTATTTCGCCCTCTGTTACGATAAGTGTCTGTCCTGCAGTATGCGTATGCCACGCACTCCTAGCATTTTTGTCAAACTCTACTAATGCCCCTATCATCTCTCGCCAAGGCTCTGTTTTAAACATCATAGAGACTTTGACCTTGCCGCTGAAATTTTGAGCATTACCCTCAAAGCCCCCTAACTCACCGCTTTTTGTGATTGTCTGTGAATCTGCCATAGCTACACCTCCTAATAGTGAAACAATACATAATGCTTTTTTCATCGCACACTCCTTAAACTAAAATATGAATCCAAAAGATTCACTAAAAGTATAAAGAATGAGAGCTACTCTAAGTCAAGGGGTTTGTAAAAAATCTAAATTTATAAAATCACTCTAACTTTTATAAAACTTTTGCCTTTTTCTGATCGTATTGGGATTTTCATTCATAGGCATAAAAAATTTTCTAAAAGCCTTTTGCCATATTGACTTAATATAGCTTCTGGGTGAAACTGCACACCAAAAGTAGGATAGATTCTATGCACAAGTGCCATTTCGATTCCCTCCTTACTTACAGCAAGGCTTTTAAGGCAAGTCGGCAGGGTTTTGGCATGCAAAGAATGATACAAACACACCTCAAATTCTTTTGGAATCCCTTTGAATAATTCATTTTGCTTGTGCGCGATAGTCGCTACTTTGCCATGCTTTGGAGAATCTAGCCTTGCTATCTCCCCACCATAAGCCTCAACGACACATTGATAACCCAAACATACACCCAAAATTTTCTTGGTTTTGGCAAAATGCAAAATCGCCTCTATACTTAGCGGAGCTTGTTTTGGAGCATTGGGACCTGGTGAAATAATAAGATGAGAAAAGCAAAAAGATTCTAGCTTTTTTGCACAATCTACCTCATCACTTTTAATCACTTGCACCTTTGCTTTAAGCACCCTCAAATAGCACACGATATTATAGGTAAAAGAATCATAATTATCGATAATCAAAACCCTCGTATGTTTCATCACTCTAACTCCACTCTCACAAGTCCTCGCACGGAGTTTAAACAATATATCTTATCTGCATTTTGCAAATCCTCTAAAGACAGCACACACTCTTGTATTGCTCCAATTTGCAATAAAAACTGTCGGTAGATTCCAGCTAAAAGCCCACATTCAAGTTTTGGTGTATAGTATTTCCCGCCCTTTTGCACAACTATATTGCTTCTAGTTCCCTCACACAGCTCCTTTTTAGTGTTGAAAAACGCCACATCAAAGCATTTATCTTCTTTCCATAAGATACTTTGTGTAGCATACAAAGCATTAAGAGAAGTTTTGTGAAAAGTTAAGTCATCTTTGATACTTAATATCTTTGAAAGTCGCAATGTTGTACTTACAAGAGGCAAAAGAGGTAAAATCTCGAAGTCATACTTACCATTTTGACACAAAATAAGCCGCAAGATATAGGCATTTTTATTAAGATTCTGCAAGGTTTGCAAAGTTTGTAAATTTTGTAGTTTTTGTAAAATCTGTGGATTGTGTGAAGTTTTTTGACTTTGTGAGACTACATAATTTGCATTCTTCATAGATAAGTTATCATATGCTTTATTATTCAAGAAAGGATTTTCTAAGTCCATATTGTGAGAGGCTAATTGTTTAAAAACTGCGTTTTTAGAATCTTGACACATAATATCAGTGTTATGACCGAAGTTTTGTTCGCTCTTAATCTTAGATTTTTTAACCAAAGAATCTAAATCATCACAAAATATAGTAGTGGTGCTTTGATTCTCAAAAAAGGCATTTTTAATCTCTAAATTTTCATCAAAAAAGCCATAATTCCCGCTAAAAAGCTTGGTATTAATCTCACTCAAATCCCCGCTAAAGCCTTTAAAATCTCTTTTTGCCTCTAGCACTTTTGCAAATGCACTCTTAAGATTCTCATACTCAAATCCAAAATGTTTTGCACTTTTTATAATTCTCTCTACATGCTCTTTAAAAAACAGCACTCTATCTTTAAATCCTAGCATAGTCTCAAAAAGGTAAAAGTCCCCCATTCTTACATTTGCCATATCTTTTTTTGCATTGCTTTGGTCTAAACTATCTTGCCCCACATTTCCTCTCTTTACGCTGTGCTTTAAAAAACTGCTTTTTAACTCTAGCTCCCTAAACTCCTCATTTAGCACAGAATCCCACACAACGCCACTTCCCACACCATAAGAAAATGCCTTCTTTCCAGCCTTTTTACACAAGGTGCGAATGCCGACACTAAAGACACTTTTATCCTTATGAATAAGCCCTAATGCCCCACAATACACGCCCCTATCCCTTTGCTCTAAAGATTGTATTAGCTCAATCGTCTCTAACTTTGGTGCACCGGTGATAGAGCCACAAGGAAATAAGGCTTTAAAAATCTCAAAAAACCTTACATTTTTACGTAAAACCCCTTCAATGCTTGAAGTCATCTGCAAAAGTGTTCTAAAAGATTCTATATTAAAAAGTTTGCTAACCTTGATACTTTTAGCTTTAGCAATATGGGCTAAATCATTACGAAGTAAATCTACAATCATCACATTTTCACTACGATTTTTCAAATCTTTTTGCAAAAGTTCTGCATTGTGCTTGTTCTCTTGCTTATTTTTACCCTTTTTGATTGTGCCTTTCATTGGTTTTGTAAGAATTCGCACAGAATTTTTATGCTTTTTAGTAGCAAAAAATAATTCAGGAGAAAAGCTTAGAATCTCTTTAAACTCATTCTTAAAATACATCGCATAAGGCGTGTTTTGCCTCTCTAAAAGTAGTTTAAAAAGCATAAAACCCTCAATTTCTGTATGTAGAAAAAACTCTTGTGTGAAATTCACTTGATAACTCTGCCCTTTAGCAATAGCAGCCTTAATGCGTTTAAAGCCTTCTTCATAGGATTTGAAATCAAGGGCTTTGTGTGGTGTTTTTTCACTATAAAAATGTGGATAATAGCGTAAAAATTTATTTGCTTTAAGATTTTTATATGAAAGCTTCTTTTTCTTAGCAAAGGCTTCAAAATACGCCAATGGCTCTGTGCTTACAAAGTGCTTATCTTGCAAGATTTTATAAAATTCATACTCCACATAGCCAAGAAAATAGTATTTGTGTTTATATTGTTCTATGGTTTCAAAAAGCTTTTTTGCTTCTTTATAATTTCTCGCACTAAGCTTTAAAATGCTTTTTTTATATTTGTGATGACCAAAAATACAGAATCTTTTTTCTTCTCTCATAATAAACCTTTTTAATGAGCTATAAAATTATAGAAAAAATTTGCTATAAAAGCCTTGACTTAGAGTAGCTCTCATTATTTATACTTTCGCTTTGAATCTTACAATGTAGATTCTATATATTGAAAAAGAGTCTGTGTGCAACAAAAAAGAGGGTTTTTAAAACAGGTGCAAAAGTCGCTGGTAGATAGGGGGCATTATAGATTCAGACCAAGCAAAAAAGCGTGGGCTTTGATTTGTAAGGCAAGTGCAGCTAGATTCTAGCTTGACAAATAGTGGCTACTCTATACTATTTATAAGCAAAACTATATCATAGGCAAATTTATAGTACTAAGGAAAACTATGACATACACAATCATCGAAGTAGAGAGAAAAACAGGCGTAGCCTCTAGGACACTTAGATTTTGGGCGGATAAGGGGCTTTTTCCTTTTGTGCAAAAGGATAGCAATGGCGTGCGGTATTTTAGTGAGAAAGATGTACAGTGGGTATTTTGGATAGATTGTTATCGGCAGATTGGTATGAGTATAGAGGATATCAAATACTACATTACACTTTGTGCTAAGGGTGAGAATACCGCACAAGAGCGGCTAGAGATTATCCAAAGACAGAGACAAAAAACACTCAATGATATAGAAAAACTCCAAGTAGTGCTAGAAAAGCTTGATTACAAAGTAGCATATTATAAAGAAATGATAGCCAAGCAAAAAGATGATATAAACCCGCTTAATAAAGAATATGTCAAACGCAAGAAAAGGGTGAGATTCTAGGGGTTTTACTTGCATAATGAATATATTTATTTTAAAATACAGATACAATATTTGATTTTTGAATAAAGGAACTAATTATGGCAGAGATGAAAACCGAGCGAAAAAGCGTTTTAGAATATCTTTCAAAAAATAAATTTTTAATTCCCATGTATCAAAGAACATATGTATGGAGTGAGGATGAATGCGAACAGTTATATGATGATATATACTCCTTTTTTATAAATAAAGAAGAGGAAAATGAAGATTACTTTTTGGGCTCTGTCGTAGTTTTTAAAGAAAATAACAAACAAAACATCATTGATGGACAACAAAGGACAACTACTTTAAGTCTTTTTATTAGGGCTTTATATGAAAAAGCTCTTAGCCAAAAATCAAAT
>CALUTE010000032.1 GCA_944323645.1 uncultured Helicobacter sp. | reverse complement strand
ATTGGGCAAACCTTTGCTACCGCTTCTAGCAGGAATAATGGCAAGAAATGTGGCATTGTTATACATCTTATGCCACCTTATGAGCATAGCTAGAGATATGCTCACTTTGCAAAATATCAAGAATATGCTTTGGCTCTGTGAGGCAGGCTTTATGGGCTAGGCTTGCGGGGTAAAGGGCAGAATCTATAGCTAGGGAGTTTGTATCATCAAATTGTTGAAAACTAGAGAGGATAGGGCAGTAGTTTAGTTTATGCCCCCCCCCCCCCATTGCCATATTATTAGTCTTTGTCAGCATAAATTCTACAAACATAAAATCAAGAGGTGTGTCAATATCCACACTCCGCTCTTCTGGCATAACAAAAAGCCCTGTATTTGGCACAAACACGCTATCATTTTCCAAAAGTGCTTCGCGCTTCCAGATATAAATACTTGCGTTCATATCATAGCATTTAGGAGAATCTTGTCGGCGCAAGATTGGCTCTTTTGGACGTTTGCTCAAATCAACATAGGGCGTGCCATTTTTTTCAAATACTTCAATAAGATTAAAATACGGGCTTTTACGTGCAGGGGCAGCTGTGATAAGAATATCATTATCATCACGTACAAATTGATGATAGGCTTCCGTAATATCGCTAACAAGCCGCAAAGGACTTGTCGCATCAAGATCAAATACCACATCAAAACGTTTGTTGTAGTGTTTTTCACTTCTAAGTAGGGCATCGCGTATGACAGGTAGTTTGCCTGCATTATCACTAGCAAGCTCTTTTTCTCGCAAGAAAAACACCTCTGCTCCCCACTCTTGCCCAACTTTTGCTATTTGTTCAGAATCTGTGCTAAGCACGATATGATCAAACAGCTTAGACTGCAAGGCTTGGATAATAGTATGGGCGATGAGTGGTTTTCCAGCAAGGGGTGTAATGTTTTTGTTTTTTACACCTTTGCTACCACCACGACATCCGATAACACAAAGTATGTTTTGGTGTGGTTTCATATTTTTTATCCTTGTTATGGTATGCATAAGAGGCATAGCCTCTTCTAAAGTGGGCAGAATCTCTGTTTGCTTAATGTCGCGCAGGGCTTGCGAGATTTGATCGCCTTTAAACGAGGGGCTATGCAATACGCTTTGGTGCATAAGCGCAAACATTTCATTGCGTTCAAATGTGTAACTTTTTTGTTCGCAATGCCCTTGTGAGGCGGTTTCTGTAATGCGATTTTGAATAAGATCTAGCTCAAGCTCAAAAGCCTCTGTATGGATTCTGACAACGCGCCTTGGGGCTTTGCTAAAATAATCAAGTGTTAGCTGTATGAGCGTTCCTTGTGTGCTTTTAGCGACAAATGCCAATGTGTCATCGCTAGAGATACTAAGCTCGGAGATCTTGCCATTAAATCCAACAATACTCTCTGTAATCAGTGCGCCAAAGAGCCATTCTGTATAGTCTAGCTCGTGGCTTAGATCAAGCAACACACCACCTCCTTGTGATTTGTGTGCGCTATAGATTGTGTGATAATCCACCCCTGCACGCCAAGAAGGCAGATACGATCCGCACGAAATACTTGCAAAATAAGCGGGGTTGTTGGCTAGTTTTTTGCGCGCATACCACAAAAGCGGGTGAAAACGCAGGCAAAACCCTACAAAAATAGTATTTTTTCTACTTGGCACAAAGGGGTAGTCTTTATCAAATAGGGGCTTTTCTACAAAGATGGTTTTGTTTTCTAGCTGGGTATCAAGCGTGCGTAAATACTCTAAATGCGTGGCGGTGGGTGAGGCGATGATATAGTAATCAAACGCATTTATATCGGGCAAGGCATCTAGCGTTGGGTAGGCATTTGGAAGGTTTTGTGAGCTAATGAGCGTACATACCGCACAAGAAAAATACTGCTCCATAACCTGAGCGTGTCGTTTGCCGATTGAGCCATAACCGATGATAAGCACCCTAAGCGACATTATATATTTCCTTAGGGATTTTAGCGTATGGGCTTTGAGGGTTGTTCTTTTGAAATAGGGCTGAATAGACAGATTCTGGAGGTTGTGCTGTGAAATCTGTGGATTCTTTAGAATCTAAGAGCGACTTTTGATCCTTTTTTATTCCAAAGGCAAATGTCCTAAAAATAAATACAGATTCGGTAGTAGCAGGGTTTGTTAGCGCCCCCCCCCCTACGCGCATTTTTCTAGCCTCTTTTTGGAGGTATTTGGCGAGAAAATGAGCAAACTCAAAATCCAATGATGAATCAATATCGCTAGAATACATCGTATCCATTTTGTAAGCAATGGTATGCTTGGTAAAAAAATCTTTAGATTCTAGCAGGGCTTTGGTTTTAGCAATGAAAATAGCACCATTTAGCCGATAGTAGCAGGGCAGATCTTGAGAGCGTATATTGCGTATTTCTGGTGCAATAAATCCGCTCATATCTTCATTTTCGGGTAGGGTATTGCTCCATAGTGGTGGGTGTTCGCATTTGCACACAGAAATTACAGAATCTGCACCGCTTGTGATGAGTTTTTCGCAGGCTTCTTTGATATGCCACGCTTCACGTAGGGGGCTTGTTGGCTGCAGAAGTACAACATAATCAAACCACTTCCCTAGATTCTCATAGAATCTAATACAATGCTCTAACACCTCAAAAGTAGTAGTTGTATCTAAACTTAATTCTTTAGGACGCAAAAAAGGAACACTAGCCCCAAAACACTTAGCAATCTCTGCATACTCTTTAGAATCTGTACTTACTACAATCTCATCAATATATTTAGATTCTCTAGCTGCTTCTATACTCCAAGCAAGAAGAGGCTTTCCACATAAGGGTTTAATGTTTTTATTGGGCAGTCTTTTGCTCCCACTGCGCGCAGGAATAATGCAAAGAAATCGATTGTTATGAGTTGCCCCTAGCTTACTTTGTGCTTGCACTATTTTGCCCTTGTGGTAAAGTAGGGCTTAATTCTAGCACAAGATTAGAGTTTTTTATCTTGATTTTTAAAGGTCTTGCTATAAATGTCGCTAAAATTTGCAAAAGGCTCTAGCAAAGATTCTTGTGTCTTTTGCACCAAAAATGCGTAGGTGTAGAATTTTTCTGGCATAGTTGTTAGATAGGTGTCTGTCGCGTTATCTTCTCGTTTTAGAAAGTATCTCGCTTCTATGATGTTAATATGACGTTTTGTGAGCTGTTCTATAAGTAAGGGTGTGTTGGTAAAAAAATTAGGGTGGTTGTTTTTTCTAGCACCAACTTCAGCAACAAGCGCCATTTCATCAGATTCTAGGTAGTTGTCGTTTTTTCCTGTGATAAGCGCGATACCTTGTTTGTTTAGCACACGCAATATTTCACCTATTGTAATGTGTTGGTAGCACGCATCAAACACACCATAGCAAAATACACCATCAAAGTAGTCATCTTCAAATGGAATCACATCGTTTTTGCCAAGCTTTTGTATGGTTGCTTTGGGATATGTGGCAGAAGCATAATCAACGCACGATTGCGCAATATCTACGCCATAGTATGCACAATGAAGTTTCTCAAAATAAGGATATGCCCTGCCAAATCCACATCCATAATCAAGAATGCGCAATTTCTTTGGTTTTTTAAAAGTTCGCAAAGTATCTGCCAAAAGTGTGATATATCGGCTCATAATCTCATCATTTGGCATTTTGTCTTTGGTTTGGGATTTTTTGGTGTTAGAATCTGCTACGCGCTCAAACCAATATTTAATATAATTGTCCCAATACTGCTGTCTTGTATCCATAAATATCCTTTAGGCATCATTTAGGGTTGTCTGTATTTGTGTGTTAGTGTGTTTATCCCATACGATTACTTCTGTAAGTCCGGATTTTGTGTTGCTTGCTACGCCTATTTTTTCGATAGCTTGCGGCAAGATTGTATTTCTATCAAAGGTATAGGTCCAATGATATGGCTGATAAAAATCAAAATTATCATGGAAATACTGCCCTTGCGTTGTTTTGATTGCCAAAAATGGCTGTGGTCCAAATATGACATCATCAGATTTTATATGGAGCTTATGCTTTGTGAAGTCATATTCTAGCGTGAGATTGAGCGGTTGTTTTGGTAGTTTCAAAACCGCTCGCATCGCAAAATCTGCTTTAGCATATTTAAAATCTACTTGCTCATAGCTTTTGTGTGCCTTTGCAATCATATCGCGCAGTAGGGCAATTTCAAAAGCCATATCGCGATAATCGTGGCAATCAAAAGCCAAGATAACATCACTTTGCGTTTCTTTAGCGCGCCTAAAGGCGTCATTTACATCTTCTTGAGTGATAGCACGAAGTCTTGCATACATATTAAGACATCGAGCTATATATCTCCTACAATTACCTTTAATCTGATAATCATCGTGGCTTGGGTGATACACTTCCCATTGTGTAGTAGCCCTGCGCCAATCTCCAAACCGCCCATCGCCACAATCAGGCTGGTTAGTGTCTAGCCCTTTTGTGGATTGGTTGGCATAATCAAAAGGAATCCATTGTTCTAAGAAAAAATGACTATCTGGTCTTTCTGTATGGAATCCGGGGCGGAAAGTGGCAGGAAAAAAACTTCTATCAATGATTCTGCGCGATAAAATTTCTGTGATGTTGCTACCCCAGAATCTTGTACCGCTAGCATGATAGTCGCCATTAAATGCAAGAGGGTGATAATGAAAACTTATATGGTCGTATTTTGTAATGCTTTTTATAGCTTGATAGTGATCAAATATATTATGGTATCCAGCGTCTCTTCGGCGTGGGTTGTATCCGCTAAACCCCACGTGATCCATGCAGAACCAATTATAAATCCAGCCCCCGCCAAAACTATCAGGAAGTATATGGCGAAAATCTTTTGTTGTGATATGCTCTAGCATAGAATCTATTTCGTTCCAAGTAGCGTGAGAATGGATAAGATGAGGATCGAGGAAGTTTTGTATGGCTTGCTTTGTATCGTGGCTTAGTTTATGCCCCCCCCCCAATCAATACAGAGAAATCTCCTTTTTGGATAGCAGAGATTTGGCTAGCTGATTGAACATCGATACCAAAAATAGAGTGGAGCAACTCGCAAATGGCTTGTGTGCTTTGATAAAGTGGTCCTTCTGTGTCGATACAATGAACAACATAAACAATGGGTTTTTGCATAGCTCTACCTTTCATAGTGGTTTGATAAAAAACGATGGCGAAGAAGAAAAGGGCAGCTTTTGGAGTGCAATATTTTTGCCTTTGATAAAATCTTCTACTGCTTTTTCCTCACCCGGAAAACAAGGATAATCATCAAGCATTATAAGCCCCCCCCCTACAACGCGATCGTATAAATGCTCAAATATCGTAACGCAAGGTTCATACACATCAACATCAATATGTAAAAGTGAGATTCTCATCTCTGGGTGGTCTTTGCAGTATTTTGGGATAGTTGCATTAATATCACCTTTAACCAATTCATAATTCGTTACACCCTTTGTTTCTAAAGCTGTGTGCATATCATCAATATCAATACTTGTACCACCTGAAGCATCAATAAAATCTTGCAGAATCTGCTTGTCATCTTCAAATTTGGTGGGAGGAAACATTCCAAAAATATCAAACCCAATTAGCTTTCTTGAGTATGGATTCTCTAGCACATCTCGAAAGCCTGCCATTTGAAAAAACGATTTGCCACGAAATATACCACATTCAACAATATCACCCGGGATACCAATACTTTTTTTGTAGATTTCATAATGCGCTAAAAGCTTGCCAAACCGAAATGCATCAACTTGCTTGTAGTATTCGTTTTCGTATGTGTAGTAGTCATTTTGACGATAGCCAACAGCCATAATATAACTCCTAAAGAATGTTCCAATGCTCGTTTGCTTTAGCTCTAGCGTAGCATTTAAGGACTTATGGTAGCACAATAAATCTAAAAATTACCATAAACTGATTTTGCATAGATATAGGGACTTGGTGAGTGTGGCAAAACAGATTCTAGCGTTTTTGTATTCATAGTTGGAGTGTCGCTGTATCTACACATTTTGTATGGTTGTTGGCTAATTTAATGGCAACACCATTTGGTGTTTGATGCTTTTGTATCTGGCGCAATATGCGCGAATTAACGTATGTGAGTTTGGTGATACTTATTTCTCGCGTATTTGTGATTTATGAATATAGCCAAAACGCACATTGCTTCCATTTGTAGTTTTTGGTGGAATATAATAGACTTCAAACCAATCGCCTTTTTCTGGGTTTAAGCAAGCACCAAAGTCTTCACAAGCGCCATTCGCATAGTTTGCGCTTATAATCATACCACCTTGTGCCATTGCTTCTTTGGTAATAGGTGTGAGAATCTCGCCATTTGGAGTTTTCCGTAGATTCACATAGGAGTCTTTTGTGTTAAGACTAAATAGGACTCTGTCCTCTTGGATTTCACCTTCATAGTATGATATCTCTGCATTACTTATTGGGAGAATCTCTAGAGCTTTTGCCCACGCCTCACGTCCTGCGTCTCCCTCACCATAGAATCCATAATCTGTGAGAGTGATACGTACGCGTACAGCACTTGCGCCATAGATTCTCTCTCGCATAGGTTGTGGGAGCTTAGAGAGGAGCGTATCACGATTAATAAGCAACACTCCAAAATGTAATTGTTTAAATAACGTGCTAAAAAGTTGTGGGTTGGTGATAACTCTTTTTTCCCCAATATCTTTAGTACTTTGTCGCCATATGCTATTTTCATCACATTGGAAGCAGTAACTGCTATATATAAAAGGCAAGGAGAGATTACTATCAGGATAAAATCGTAATTCATCATAATATGAACCTTCTTCGTAGTTATCATTACGTTCTAGCACACCTGTAAGGGTGATCTTCCCACTAAATATTATTTGCAAACCCTCTGCATAAGTAGGCTGCAGAGTATTAGAGATAATTTCACCCTTGTCGCTTAAAAGATGCGTGAAGTTAGTCTTATAGGGTGGAAAGGCAAATAGAATACGCCAAAACCCCATAACAATAAAGATTAACACCATAAGTCGCATATTGTTCCTCCAAAAACTATAAGAATCTTTTACATATTCACATTTATGAATAATCCCGCTATGACTAGAATAAACGCCATTATACCTTAATTTTCACAATCATATAAGGCAGCTTGCTTGGTTGTGGAGAGCAATAAAATTGTAACGTTTTGTTGCATCACTTCTTGCACGCCTATGCAACTTAAATTATCTTAAGGACTCACTATATACGATATTTACTCATAGTTAGTATTTATAGTTTAGGAGCTTGTATGCAAAAATTAACAAAACAAAAGCGGATTCGTTCGATTGTCGCTGCAAGTAGTGGGAATCTCGTGGAGTGGTTTGATTTTTATATTTATGCGTTTTCTGCTGTATATTTTGCACACCACTTTTCTGCCTCGGATAATCCAACAATTTAGCAAATCAATGCCTTTGGAATCTTTGCACTAGGATTTTTTATGCGTCCGATTGGGAGCTATGTTTTTGGTTCATTGGGTGATAAAATTGGGCGCAAATCCTCGATGGTAATTTCTGTAGTGCTTATGGCACTTGGCTCATTTATGATAGCCGCACTGCCAACAAAAGAAGTCGCTGGAGATTGGGCGATTTTATTATTGCTTGTGGCAAGATTGATTCAAGGTATGAGTGTGGGTGGTGAATATGGGATTGCCGCAACATACCTAAGTGAACTTGCTGATAATGGCAAAAGGGGCTTTTATTCCTCGTTTCAGTATGTAACGCTTATTGGCGGACAGCTTTTGGCGGTTTTGAGTATAAGCATTATGCTTTTTTATTTTAGTGATGCAGAAATGAAAGATTATGCTTGGCGTATTTTATTTGTGATCGGTGGGATTTTAGCTCTAGGCTCACTTGTCGTGCGTAGCATAATGAGTGAAAGCACACAAGAGCTACACCAACACAGAGATAGAGGAACATTCAAAGCTTTAATGCGCTCTTGGAAACCCTTTTTGCTTGTGGTTGGTATCACAAGTGGCGGTTCTTTGGCATTTTATACGATTACCACTTACACGAAAACATTTATGACCGACACTGCTGGTATAGATCCAAATACTGCAAACAATATTATGCTTTGGGGGCTTTTGGTGCTTATGCTCATTCAGCCTTTGTTTGGGTATTTGGGCGATAGGATCGGACACAAAAACTTTCTAATTATCTTTAGTGTACTCGCTTTTATTATGGTATATCCTTTATTTATGTTACTAAAAGATGTGCAAAGTCCTTATTATGCTTTTTTACTAATCTTAGGATTATTTGTGATTTTGAGCTTTTATACTTCGGTAGCAGGGATCTTTAAGGCAAACTTATTTCCTGTTTATGTTCGAGCCTTGGGGACTGGCTTTGGTTATGCGATTCCCAATGCAATTTTTGGCGGTTCTGCGCCTTATGTGGCATTGCAATTCAAAAATGCCGGCATAGAAAACGGATTTTTTGTTTATGTGGCAGTGATGATTACTATTGTATTTGTTGTCGCAGTGTTGTTGCCAAAAAAGGGGGAATTGGAGTAGAATCTCAGTTGCCTTTGATTTTCTATTTGAAAGATCGGTAAGCGGTTTAAAAAACCCGGCACACTTGAACCTTCTTTATTTTTTAAGTACTTAAAGCACCTTGTAGTTTATATTTCTTAAGCGTTATGGGTGCATCTCTTTGTGAGGGGTATGCCTTGGCATTTGGTGGCTTCTATTTGAGAGTGAAACTTGGATTCTAAATATTGTTTTATGGCGCAATCGTTTTATAAAGCAAGGTAGTATAGAAAAATTGCACTCAAAGATTTTGAAGCACTATAAAAGTAGCCAATGCAGAATCCGCGACAAAAGTTGCGAAAAATCATAAAACACAATATGTATTTTATATTTTTGTGTTATACTTTCTATACTGCAAATTCCAAAACACAAGGTGAGTTTATGAAAAAATCGTTTCTTTTCACTTCAGAATCTGTAACCGAGGGACACCCCGATAAAATGGCAGATCAAATCAGCGATGCAGTATTAGACTACATCATCGCGCGTGATAAAAATGCGCGTGTGGCGTGTGAGACACTTGTAAGCAACGGCTTTTGTGTCATCGCAGGCGAGCTAAAAACTAGCGTGTATGCTCCTATGCAAGAAATCGCGCGTAAAGTTGTGCAAGAAATCGGCTACACAGACGCTCTCTATGGCTTTGACTATCGCTCTGCTGCGGTGCTAAATGGTATCGGTGAGCAAAGCCCTGATATCAATCAAGGCGTGGATAGAGCCGATGGTGAAATCGGTGCAGGCGATCAAGGACTTATGTTTGGCTATGCGTGTAGAGAGACGCCTTCGCTTATGCCTCTACCAATATGGCTTTCTCATCGCCTCACAGAGGGATTGGCAGCTAAACGCAAAGATGGTAGTCTGCCATTTTTACGCCCAGATGGCAAATCTCAAGTAACCGTGCGATACGAAGATGGCGTGCCAGTGGCGATTGATACGATTGTGATTTCTACACAGCACAGCCCCGAGACACAGCAAACACACTTAAGAGATGCAGTGATTGAAGAAATCGTGCAAAAAGTGCTACCAGCAAAATATCTCAATGACAATATCCGCTATTTTGTCAATCCCACAGGGAAGTTTGTCATCGGCGGACCACAAGGCGATGCGGGGCTTACCGGACGCAAAATTATCGTGGATACTTATGGCGGAAGTTGTCCGCATGGTGGTGGGGCATTTAGCGGAAAAGACCCAAGCAAGGTGGATAGAAGTGCGGCGTATGCAGCCCGTTATGTCGCTAAGAATCTTGTGGCAAGTGGCGTATGCGATAAGGCGGTAGTACAAGTAGCCTATGCTATCGGGGTGGTAGAGCCTGTCTCAATCCTAGTGGATACGCAAGGCACGGGCAAGGTGGAAGATTCTAAACTCACAGAATGTGTGAAGCAAGTCTTCCGTTTAACGCCAAAGGGCATTATAGAATCGCTTGATCTCTTGCGACCGATTTACCAAAAAACCGCTGCATATGGACATTTTGGACGAGAGCTACCTGAATTTAGCTGGGAGAAAACGGATAAGGTTGAAGCGATTAGGGACTTTTGCGGAGTGAAGTAAGCCCCTAATAGAATCCAAAAACAAAGCACGATCTAGAAACAAGGAGCCATGAATCAAGTTTTATACTCTTACTCCTTGGATTCTCTAGATTCTCGCGTGCGTTTAGTCTATTGTTTTTATGCAATTTGTGTTTTGGCAAATTACTATCGTTTATATGATAAGTGAGTCTTTATTCGCCCTGTTTGTGTAAGCATACAATAGAAAAGATTCTGCAAAATCACAGGATTTATAAGTGAAAAATAAGCAAATGCAATACCCTATAAAACCCTAC
>CALUTE010000031.1 GCA_944323645.1 uncultured Helicobacter sp. | reverse complement strand
GTATTTGCCTGCAAGGCTATTGGATAGGTTTTTCTATTTTCACAATTAAGTAGATAGATGATAGGCTGTCCTTGAGTATTGTGAGAATCGTGCATAGAATCTATAGAATCTTGTGATTGATTCTGTGTGGTGTGAGTGTTTGGGAATGAGCAACTCATTTATTCCCCACAATCAAAACTCACTTGGCTTTCGTGGATTACACCATAGATTGCCTTACTTGTATCGCTGGCTTCTTTTGGGATATAGGCGACCTTTAGCCATTTGGGATTGGTAAAATCTTGCCCTAAATTTAAAATGAAGCCCTTATTGTCTTGGAACTGACAGGATTCTAACATATCCATTTTTTGAATTTGTGTTAGAATTTTACCATTTGGAGATTCTCGTAAATTAATATAAGAGTCTTTGGTAATAGGAAAGAGCAAATATTCGCTAGGAATGGTGCTTTTGTTAATATACCACTTTCTTACATTATTTAATGTTTGCGTGGAATCTATTTTGGCAATTGCATAATACCTTGTATCAGCCTCACTATCTAAACTTTTCTCAATGTAATAATTTTTCAAAGTTAGTGTCGCACGAATCGCTATCCCACCTAAGATATATTCATCTGTTTGATTTAATGTATCTTGCAAAACATTATATATTTGTAAAAAACTATTTTTTTGAAACTCCATATCTCTTTTGAGTGTATCATTGAGAAAAATTGCTTGTGTATCATATTCAAAGAGTCTAGGCAAGGCACTTGGCACATCAGGAAAAAACACTAAACGCCAATAAAAATCTACTTCCTCTCGATACATTTGCCATTCTAACACTCCGCTTAATGTTATTGTCCCTTTGTAGTATATTTTGTCGGTCGTTTCTTTATCTTTTTGAAGTGTGCTATTATATGAAGTTTGGCTTGATAACATATCTTGGAAATGTGCAAAATGCACACTACCGCTAGCATAAACAATACTATAAGCAATACAAAATACAAATATTATTAAACGCATTATTTCTCCTTAAGTGGCGGATAAGATTCGATCTTATCGTGCTCTGTGATTTTAACAATAAATTTTTTGATTGTGTCTTTCGCTAGATTGCTTACACCAGGTGTATAGTTTTTAAAGGCTTCTTTATCATTCTTATAGAAATTATAAGATAACCCACTTAAAACCCCCAAGAAAGTTGGGACTTGTGGATATAGCCCTCTATTTTCTTACCACCCTTATCTCTAAAATATACCCTATACCAGCCATTGACAGGTAAGCCATTGGTATAAAGCTCTATTTGTTCGTTATTTGCAAATCCATAATTTTTCAAGATAGTTATTGTTTGAGCCTTGACAATTTTAACATCTGGATTGTCTTTGAGGAATTTTGCACGATTAACAAGCCACGAAAGATTATTTACATCGTCTATATCTATATTTGTCTCGTATTTAGATACAGGAAACAAAAATCCAAAAACAGGGAAATCACCATCACTCAAAGATTGCTCTCCTGCTATAAACGCTGTATATTCCTCGCCCTTTGGTGCTACTGATGCAAGTCTAGCTATCACTTTTGATTGTGTATTTGGCTCTTCTCTCATATTGATATCCAAATCTTTTGAAAAAGGATAAATCTTATCATCGCTCATATCGCCTTTACAATAATGAATCTTATCGACATCAGCTACATTAGTGCGATAGATTTTACACTTTTGCTCTAAAATCTTTTGTTTTTCTGGTTCTGATAGAGGCAAAATCTCTTTAATATCAAATAATCCAAACCTATAGGGCACTGAACCAAGATAACCCAACACAACATTATTAATTTTAAGGCGGACAGGGATAAGGATATAAGTTTTATTTTCTAATTCTTTTTCTATATGCTGGTGTATATGTTTGAGTTTGGGATATTGATTGGTTCGCAAAAACATACCCAAACCATTAAAGATAAGTTCATTGGGAGTTTGAAAAAACGATGCGTCAACTCTTGTCGAGCATTGCTGCCGTATATCAGATTTTCCCTCTTGATAAACGTCAAACATATACAAAGAAAAAGGATTATCTTCTGATTCATCGGTAATACCTAACCGGACAGAATATTGCACATTTGGACAATTGATTGCTATATTAGATTCTATGCCGCATAGCTTTTTTGTGATATACAAAAAACCTCGCATCTCAAATGCGATATCAGAATCTATTTGGCACACTTCACTGGCATTAGGCGCAAATTCTTTGATAGCACGAGGCACTCCATCGCCATTATCATATTCCACAACTTGAGATAAAACAGAACCATTACAACACGCAATACTCAAAAGGATTGTAGTCAGTATCTTATTGTATTTCATTACTTCTCCTTTGGATTGATTTCTATATTCTCTTCACGGATTAATATTTTAAAATTTTTCACTACCACATCTTCTGTTTTCTCTTTAAACTCGGATTTATTGTTTGCATTTATATAGCTCTGTGGGTCGTGCTGGATTATTGCCGTTATGAGTTGTTTAGTTTTTTCTGTTGAGCCACTACCGCCATTGTAATGTTTATTTGCATCTTGCGTTGTATTTTTGTTTGGCATAAGGCACCCTAGAGAATCTGTGCCCGTATTTCCTACGTGGATTAATATTCCCCCTCTATTTCCTATATCAGTTCCATTAATAGCTCTTAATTCTAGAACAATTTTTTTGTTGAAATTGGAAATTCCAATTTCCTTTAGATAACCCTCATCTGCAGAAACAGCAGAATCTGAATACCTCCAAAATACCTCATATTCCCCTGCGGGTATTCTCGTATCACTTCCCGATGTTTTTTGTTGTTGCTCTGGAGATAGGTTATTCCCGACACAATTAGGATTTATCCCTGCTGGCTCTACAATATAGCCCTTTATATCTTGATTGTTAGAATCCTTTAGTATTTTACCGTCTTTAAGCAATGTAAACTCACTAATAGTCGCCCAATTATCTGCATTGCTATTGCCTCCTCCCCTATACTCCCACTTCCTCACTATTTCTAGCACCATTTCTCCTGTGTCATACCCCACTTCCAACCTTACCCTCTCTATCTCATATTGTGATTGTATAGAATCTATCTTTTGCTTTAGTTTCAATATAAAGTCTTTGTAAGTCTTGTTTCCTTTGAGAAATATCTTTACTCTTTCATCTGTATGGTATGTAGGTATTGGCGTATTTGGTGTTGTAAGAAAGGTAGTGCCTTTGGGATAAGGGATATTGTCTAATGGATTATTATAGTATGAGATTTTATACTGGGTATTTGTATCTGAAGTACAGATATTAAGTGCATTGTATCCTCTAACTCTTGTGTAGAAATCTATTTGAATCTTTAGAGATTGCTCTATATCTTTAGTATAAAGATAATAGTTTCCTTTAGGTAGAGATGTATCTTGCTGTATAGAATCTATAATATCTTGGTCTTTATGATGACTAGATGTATAATACCTCTCTATGTCTATAACATCAGGGGCAAGAGAATAAGATGAAAGTAATCTGGGCATATCTTTTGTATCTATGCTATCATATTCTTTAGAGTAGATTCTGTAATATGCTGTATGCAAAGCTACCAATCTACACTCCATTGATAAATCACTTCAACAACATCTTCTTTTTGTATGTAAATTGTGATACTGCCACTATCATACCCCATATTAATAACCCAAAATCTCCCCATATTATCCCAAACATAGTAGCTTCCTACTTCATTATCTTTATTGCTTTCCTCCTCCCCATAGTCATACATATTGACATTTTTTTGCAGTTTTTGCCCTTTTGCCTCAAATATCTTGTATGCTTCTTCTATGCTTGTAGCTTTGATAAAATATTTTCTTATCCCTACTTCCTCACCATTTACCTTACCACAAGGAAATTCATAGCCTTTAGCTGGATACTTACATAAATCTATAAAAGCTAGTTTCTTATCAGAATCTAGTGAAAGTTTTGATGTATCATAAGGCACCAAAAAGACTTGGGTAAAAAATTTTTCTCTCTGTCCTATAAGCTCATTGGCTTTATCTTGACTTAGATTCACAACTCCTGCATAAACATTTCCCAAACACAATAGAAATAATACAATCCACTTCATTGGCTTGCTCCCTTGTTATTCTTGCACTTTTATCTAGCGATTAGAGACTAATCATTAAAATAAAAATTTCTTACCTCAATAAGTGTCTGTGTAGAATCTACTTGCCTAAAGCTATAATACACCACACCACTTTCATACCCTATGCTTAGAACCATAAATGTAGGGGTAACAAATTCATAAACAATATTGATTGTATCACTATATAGCTCAAGATTATCATATTCATATTGTAGATTCTGTGTAGGTAAGCTTTCCTTAAAAGCCTTTTTATCAGGCTGCTTAGAAATAAACTCCTTATACGCATTTTCCAAATTAGCCTCTATGACATATTCCTTAAGTATCTTGTCCGCACAAGTAGAAATGCTACTATCCTTGACAAAGCTATGCCCATCAAGAATTTCTTTACAAGGGACATTATGATATTGTAGCCCTAATTCTTTATCAGTCTCTAATGCCACATTTTGTGCGTTAAGAGTGCTTATAAACCCAAATACCAAACCTATGCAAAGTAAAAATTTCATTTTGCTCCTTTTCCACTAGCGTATTAAATCTTATCTAAATCGCTAATGTCATTTAAAAATGGGCAATTATTTGCTTGCCCATTGGGCGAATATCTATACTCTGTCTTTTCTACCCAATGATTGCCGTATGTAACTCTTCTATTTGCAATATACTTATCATCAAAAATAGCACAATGTAGCCAAACAGAATTTTTACTTCTTTCGATGATAACTTGGCTAAAGGTTTTATCTCTGTCTATGCCTTGTATTCTTTCTGCTGGATTATTGCTATATAAAGCTTTATAAATCAACTTTAGTCCTTCTTTGGAAGAGATGCCATTTTTAACAAAAATCATATCGGCTGCGGAAGCGTTTAAATGTTGTGATGTTTTAGAAGCATTAGGTTCAAGCTTTTTGTTTAATTCAGGACATCTAACTCCCGATGTAATTTGTAGCATATAGCCATTATTAAGAGCAAATTGCCTAATTTTTTCAAGTTCTGCACATAGTTTCTTTAGTTGCTTGTTGTGTTTTGGTTGCATTGCAAATTTTTTGTTTAAATCTATATACATCTGTCCATAACTTGTTTGTATCATATCTTTAACCCAAAAATGCTCACTCAATCGTTCTGAGACTTCCCCCTCATACCCCACCTCAAGTCTTACTACCATTCTACCCTTATCATCTTGAATAGATTCTAAAACCTCTTTATATTCTTCTTTGATAGATTCTAAGACTTTAAAGAATCTCGTGTCTTCTTTAGCCAAGTCTATCCCTCCATTATCTCCATAGCTCTCACCTCCATGAATGTAGAATCCCTCTCTTTGAGTGCTAGATTCTATTACATTAATGCAGTCTTTATCAGTATAGATAGGGATATTATATTTGCCCCATTGTTTTGCTCCCTATTTATTTCTTGAGAGAGAATACCAAGTATTTAGAAAATCTTTCACGCTTAATTACTTAGTGCAGCAAATACTAACTTGTGTATTCCTTGATTTTTAAATAACTTTATTATACTATTAAGGGAGCCTTATTAAGAGCCAAAACTTTAGTTAATCTTGTCTATGCAAACCTCTTGTTTTGGTTAAGGCGCATCAAATTAAAGGAGATGTTATGTTACAGGTTCAATCACACTCTTTACGTGCTTTTGGTTTTTTGGCTATTTTGGGGCTTGTCGTCTCGATGTTTTGTACAACACTATATGCCAAAAAAGCTGCTACTTCCAAAATGGAGTATTCAGAGTTTTTTGCATACGAGACTCCAAGTGGAGCAAACATTAGTATGGTGGGCGGAATCCTCACTAACCCTACCAAAAAAGCAATCACTCTAAAGTCTGCTAATGCGCCAATCGCTCAAGTAGAGCTTCACGATACAACAAATGCGCAAGGGCATATGGAAATGCACCATATTCCAGAAATAGCTATTAAAGCAAATGACAAGGTAGTTTTACAATCAGGCGGACTACATATTATGCTAATCAATCTAGAATCACCACTAAAAGCGGGTGATACACTCGAGATTACACTCCATTTTAGTGATGGTGATTTGTTGCTTCAAGTACCTGTTATAAAAAAGGAAGTAAGCGCCAAATAGTAAGCTCAAGCCCCAATGATGACAAAAATCACAAAGCAAAGGGTGATAAGCTTTCTCTTAATGAGCGTTGGTGTGCTGCTTCTTGTAGCATACGCTTGGCAGCAAATATACAAGCAACAAACGCACAAAGAGAAACCATCTCGGCATTGTATGCTAAATGCTGGTGTATGTGAAGTCATAGCAATAAACCGCAAGGGCGATCAAGTTCCCTTGCGCGTTTGGGCGACTCCAAATAGCTTTCCTGTGCTAGAACCTATCACATTTTATGTTGCTTATAATGGGGCGCAACCAACCATGCTAGAATCTGGCATACCCACAAACAACCCAACACAAAATAATCTAGTCGCCAACATCTATGGGCTCAATATGAATATGGGCACAATCAATATAACACTAGCTCCAAACAATAAAGGCATTTATGAAGGTAAGGCTATTTTAGCAAGTTGCACACAAGGGGTTATGCAATACCAAATTTCTTTTTATGGTGATTATGAATTTTACGTAGATTTTGACGTGATTAGAAAATAAATTCTACATCTATAACCATAAAGCAATAAAGGTCTGAAATGAAACGCACTATTGGAATCTGTATGGTTCTCCTTTTTCTTATCGTGCTTGGCATATGGAGTATACAAAAGTACCGATCCTACCAATTTAATGCCCAGAGTGTAGAAGGAAAAATCTCTATGAAAGATTTTGAAGGATCGTATAAGATTGTATATTTTGGCTATATGTCCTGCCCTGATGTGTGTCCTAGTACACTTTTTATATTGGGCGAGGCACTTAAGATTCTTAATCGTGATGACATTGTGGTTTTGTTTGTTACACTTGATCCAGAGCGAGACAAATTGCCCGCTCTTGATGATTATGCCAAATACTTTTATACAAACTCGTATGGGTTGTGGTTTGAGCCAAATATACTTGAAAAAATAATCTCGCACTATGGCGTTTCAAGCCAAAAAATTCCTTTGCAAAATTCAGCATTACAGTATAGTATTGCGCATAGTTCTTCCTTATATATCTTTGACAAACAAGGCTTTTTACTCCAAGAATTCAACAATCTCGCGACTTTACAAGAAGACCTAGAAACATTTTTTGCCAATCACCAAGGATAATGCTTGTACTACAGCCACAAAAATACTATCACTAAAAAATTATTTATTAAAGCCTTTTTTATATTTTTTGCAAGCATTACACTTATCCATAGCACACCATCATCGCACTCTACAGTCACAGACATCACAAAATTTGTGCGCACAGATACAACTATCAAGTTCCAAAACAAGCCTGTTTTACTCATCTTTGGTGCGACATATTGCATACCTTGCGCGACACTAGAGCGAGATATTGCAACTTCAAAAGCCTTGCGGACTGCTCTTATGCAGTATGATGTATATCGTATTGACATCGACATAACACACTCATATACTATTGATAACACACTTATTTCAGACACCATAACCTATCATAAAGAGAAAAATTGGCACAAATCACCCCCTATCTACACGACACTCGACACAAAAGATCTAAGCAAGGCTTTTAATATATATGCAACACCAACATTTATATTTTTTGATAGCAATGCAAAACAGCTTTTTGCCTATACCGGTGCCTTACAAGCTGATAGCCTTGCGCTCACTTTGCATTTTTTGCAAAATCTACCGCCACATATTACAAATAGCAAAAACCAAGCTCCACTTATAGCGAAAGAACTTCAAAGCCTCTTTGCCGCATCACACCAATCCAAACCGAGCTTTTAAGGAGATTTTATGGGATCAACCACCTCGCCCAATCATATAGCACTTGGACTCAATATCGATCATATCGCAACATTGCGTCAAGCACGTCAAATCCACTATCCAGACCCACTTGAAGCAATCTTTATTGCTAAAAATTGCCAAGTAAGCCAAATCACACTTCACCTACGCGAAGACCGCCGCCATATCCACGAAAATGACGTCAAACGTATTATTGAAAGCTCGCCACTACCAATCAATGTCGAATGTGCTTGCGATATAAGTAAAGGCGGCGTAGTAGATATTTTGTGCAAACTAAAACCCTTCAAAGTAACACTTGTCCCAGAAAAACGTCAAGAAATAACCACTGAAGGAGGGCTTGATATGCGCACAAAAAATCTAGATTCTGTCATTGCGCGCTTTCAAGACAATGGTATTCTAGTAGCAACTTTTATAGACCCGACACTAGAATCTATCATGCGCTCTAAAGAACTCGGCGTTAATGGAGTGGAACTACACACAGGAACATACGCCAATCTTTATGAAATGCTCTATTCTTGCTTGCCCTATAGCCACAATACACCAAAAACGTTGCAAATTTCACGCAGTGCTTTGCGCCAAAATCTAGCTAATGCCCTGTGCGCACTCACACTTGCAAGCGAGCAAGCACACAGCCTTGATCTAGAAGTGTATGCTGGGCACGGGCTTAACTATGAAAATATTACAGCTATTGCTCAAATTCCTTTTGTACGTGAGCTCAACATCGGGCATAGCATTATCTCACGTGCTGTTATTGTAGGGCTTGAGCGCGCTATCAAAGATATCAAAGAATGTATCTGGCACGCAATAGTGAGAAAATAACCAAAAAGCTATGCTACAATTTCGCCTTTAATCCCACTAAAAGGCGTCACAATGAAAGTTGCGTTACTAATGAGCGGTGGAGTAGATAGCTCTTACTCAGCTTATTTATTACAACAACAAGGCTATGAAGTACTAGGGATCTATCTAAAACTTCATGACAAAGAACAAAAACATAAGGTATTTATAAAAAACTGCGAAAATGTTGCGCAGCATCTTGGGTTTGAATTTCTGGTACTTAATGCTCAAAAAGAATTCAAACAAACCATTTATGATGCGTTTATTCAATCTTATGAACGAGGAGAAACACCAAATCCGTGCGCACTATGCAATCCAAATATGAAATTTGGCTTTGCACTAGAACAGGCGCTGCAACTTGGTTGCCAAAAAATAGCTACAGGGCATTACGCTCGCATAAAAGAACACAATGGATACAAGCGAATTGCTAAAGCAAAAGATATGAGCAAGGATCAAAGTTATTTCCTCTATGCTCTTTCTCAAGATGCAATAGATAGACTGATTTTTCCACTTGGAGATATGCTAAAATCTGAAGTAAAACCCAAAGCATTCGCAGCTATGCCGTGGTTTGGCGAACTAGAAACCTACAAAGAAAGTCAGGAAATCTGCTTTGTAGAAACAAACTATATAGATATTTTAAAAAAACACACTAAAGTAGAAAATCCCGGTATTGTCCGTAATGCAAAAGGTGAAATCATCGGCGAACACAAAGGCTATATGCAATACACAATCGGTAAGCGCAAAGGCTTTGTAGTACCTGGCGCAAGTGAACCACATTTTGTGCTTGGTATTAATGCGCAAAAAAATGAAATTATTGTCGGCAAAAAGGACGAACTCAAACAACATCTTGTGCAAGCAAATAATATTAGTCTCTCCTCAAGCTATGATGGCAAAGAATACGATATCAAAATCCGATATCGTAGCGAACCAACAAGGGCTCGGATACAAGTAGGCAACCCCTATATCACAGCTCATCTAAAAACCCCTGTATTTGGTGTGGCAAAAGGGCAATCCCTTGTAGTTTATGATGAAGATTGTGTTTTAGGAGGTGGTGTTATATGTTAAAACACCAAAACAAACATACCAAAGCACACTTATAAGGAGTATTTATGGGGCAACCTCTTTATCCTCATCTTGTCCAACCTTTTGGAGTGTATGAGACAAACTGCTATATTGTTCAAACACCACAAGGAGAGTTGATTATTGATCCAGGTATGGGGAGTGCTCGCTGGATCTTAGAATCGACACAAAATCCTCTTGCGATCCTTATTACACATGGGCATTTTGACCATATTTTTGATGTAGCGATACTAAAAGAGAATCTAAAAGATGTACCTATTTACTGCCCCAAAGATGATAGCTTTATGTGTGAAAGTGATTGCTTTGATACAGGGCTTACACCCTTTGTGCCAGATGTGCTTGTAGCATGCAACAGATCTAGAGAAGATTTTGTGCTACAAGGCATTGCCTTTAGCTATCTACACTTCCCAGGACACACACCGGGCTGCTCTATCGTACTCATTGGTGATAGGATTTATAGTGGAGATTTTATTTTTAAGCGCAGCATTGGTCGTTATGATTTCCCATATTCAAGCCAGCAAGATATGAAAGATTCGCTTCTACGCTTTCAGAATCTAGAGGTTGAGAATCTCGAAATATTTCCCGGACATGGTGCAAGCACATACCTTGCCTATGAACAAAATAATGTTGGGCTTTGGATTAGCAGACTCTAGGACCATAATAGCTTTTTAATCTTTTTTCGTTATAATTGAATTCTTCCAAATATAAGGTAATTTCATATTTTTGGTTGCTTACAATACTATCTATAAGAAGGTCATTATGCCAAAACTTCTGTTGCTTTGCGCTCTTTTGTACGTGCCTGCGTTTGCGTATCTTGATCCGGGTAGTGGCTCGCTGCTGCTCTCATCAGTCGTCGCGGTATTTGCTTCGGTGGTGTTTTTTATCAAAAACCTCTTTTACAAACTCACTTCGCCTAGCACTCTCCTAAGCGGTGGATTTAGCCCTCGGGGGGGGGGGGAATTCTGCCCTAAGAGATCACATTGTATTTTACTCTGAAGGTAAGCAATACTACTTTACTTTCAAACCAATCCTAGATGCTCTAGATTCACTCAAACACCCTTATACTTATCTCACTTCCGGAGAAGACGACCCGGCACTTGCGCGTGAGGGCTCGCAGTCTTTTGGCACATTCACATACATTGGCGAGGGTAACAAAGCCTATATCAAGCTCAATACCCTAAGGGCTGATATTTGTGTGCTGACTACGCCGGGTTTAAATGTTTTGCAGATTAAGCGCAGTCGTGGTGTGCGCCACTACTGCCACATCGTGCATTCGCTCACGCCGATGACTTATCGGGCGTTTGGGTTGGATTATTTTGACTCGGTGCTGGTGGCAAATGAGATTCAAAAAGATTTCGTGCGTGAAGTGGAAGCGGCACACGATGTGAAGAGGAAGTATATAGGTGTGGTGGGTTCGACCTATCTTGATGAGCTCTCTAAGTTGAGAAATTCGTCTCTTACGCAATCTTTGAATGATTTCGGCGGCTCGGCTCGGTCACTTACGCCTAGTAAGCTCCCTTCGCCTCGCCTTGAAAAACATTCAAATCTTACGCAAGATACTAGAATTTCTGAAGGCAAGCCAAGCGCAGAATCTAAAGAAAATAGAGAATCTAGTTTTGGTAATGTAGATTCAGAATCTAACGCATTTACAGAATCTAATTCCACACAATCGCACACAGATTCACAAAAATCCGAGCTTGCACACACAGAAGCACAAGAAATTCTAGCATCTTGCGATGATTTTGTGGGTTATCAAGCGAGGGGCGCAGGGAGCTACCCAAGCGGTAGTGACCAAGCACCGAGCGTAGATTCCCGCAAAAGTGCGCAAGAGGCGAATTTATCTAAAACGATTTTAGTATCTCCCTCGTGGGGTAAGGAAACTCTCCTCACCAAATACGGACTAACCCTCCTAGAGCCGCTTGCGCAAGCAAGTTTTAGTCTTATCATCCGCCCACACCCCCAAAGCCTTATAGGCGAAGCGGAATCCAAAAACATCGCCCA
>CALUTE010000030.1 GCA_944323645.1 uncultured Helicobacter sp. | reverse complement strand
TCTAGCATTTTTTTAATCTCTTGTCCTAGCATATTAGCTACTACTTCTACTCTACCTTTAGCGTCTTTGACTTCGGTTGTAAAGTCAAGCTTTGTATAAGAATTAAACACTCTAGTGATCTCGTTGGTATCGCTACCTATTTTGTGTTCTAATACTTCAAGCATTCCATTGAGCACATTTTTAAGCTCAATGAGTTTTGGGTTGGCTGGATTTTTTGTGATTCTTGCTTTGAGATTGCCAGATTCTACTTCGTGCGCTGTCTGTGTAGATTGTATAATTGCTTCATTGTCTTTGGCAATAGCTTGTTTGGTGGCTTCTATGTTTTCATTGATGACTTTTGTCATTTTTCCAAGCTCATCATTGGAAGAATAGTTGATTTTCTCTGCGCTATCTGCCTTGTATCCTGCAAAATCAAAAAAAGCGCTAAGCCCTCTTTGTATCAGTTCAAGTGGCTTGAGTAGATGTGCTACAAGTAAAAAGATTAATCCCATACTAACTGCTACCATAAAAAATGCCATAATCGTTTGAGTGAGTGCCATTTTGCGCACAGGAGCGTTGATAACTTCTACCGAACCAACTCCACAAATGAGATATTCAAAATCACTAGCAAGTTTTTGGCATACACCAAAACGATCATCTCCATTATCAAGACGTGTGTAGAAAAACTCTTTTAAGTCGCCAGATTCTTTATACATTTTGGCTAACAAAGGAATGTTGGGC
Source organism: uncultured Helicobacter sp. (assembly GCA_944323645.1). Classification (GTDB taxonomy): domain Bacteria; phylum Campylobacterota; class Campylobacteria; order Campylobacterales; family Helicobacteraceae; genus Helicobacter_B. The sequence goes on along the minus strand of CALUTE010000030.1, from coordinate 12,375 downwards.
GAAGTTTTCATAAGCAAGTCTTTTTCACTTGAAATAAAAGGAATATGATCTTTGCTAAAGACAAACACTCTTCCTCGTAATTGTTCAAAGCTTTCTTGTATATCTGTTAAGAGTGCATCAAATCCGACCACCCCAACAAGCTGGTTATCTTTGTAGATAGGGATAGAATAGGTAAAGCAAGGCATCTTTGTTACGTTATCTTCATAAACATCTGTAATAAATACATCTTTGTTATTTAGCGCACCTTGATACCAGTTTCTTGTTGTGGCATTGTAGCTTGGGTCATCTGTTCCGCTTCCACGCCATCTAAAATTTGTTTTGCGTTGGTCGCTAACAGGATCGCTTGTAAGCATACTACCATCAGGAAGACCAATATAAGCAGCTAGGGCATTATCACCTATTCTTAGCGCTACAAGCATATTGCCAAGCTCTTCAGCTAGAGTATCTCGTGAGGCAAATCTTTCTTTGGGAATCTTTGCAATAATTGGCTGAATTTTCTTTAGGCTATCAATGTGATTGTTTTTAAAATTCCTAAACAAAATGTATCCAGAGATGACATTCTCCTTCTCTGCTTTGAGGATATTTTCTTTTAATGTTTCTTTGCTCATAAAAAATCCAGTTATAGCTAATGCTATCAATGCCAATGTTGAAATTAAAGCTACAACGATTGAAAGTTTCATCTTAATGCTACTCATAGCTGCTCCCTAGTTTTGTAGTTTTAAGTAAATGTAACAATATGATGACTTAGCATCAAGCCACAAAGCCAAGACGTATGTATTGTAGAATTCTTAATAAGGCATAAAAATAAACATTATATTTAAAAAAACTAAGGAAAAGTTTAATGGCTATATAAACCAAATAGTATGAATCTCAGGAATTGTATAAAGAATCCAGAATCTAATTAGATTCTGGATTTATGTGAGTACAAGTGAAAGCTGTGGAATATAGGTTATAAGCACAAGCCCTATGAGCATTACTACAAGCCAAGGTAGCACAGAAACCACTACATCTTTAAGCCCAAGTCCAGTCAGAGAGCTTGCAACAAAAAGATTAAGTCCCACAGGCGGCGTGATCATTCCAAGCTCCATATTGACCACCATAATAATACCAAAATGTATTGGATCAATTCCAAGCGATACGGCAATGGGCAAAAGTAGAGGTGTCATAATCATCACCACCGAACTAGGTTCCATAAATTGTCCCATTATAAATAGTATGATATTAACTATGATCAAAAACATCCACCAACTCATTTCTTGTTCTATAAGAAATGCTGCGATTGTGTGGGGGATTCTTTCGCTTGTAAGAAAATGTGCAAAAACGACAGCAGATCCTATGATCAAGAAAATCATTGCCGTAGTTATTGCTGCATCAAGACAGACGGCATATAAATCTTTAGCTTTTAAATCTTTATACACAAAAACAGAGATGATAAACGCATATACTACAGCAATACCAGCTGCCTCCGTTGCGGTAAAAATACCACCATAGATTCCACCAATAACTACCCCAATAATAAGCAGTGCCCAAAATGCTTTTCTAAAATGATTCAACCGTGTTTTAAAAGATTCTGGTTTGGTTGCCTTATAGCCCATTCTCTTGGCGCCAAAATACGCCCACAACATCATCATACCACCTATGATAAGTCCCGGGATAATCCCTGCTTTAAAGAGGGCTTCAATTGAGACACTAATTTCTTTGCCATTAAGATCGCTTAATCCACTTGCTGTAACACCATAAACGATCATTACTACTGATGGTGGAATGAGAATTCCAAGGCTTCCAGCTGTAGTAATAGCACCAACAGAATAGGATTTTGGATAGCCTGCTTCACGCAGGGCGACAAACATTACCGAACCAATTGCCACAACTGTTGCTGGTGAGCTTCCACTTACAGCAGCGAAAATAATACACGCTAAGATTGCGCTCATAGGTAATCCACCGGGTAAATGCCCTACGAGTGATCTTGCAAAATCTACGATTCTTTGTGCTGCACTTCCTTTGCTCAACAAAGATCCTGCAAGAATAAACATAGGAATAGCCATAAGCGTTGATTTAAAAGCAGAGATAAAAGTCTCTGGAATTCCTGTAATATCATGCTGTGTAAAAAGGAGCATACTCACCAAAGAGCTTACTCCTAATGCCACTGCCACAGGAACACCCAGCAATAACAATACAAAAAGTACAATAAATAAAACTATAACACTCATTTATTTTCTCTCTTTCGTCTGTTTGTAATACTTTCTCCTGCAATGCCCCAATTATCTGTTTCTAATTCTTCTATGATCACAAAAGTTGTCTTAGGATTTTTGCCCAAAACATCTGCAATAAGCCTTGTTGCACCTTCTATGAGTTGTTCTTTTTGCTCTTTTGTTGGCACACCATTTTCACGTGTTATTTTTATATTAACATAAGGCATATTATTCCTTGATGGCAGTATCGTGGATAATTTCATCTTGGGTTTTTCGTACAACTTCATTAGCTGGCATCCAAGACACTTCATAGATTTTTTCGATTAGGCGGTAAGTTGCTCCTAAAAATGACAGAGGTAAGCAGACAAGAAAAATCCATAATGGCACATTGTATAAAGCTTCAGAATAGCGTCCGATACTATAGTTTAGCTCGCAGACTAGATATCCTGCATATGCCATAAATGCCAAGAATAAAGCACTCAAAATATGCGAGAAGAGTACGCTCGCTTTTGCTAAAGCAGGTGGAAACCGCTCTACAAGCACCATTACGGAAATATGTACACCTTTACGAAAACCATATGCTGAACCAAAGAGTGCGCTCCATATAAAGCAATAATTTGAGACTTCCTCACCCCAAGTGATAGAATGCACCTCTGGATAAAAACCAGAAATAAAGCGTATAACGACATTGATTGCGACAATAATCACGCCTGCTACTAAACCAAAAACAGCAATATTTTTGTTAATGGAAGCTATGATCACATCAAGAACCCTGAAAAACTTATTGACACCAGGACTAAGGTGAGCCCATTTAAAGGGCTTTTGTAGTAATAATAAAAACGACTTCAAAGCTATAGCCTCACTTTGTATCAAGTGTTTTTTGAATCAGATCCTGTCCAATAAGATCATAAAACTTTGGATAAATCGCAGTCATTACTTCCTGCCATTGCTTTTTTTGTTCATCATTAAGTGTGTAGATAGTGAGTTTGCCTACATTTTCTTTAGCGTATTTTTCAAGATTTGCAAGGAGCACTGCTTCATCGCGCGCACTCTCTTCACGCTCAAATTGAGTCGCTTCTCTCATTGCTTGCATAACAACATCTTTTAGATCTTGTGGAAGCTCATTCCAAAACTTTTCACTTGCTACCACAAGATAGCCTAGATAGCCGTGATTTGTGAGGGTGATTGATTTTTGCACTTCATAGAATTTTGAGTTATAGAGATTTGAAAGAGGATTTTCAGCACCATCAACAACGCCTGTTTGTAGTGCAGAATACACTTCACCAAAGTTGATTGTTTGTGGGTTTGCGCCCATAGCTTTTGTTTGCTCTTCAAGCACTTTAGAGCTCATAATGCGGATTTTTTGACCTTTTGCATCAAGCGGTAAAATGATAGGATTTTTGCTTGTGCTAAATTGTTTAAACCCAGCATCCCAATAATCTAAAGCAATAAAACCTTTTTGTGCAATTTTTTCTTTGAGAATATCGCCCACCTCACTATCCATTACTTTATGCAAATGTTCATTATCGCGAAAGATGAAAGGCACGTCCCAGAGATTAAATTCGCGCACGATTGGGGTAAATTTCGAAAAACTTGGTGCTGCCATTTGAACATTATTGCGCTTTAGCTCTTGGAAAACCTTATCATCATCGACAAGTTGTGCAGATGGAAAAACTTCTACTTTGATTCTACCATTGCTCAATTCTTCTGCACGTTTAGCAAAAAGTTCAGCGGCTTTACCTTTTGGTGTACCAGCGCTTACAACGTGAGCAAATTTAATCGTATAAACTTTATTTGGGTCATCGGCAGCGGTTTTTGTATCTCCACAACCACTTAAGCTACCTGCAAGCCCTACGCACAAGATGCTAGCATAAATCCCAACTGCTAAATGTTTAAAAATTTTGCCACCAAAATACTTCATCGCTTCTCCTTTGTTAAGATGTTTTGTCTATCGTGGTGCTTATTCTATCTTAAATTTTTCAAATTGTTACTAAAATATTTATTTCATTAATGAGACTGTGTAGTAATGTAAATAGCAAAAGATATTTTATGTTAAGTTATGTTAATTTCTCTCCTGTTAGAATTTAACTTTGATTAGAAATCTTGACAAAACTAGTAAAAATTTGTATATTGCCCAAATTGAGGCTTGTAGTATGTATTATTATTTAAGGGTTGTTAGGCACAACAACGTCTGCATAAGCGACAAGAAAGGATTCTAATAATGTATCAGCCCTACTCTACCACTCAAGTTGGGCGTTTCGTGTTTGCTTACGAAGGGGGATTTGTCGATAAAGGGCACAAACCAATAAAACCAAAATCTTTCCATACTCGTGTTTCTTGTATTGGTTATAAATCTCTTAAGATTGCTAGCATTTCTAATGAAGCTATCACAAGCTTTGCTTCTACGTATAAGGAGCGATATTCACAACATACGCAGAATTCAAGTTATGGTATGACAAGTTTTTTTGATTCTGATATACAAGCTGATAGTCTTGCAATGTTTTATGCGTATTGCTTACAATCTCATGTGCTATTGCCGCAACACGCCTATGTTTTTGCAGTAGCACCTTTTTATGCTCCCTATTCTGAAGAAAACCAAACTAGACCCAGTAGAATCCAACACTACAAGGCTTTTGCAATAAATATGCAAGAAGTGCAATTGTGGCAAACATCTCATACTAATAATCTATCTAAAGTACGCGGTAATACAGCAATATACGAGAATCTTTCTTCACAGATTCTTATACCATATATCTTACTACCTCTTGCTTTGCAAGAGTGTCCAAATGGCGTCTATGTGTTTGATGACTGGCTTTGTGCTTATAGTGAGGGCAAACTTATTTATGATTGCGTGTGCGCAGATATGGAGGCATTAGAGGATTCTCTTAGCTTTGTAAAGACACTTTATGGTGTATGCACAGAGACAATAGTCTATTTTAGTGGATTTTTGGCAAATCAAAATAGGCAAACTAGGCAAGGTAGCGATTCTGTTCCAAGTAAGTATGATAAACATACTTTTGTTCCTATTGATATGAGTCTTGTGGATCTTATGCATAATTTTATCTTACACAATGCACAATACGCAGAATATGCACCTCTTTATAATGATAAGGCAAAAACACTTTTACAAACACAAAGTTTTTGGAGCTTTTTAAAGATTTGTGCGTGTTGCACGTTGATTATTTCTTTGCCTTTTTTAAAGCTTGCTTGGGCAGCGCATTTACAGCAACGTGCTAGTAACCTAGAATCTAAAAACAGGCAAATAGCCAGTACTTTGCAGGCTCAAAAGCTTGCCGCAGAGCGCCTACCACAGCAAATTGCCCATATTACAAATGTTATAAACACTCTTAGCACAATCCATACACAATACATACCGCGCCTAAAAATTATCTCCCTTCTTTCTCAAGTTGCAAGCAAAAATGCTATTTGGATTACAGATTTGGCACTTACAAGTCAGCTAGAACAGGGTGAAGTACTACTTGATCTAAAGCTCTCATCTGCACAAGCAGAGAATCTATCCACATTAATTTATGCTCTTAAAAATGAGCCAAACTTTCAGATCATAGAAGAGCAATTCGTAGAAGATACCAAAAACTTTTATAGTGCAAAAATCGTTTTAAAGATTTTTTATGCGTGAAATATTTGTGCGCGCTGATGTGTTTTTGGCAAAATGTTCTAGGCGCGAACGTCTTGCGTTATTTTTCCTACCACTAGTGTTGTGTGCGGGCATTGTTTTTGTGTTTATTATGCCAAAGATTGATTTTATCTATGAGGAGGCAAGCTTAAAACTAAGCGCCCAAGAGGAACTTGCCCAAAGTTTTGCCGCGATACCAAGTGCTTTTCAAGAAGAATTACGCACCGAGCTAGAGCATAAAAACTCATTGCTCACTTCCCTACAACAAAAAGCACTAAAAAATACCACTCTTGCTAAAAAACTTAGTACTTTTAGTAATAATGTGCGCATTACAGATTCTCGTTTGTCGTTTTTAGTGCTTGGTGATGTAGAGATTCTCGAAGATGTACTTGAAGATATTGAGAGTAGTTATTTTGTGTTTGTAGAGAATCTAACAATTAGCGCACCTTTTGCAAGTAGTCTTGAGATGAAGTTTGATATTTTGAATTTTGGCAACAGGCTTTATCAATGAGTGCAGACTATTTTTTTAGGGCTTTGTATTCTCTGCCAATATTGGTTGCAGCAAGTGCTTTTACCAATCAACCAAATAATAATCTAACACAACAAAATTCACAAAGTTTAACTCTCAAATCCAAAGATTTTAAAGCACCAAAAGAAGGCATTCAACCTTCCATTCAAAACATTCACACTAAAGAATCTCTTCTTGGCAAAAAACCGCCTTTTGAAGGTAAAACACTTGATGAAAAAGTGCATTTGCTGTTGTATGTTCCGCTTGAACAGAATTATCGTATCCAAAGCGTCTTTGGCGAAAAGGAAGTCGAACTAAAAGTGCAAGCAATTTTAAATAACAAAGCCCTCATACACCACAAATGGTATGAAAAAGGCGATAAGATTGGTTCATTTTTTATTCAAAATATTGGCGAGAGTGAAGTTTTATTGGTGGATAAAAAGTCTGGACACAAAGTATTACAACTTCAGAAGAAAGTATTAGAATGAATATCCTTGCAGCTACACGATGTATCATTTTTATGTGGATGTTTTGCATTGTGTGTTTATATACGCAAGACCAGATATGTGCTGATAAAACCTTCAATCTTCAAAGCAATAAAAACCTTTCACCTAAAATTTTACTCGAAGAAATTGCCCACGAGTGCGGGCTTAGTCTTTCGTATGAAAATGGCGCACAAGAAGCACTTGATCAAACCAAAGTTGTATTTAACTTCCGCCAAAAACGACTTGATGAAATTCTTGCCACCATTGCTAAGGCAAGCGATACGCACTATGTGCTTGAACAAACTATGATTCGTTTCAGCCACTTAGAGACAAGAACATTTCATATTAACTATATTGCTACCGCGCGCGTTGGTAGTTCTAATACAGATGTCGTCTATGGGCAGGAAGCACAATCCCAATATCTACAACCTTACACAAGTTATTACAACTATAACACCTCGCAAATCCAATCTAGTAGCCCACTTGATGATAACATTCAGCAAAAAGCTCGCTCGCAAGGCACGCAAAATCCGATTTTTGGTAAGTCTGGGACAAAGATTTATTCGATTGATGAGTTAAATTTTTGGGGCGAACTTGAGAATGAACTTATTGCTATCGTTTATCAAGAAAACGATAGCTACAATCCAAGACACCCAAGAATAATTATTAATAAAGGCGCTGGACTTATCACATTAAGCGCGACTCCAAGTCAGATTGAGCGCGCAAAAGAATATCTAAATACTTTGCAAACGCGATTAAATCAGCAGGTACAAATTGATGTCCAAATCTTTAGTATAGAGCATTTTGATAGTAATACAATAGGAATTAACTGGGGCAAACTTTATGAATTAGGCATTAATACACAAAACACTCAGCCACCACTTTTTAGTGCAGAATCTGGTAGCATAAATTATGGCGTGTATGTGTTTTCGCAGAATCTTAGTATAGGAGATATTGTACAGTTTTTACAAGAGTATGGTAAAACACATTCTGTTTCTAATCCTAAAATTATTACACTTAACAATCAACCAGCGATCATTTCTGTAGGCAATGTGTTGCGTTATTCCCAAAGCCTTATTTACCAAACTTCTACAAACTCAAGCACAATCCAAAACACTGGCTATCAGTATCCAAGTGTTTTTAGCGGTGTACTGCTAGATGTAACGCCATCTATCTATGATAAAGAGGTGATTTTGAAAATCAACCCCTCAATTACCGCCACAAAGGACCCTTCTATTGAAAACCAAGCAAGTGCGCTTTCTGCTCCACCAAATCTTTCAACCAATCAGCTTTCATCAATTGTAAGGATCAAAGATGGGCAACGCGTGATTCTTGGTGGGCTTATTAGTCAAAATGATTCTATATCACGTAGGCGCTTACCATTGCTTGGGGCGGTACCTGTGCTAAAATATTTATTCTCCTACAAACGTACCATTAAACAAAAGCGTGAAATGGTGATTGTCATTACACCAACAATTATTGAAAATCAACATATGGATTATATGATTGAAGAAAGTTAAGCGTATTTGTTTGCGTTGCTACAAGCGACTAGGTGCGCTGTTGTTTATGCTAAAACCTTTTGTTCGACGTTTTAACCCTTATATTAAGCTCCTCCGTAAGGATTTGTACTCTCTTAGGCAATATGTGCGGATATTGCTATGCAAATTCACACAACAAAAACAATGTTTTATGCGATATTGCTTTTATAATAGGCACTATATCATACGTAATGCGATGCTTGGTGTGTGCTATGCTCTGGGTAGCTTGAGTTTGTTTGAGTTTGGGGTGCTTTGGAGCGAGAGCCACACGTATTGCCAAGAGATACAATGCGCACAATCACAAGAACCACCGCCCATAGTCAATGAAGAAAGCAAGCCTTTAGATTCTAGTGTGCCAATTATTGGCGATTCTTTACGCGCACTAGATTCTGGTATGCCCATAATGCCTAGACCAGATGAGTCAGAAAGTATAATCACTGGGAATCTAACCTTCAACAATGCGATTAGTATTGCCAAAAGCGCATTAGATACTTTGGATTTTTCGCGTGCTAGAATCTGGATTTTTCGCGCATATGGCTTGCATAATGATTCACAAGAAGTTTGGGAGTTGTATTGGCGCTCGTGGAATGAAGATAAAAGCGCAAAATATACTCAAAAGCAAGAAGCTTACGTGCTTTATCTCCAAGCAAAGCGTTATTATGGATTCTAGTTTAGATTTATCAAAGCCTTTAGATTCTGCTATGAAAAATCCCAACAATCAAGATATGCCGCTTATTGATCTTAGCATTTTTGCGCCACAAAAGATTCATAGCAATATTCTCCCTGCAAGCTTGTGCAAAAAACTTGGAGCATTTGTTTATAAAATTGATGAGCAGGCTCTCTATGTTGTCTTGCAAAATCCTAATGATACACACACCAAATTACTTATTACGCGCCAACTTATTCATTTGGCAAAGCCAATTGTTTTTTGTGTGGAGAGTTCTTTTTGTTTTGCGTGGATTCTGCGTGCGCTTATTTTTATTGAGGGATTCTATGCGCAGCTAGATATTGGGGCTATGTTAGAGTTTTTGCTACAAGAGGCGATTGCTTTAGAAGCTAGTGATATTCATATTGAGACAAAGGCAGATTATGCCAGTGTAAGGTTTCGGATTGATGGGAGGCTACGCGAAATCGGGCGCATAGAGCTTGAAGATTTTAGTAAGCTTACCACAAAGCTAAAGCTTGCTACGAGTCTTGATATTACAGAATCAAGACTTCCCCAAGATGGTCGTATGCAAAAAGTGCTTGGTGGCGTGGAGTATGATTTTCGACTTTCTTTTGTGCCACTTTTTGGGGGAGAATCTATTGTGATTCGGATTTTATATAAACATATTCAGCATATCACGCTTGATACCTTGGGGCTTGATGAGGTGGTTTGTACGCATTTACGTCGCGCTATTATGCATAAAAATGGGCTTATTCTTGTTGTTGGTCCTACAGGTAGTGGCAAATCTACAACTCTTTATGCACTTTTAGAAGAAATAAAAACTTCACAAAAAAAGATTATTACCATAGAAGATCCAATAGAATACCAAATCCCAGTTGCCACTCAAATTCAGCTCAATCAAGAGATAGGATTTTCCTTTTACGAAGCACTAAAAAGTGTGCTACGACAAGATCCAGATATTATTATGGTAGGTGAAATACGCGATGCGCAAACGCTTGAGTTGGCACTAAATGCCTCGCTTACAGGGCATTTAGTACTAGCGAGTCTTCATAGCAATGATTGTATTACAAGTTTGGAAAGGCTTTTTGAAATGGGAGCGCCACGCAGTGTAGTAGAAACAAGCTTATTATGCGTGCTAGCACAGCGCTTAGTTGGAAGACTGTGTCCTCATTGTAAGGCAGAGGTTGGGGGTAGGTTTGAAGCGCGTGGTTGCGATAAATGCAATGGATCTGGCATAATAGGGCGCGTAGTAGTAGCACAGAATCTCTTTATCGATGAGGAGCTTAGGCGTGTATTTTGGGAGGGAGATACGATCGCAGAATCTAGTGTAGCAAGCGATGCCTCACATTGGCGTATCGCCCTGCGCAGAGCCCTACTAGCGCGCAATCTGCCAACGCTTAAACAAAGCGCGTTACAAAAACGTGATATTATCGATTGGCGCGAGATTGAAGCGCTTGATTGATAGGGCTAGATTTGCGCGAGTAATGGGTACAAGGTTAGCCCAAGCCTTAGTTTAGTATCATAATCATAGAATCTAAAGTGTTGCATAGAGTGCAAGTGCAGCTTCTATGGCTTTGTCCATATCATAGTATTTATATGCACCTAAGCGCCCTATAAAAAAGACATTTTTAAGCTGCTTTGCCTTGCGCTCATAGGCTGCATACAAGGCACTTGCTTCTTTAGTTGGCATAGGGTAGTAGCGTTCATCACCTCTGTGCCAACTTTTTGGAAACTCATAAGTTATAATGGTGTGCGGCGAATGTGTATCAAGAAAATATTTATGCTCAATAATGCGCGTAAAATCGTAGTTATTGGGATAATTGATAACCGAATTTATGCCAAAATATTCTTTATCCAGTTCAACGGTTTTGAGTTCAAGACTTCGGTAGGGTAGTTCGCCAAGCTCATAGGAGAAATATTCATCAATCGCCCCACTATAAAAAACCCTATCAAATCCACTCATATCTATATCGCTTGCTTGGGTATTTAAGCGTAGCTCGATAAGGGGATTTTGCAGCATTTTTGCAAAGAGTGCGCTATAACCTTCAAGCGGTATGCCTTGATAGGTATCGTTTGGAAAATATCTATCGTCTTTGCTAATAAGGATTGGCACACGCGAAAATACACTAGAATCTAGCTCACTTGGGGCACACTGCCATTGCTTAAGTGTGTAGTGCAAAAAGACATTTTCGTAGATAAAGTCTGCAATCTCTTGAAGATCTTTGTATGATCTTAGTTCCAAAATACTCACACGAGAACCAAAGGCAAAGTGTGCGAGGAGCTTAGATTCTAGCTCTTGTGCTTTTGTTGTTGGAAAAATCGAATACAGTGCATTGAGATTGAAAGGAATCGCGATGAGTTGCCCCCACACTTGCCCCAACACACGATGCATATAAGGATAAAACAGCCCAAAACGTGTGATATACTCCCAAACAGATTGGTTACTGGTATGAAAAATATGAGCACCAAATTTATGCACGAGAATCCCACCCATATCAACATCAGCACAATTACCCCCAATTTGTTCTCGCCTATCAATTATCAAAACACGTTCTTTTTTGTCGTTTGCCAAACGTTCCGCAAGGGTCAATCCACTTAGCCCAGCACCAATAATGAGGTTGGTCATAACACTCCTTTTAATTGTGTCTTTTTGATTCTGATTCCGGCGAAATATGTACGCTTGATTGGCGGATTTTTGCCGCTGATTTGTGAGCCAAAGAGTGGCTTTGGTTCTTTTAACTCAAAATGATCGCGACTGATTGGATCAATATTTTTTTCAAAGACTATGTAGCGTAAAAACACATTAAACAATCTTTCGGCGATAAATCCAAACGCACGTTTTTGATAAGTGTTGTAGCCTTTTGTATCAATGTGCTTTTGTGCTTCTAGCAAAATCCCAAATAAAAACTCACAATATTCAAAAAACAGCTCTTTGCTCATCACAAACATATTACACCAAGAAAGCCTTGTGCCCGGCGTGAAAAGTGTTGCTTCCATATAGTTTGTCATATGGGGGAATTTTGTGCGCAAAATCTCTATGACAATATCTAGGTCTTTTTTGTTATGATCGCGCGCATAAATATCATACTGACTCATTCCAAGCGAAAAATCAAACCCCTTTATACACAAAAGAGGGTTTGCTACGATGATAGGAGATTTTTTGAGAAGGTTTGTTATGGTGGTTGTATCAAGATGAAACTGCTTTGGGATATTATGGGGAGAGATTTTTATAGTATTGACATCGTGCTTTTTTTTGCGCCAAGGTGCAATATTATTTTTACGCCTCCCCGACAAATCCAATACTCTCCTATAATGAAACAACCCATAATAGGCAGAATCTAAATTTTTCCA
>CALUTE010000029.1 GCA_944323645.1 uncultured Helicobacter sp. | reverse complement strand
AGAATCTACCAGAATCTACCAGAATCTACCAGAATCTACCAGAATCTACCAGAATCTACCAGAATCTACCAGAATCTTGCAAGGGTTGGTGTTATCAAGCTAGATTTGGCATTTTAGATTTTGCAGTACGTGTCTTATTTTTTTAGAAAATCTTATATTTAGTATTTTGCAGGAGGATTATATGAAAGTTTCTTTTGGAATCAAGAGCAAAGTCTCTTTGATCGCAACTATTTTGGTACTTTTGAGTTTTAGTATTTTAGGTTTTTTTGTATATTTTAACACGCAAAAAACGGTTATGCAGCTTGAGTGGGAATCAGAAGAAAAGAAACTAACACAACTTGATAGTTTGATTTTTGTATATATTAATGAAAAGAAGCGGCTTGTTTCTATGTTGGCACAAGAGACATTACAAAGTAATTTTGATGTTGGTCAAATGATCCAAAATCTTCGTTTGATACAAAAATCTGGTGATTTCAATCTTGCCTATATTGGTTTGGAGGCAGATGGAAGAATGTTACGAGGCAATGGCAACCATCAAACTCCAAGTGATGGCTATGATCCAAGAACACGAAGCTGGTATAAGATTACAAAAGCCTCCCAAAAAGAAGAGATTTTGAGTGAGCCTTGGATGCAAGCCTCTTATAAAATCCCTGTTTTTGGATTTTCTGCCCCTCTTGTCCGCAACGGCGTATTTGTTGGTGCTGTGAGTGCTGATATTGCGCTGAAATCATTAAGCCAATACATCTATACACAAAAAAACAATGCAAATAAGAATAACCTAGAGGATATGCAAAGTATTGTTATTTTTGACAACAAAGGGCGTTACGTAAGCCACCCCGATGAATCAAAGTTGCTGCAAGAAGATGATTTTTCTAATCAAGTAGTGCGAGATTTTAAGCAAGATAGACTTGTAATCAATGATACAATCATTACATGCAGGATCCAGTCAGAGACGCAATGGTTGTTATGCTCTATTATTCCGCAAAGTCGTATAGATAGTGCCATTACCAAGGGTACTATGTCAGTGAATATAATGCTTGGTATTTTTGCCTTTTTGCTAATGGTAACACTTTATATAATGTTACATTATTTGCTAAAGCCAATCGTGATCATTAAAAACGCTTTGCTTGATTTCTTTGGGTTTTTAAATCACAAAAATGAATCTTTTAAGCCTCTAAAGTTGCATAGCAGAGATGAATTGCAGGAAATGGCAGAAGTTATTAATGAAAATGTTATTATGATTCAAAACAATCTTGAAAAAGATAAGCAGTCTTTAAGGGATTTTCTTGAAGCAGTACAGAAAATCAAGCACGGATATCTCCACTTACAGATCCAATCAGAAGCGCACAACCCACAACTTAATGCGCTAAGGGATATGTTTAATGAAATGCTTGCTTCTTTAGATGCAAATATTTCAAGGCTTTTAGGGGTATTAAAAGAATATGCAAATAATAATTTCAAAAATGATACGATTTCTATAGACAATACCCTTGAAGGCGAGTTGCAAGCAATGAATGGCGGGGTTGTTCATTTGGGCGAAGAAATCGCTAAAATGCTCCAAACAAGTTTAGATTTTGCACAACTTCTCAATACGCAAGCAAAAAGCCTTGAGGAATCAGCCCAAGTCTTAAGTCAGAGTGCCAATAAGCAGGGTGTCTCGCTCACACAAACAGCCACAGCAATAGAAGAGATCGCAAGCTCTATGCAGAATGTAGATTCTAAGACACAAGATGTGATACGACAGGGCGAAGATATCAAGAATGTTTTAGGCATTATTCGTGATATTGCCGATCAAACTAATCTTTTGGCGCTTAATGCTGCTATTGAAGCAGCAAGAGCAGGTGAGCACGGACGAGGCTTTGCTGTGGTGGCAGATGAGGTGCGCAAACTTGCAGAGCGTACACAAAAGAGTCTTGGTGAGATTGAAGCAAACACCAATCTGCTCTCTCAAAGTATCAATGAGGTTGGAGATTCTATCCGTGAGCAGACAGAAAATATTACGCATATCAACGAAGCAATTGCAAGTCTAGAAGATATCACACAGCATAACACACAAATTGTGCGTAAAACCGAAGAGATTAGTATAGGGATTGAACAGATTGCACGAGATATTTTAGAAGACGTGAATAAAAAGCAATTCTAGATTCTAGGAGGCAAAATAACTTTAGAGATTTTCACTTTGTAAGTAGCGCTCAATAACGATACTTTGGGCTGCAAAGCGAAATATTATAAAGTCCGCAGAATCTAGATTCTAGGATATCATACAATCCATATTCTAGATTTGCAAAATCGCCCAATCACTGCTTGCAATAAAGGCATAGAATCTTAATAAGGCTTTACTATTCTCTAGTGCCGCATAGATTCTGGCTTTTTGTTGCAACAAGTTAGAATTATAAGAATTTTTTTAGCCATTTTAAAGTATATTGCACAATTCTACACTTAAGGATCGCTAATGCGTCATTTTTTGACTCTAAAGAATTTCAGTAAAGAAGAACTTTATGAAATACTCTTTATCGCACTGACATATAAGTACAATTTAGCCGATGCACCAAGTCTAGATTCAGATGGAGTAGCTGAAAAGCTAAAAACTCTTAAACCAAGCAAAGAAAGGGATAAGATAGCTAATAAGCTTAATTTAGATCCTCGTATGGTTGGTATTGTGCTAGCGTCTCAGTCATATGATATTGCATCAGGTATTGCCTTGAAAAACAAGAATGTTGCTATTATCCTTGAGAAGCCATCCACTCGCACGCGCGTGAGTTTTGAGGTAGGTGTGCGTCAGCTTGGCGGCGATGTTGTGGTACTTACTGGCAATGACACACAAATTGGACGAGGGGAGCCTATACAAGATACAGCGCGCGTGCTTAGTCGCATGGTCGATATGATCATAATTCGCACCTTTGATCAAAGCAGGCTAGAAGAGCTTGCCCGCTTTAGTAGTGTGCCAGTGATAAATGGACTTACTGATATGTACCACCCTGCCCAAGTGCTTGCCGATATGATGACACTGATAGAGTGTGGTATTTATGAGCGTGATTTTGCGCAGTGGTGGGAAGATCGCACGCGACACTACACAGATACATTTAGGAATTTTCTTAAATCTGCTTGCAAGCCATGTGTAGCATATATTGGTGATGGCAATAATATTGCACATTCGTGGTTAAACCTTGCGAGTATTTTTGGACTTGAGCTAAGGATCGCTACGCCAAAGGGCTATGAACCACAGCAAGAAGTGGTGGATTTTGCTAAACAAAAGGCTTTAGATTCTGGTGCTAAGATTGTGATATTAGATTCTGCACAAGAAGCAGTGCGTGAAGCTAATGTTGTTATTACTGATACGTGGGTTTCTATGGGGCAAGAAGAAGGGAAGCAGCGTAGGATCAAGGATTTTCAAGGTTTTTGTGTTGATAATCATCTTATGAGTCTAGCGGCAAGTGAGGCAATATTTTTGCATTGCTTACCTGCATACAGGGGCTATGAAGTGAGCGATGAAGTCATAGAGGGACAACAAAGTAGGGTGTGGGATGAGGCAGAAAATCGACTGCATATTCAAAAAGGAATTATGAAATGGCTAATAGAACAGAATCAATAACACTTTCTCATCTTTTTACAACAGATAATATCGCTAAGGCAAACAAAATTTCTGATACACAGATATTGCTCAATCTTGAGCGTGGATCGTTTAACCCTCAAGAAACTTGGTTTTTACAAGATGATGATGCACAAGAATATGTGGTGATTCCTCAAAATGTGCTCAAGAAGATTGTGGGTATTTTGCGCCGCACGCACGAAGAGAAGCTTATGCTTGAGCTTGCGCGTGATATTAGCCAAAACACTCCAATAGATTTTGATGATGTAATGGCTGTGGCACTAAAGCGCTTAGAATCTAAACGCCTTTCTGATGGTTCGCTCCCTTATATTAATACAAAGGCAATTATTCGAGAGCTCAAAAAAGACTATCCTAATTTATTCTTTAATCTCCCTAATGGTTTTTTGCTAAAAGGCATACGATGAAAAAAGAGTTTTTGGATTCTAGTGCGATAGATTTTGATCGTTTTGTACGTTATAACAAATCAGCGCCACGTTATACGAGCTATCCTACCGCAGTAGAATTTAAGCCTGATTTTGACTATGAGGCACTCAAGGCAGCTTTTATTCGTAATGATAAGCGATCTAAAGAAAAGGGAATCCCACTTTCTCTTTATGTGCATTTACCCTTTTGTCGTAGTGCGTGTTATTTTTGTGGGTGCAATGTAATTTATACAAGTCGTGAAGATAAAAAAGAGCGCTACATAACATACTTACAAAAGGAACTTGCTATTCTTGCAACGCTCATGGATACAAGGCGCGAGGTTGTGCAACTACACTTTGGTGGTGGCACACCTACATTTTTTGATGCTTCACAGCTTGGTAGGGTTATTGCATTGGTGCGAGAGACATTTCCTAACTTTGCACATAATGCAGAGGTTAGCTGCGAGATTGATCCTAGACATTTTGGATCAGAACAAATGCAAGTTTTAAAAGCAGGCGGTTTTAATCGTTTAAGCTTTGGAGTACAGGATTTTGATGAGCGTGTGCAAGAAGCAGTGCATAGATTTCAGAGTGTTGAGGTTGTGCGTAAAGCAGTTGAGATAGCACGAGAATCTGGGATTACTTCGATTAATTTTGATCTTATCTATGGCTTACCCTATCAGAGTGTTGCAAGCTTTATGCATACACTAGAAAAAGTCATTGCACTTAATCCTGATCGACTTGCAATCTTTAACTACGCCCACGTTCCGTGGATGAAAAAAACTATGCGCAAAATTGATGCAACTAAACTTCCTACACCTAGCGTAAAACTTGAGATTTTAAAAAATACGATCGATATGCTTGCACAGTATGGATATGCAATGATAGGAATGGATCATTTTGCCAAAAAAACTGATGAGCTCTACTTGGCAAAGGTATCGCGTCAGCTACGGCGGAATTTTCAGGGCTATACAACACGAGGATTTTCTCAAACAATAGGCATAGGGCTTACTTCAATTGGCGAAGGCTATGATTATTATGCGCAAAATTACAAAGACCTTACAAGCTATGAAAAGGCACTTGATGAAGGGAGAATTCCTATTGAGCGTGGGGTGCTACTAAGCAGAGAGGATATACTGCGCAAAGATGTGATTATGGAGCTTATGAATAATCTCTCTCTTGAGTTTGTGTTTTTCGAGGAACGCTATGGGATTAGCTTTTGTGCATATTTTGCTAAGGAATTAGAGGCGTTGCAAGAATATCAAGAGCTTGGTATTTTAAAAATCACAGACAAAGGACTTTACACAACGCCTACTGGGGGCTTGCTGATCCGCAATATCGCTATGGTTTTTGATGCGTATCTGCAGTATATTCCCAAAGAACAACGTGTATTTAGTAAAACAATATGATAGATTTTACAACAATTTCTAATGCTTGCGTGAAATGTGGAAAATGTATTCCATATTGCACGATTTATCGGATACATCGCGAAGAGGTAACCTCACCCAGGGGTTATCTTGATTTGGTAGGTGCGTATGCGCGTGGCGATCTAACGATTGATAATCTGACAAAAGACTTTTTTGAATCTTGTTTTTTATGTACAACCTGCGTTGAAGTTTGCCCCTCACATCTTGGTATTGATGAAGCTATTGAAAAGATTCGGATTGATATTGCTAAGCAATATGGCATAAAATGGTATAAAAAATTGTATTTTTTCTTGCTCAAGCACAGAAAACTTATGGATATTGTATTTAGTATGGTGGCTTTCATTGCGCCTTGTGCTTTTAAAACAACATCTAATGGTAGTAAAATACCATTAAGTAAGCGTGTCGTATTTCCTTTTAGACGGCAAAGTTTTTTAGCTAAATATAAAGGTGAGATTGCTTCAAGTGTACCAAAACGCCAGAATCTAACCCATAATAAAGTAGCAATTTTTATTGGTTGCCTTGCGAATTATAATTATATGGGTGTAGGAGAAAGTCTTTTAGTAATCCTTGATAGGCTTGGGATTGATGTGCTCATACCTAAGCAAGAGTGCTGTGGTGCACCTGCATTTTTTACTGGAGATATCGCAACAGTACTTACGTTAATTAAGCGTAATATTGAGTATTTTGAGCATTTTATCGATAAGGTTGATGCGATTTTGATTCCAGAGGCAACTTGTGCAGCTATGCTTATGAAAGATTGGGCAAATGCGTTGCGTAATGATAAGGATGGAGACATTTATTTGAAAAGGCTTGCAAAGATCACGCCTAAAATGGCAATGGCAAGCCATTGGCTTTATCATCATACAGATCTTGAAATATTGTTAGATTCTAGTGGTGGTGCTACTAGATCGACACTTGATTGCAGCAGTCAGAATCTAGCACCAAGTAAAGAAAGAACAATCACATACCACGATCCTTGCCATGCTAAAAAGGTTTTAAAAATCTATAAAGAACCACGCGCACTACTTAGGAAGGGCTATCATATTGTTGAAATGAGTGAAGCAGATAGATGTTGTGGTTTTGGTGGAGTTAGTATGCAGTCTGATCGCTATCATCTAACACTTAAAGCTGGTGCTCCTAAAGCACAGATGATAGGTGCGACAAATGCCTCGATTGTGAGTGCAGAGTGTAGTGCCTGTCGTATGCAAATTACCAACGCTTTGGCGCAAGATAACATACAAGTACAGTTTGCGCACCCGCTTGAGCTTATTGCTAAATCCTTTCAGGAGCAAAATCAATAGTTTTCTGCTTGTTTGGCGTTGGCTTGGCGATAAAGTATGCTAATTTTATGGTTATTTTGAAAAAATTTGGCTAAAATACGCGCTATTAAGCACAAAGTGGAGCGTAATGTTTTCTTCCAAAGCCGTTCGTATGTGTGTTGGATGTCGTGGGCGGTTTTTGCAATCAGAGCTTTTGCGGCTTTGTGTGTATAAGACAAAAGTAGAGCGTTTTAGCGGAGCGGGACGTAGCTTTTACTTCTGCCGCGAATGTTTATCAAGTGAAAAAACGATACTAAAAGCCATTGCACGCTATAAGACCATAAAGGATAAACAGAAAAACCTACAAGAAATTCAGGAGATAGCAAAAGAATGGGAAAAATAAAGATTAGCGAGATTGCAGCAGACATAGCAAAAAACCCAAAAGATGTTTTTGAGAAAGCTAAGGAAATGGGGCTTAATGTAAAAAACATAACTAGCTCTGTAGATGAACAAACTGCAGTGTATTTATCTGATTATGTCCTATTTGGTATTAATAATATGCCAAAGCCTACAGAAAAAAAATCTGCAAAAACTAAAGATCAAGCAAAATCTGTTAAGGATTCTAGCAAAAAGACAGAGGCTAAACCTGTTAAAAAAAGCATCAAAAAAGATAACGCCCCACTAAAAACTGAGGAAACACCACCCTCCCAAGAATCTATTCCCACAAAGAGCTTGCAAAAACCCAAGATTAACCTTAAAGAGGAAAGTGATCAACCTAAAAAAGATCAGATACAAGAAAGCATAGCTGATGTTGAGACGCCTAAGCAGGAAGTAGAATTCAAAAAAGATTCTACATTGATTCAGCGCAATACGGGCATTCGCATCGTTAAAAAAACTACTGCTTCATCAAGCGAGCCCAAATCCTCCTCCTCTAAAAAATCCAGTGATTATGCACCTTCTGTACAAGAGATTATGGAGCAAGAGATTCGAGCGAATGAAGAAGGGCGCTTAAAGAAAACCAAAAAGCCCAAAAAAGTAGCGGTATCGCATAAGGGCAATGAGCAAAAAATAGAGTTTTTGGGTCGGAATCTAGACATTCAACAAGATGATTATGATGAAGAGCAAGATGAGATTATGCTCTTTGATTTTGGCGATCATCAGATTATAGATGAAGAAAAAGAAAATGAAGTGCGCCAAACAATTACTGATAGGGTCAAGATTCAGCGCAAAAATCCTTGGCTTAATGAAAATCGCTCCATTAGTCGTAGTAGGCGCAAAAAACCCCAAAAACAAACAGCCAACACTAAAGTTGCAAAGACTGCAATCATTATTCCAGAGGAAATTCGCGTTTATGAATTTGCTGATGCGGCTGGACGTCCTCTCACAGAAGTGATAAAGGTACTCTTTGGGCTTGGAGTTATGGCGACTAAAAATGATTTCTTGGATAAAGATGCTATAGAGATTTTAGCAGATGAGTTCAAGATTGAGGTTACAATACAAACACAAGAAATTGAGGAAATACAAGAACAGGTGAGTGATAAGGATTTGGTCGAGCGCCCACCTGTTGTTACGATTATGGGGCATGTAGATCATGGCAAAACATCGCTACTAGACAAGATACGAAATTCTCGTGTGGCAAGCGGAGAGGCAGGAGGTATTACACAGCATATTGGTGCTTATATGGTAGAGAAAAACAATAAACACATTAGTTTTATTGATACGCCTGGGCACGAAGCATTTAGTGAAATGAGGAGTCGAGGGGCGCAAGTAACTGATATTGCCATTATTGTGATTGCTGCAGATGATGGTGTGAAGCCTCAAAGTGTTGAGGCACTTAACCACGCCAAGGCTGCAGGAGTGCAAATTATTATTGCAATGAATAAGATGGATAAAGAAAATGCAAACCCTGATAAGCTTAAGGCAGAATGTGCGGAGCTTGGTTTTGTGCCAAATGATTGGGGTGGTGAGTATGAGTTTATTCCGATTTCTGCAAAAACTGGTGAGGGTATTGATTTATTGCTTGAAACGATATTATTGCACGCAGAGTTGCTTGAGCTTAAAGCTTCTCGCAAAGTAAATGTGCAGGGTGTTGTGCTTGAAGGTAGTATCCAAAAGGGTAGGGGACCAGTGGCAAGTATTATTATCAAGCAAGGCGTACTAAAGGCAGGAGATTCTATCTATGCTGGTACAGCTTATGGGCGTGTGCGTTCTATGGTAGATGATTTAGGTAGGAGTGTTACCAAGCTCTTGCCTTCAGGCATTGCCGCAGTGGCTGGACTATCAGAGGTGCCAAGTGCTGGCAGTATGCTTTATGTGGTTGAGAATGATTCGATTGCGCGCGAAAAGGCACAAAAAATTGCCAACTATCTGCGCCAAAAAGAATTGAGTAAATCAACCAAGGTTTCTTTTGATGAGCTTAGTGAAATGGTTGCTAAAGGACAGCTTAAAACTATTCCGCTTATCATCAAGGCTGATACGCAAGGAAGTCTTGAAGCCATACGCGTAAGTGTAGAAAAGCTCAATAACGAAGAGGTGCAGATCAATGTTATTGGCTCAGGTGTTGGTGGGATTAGTGAGAGTGATGTACTTTTGGCTGCAGCGAGCCAAAATAGTTTAATTCTTGGGTTTGGATTGCGTCCAACGGGTATTATCAAAGCAAAAGCTAAGGAGCTTGGAGTAGAGATAAAGACTTATGCGATTATTTATGATTTGATCGATGATGTCAAAGCGCTCATTTCTGGACTTATGTCGCCTTTTATTGAGGAGGAGAATACGGGTCAGGCGGAGGTGCGCGATACGTTTGTTATTTCAAAAGTTGGTACAATTGCTGGTTGTATGGTAGTAGATGGTGTGATTAAGCGTGGCATTAAGGTGCGACTCATTCGCGATGGTGTTGTGATACACACTGGCAGTATCGCTAGCCTTAAACGTTTTAAAGATGATGTGAAAGAGGTGGCAAAAGGCTATGAATGTGGCATTATGCTTGAAGGTTATAATGATATTCAAGTGGGTGATGTGTTTGAGTCATTTGTAGAGATACAAAAGGTGCAACAACTTTAAGCAAGGATTTTAGATGTCGATTCGACTAGAGCGTACACAATCACTACTCAAAGAATTGCTCATAGAGGCATTGAGTAGTCTTGATGACCAGACAATAAATAATGTAGCAATTACGGATGTTGTGTGTTCTAAGGGTAAGCATAGCGCACAGGTGTTTATTCAGATAGACAAGGAAAATGGAACTTCTATACTAAAGTCCTTGCGTAAGGCACAAGGGATTTTAAAAGAGTATGTCCTTAACAATAGTGGGTGGTATAAATGCCCAAATCTTATTTTCACAATTGATGAGAGCTTGGAGCGTACGCAGAATCTAGAAAAGTTGTTTAAAGAGATTGCTCGTACATAGAGGGAATATATGCAGATAAATCATATACAAAAAGACATAGAAGCTATCATAGAATCTTTGGGGTGCAAACTTTATGATATGGTCTTTTTGCGAGAAAATGCTACAGAGATTCTGCGTATTTATATTATGGCGAATAAAGTGGGTGGTGTTACACTTGATATGTGTCAAATGGTTTCTGAGGCAGTCTCACCATTTTTAGATGTAAAAGATATTAGTGAGAATGCCTATATACTTGAAGTTAGCTCTCCGGGTGCTGATCGCACATTAAAGATTCCACGTCATTTTATGCTTTCTTGTGGTGAGAGAGTAAAAATACACTTGCTTGACAAAAGTGATTTTGAGGCTACAATATTAAAGGCTAATGAAGAAGGAGTGTGGGTAGATACCATACCAGAATCTTTATATCCTCTTCTTTATGGGCAAACAAACGCCGTAGATAGCAATGCAATAGGCTTTATCCCATATAATAAGATTCGCAAGGCAAAAATTGCATTTGAGTTTCACTAATGTTGTAACAGATTCTACTGATTGTTAAGAAATGCACGGAGCTTTTTGTATTCATCTTTATTAAGATAGCGCCATTTTCCAACAGGCAGAGCATTTAGGTGCAAAAAACCATAGCGAATGCGTCTAAGGTCGAGTACATTTGCTTTAAAATAGCCAAAAAATCGGCGAATTTCACGATTGCGCCCCTCTTTTAGGGTAAGTTTTAGGCGTGAAAATCTAGGGGTATTTTTTATAATTTGTACATTGACAAAAGGAGCAAGAGATATTTCTTTGAGGGTGCTAAGAGGGTGCGCTCCTTGTGTTATATTTTGCAGTTGTAAGCCATTTTCCATAGCTTCAAGCATCTGTGTGCTTATGTGTGTGTCTATTTTTACTATATATTCCCGCTCTAAATCGCTATGCATAAGTGCACTTGCAACGCGCTTGGAATCACTTAATACAAGCAAACCCTCACTTGCAAAATCTAGTCGTCCTACAGTTGTGAAAGTATGAAATTTAGATTCCAAGCTATCATAGATGATGCGCCTTCCTCGATCATCTTTTGTACTAACAAGCTCACCCTTTGGTTTATGGTAGATAATAAGGGTGTAGTGTTTATCCTTGTATGGCTTGATGAGTTTGCCATCTAAAAAAACTTTTTCGTCACCGCTAAGCTGCATACCTATATTTGCTTTTTGGCGATCAATTCGCACACGCCCTTGTGCGATAAGCATATCTGCTTCACGCCTTGAATAAGGGCAATGGTGGGCTATATAGCTATTGAGACGCATTGAGAATCTCTGCAATTTCTTTGGCGTGGTATGAAATAATAATGTCTGCCCCAGCACGCTTGAAGCCAAATAGTGTTTCAATAAGCACTCGCTCATAATCAATCACTCCAGCTCTTTGTGCAGCTTTTAGCATAGCATATTCACCACTGACATTATAAACAGCAAGTGGTAAAAGTGTGCGCTCCCTAATATCACGTACAATATCTAAAAATGCAAGCGCTGGCTTTACCATAAGAATATCTGCACCTTCATTTGCATCATTAAGGCTTTCGTAGATAGCCTCGCGCCGATTAGCAATGTCTTGTTGATAGCTCTTTCTATCACCAAAACTTGGTGTGGATTCTGCAACCTCTCTAAAAGGACCATAATAGGCGCTCGCAAATTTTGTTGAATAACTCATAATTGGAATGTGTGCAAAATTATTTGTATCTAAGGCATTACGAATAGCATATACCATACCATCCATAGAGGCACTTGGGGCAACCACATCCGCTCCAGCACGTGCAAGATTAAGTGCTTGCTTACCTAAGATTTCTAGTGTTTTGTCGTTATCAACACTTTGGAGATGATCATCTAAAATACCACAATGCCCGTGATTTGTATATTCACAAAAGCACACATCGACCATAACAAGCAAGGAAGGGTAGGCATCTTTGATAGCTTTTATACACTGGCATATAATATTGTGTTCATTAAGTGCTTCACTTCCGAGTGCATCTTTGTGGTTAGGAATACCAAAGAGTAGCACTCCAAGTATGCCAAGCTTACGTACTTGGGCACATTCTTTAAGGATATTATCGATACTCATTTGATACACACCAGGCATAGAAGAGACTTCACGTTTTTTGTTCGTGCCTTCGCAGACAAAAAGCGGATAGATAAAATCACTTTGGTACAAATGTACCTCACGTACAAGTTCCCTTATAGCTGGGTTGTAGCGCGTTCTACGTGTGCGCTTAAAGGCATTTATGCCGTTTTGCTGCTGCATATTTTCTCCTGTTTTGTGGGTTGTGCCCAAAATGTGGTAATATATCATTAGTTTTATAAAAATATTGTAAAGCTTGCTATTAGGAATAGTATGATGACACCTTTTGATCTTGCACTAATGATAAAGTATTTAAAAAATAAGGGGTATACGCAAGAGGAACTTTCTCATATGAGTCATGAGCGCATTATAAGTTTATATGAAGAAAAGACGCGAGATTTCATTTTACACGCTCAAGAAATCCTAGAAACAAACAAAGAAGATAATGTAGCATACGCGAATGAAATAATAATTCCAGAGTCATTAAGTATTGTCTCCAAACAACCTTTTAGATTCTATGATATTATTGAGGACTATATAGATTCCAATACTCCACGCGAGATTGCTAATAGCTTTTTTGCTGTATTGCCTCATATCAAAGTCAAAACACTGGAAAAAATGGTGCGTATCAAAATACGACAACTCCAAGAAACGTGGATGCTCCAACTAAACAATAATCTTAGTGTACTTCCAAGAGAAGAGCGAGAAACGCTTATGGAGTATTTTTCAAGACACAAAGAAAATTTGCGTACTTTACGAAGTATGTATGAAAAAAGCTGCGACAAAGACTATATAGAATCCTTGCGTTTGATTGCTACTATGAAGCTTTCTATTATTAAAGACTATATGCCTGATGAGCTTGAAAGCAATTACAAGGTATTTTATGATCACAGCCCAGAAAAGCTAGCTATTATTCAAGAGATACTAAAACTCTCTGGAGCCTACTCTAAGGGTGCGCTTTTAGGGTTTTCTATAAAAGATCTCAATGAGCTACTTGAAGAACTTCAAAAGCGAGAGGAGCAAAAACAAATTGAAAAAGAGCAAAAAAACCGTTATATGGAAGCTTTTAAACACGCATTGCACGATCCAAACGATCAGGTTTTTGTTCATGTTTGTCTTGATGCGGTTTCAGAGCTTTCTCGTCAAAGCTTTCAAGAAATAGCAATGGTGCTTGCTAAGCAGTTTAAGACATTCCGACAGCGTTTTGAAGATGTTGCCAAAGAATATGGAGATATGCAGAGTCTGCAAATTGCTTTTTAGTTGATCTATACAATAGCATATGGAATATATTTTGCTTTAAGGGTTTGGTATCAGATACAGAAGGATAAAAAATGATCAATGGTTACTACTCTGCGACAGGCGGAATGATCACGCAGTTTAATCGCCTTGATGTGATTTCAAACAATCTTGCCAACCTTAATACGAATGCTTTTAAACGTGATGATGTGGTGGTTGGTGATTTTTTGCGTCTTTATAAGGAAACACAAGATACCTTACCACTTAGAGATCATACACGTGCTGCTGCCAAGTACCAAAACCGCAATCTTAATCGCGTTCCCATTATTAGTGAGGAATATACTGAGTTTGAGACAGGTGCACTCGCTCAAACTGACAACCCACTTGATTTTGCATTGCAAAAGCCAAATGCATATTTTGCTATCCAAACTCCCGATGGCGTACGCTATACGCGTGATGGAAGTTTTGTGATTGATAGCGAAGGCTATCTTGCCACTAAACAAGGTTTTCGTGTGCTTTCCCGTGCTGGGATTGATGGTGAAGGCGGGATTATCGTTGGGCAAGGAATGCAAGTGGAGGTTGATAAAAATGGTAATCTCTATTTTCGTAATCCTGCATATGAGGAACAAAATGCTCCTGTTGAAGGAGGAAGTTTGGCAATTGTTAGTTTTGATAATCCTAAATACTTGCAAAAGGTTGGTAATAATCTCTATCGCTATCCAGAAGATCGTTTAGATGATCGAACTATAAATGTTGCTGATGGCTCACTTGCACAAGGTTTTATTGAAAAAAGCAATGTCAATGCGGTAAAAGAAATGACTGCCCTTATTGAGACAAATCGTCTTGTAGATATGTACTCTAAAGCAATGCGCACATTTGTTGATGATTTTGCACCAGAAGCTATTGGTAAGCTTGCGGTACGCGCTTAAACTTTAGTTGTGGATTCTATTAGAATCCACAAAACCAGTTATTGTAGTGATAGATGGAGGTAGATTTTGGCGTTAAATTCCCAAAACTTTCGACCATACCCTGCCATCAAGTTTTAGCTCCATAGTAACCTGGCAGATCCCTTGGTCGCAAGCACTTTCCCGGACTTGCGCACCACGTATCACAGCATTAACGCGTGTTTTGATATTGGAGTTTTTAAGTACCATATTGCGCACAGTATCGTTTGAGTTGAGTTTAATGCCATACATCTGCTCGCCAAGCTGGCGGTATGCATCAACAATGGCTGCACGTTTAGCAAGAGCGACTGCTTGAGCAGGTGTGCAAGATTCATTAGGTGCTACTCCTATACCCACTGCCTCAATCTCTATGATATTTTGTTCATTAGGTATGGCATTATCATCATAGTTTTGATAGATTGGAGCTTGAGATATATTTATGGTTGCGATATTGTCTTGATCCGTGTGTGTATTGACATCTTGGTGCGCTTCTGCACCATTTAGAATGTATCCTCCAAGGGACATACCACACACCAAAGCCAACAGGAAATTCGACATCGTTCTTTTTTTGATTGTACAGGTTTGTTTTTTCATAGCTACTCCTTAGCAAAAGTACGTATAAATCGGTTAGATAGTTTCGGTTTTAAAGTTTTTGTTGTACTTTGCATTTTGGTAAAGATTCCAAAAGACTTGATAAAGTTGTATAAAAAGTATCTTGGTTTCGAGCTGGTAGCGCATAAGGTGGTCATATAGACTAGGGCGTAGGCGTGGTGGAATAGCATAGATTCTGGCTAGATTTTTGAAAGTTTTAGGCAGCGCAGATGGCGTGCTGGATTTTTCTTGTATGATAATAATTGCTAAAAGATGTTTTGGAAAAACACCATTGGTTTTATATGTAGAATCTGTTTCAAACATAGTAAAAAATCGCAGATGCAAACGTTCAATAAGGAAGTTTTGTCGAGCATATAAGGAGGTTGTAACAGGTCCCACTGTACAAGAGAAATGTGTTTTAGCAATTTCTTGGCGTTGGTTTTGTGAGAGAACATAACCTCGAAGTTTCAATGTTTTGGCGATAAGATGGAGAGCTTGTGATGATGTGTCTGCAATAACAAATGTAAAATTGCCTAGATGTGCTACTACTCCATGGTAGAGTGCCATCCTTTCTTGTTTAAGAATTGTAAAACTTCTTTGCACACCACAATTAAAGTACTCTATAAAATCATTTGCAAAATGCATACGTATGAAATTTCGTTTATATGTTGTATCTTCATTGCTTACATCTTCAAAGAAGTGGATATGGTGTTGTGTACAGAATCCTAGAATATCTTGTTTGCGCAGAGAAAGCATAGGACGTATGATACGATATGGAGAGATTCTGGGATGATAGAGTTTATAAGGCACAGAGTCTTGATAGAATGCTTTTGGTTTTTTGATATTTTGAGTGGTATTATCACCTAAAAAAACTAGGCGAGCATTTGGTTTGCCTTTAGATTGTAGCAGATTTTGTGTTTGTCTTGGATGGTGTAGTATATTTGGGTACATCCACGTTATTGCATCAAATCCAAGCAGGCTATCTATGCCAGCCCCTTTACTTAGTTGGAGCAAAAACCATTCAAAACGATCATTAAAATGATGAGCAAGCAGGAGGGCATTGTAGTTATGCCTTGTCATTATGGCACTAAAAAAGTGATAACGGAATGCACGCGCCTTTGCTTCAAAATTATGTGAGAATCTAGGAGCTTTTATACTAAAGCAGCGTTTAGCAAATGTTTTAGCTAGTGTATGAGCATAGGCAACTTCTTCTTTGCTTTGCGTACGTATGCCATAATCTACAATTGCTATATCAAATGCTATATTATGCTGCATCAGCATAAAAAAAAGTGCGCTAGAATCCAAACCACCAGAGAATCCAAGAAGATTTTTGCCTTGTTTGAGTGTTTCAATCTCCAATAGTTGCACATTATTTTCCTGATCTTGTGAGTTTTCGCATTGCTGTGCTTTGTGAGTTGAACCTATAAAGTGTAGCTATCAAAAGGAATATTCGTGGTGCCGAGGGTCGGAATCGAACCGACACAGGGTTGCCCCTACTAGATTTTGAGTCTAGCGCGTCTACCAATTTC
>CALUTE010000028.1 GCA_944323645.1 uncultured Helicobacter sp. | reverse complement strand
GCTGATGTGGAGAAAAAGAAGTTTTAGGGGGGCTATGTAGAATCTAAAGATTAAATGGGTTGGGGTTTGGATTCTGCGCTGCGCCTAAGATTTTTATTTGAGGCGACATTCGCAATCGGATTGTTATAATATAAGTGTTTTCAGCTATAATACCCAGATTATTTCAAAACAAGGTAATATTATGAGCAAAGTGGCATTAATTACCGGCGTTACCGGGCAAGATGGCGCGTATTTGTCGGAATTTTTGTTGAACAAAGGCTACAAAGTACACGGCATTAAACGTAGAAGTTCGCTTTTTAACACCGACAGAATTGATCATCTCTATCAAGATCCACACACGAGTGATATCCGCTTCACCTTACATTATGGTGATTTAACAGATTCTACCAATCTCATTCGTATTATGCAAGAAGTACAACCTGATGAAGTCTATAATCTTGCTGCTATGAGCCACGTACATGTGAGTTTTGAAACTCCTGAATATACAGCCAATGCCGATGGTCTTGGAACGTTGCGACTTTTAGAAGCAATCAGAATACTAGGCTTAGAAAAAAAGACAAAAATCTATCAAGCTTCTACAAGCGAGCTCTATGGTCTTGTACAAGCAGTTCCACAAAATGAAACAACCCCATTTTATCCTCGTTCCCCCTATGCGTGCGCCAAACTCTATGCATATTGGATTACCATAAACTATCGTGAAGCGTATAATATCTTTGCAAGCAATGGGATCTTATTTAACCACGAAAGCCCAATTCGAGGCGAAACATTTGTTACGCGCAAAATCACGCGCGGTGTAAGCAAAATCGCGCTAGGTTTGCAGGACAAGCTGTATCTTGGAAATCTTTCTGCCAAACGTGATTGGGGGCATGCGAAAGACTATGTGGAGGCGATGTATTTAATTTTGCAACAAGATATAGCGCAAGATTTTGTCATTGCAACAGGGATCACCACAGAAGTGCGTGAATTTGTACGCTTAAGTTTTGATGAACTTGGTATAGAGATAGCGTTTAAAGGTAATGGGGAAAGCGAGGTTGGCATAGTTGCAAGCTGCAAGGGTGCATACCAACTACCTATTGGCAAAGAAGTGGTTGCTGTAGATCCTAGATATTTTCGCCCAACAGAAGTGGATTTGCTACTTGGAGATGCGACTAAGGCACATAAGATTCTGGGCTGGAAGCCAAAGTATGATCTTAAGGCTTTGGTGTCTGATATGATGCAAAGTGACATTAAGCTTATGCAAAAAGACAAATATCTAAAAGATGGTGGCTATACCATAATGCGCTATTTTGAGTGATTTTAGGCGTACTTTTTGGACACGCTTAGTTCTGGCAGAATCCAACTACACAAGATATTTCGCTTTAAAGGCTCAATATGACAAAGGCTTTAGATTCTACAAATGTCATTCTGGAATTTGGCAAATATAGAATCTTAGATTCTGCGCGCCATTTATAGCAAATGCTGCTTTTATCTTTGCATGGGGTGCTGTATTTGTCTTAAGTATAGCGTTTCATTGTAGATATTACTGAGCGAGAAATTGCGCGCACGACTTAGAGGCATCAATCTGCTCTAAGTTCTCCATAGAAATCGATATAGCATACTTGCTTCAGTGTGTACCTATACTGCCTATACTTGCCTTATGCTATATTTTGCGTTTTATAACAAGATTCTTACTCGCAATAATTGCCTGTGGCTCTCTTACTTTCTATTTATGATACTCATCTCGATAGTGATATGTTTTAGGGGCAATGGATTGGGCTACTATGATTAGTGGTTGCCACACTTAGTGCGATAATCAAACTGTGCGCCAAGCTCACAATGCGAACCAAAAGAAAAGCAGGTAACCAGGCAAGGCGATGATTTTTGTAGCGTGGTGTTTGATGATGGTAAGAGCTTACAGATAAAGCCACAAAATCATCTCATAAAGCCCTACAACAAAATACGCAGATTTAAAATGATTATTTTATGCGCGCCCTATTTGCCCTGCATTACTTATGCATTTTTGATCGCATTTCTCGACGTTTTTGTGCTTCTTCATAGCGTCTTTTTTCATTAGGCGTTCTTGGTTCGAGCTGTGGGATAGGCACCGTTTTGCCATCTTTGAAAGCCACCATTGTGAAATAACAGCTAGCACAATGCGTTACGTGGCGTTCTTTGATATTCTCACTGATGACTTTAATACCTACCTCACAACTTGTTTTTCCTGTATAATTAACACTTGCGAGAAATGTAAGTAGTGTGCCAATAGGAATTGGCTGACGAAAAATGACATTATCAACACTCATAGTTACAACCCCTATGCCACAATACCTTGTAGCACACGCATAAGCGACTTGATCGAGAATTTTAAGCAACTCACCGCCATGCATAAGCCCACTAAAGTTTGCCATAGAAGGTGCAACTAGAATATTCATTGTTAGGGATCTGTTATCCATTGCTTGGTTGATGTCTATAAAATCTATAAAATCCATTGTATGCCTTTTTGTGGTTCAATAATATTATAAGGACATTTTAACATAGTTTGCTATAATGCAATCAAACATTCTAGTATTTTAAGGCAAAAATAATGAAGCTTTTATGTACCGGAGGAGCAGGTTACATCGGTTCACATACCATATTTCAGCTGTTAAAACAAACCAGTTTTCAAATAGTTGTGCTTGATGATTTGCGTACAGGGTTTTTACAAAATGTAACATATCTTGAGCAATGCTATCCCAACAGAATTACGTTTATGCAATTTGACCTAGGTGATAAGACAAAACTCGAAGCATTATTTGCAAACACGCGCTTTGATGCCATTTTGCACTTTAGCGCTTCTTTAATTGTGAGCGAGTCTGTAGAATATCCTTTACAATACTACCAAAATAATGTCGCTAATGCGTTAGGACTTATTGATTGTTGTGTACGTTATGGTGTGCAATATTTTATTTTCTCTTCCACAGCAGCAGTATATGGCGAACCAGATTCCATAGGGCAAGCAATTGATGAAAAAACGCCGCTTGCGCCTATCAATCCTTATGGCGCTTCTAAAATGATGGTGGAGAGAATCTTGCGTGATGTTAGTGAAGCGAGCAGTTTGCGTTATGTAGCTTTGCGGTATTTTAATGTAGCAGGCGCATGTATGGATAACACAGCAGATCTACTTGCTAACAATATGGGCTTAGGACAAAGAAGCAAAAACGCCACGCATCTTATTAAAGTCGCACTCGAATGTGCTACTGCCAAACGCGCCTCTATGAATATTTTTGGTACCGACTATCCTACAGTTGATGGAACTTGTATTCGCGATTATATTCATATTGATGACTTAGCAAATGCTCATTTAAGTGCTTTAGAATACCTTAGCGACACGGGCAAAAGCGAAGTTTTTAATGTTGGTTATAGTCACGGATACAGCGTCAAAGAAGTAATTGAATGCGCTAAGAAGATAAGCGGTGTGGATTTTTGTGCATTGCCTGCTGCCAAACGCGCAGGTGATCCAGCTGCTTTGATTGCAAGCAATGCAAAATTACTAGCTCTCACATCATGGAAACCACGTTTTAATAATTTAGAGACAATCATAAGAAGTGCATACGAATGGGAGTGCGCTTTAAAGAGTTGAAAAGAAAATCTAGCTAGGAAATCGCTGCTTTTATTGCAATATTTAATGATTTTTGACATACTTAGCTCTCTTAAATTCTTTAAATAAAGGACTACAAATGGAAAAAGTTGGAATTTTTTTTGGTAGCGATGGTGGCAATTCAAAAACTGTAGCAGAAAGTATTGCTAAAGAACTTGGAGATGCAGAAGTAATTGATGTAGCAAGTGCGAGTAAAGATCAATTTGGTACATTTAAAAACCTCATTCTTGTAACGCCTACCTATGGTAGTGGTGATTTGCAAACAGATTGGGAAGATTTTTTAGATTCTTTAAGTGAAAGTGATTTTTCTGAAAAAGTTGTGGGGCTTGTAGGGCTTGGTGATCAAGATACATATTCTGATACATTCTGCGATGGCATTTCTCACATTTACAACAAAGCAAAAGGAAGTGCAACAATTGTTGGACAAACCTCTACTGATGGTTATGAATTTTCGGATTCTCAATCTGTAGTCGACGGTAAGTTTGTGGGACTTGCACTTGATGAGGATAACCAAGATGACAAAACTGCTGATAGAATTAAAAACTGGGTTGCTGATATTAAAGGCAAGCTAGCTTAATGCCTCAATAAACTTATTCAGTCTTGTTTGGCTTGTTTTTTAGAATCTAGCAATATCTAGATTCTAAAGCTTCATATATTATACTTGCAAAATCTAAAGCAAAATTACAGAATCTATACAAAACTTTATTACTGAAATTTAGCTTGTAATGAAAACTTAGCTTTTAGGCAAATTAAGATAGGGTACTCTATAAATAAGCATATGAATTCCTGCATAACTCTCATAAAAAGTCTAAAACACAAAATATCCTAGAATCTAGTTGTGCTAAAACTCCTAAATATTCACTACATTACGGGCGTTACACAAAGCGATACAAAATCTCACATTTGCACCAGCATTTTGGCAAACTTGTATCGCTTCATATAGGCTTGTACCTGTTGTGATGATGTCATCAACAATCACAATATTACGCTCTTTGGCGGTAAAGATTAGATTGCGCTTGTGTCTTTGGCGATATTCTAGGCTTTTACCCGCATATGAGATAGGATTTTTTGCCTTGAGTTGCCCGTATATTGGACGCATTCTACCCTTGCTTGCTTTTGCAAATTCTCGGATAATAATACCAGTGTGCGAATAAAGGCTACGCACATAATCATCAACACCCACAAGGTGCAATATACCAAAATCAATTTCTTTTGGTATTTTTGTAAAAAATGCTATAGCAGCGGAGCGTGCCAAAAGTGGTAAGATTCTCGATCCAATCGCATAATATTTTGTACGCATTAGAAAATCTACATCATCATAAAGGAAAAAACAATACACTCTCACACCACATACTTCACGCAAACTTGGGTACATAGGAATAGAATCTAAACATTTTGCACAAAGTACCCTAAAGCACAGTCGCTCGCAAAGAAGGCATTTCATTGCAATCCTAGAATCTATGTGTTTTTATATTTGCTTGTGTTAAATGAGTTACTATGATGTTTGTTATCTCATCTTGTGGTGCGCTTGCATTAAGCGTGATTGTTTGTTTAGCAATACTTTTAGCATAATACAGAATCCTCTCTTGGATTGTTAATAAATAGTCTATACCTCTAGCTTCAATAGAATCTCTTATTTTGCTACTAAGCCGCTCAAGTAGTGTTGGTTTGGTAATTTCAAATACGAAGCAAATATCAGGAACAATATCTTGCATGCAAAGGCGATTGATAAATTCTGCTTGCGGTATGTGCTGTGCGTATGCAATACCAGAAATCAAACTTCTATCAGAGATAATAAGACGATTTAAATTTGGCTTTATAACTTTTGCAAAATGTTCTGCGCGGTCAGCAAGAAACAAAAAGAACTCTGCCTCCTTGCTTAATGCCTCATTATTGGTTCTTTCTGCAGAATCCAAGGTGTGGCTTTGCAAAATCATCGTGCGAATCTTTGCCCCAAGAGCACTCCCTCCGGGCTCTTTTGTAAAAACTGCTTGCGTAAAATGCTCTTTTAGCGCATTTATTTGCGTGGATTTACCGCAAGTATCGATACCTTCTAACACTACATACATTGGATTTTCTTTTGGATATAATTATGAATAGAACTTGGAACAAGATGTGAAATTTTACCATTATGCTCTAAGATATTGCGCACAATTGAAGAGCTAATAAAAGCATTTTTCAAGGTGGGCATAAAATAGATTGTATCAACCTCTGGATTGAGGGAGGAGTTGGTATATCCCATTTGCAACTCATATTCAAAATCGCTCACCACTCGCAAACCACGAATGAGAATCCTAGCATTATATTCTTTAGCAAGATCTGCAAGCAAACCTCCAAACTCAATACATACGACATTTTCAAAACTTTTTGTCGCAAGATGTGCCATTTCTAAGCGCTCTTGCGTGCTAAAAAGTGGTCGCTTAGAGGCAGAATGTGCCACTGCTAAAATCACTCTATCAAAAAGCTCACAACTTCGTTGGATAATATCAAGATGTCCATTAGTAAGAGGGTCAAATGTCCCTGGATAAATACCAATTTTATGATGTTTCATTATATTTCCCTAAGATTCTATTTGCTTATCGCCCCAACGTAAGTAAAGATCGTTTGGTATGCGTAGAATATCAAGCCATTTTCCATAGATGAAATGTTCCATTTGTGCAAGGGTTTTTGGGTAAGCATAGTATGCAATGATAGGGGGTGCAATAATTACCCCAAGTAAAGCAAGCTGCTTCATATGTTCGCATACTATAGCATTGAGTGGCATTTCTCGTGGTGCTAGTAAAAGTGTGCGGCGTTCTTTTATCATCACGCTTGCAGCGCGAGAAAGCAGTGTATCACTAATCCCACAAGCAATTTTAGCAAGGCAATCCATGCTAGTTGGAATGATTGCCATAACCTCTGCCCCAAAGCTCCCAGAAGCAACAGGTGCGCCAATCTCATCATCATTCCAAATATATAAAGGCGTTGTGCTATTTCTTGTAGAATACAGCATAGATTCTAAAGCCTTTATATCAAGCCCTAATTCATATTTAGCACACTCGCAAGCTCCACGCGACAAGATGATATGTACCTCAAACTCTGCTGGCAAAACAGACAAAAACCCACTTGCAAGCTTTATCCCACTCGCCCCACTAATACCAAGAATAAACTTTTTGCTATATTTATTTGTTGTATGCATAATAACCTCAATTACCCTGTATTGCGCAAACCTTGTGCGATACCAACAATTGTTGAGTGGATTTGTTCAACAAGTCTTGTACGCTTTGCCTCATAGCCTGCTGTGTGGTATTTTTTGATAAGTTCAATTTGTAAAAGATTAAGTGTCATTACAGAATTGTTGCGCAACAAAATAGATTTTTGCAGCGTTGGTTCGCTATCAAGAAGCTTATTTTCACCTCGAATAACAATAAGCGCACGCATCGTTCTTTGGTATTCCTCTAAAATTTTATTCCAGATTGTATCTCTAATCTCTGGATTCTGGACAAAAGAGTTATACTGACTTGCAATATGTAAATCCACTTTTAAAAATGCTTGGGAGATGTTGCTAATGGTTGCAGCGAAAAATTCAGATTCTGCATAGCATTTCTGAAGCATTTGTATATCAACAGCTTCCAAACCACTGCCCAACCCATACCAAGCTGGGATAATAGCGCGATTTTGTGTCCAAGCAAACACCCAAGGGATAGCACGCAAATCCTCCACTCGTGCTGTATCACGCCTTTTACTTGGGCGCGAACCAAGATTTAACTGCTGAATGAAAGCAATTGGTGTGGCAGATTTAAAATACTCTATAAAACCAGGTGTTTCATAAACAAGATCACGATACACTTTGTGTGAAATCTGTGAGACTTGTTCCATAATACGCTTTTGATGTGGGTCAATAGAGCATTTAGTGCTAATTTGGGAGTGCGTATTGACTTCTCCAGCGCAATCTGTTTGTGTGCAAAAAATATCATAACTTGTTTTTTTCAAAAGCCCAGCCATAGTAGAAGCAAGAAAAAACTGCGCCGAAGAGCCATTAAGATATTTTGAGCTAATAACTTCGCCCTGTTCTGTTGTCTTTAAAAACCCCTGCACACTACGAGGTGGCGAAGCAAGCAAAGCGGATTCTAACGTACCCCCACCACGACTCACACTTCCACCTCGTCCATGAAATAAAATAAACTTAACCCCAAGTGTGCTTTCAAGTGCTTTTAACTCCTCGATTGCGCCATAAAGGCTGAAATTGCTTGTGAAAATACCGCCATCTTTGCTAGAATCCGAATATCCCACCATAATTTCTTGATGCATACCAATATCACGCAAATAATGTGCATAGTGTTTATTTTGCACTAGAGTACGCATAATATCGCCCGCACGCCTTAGATCATCAATAGTTTCAAAAAGCGGCGTGATAGCGATACGCGCTCGCGGTTTTTTATTTTCATCTTGAATATCTTCATAAAGGGAATCTATGGGGTTTTCTCCATATTCACTAGCGTTAGATTCTACTTTTTTGCCTTCTTTACTCGGTTTCCATAAGCCACTTTGTTTGGCAAGCCAAAGTACACAGAGCAGATCGCTTGCATCTGTGGTCATTGAGAGAATAAATGTTTTTAGTATGTTTTCGTTAATGTATTTTTTGCCCCATACAATGCGCATAAAAATATCAAGCACATTTTGCGTAGGCTCGCTTAGTTCATCGCCAATAGCATCAAGCTCGATTTTTGGCATTGCAAGCGCGCGGTTTAGGATTGTAAGCTTTTTTTCCTCGCGGTATGACATAAAATCATTATCACAGATTCCAAGCAAACAGAAAATCTCGCTAATAGCACGAGCAAACACATCTTTATGCTCTCTAAAATCAAGCTGCATAAGATGAAAGCCTCCAAGTAACACAAAACGGCGAAATTGGCGAAGATATTTGCTTGATACTTCATCAAGGCATTCAATAAGCATATCAATATCAGCAATAAGCTCCTTTGGCTCTGTGTATGCGTATGGCGCAGAATCTGGAGCATTAACAAACACAAGGCGGTTTTGGAGTTTTTTTATCATAATATAAAGCTTTGTACGGAATGGCTCACTCGAGCAGTTTAAAAGCGTTTGCTCACTAAGGAGGTTTGATTCTTTTTGGAGTGATTTACTAAGCCGTGGTGAGATCGCACAGGATTCACTACAAATGGAAAGCTCACGCACAAGACGATCAAGCTTTTTGATATAAAAATTTATAATAAGCTTGTGCTGGATTTTCATCACTTCTGTCATCAAATCATTGGTAACAAAAGGATTCCCATCGCGATCGCCTCCTATCCAGCTTCCTAAGTGGATTGGTGAATGTATTAGCGGTTTTTGTAGCATTTTTTCGATGTATTCAAGTACCTTTTGGCTTGCAGGCAAAATTGAGTTTTCAACAATAAACAAAAGATTATCAAGTTCAAAGAGTACTTCTAGTTTTTGTGATCGCACAAGGTTTGTTTGCCACAATAAACGCAATCGATATTGCATATGCTCTTTAGCTTTTAGATCCCCTAATTCGAAAAGCTTGCGCAAATCTTGAATGATTTCATAATGCGCTTCAAGGAAAGTGCGTCGCCTGGATTCTGTAGGATGAGCAGTAAAAACTGGATAAAAACAGATAGATTCTAGAATCTTATTAAGATCGTTTCTATCAAATCCCTCATTTAGGAGTTTTTCATACGCAATACAGATGCGATCTAGGCTTTTGGTAGAATCAATATTAAAACGTTCCTCAACAATGTTAATAAGAATATTATAAAGCGAAAAGGCTTTGATGACCTCAAGAGTTTTTCCTGCTAAAGAAATTTGCTCAAGTTCATCGCGAATCGCCTCAAAATTAGCATTATCTTGCATTGCATCGGTAGTGATTTGCAACTTTTTAGCAAGTGATAGAAAGAATTTGCACACTTCCTTATCGACTTGTTCAAGCATTTCGATCATAATATCACGTACAAAGTGAATTTCTCTATCCAGAGCTTGCTCATCAAAATGTGCTAAATTATGCTGGCTCATTTTCTTTCCTTGCCAAAGACTTTGTTACAATCTAGCCAAATTTGGTTTTAAGTTTCCTTATATCTATGGATTTTCTTAGCAACCCTATTTAAATGTTTTGTGTTGTGCCTGATTGTATGACTAGATTCTGCTAGTTTAGCTCTAGTGCCCTGCATTCTACATATTCCCTCCCTTGCTCATCATAGAATCTATCGCTCCCAAGTCCATCTTCTGTGATAAAATACTCAATTTCTGTACCATTCTCTAGACTAAAGCGTACGATGCCACCTATGCTACCAGAGCCGGGCGTGGAGGTTTCTATAAGCACCACATTATCCAATCTATCCAAATACGCAATCTGTGCGATAAGTTTCCCTGTTTGCAAAAACGATTTTCCCTTTTTATCATCATACACCCATAGAGGGACGCCACTGCTATCGCGTTTCACATCATAAAGCTTAAAATCCTTCACGCCCATACTGCCAAAGGAGATGATGTCACAATCACTCCCCTCTTTAACTTGCAAGGTATAGATTCTACCGCCAAAGCTCCCATTTAAACGCCCAAGCACCTCATCACGTAGCCCATAATCTTTAGCAACTCGCACGGCATAGCTTTTAGAATCTATCTGTGCTTGGCTAAGGCAGAGCGGCTCCTGTGCAGCAAGTCTCAAGAGCCCCACGCATATAACACAAAATACACATACTATCTTTTGCATATCTAGCCTCCTAAGAATCCTCATAGGGCTTGAGCGTGAGATTCACAATCTCACTTGGGGCTAAAAAGCGTATCGCAGGTCCCCAAAATCCAGCACCAGAGCTCACATACAGCTGCGTTTTAGAATCTAGTGTATAAAGTCCATGGACATAATGCTGATCCAACCATACAAAAAATGAAAGTGGGAACACCTGCCCAGCGTGTGTATGCCCACATAGCACAAGATCAAAATCGCTCACATCATTACGCCGAACAAATTTGGGCTGATGGGCAAGCAAAATGCTTGGCTTATCCAAATTGCGTCCTTGCTTGGCAGATTCTATATCCGGTGGATAGCGATTAAAAGTAGTACCTGCCAAATCGCTTACCCCACAGAGATTCACACTCTCTAGCTCAATATTGGCATTATCTAGCACCTTGAGATTAAGGGTTTTAAGAAACTTGAGGATAGAATCTATGCCATGGTAATACTCATGATTCCCACTTACATAATACACACCCTCCTTGCTTTGCAAGTCATTTAAAAGCACCAAATGCTCTCTAACAAAATTAATATCCTCATCGACCAAATCTCCCACAATGACGACTATATCAGCATTTAAAGCATTAATTTTATCCACTATCCCACGCACAAAATCGCTTTGGAGCATTTTGCCAATATGCACATCGCTAATCATCGCTATACGTACTTCACGTACTAAGCCCTTGATTTTTACCTCTACATCGCGTACTTTAGGGATACTAAGTGCACCCCTCACGCTTTTAAAACTAAAGAGAAAAAAGAGTGCGATGATGCCCAAATCAAACATAATCTTTAAAAATCGCCGCCGATTAGAATCTAACACAGAATGCACCTTAGATTCTATACTAGAATCTAGCCTAGTTTCTAGTATAGGTTGCACTTGTATATGTGTATCTTGTTTTTCTTGTGTGTCTTGTACGTCTATGGTAGGGCTAGATTCTACCCTTATAGATTTTATCCTTGTAGATTCTGCCTTCATAGATTCTGTCCCTGCTTCTAGCGTAGAATCTCTTGTAAAATCTCTATGAGAATCCTTTGTAGATTCTACCGGCTTCACACTAGAATCTAGCGTATGCAGGACAAAGCGTCCTGCCCTAAGCGACATATCGCCCACTAGACACGACACAAACAAGCTATATGCAAGGATCACAGAGGAGC
Source organism: uncultured Helicobacter sp. (assembly GCA_944323645.1). Lineage (GTDB taxonomy): Bacteria > Campylobacterota > Campylobacteria > Campylobacterales > Helicobacteraceae > Helicobacter_B. The sequence goes on along the minus strand of CALUTE010000028.1, from coordinate 5,854 downwards.
TAAGAGCAATGTAGGTCGTATGGTCAAAGCCCTTGTCTTTTGCTAAAAAGAAAAAGGCTAACTCGGTGGCATACAGCCCAAAAAGCAAAAGGGCTAGCACGATTTTATGCTCACTAAACATAAACGTATGACGTAGCACGTTAAAAATATACAGTTTCATTAGGGCTAACACAAAAAAAATAATGCCAATCATTAGCCAAATTTTCATAGATTACTCCATATATGATATAAGTTTGGTGGTCTTGTACGTACTCGTAACACAGCAGCTAAAAAAGCACGGTATAAAAGCGGTATTATAGCATTTATAGAATCTAAGCTATCAAAAGCCAACTACAAACCTACATAAAAGCATTTTTTTGCTAGAATTTTGCTTTTATCTTAATAAAGGCAAATGGAGCGATGATAACACAAGATAATCTTAAAGAAATGCTAGAATCTCTAGGCTTTAATCCTATAGGGGGGGGGGCAGTATAAAAAAGAGTTTAAAAGCCTCCCTTATACTATGGAGGTAGATTTTACAAACAAAGAACTTATTTACCCAGAAGAAATAACAATCCACGATACCACCACAAGCAATTTCTCTCACCCCGAAAATTTCGTCGTTTTTGAATGTGTGCATAGGCTTTTAGAGAAAGGCTATAAGCCACAATCCCTAGAGCTAGAGCCAAAATGGAAGCTAGGCAGGGAGGCTAAAAGTGGCAAAGCAGATATTTTAGTGCGAGATTTAGAATCTAAGCCCTACCTCCTCATAGAATGTAAAACAGCAAATCAAGATAAAAATTCCAAAAACAGCGAATTTAGCAAAGAATGGGATAGAATGCAAGAAAATGGCGGGCAACTCTTTAGCTATTTCCAGCAAGAAAAAAATGTAAAATTCCTCTGTCTTTATACAAGTGATTTTGTAGATTCAAATCTCACATACCAAAACTACATTATCCAATCCCATGACAATGAGGAATACCTCATAGAAAAAGAAATCGAGAAATCCTACCAAAAGGCAAATAATGTAAATGATCTTTTTGAGGTTTGGAGGGAGAGTTATGAGGGTTTTTATCTAAACGAGGGTATTTTTGAATCCAACTACAATGCCTACCAAGTCCTAAAGGCAAACAAGATTTTTGAAAACCTAAAGGAACTAAAAGAAGAAGGCAAATACCACGAGTTTGCCAAAATCTTGCGTAAGCATAATATTTCAGGCAAAGAAAATGCCTTTGATAAACTTGTGAATATCTTTTTGTGTAAAATTTATGATGAAACCTTTAGAAAAGACAATCTAGCCTTTGGTTACCGCGGCGTTATGGCAGATAGCTATGCAAATATGCAAGATAGGCTTATGCTGCTTTATAAAGAGGCGATGAGTGAGTTTTTGGGTGAGAAAATCACTTTTGTTTCTAATGACGATATAGAAAAAAGCTTCAAAAAACTTAAAGTAAAAGCCCTCAAAGATGCGATGAAAAACTATATCAAAGAGCTAAAATTCTACTCCAACAACGACTTTGCCTTCCTAGAAGTGCATAACAAAGAACTATTTTTGAAAAATGCCTTAGTGTTAAGAGAAGTAGTGGAGCTTTTTGCGCCTTATAAATTGACACAAAACTCTACTAATCAATTTTTGGGTAATCTCTTTGAGCTCTTTTTGCAAAAAGGTATGAAACAAGATGAAGGGCAGTTTTTCACGCCCATTCAAATTTGTGAATTTATCATCTATTCTTTGCCTCTTGATACGCTTTTGCAAGAGAGACAAAAACCGCTAAGAGTGATTGACTATGCTTGTGGAGCAGGACATTTTCTAAATACCTATGCAAGCGAACTAAAACGATATATCCCATCAGAAAATCTACAAGAACACTACAAAAATATTTATGGTATAGAAAAGGAATATCGCCTAAGCAAAGTTTCTAAAGTTTCAAGTGCAATGTATGGACAAAACGATATTAATATCCTCTTTGCAGACGCACTCTCAAGCTATGAGTTAGCAAACCCCACAAGCAATGAGGGGGAGAAAGCAAAGCTGCAAATCGAACCCCACAGCTTTGACCTTCTCATCGCCAATCCACCTTATTCAGTCAAAGGTTTCCTAGAAACCCTAAGCCAAAAATCCAAAAAAACCTATACGCTTTTCACGCGAGAGCTAAACACAGAATCCAACAACGCTATAGAATGCTTTTTCATCGAGCGAGCCAAGCAACTTTTAAGCGATAATGCCTATGTAGCCATTATCTTGCCTAGCTCGATTTTAAACAAAGATTCTATCTACAAAAGCACAAGGGAGATTATCTTACAAAACTTTGACATCATCGCCATTGCAGAGCTAGGCAGCCAGACCTTTGGCGCCACAGGCACAAACACAATTATTTTATTTTTGCACAAAAAAGAAAGCTTCAAGACAGAATCAGGGCATATCGCTCAAGAATACAGCCTCATAAAAGACCGAATAGATTCTGAAAATCTAGCAGATAATGAGGATTTTTCGCAAAATTACCTAAGCGACTACACTGCTTTTAGGGGGTTTGATAGAGGGGCTTATGAAAGATTTTTAAGAGGGGATATGGATTCTGCCCTTTTAGAATCTCAAAGCTTCAAAGACTACAAAAATGCTTTTAACATATCAAGTGAATACAAAAAGCTAAAAGATTCTAAAGATTACAAAGATTCACAAGACAAGCAGGAGTTAGAGGGCAAAGCCTTTTTGGACTTTGCTCTAAAAATCGAAAAAGATAAACTTCTCTACTTTTCTCTAAGTCTCAATAAAGAAGTGCTTATCATCAAAGCCCCAAGCGACAATAAAGAGCAAAAGCGGTTTTTGGGCTATGAGTGGAGCAACCGCAAGGGCGATGAAGGGCTAAAAGAGCTCAATAAGCCCTACCTAAGCCCGCTTTTTGAGCGAGATAATCCCACAAATCCAAACAAATTAAACTTTCTAGTGCGAGAGGCTTTTAACCATACCTTAGAGAGCATTCCAAAAGAGCTAGAGCCTTATGCCTTTAGGGCAAGGCTAGTGGATATGCTAGATTTTGAAAAAGTGGAGTTTAATAAGGCGATAAGTTTGAATCCTGTCCGCCGCCTCCGCAACACACCCCATCATTCCGAATATTCTCGTCATTCTGAAGGAGCGTTAGCGACTGAAGAATCTTTCTTCTTAGATTCTTCGGACTTTCGCCCTCAGAATGACACCCGTCCCTTTGCAAATTGTAAATATGAGTTGGTAAGACTTGGGGAGATTTTGCAAAGTATAGGAAAAGGAAAAAGACCCGCTTCTTTTAAAAATGTTAAAGGGCAATATCCATTTATAAAATCTTCCAAAATTCAAGAAAAATGCAATGAAGCTGATTTTGATTGTGAGGCGATAATAATAGGCGATGGAGGTAGTGCAAATATTCACTATATGAATGGTAAGTTCTCTTGTTCCGACCATACTTATATTTTTATTCAAAAAGATAGTACCCTAAATCAATTAGAATTGAAATCTATTTATTACATAATAGATTCTAATCTAGAAACTTTAGAGCAAGGATTTGTTGGTATAGGATTAAAAAATATCTCAAAAACTTTTATAGAATCTATCCAAATCCCCCTGCCACCCATAGAGATTCAAAAGCAAATTGTAGAGGAATGCCAAAAGGTAGAAAAGCAATCTAGCACCATAAAAACTAGCATAGAAAAATACCAAGAGTTGATTAAGGCAATCTTAGCCAAATGTGCTATTACAGAATCTAGTGCAGATAATGCAAGCATTCAAGAGATTCTTACCCAGCTAAACACACTAGAATCTAGCCTAGATTTTGACTTGCTTTTTGAATGCTTAGAATCCACAAATGCAGATTCTCAAAAAGATATTTCGGGCGTTGCCCTCAATATAGCAGAATCTGCCCTTATAGATTCTTCGTTTGCTTCACAAACTCAGAATGACACTATGGAAAGTTATTCTGAATATTCTCGTCATTCTGAAGCGTTAGCTGAAGAATCTCATCATTCCAAATCTTCTAGTCATTCTGAGGGAGGGCAACGCATGACCGAAGAATCTAAAAACCTAGATTCTAGCAACACAGAATCTAAAGCAGAATCTACGCTACTTAAGCCGCTAAATCTCAAAGCCCTGCTAGATTCCCTCCCTACCCCACCACCGCAAGGCTGGGAGCGGGTAAGGCTTGATAAGATTATATCCTTAGAGTATGGTAAAGCTTTGCAAGAATCTAAAAGAATAGAGGGCATTTATCCTGTAATGGGTTCTAATGGGATTGTGGGCTATCATAATGAATATTTAGTAAAAGCTCCTGCCATCATTGTGGGTAGGAAAGGATCTGCTGGAAAGGTAACTTTTATAGATAAAAATTGCTATCCTATTGACACAACCTTTTATGTGCTTAACAAAGAAAATAATAATTTCAAAATGTTATTTTTTATCCTGCAAAGTTTGAATTTAGAAAAATCACAAGGAGGTATAGGTGTCCCTGGTATAAATAGAAATGATATTTATAATATCCAAATCCCCCTACCACCGCTAGAATCTCAAGATCAAATCATAAATGTTATTAGCAAAATAGAAGAGAAAATTAGCCTTATGGATTCTAGCCTAGAGGGTTTAGAGGGTAAAAAATCAAAGATTCTTAAAAGTGCGTTAGAATCTGCCTAAAGCCTAACGCATTGCCTTGTATTTCTCATACAAATCCTAGAATCTATAAGAAAATCGTATCTGTTAAAAAGGATAGAATCTCAGCACACACAACGCATTGCAGAATCTACTAATGGAGACTCACTAAAAATATTTCTATATTTATAAAGCAAAGTGGCGATTCACCATCCACAAGCACTAAGAGTTTGCAAAAGCAAAATCCATAATACATCTTGCTTCAAGAATCTTTAGAATCTAAACGTACGCAAAGTTATTTTATAAGGCTTAAAGAATACGAGGTAAAGCCCTTACACGAAGACTAAGAGAGCTTTTGCCACCCTATGTTTGTGTGGAATTTAGAGTGTAATGAATAATTTAGAGATTAGATTCTATGTTGAGTTTCTCATAAATTTTAAGGAGTTTTCTAGAATCTAGTAGCCTAGATTCTAGAAAACTCACAAGGCAAAATAGATTCTAAAAACACACATTTTTTTAGAATCTAACGCTTTAGAATCTAGCCCCATACATTACCTCTTTGTGTAAGCCTTGCTTATAGCTATTTTCTCTTCATTCCACATATTCGCACTTTTTATTGCTTCTTTTTGTAAGGCTTTTATAAAAGATTCTATATACTCAAAGGCTATTTCGCCATTTGGATAAAGGGGCAAAAGCACTTTCATTTCCCTTGCGATATTGCGATTAAATTTATTAGCATAGTCAAAGCGTCCAAAAGCAGCCTTTCTAAACGCACACACAAAATATAATAAGGCATTTTTGCTCCATTTGTCTTGATATTTTAGCGGATAAAGCCCTTGCACGTGCGAATAGCCCACAAAATCTTTTGGCTGATAAAAAATGCCCTCTGATGTCGTGGTATCGCTGTAAGTTATCATTCCGCCTTTTTCTGTGGGTTCTAAATTTACATAGCCACTTACGCCGTTATTTAGGCTTGAATTTGTAACCACAGGCGTATTGCCACTTGTAGCAAAGAGCTTGGAATTAGTCATTTTGTAAGCTTTGGTAGGTCTTACTTCAAACAAATCGCCGATTCTAACTTCCTGCCATTGTAGTTGCGTGCTATGTGCTTGTGTAATTTTATAGCTTTCATAAAAGCTTAAATACTCCTCTAGCTTAAAGCTTAATGCCCCCCCCCGTTAGTTTCTAACACTTCATTATAGGCACTCATTTCTTTGTGATAATACTCTATGAGGCTTAAAAAATGCTCTTTCTCAATCTCTTTTA
>CALUTE010000027.1 GCA_944323645.1 uncultured Helicobacter sp. | reverse complement strand
TTTCAGACATTAGGAGGGCTTTTTGGCTTTTTCTTGCTTTTTAGTTTTTTGGGTATCTATACCACGAGCTTTTTTTACCACACACGATTGCTAAAGCTCGGGGTGTATGGAGTGAGTGTGATACTCTGCATAGGGCTTGTTTATACGTTTGTGCTTGTAGGGGATTATGCGAGGAATTCTTATGGTATCCTAGAACACTTTGTTTTTCAAGGTGGCACAACCATTTATAGTACCTATAACAAATGGTTTGATATATTATACTGCTCTATAGCAATGCTTCTTTGTGCTTTAATGTTTTATTACCTACCATTAGTTAGGATCAAGCAAGTTTTTATGATTATAAGCATATTTTTATTTTGTTATGCAAGTTTTTATTTTGTAAAGATTTCCTTAATGAGCCATCATAAACATAATATATCGCCAGTTCCGCCAAGCTACAGTGAAAAACTGCTGGCATTTTCAAAACACAAAAACATACTAGTATTAGTTCTCGATGCTTTTACTGGTTCGCATTTCCATATTATCTTAGACCAAAATCCAAAACTGCGAGAATCTTTACTGGGTTTTACATACTACGATAATACCTTAGCCACATCGAACAATACACAATTCAATACGCCTGCTATGATTGGAGGATATAACTACACAACACTATCAATATTACAAAGCGAATATAAAAACCATAAAGATAAATGGCTTGAAGCCTTCTTTTCCACTATTGCGATGGTACACAACAGTGATTTTGAAGTGGCTATGTATGGGATTGATCCAATCGACCCAAAAAAATTACAAAAAACTTTGGTAGATAAACTACCGCAAACTAAAAATATTACCATAGCAGATCCTAGTGTAGAAAACTATGTGCAGCCCTACATTGCTCACTACAACCTAGGATCATTCTTTGAAAAAACATTTAATCAATATAAAAAGCAGTATAATTCCATAGGGGGACTTATTTCCATAGGGCTATTTAAGGCTTCGCCCTATTCGATTCGAGCTCGCATATACACTAACGATCAATGGCTTTTTGCAAGTGATAATCCTGCCAATGATTTTTCTCTGCAAATACGATACTTTTCTGATATAGCAATGTTTCCTAATCTCTCCACAACAAGTGCCAAAACAAAAACATTCAAATACATAAAAAGCTTGAGTACACACTGGCCTTGGTATCTTGATGTATCAATGGGTTGCATACCAAACATTGAAACCAAAAGCCAGCTGCCAAGCCCCTATCGTGAAATAAACGTGCAAGAATATCAAAAAGCATATAATAACAACCATTACAATAATGAAGTGTGTGCAATGTATAAAGTATCATTATGGCTAGAGTGGATGAAAACAGCTAGAATCTACGATAACACTGCTATTATAATTCTTAGTGATCACGGGCACTATGATAGCTTTAAGCAAATACAAAACAATGCAGGAAAACAATTGGGCAAACAATCTGATGCACTTTTGCTTGTAAAACCATTTGGCGCTAGGACACCCTTTAGTGTCAATCATACTCTAATGAGCAATGCAGATTTGCATTCTATGATATGTACTTTTATAGATATGCCTTGCCAAATAATAGACCCACACAACACTCCAAATAGAGTCCTCTACCACTCTAATTCAAATTTCGAAGAAAATCTTAGTGTAGAACGGGTATTTCAGGTTACAGATGATATATATAAGCCAGAGAATTGGAAAGATATCACGCAAAAATTTAAACAGCACAAAAATCTTTCAAGCATACCCTAGAAACAATACAACACAATAAAATTACATAGTTTTGTAAAATTTATGCAAAATTTTTGTAAATTTTATTGCATAATTCGCTAAAATAACCCTTATACGTCTCTTGAATATGCCAAAAGGTAAGCCAATGGATATAAAAGATATTAGTAAAATCCAACAAGGTGTAAATGCCAAAAAAAACCGTATTGAACACCTTAAAATTGGTGCCGTTGTGTTGTTTATGGTATGCATTGTTCTTATTGCAATACAATTTGGCGAAAGCTATCATCCAATTCTCCTTGCTTTTGCTACGCTCGTAAGTGGCTATATGGCAATGAATATAGGAGCAAATGATGTAGCAAACAATGTTGGTCCGGCAGTTGGATCACACGCAATTACACTTGCAGGAGCAATTATTATTGCCGCAATCTTTGAAGCAAGCGGAGCAATCCTTGCAGGAGGAGATGTTGTCAATACCATAAAATCAAATATCATCGATCCACAAAAAATCAATAATCCACAAATCTTTCTTTTCGTAATGCTCGCTACACTTATAGCAGGCGCAATTTGGGTTCATTTAGCGACGGTGTTGCGTGCTCCAGTTTCTACAACCCACTCAATTGTTGGGGGCGCTTTAGGAGCCGGTATAACTGCTGGTGGACTTGGAGCTGCAAACTGGTGGGAACTTGGAGGCATTGCTTCAAGTTGGGTACTTTCACCTGTACTTGGAGGGATTATCGCAGTCATATTTTTGATATTTATCAAACGTACCATTACTTACAAACAAGACAAAAAAGAGGCAGCCAAAAGAATCGTACCTCTTTTAGTGTTTGTTATGGTGTGGGCATTTGGAATCTATTTACTGCTTAAAGGATTCTCAAAGGTTTATGCTTTTAAAGCTTGGGAAGCCATTGTTATTTCGTTTATTGTAGCTATTGCTAGCTATCTCATTACAGCCCCCATTATCCGCAAAAAAGCTGCCCTGCTCGAAAATACTAAAGAATCAATCAATACACTATTTACTGTTCCGCTTATTTTTTCTGCTGCACTATTGAGCTTTGCTCATGGAGCAAATGATGTAGCAAATGCCATAGGACCGCTTGCGGCAATCCATCAAGTATTATCAGAACCCATAGCAGAGGGTGGAGATGTTACAAAGGCAAGTGTATCATTTTGGATTATGCTTGTTGGCGGTATAGGTATTTCTCTTGGGCTTGGGCTCTATGGTCCTCGTCTTATACGTACAGTCGGAAGCGAAATCACAGAACTTGATAGAATGCGTGCGTTTTGCATTGCGATGAGTGCTGCGCTTACTGTTCTTCTTGCAAGCGCACTTGGACTTCCAGTAAGCTCTACGCATATCGCTATAGGTGCGGTTATTGGTGTGGGATTCTTACGCGAATACATTAAAGGGCGTTATTTTGAAATGTGTGAACAAATCATTAAAGCGCACCGAGGCGAAGATCAAAAAACCGTAGAGACATTCTTAAAAGCATTTGCTAAAGCCAATGTTAAGCAAAAAAATAAAATGCTTGAGCAGCTAAAAAATAAAAAACGTACTGATGATTTCTATCTTAATAAAAAAGAGCGTAAAGAGCTCAAAAAGTTTTACAAGCGCGAGCTTGTAAAGCGAAGTGAGATTAATCGCATTATTGCTTCTTGGATTATCACTGTACCTGCTTCTGGAGCACTTGGTGCAATAGCATTTTTGATACTTAAAAGTGTTTTGGGCTAAATTATGCTATAATCATCATTTCAAGTAGCGTACTTATAGATATAGTTCGGTAAGGATTATTTGGAGAATTAGAGCCTAAATCCCTCCAAATCTTATCGGTGAAATACTAAGGAGTCAAATTGGACCCGTATCACTCGGTCATAATGCTTTTTTTGGCATTGTTTTTTGTTTTATTGAATGCTTTTTTTGTTGTTGCAGAATTTGCGATTGTTAAGGTACGACGTTCCAGACTTGAAGAACTTTCAAAAACAAATCAAACTGCTAAACTTACATTAAAGATCACCAAAAGACTTGATTCATACTTGAGCGCAACACAGCTAGGAATCACATTAAGTTCGCTTGCTCTTGGTTGGATTGGTGAGCCAGCACTTGCTAGACTTATTGCAGCTATATTTGAAAATGTTCTGCCTGATTCTATTATTCACGCAATTAGCATTGTTATTGCTTTTACGATTATTACACTTTTTCACGTAGTGCTTGGTGAAATTGTTCCAAAATCCATTGCGATTGCCAAGACAGAAAGATCAGCCTTGCTTATATCCTATCCCCTTTATTATTTTTCAGTTATTTTTCACCCTATTATCAAGCTTTTTGATACATTGGCAAACTTTGTACTTCATCGAATAGGTATTCAGCCAGCAAGTGAAGAGGAAAATGCTTACTCTGAGGAGGAGCTAAAAATTATTGTTGGTGAAAGCCTAAAAGGCGGCTTTATTGATTCGTTAGAAGGTGAAATAATCAAAAATGCAGTAGATTTCTCTGAAACCATAGCCAAAGAAATTATGACACCGCGTAAAGATATGGTATGTCTTTACGCAGAATCTAGCTATGAGGAGAATTTAAGCATCGTAACGCAAACAAATTACACGCGTTACCCATACTGCAAAGGCAATAAGGATAATATTATAGGTATGATTCATATACGTGATTTACTCATCAGCAGTGCAGCGCAGTCCGTACAAACGCATTCTAAGCTGACTTCGCAAATTAATCTTGAACAAATTATCCGCAAAATGATTATTTTTCCAGAAACAGCCCTCATATCTGACATATTAAAATCAATGAACAAAGAGCAAATCCACGCAGCCCTAATTGTCGATGAATACGGAGGTACGACTGGGCTTTTGACAATGGAGGATATTATTGAAGAAATTGTAGATGACATTAATGATGAACACGATCTTAAAAACCAAGATTTTTTACAGATTGCTCCAAATATATACGAATTAAACGGTATGCTTAATCTTGAAAGCGTTGAGGAGCTGCTTAATACACACTTTGATGAAAAATGGGAGCAAGTAACTATTGGTGGCTATGTCTTTAGCTTACTCGGACGTTTGCCTGTAGTTGGTGATACATTGCAAGATAATGAGCTAGAATTTAGTGTCTTAGAAATGGATGGAGCAAGAATCAAACGACTTAAGGTAAGTAAGCCAAACAATCCAGAAGCAGAATCATCACCTTAAACTACTATGTGTTTAGATTCTAAAATCCTTTCCCTAAAGCATATACACAAAAAATCTTATAAAAAGCCACTACTTTATCCTATTGCAACATTAACAAAAAAAATTTTTTCTTCTAAACAAGATTTCCGTGCTCATATCCGTGCTAAAAATCCGACTACAAGCCCTTATGCTAGCCGAAAACTTTGTGCGTATCTCAAATCTTTAATTATCAAAAATCATTTTAAAAAAATCGCCCTCTTTTATCCTCTTGCGACGGAGCCAAACATTCTACCCCTTCTTAAAGATCTAAAAAAAGCAAAAAACACACAAATTTTTCTGCCAACTATACGAGGTCTTAAGTTTAAAATGCTACCATATCGTCTGCCTTTGGTGCAAAACACAATTGGTATCTTTGAACCTAGTTTTTCTCACTTATATTTGCAAAAGTTTGATTTTGTGTTGATTCCCACTCTTGGGATTGATGGGTCATTTAGGCGTATTGGTATGGGCAAGGGAATGTATGATAGAGTGTTTGGAATGTATAGATTCCAACCTTTTAAAGTATTTGTCAGTCAAAATCTCAATATTTCAAGAACCATTCTTACACAAGATTTTGATATTAGTGCTAATGAATATGTAAGTTATACATTTAGAGTAACAAATAGAAGAAAAAAAGGTTTTAATAATGTGGTGGATTCTTATACCAAGCTTTCTAGGATTTGGGCTTGTAGTCGGATTAAGCGTTTATCTTATCAGTAGAAAGATTTTACACCTAGATTCTAGTCATATTCTCACACAAGCAAAAGCAAAAGCAAAAGCCATCGAATTGGAAGCGCAAAATTTCCTAACTCAAGAACAACTTCGGCTAAAAGAGTTGCATCTTGAACTAGAACAACAATACAAAGATAAACTACACAAACTTGAAGAGGAGCACAAACACAAACTTCATTCCATAGAACACAAAGAACGTTGTTTTCAAGAAAAATTAGATCGAGAAAATACCCTTATCAATCATGAAAAGGCAGAGATTTCTCAAGAACGCAACGACATACTTCTACAAAAAAACCAACTTTTAAAAACCCAAAAAGAATATTTTTCGCTTATAGAGCAACTAAACCATACTTTGAGCGACTATACTGGGCTTACTAAACAAGAGGCGAAAGATATTTTGCTAAAAAATCTTGAAAATGAACTTATTGACGAAAAAGCCCACCTTATTCGTCGCTACGAAAAAGAAGCAAAAGAACAAGCTAGCAAGCTTGCTAATTATATTCTCGCGCAAGCTACTACGCGCTATGCTGGAGAATTTGCCGCAGAGCGCCTAATCAATGTTGTAACGCTACCTGATGATGATATGAAAGGTAGAATCATAGGTAAAGAAGGGCGTAATATCAAAACTCTTGAGATGATTAGTGGTGTTGATGTAATCATTGATGATACGCCAGCAACAATTATTCTTAGCAGTTTTAATCTATATCGCCGAGCTATTGCACTAAAAACACTCAATCTCTTAATAGAAGATGGCAGAATTCATCCAGCACGTATAGAGGAAATATATGTTAAAGTTGAAAACGAAATGGATCAAGAAATCCAAGAAGAAGGCAAAAATGTTATACTAGACCTAGGGCTTGATTATATGCATCCAGAAATTATTAAACTTATTGGGAAACTTCGCTATCGTGCAAGTTTTGGGCAAAATGCATTGGGGCATTCTATTCAGACAGCAAATCTTGCTGGGATTATTGCTGTACAGCTTGGAGGTGACGAAAAACTTGCAAAACGAGCAGGCTTATTGCACGATATTGGCAAAGCTCTCACTATTGAGCAAGGAGGGGGCAATCACGTGATGCTTGGAGCGGAAATTTGTCGACGATATAAGGAACATCCAGTGGTTATTAACGCCATTATGGCACATCACGGTGATGAACCATTTGAGAGTGTAGAAGCTGCAGCCGTATGTGCTGCAGACACGCTTTCTGCAGCGCGACCCGGTGCAAGACGCCAAGTATTAGAAAGCTTTCTTACGAGAATGCAAGATCTTGAAAAAATAGCAACCGATAAACTTGGTGTGAAACAAGCCTATGCTATTAATGCTGGGCGAGAACTACGCGTTATAGTACGTGCTGATTTGGTTAATGATTCACAAAGTATTGTGCTTGCAAAAGATATTGCAAACGAAATTCAAGCTACACTTAATTACCCTGGTGAAGTGAAAGTTAGCGTAATTCGCGAAGTGCGTGCAGTCGAATTTGCACACTAAACAAAACTTAATTACAAAGGATACCAATGCTATATAAGATGACAAAACAAAACCCCTGTAAAAATATATTCAATCCTTATCTATCGCGCTATATCTTGTTGTTTTTTGGGATTCTTTTTTATGGATTCTTGATTGGTTGTCAGGACAAACAGCAAGACGCACCACTGGATTATACATTCAATGCCGACGATATAACTTATACCTTTCGATTGCAAGGCGATAATGAACTTATCATAAAAACAAACGATACAAACATTGATGCAAATGTTTTGCTTGTATTTTTAGAACAAGAATGCCCTGCATGCGATGCATACTACGCACATCTCAATCATCTTGCGGATACAGAAGAGCACTTGATGATTTTTGGTATGTTTAAGGACACATTGGAACAACAAGACATACAAAATTTCCGCACCAACAAAGATATTCGCTTTCCCTTACTAAACCCAACATCAAACATTTCACTTTTTGAAGCACTTATGCAAATTAAAGCCAAACGCATACAGCAACTTATCCAAGCAATACCTACAAAAAAACCAGATAACAAAGAGGATCCTGAAAAAGATTCTACTACACAAATGTCAGAATCTTTCACGCCTGTGTTGCCATATTTTGTTCTTTACGATAAGCATCATCAGTTTTATCAAGACTATGAAGGAATCGTGCCAGAAGAAATTTTTTCTAGCGATATTGCTCAAATTGCACATTAAGGAATTATAAATGCTACATTTTTTAGCAAAAACTGCACAAAACATTGCTTCTATTCTTAGAAATAGTGATAACAAAGTGAGTAAAGATGTGCTTGAAGAGATTCTTATAGAATCTGATATTGATTATGATATTATCGAAACCCTTCTAGACTCTCTACCTACATACCCATCGCGACAGCAGCTTGAAGCAAAATTTATGCATTTTTTTAAAACATCAGATTCTATCCCCCTAAATTCTAACATCCTGCCTTGTGTTGAGCTTATCATTGGGGTCAATGGTGCAGGAAAAACTACCACTATAGCCAAACTTGCTAAACTTTATCAATCACAAGGCAAGAGCGTATTACTTGGTGCAGGTGATACATTTCGCGCAGCAGCCACACAACAACTAAAACTTTGGGGAGAGAAACTCAATATCCCAGTGATCTCTTCTCAACAAGGTAGCGATCCAAGCGCACTTGCCTATGATACAATTCAATCAGGTATTGCAAAGAAAGTAGATCATATTATTATTGATACAGCCGGCAGACTACACAACCAAACCAACCTACAAAAAGAACTTGAAAAGATCAATAGAACCTGTGCTAAAGCCCTTAATAATAGGTTTTTTTCTAAGATTCTAATTCTTGATGGAACACAAGGCTCTTCTGCACTACATCAAGCAAAAATTTTTAGTCAAAATATTGGAGTCAATGGTGTGATTATTACCAAGCTTGATGGCACCAGCAAAGGTGGCGTTATTTTTAGTATTATTCACGAATTGCAGATACCGGTTTTATATATTGGAATTGGTGAAAAAGAAGATGATCTGGTCGCTTTTGATAAAACCATATACGTGCAAGATCTACTTGATTGTATATTTATTGCAAACAAAGAATAACAATGGCAAAAAAGCAAAATCTATTTGAATGCCAGCACTGCGGTTATGCAGCATCTAAATGGCTTGGTAAGTGCCCAGAATGTGGTAGTTGGGAAAGTTTTATAGAGCTTAACGAAGCACAAAAACAAGTACGAAAAACTTTAAATCAAAGCACCTCACACAGCAAAAAACCCTGTGCTATTACACAGATTCAAACCGAATACCACAGCTTTTTTAGCTCAACACAAGAAGAACTTGATTTGGTACTTGGAGGAGGGATTGTGCCCGGAGGGCTTTATCTTATCGGCGGTAGTCCGGGTGTTGGTAAATCAACTCTTTTGCTAAAAGTAGCAGGATCTCTTGCAAAACAAAAGCGCAAAGTCCTTTATGTCAGTGGGGAGGAGAGCGCTGGGCAAATACGTTTGCGTGCTGAACGTCTTGATAGTGTAGATGACTCGTTGTTTTTGCTCAATGAAATTAATCTCGATGTGGTTAAGGCGGCACTATATAATGGGAAATATGAGCTATGCATTATTGATTCTATTCAAACACTTTATGCACCGGAAGTATCATCTGCTCCGGGATCTGTGAGCCAGGTGCGTGAAATTACATTTGAGCTTATGCGCTTGGCAAAAGAACATAATATCGCTATTTTTATTATCGGACACATTACTAAAGAAGGGTCAATTGCGGGTCCTCGTGTACTTGAACATATGGTAGATTGCGTGCTATATTTTGAAGGTGATCCAAGCAAAGAGCTTAGAATCTTGCGTGGATTCAAAAATCGCTTTGGCACAACAAGTGAGATAGGTATTTTTGAGATGAGTGCTCAAGGCTTAAATAGTGCCAAAAACGCCTCAAAGCTCTTTTTTCAAAAGCGGGCAAGTGCTACTGGGAGTGCTGTTAGTGTGATCTTGGAAGGTTCAAGGGCTTTGGTAATCGAAATCCAAGCTCTTGTTAGCGAAAGTTATGGTAATCCACGTCGACAAAGTACTGGCTTTGAAGCCAATCGCCTTAATATGCTTTTAGCCCTACTTGAGCGAAAACTTGAACTACCTCTTGGGCGCTATGATGTGTTTGTCAATGTTGTTGGTGGTATCAAAATCAATGAGCCAAGCGCAGATTTATGTGTATTAGCTTGTATTATATCAAGCTTCCGCAATCGCCCACTAAGTGCTAGCACTGCATTTATTGGTGAGGTTTCGCTTGTAGGAGATATCCGCGAAGTGGGCAATATCGACATTCGACTCAAAGAGTTGCAAAGTTATGGTTTTGATAGAGTTATCCTCGCTAAAAAGCCCAAAGCTACAAACATACACCTTAAATGCTTTGAAGCAAGTGAGGTGCATAAAATTCTTGAATGGATGTAGTTTATGGACATAGCAGAATCTAGATTCTACCAGAATCTAATCACTTCAAAGGCATTATGTGATAGAAATTAGTAACACTTCCAATATCCCGCTCCCAAATAACACACAAGCATATTTAGATTTTAGCTTACATATCACGGGAAAAATACTGCACAAAATAATCACACGCCCTGTTGAAGTCGTATTTGTCTCAAGTCAGACCATACAACAGCTCAATGCACAATATATGCACAAAGACTATGCCACTGATGTCTTGAGCTTTCCACTAGATATGAATATCAATGTGCAAAACATAGATTCTAAGCAGCAACCACTTATACCACTTGGTAGTATTGTTATTAATCTTGATCTTGCACAAACGATGAGTCAAAAACTCAACCATAGCCTCATACAAGAAATAATGTTGCTCTTTGTACATGCTCTCTTGCATTTACTAGGCTTTGACCACGAACGTGATAATGGACAACACCACATACTTGAACAACAAATACTCTATGAACTAAATATGCAGGATAAAAATACCACACAAGAAAATATTGCAAAAGGACTTATAGAAAGAAACCAAAAATAATGTTCATAATAATTTAGATTCTAACGCAGAATCTAAATTATCAAACCAGTGCGCAGAATTCGTAGATATTTCAGGAGTCTATAAAGCTTCTTTGACTTTTTGAATAATACCACTAAAACTCTTTGGGTCATTCATAGCCATATCGGCGAGAATTTTTCTATCAAGCTCGATATTCGCAAGCTTAAGTCCATACATAAACTTTGAATAGCTTATGTTATTTATCCTGCAAGCTGCATTAATACGAATAATCCAAAGACGCCTAAAATCCCGCTTTTTTTGCTTCCTATCGCGAAAGGCATAACACAAGCTCCGCTCAAGCTGTTCCTTTGCCTTACGAAAATGCTTTCTACGTCCGCTATAAAACCCTCGCGCTAATTTTAAAATTTTTTTATGTCGTCTGCGACGAACAATGCCTGTTTTTACTCTCATATCATTCCTTTACCATTTAGGTGTAGCCTTTTGGCTAATCTTTCCCTATATTTAGGGGAACTTAAACAAAACTTTATGCCCGACACAAAAGCGAATTGACAGAATCCATATTGGCACTATGCACAAAATGAGGTGATTTAAGTCGCGCTTTGCGTTTAGGCGATTTTTTAGTCAAAATATGATTGCGAAACGCGCAATTACGCTTGATAAGATTTTTCTTGCATTTGAAGCGCTTAGCTGCTCCGCGATTTGTTTTCATCTTTGGCATTTTCACTCCTTTCATAAAATAAGGCTTAGACTGTGCAAAACAGATATTATAACATTTTTCTATGAATTCTGGCTTATGATCGCCACCATTTATCAAAAGAAAGATTTTTCGTATGATTCTGCCAAAAAGGCACGATCTCCCCAATTTTTGGCGTAATTAGCCTAAAATCTAGACATCTTTCTTGTATGCCTTGTTCATACAAAGAAGTTAGTGCCTCTAAGGGCTCACTCCAATGATGAAAGGACAGCTTAAATTTGGAATTATGAATAGGCATTAGCACTTTTGTATGCAAATCTAATGCTGCCTGCAAGACCTCATGTGGAAAACTATGAATCTGCGCCCATCCAGCATTGTACTGCCCATTCTCCATAAAAGCCATATCAATAATGCCAAAATGTTCAAAAATCTCTTTAAAATGTGCTCCATAGCCGCCATCTCCACTTAAAAATATTTTGCGTGAAGCCTCTTGCGTGCTTGTACTATCCGAACCTAGTGCGTATTCAGAATTTGCATCAAGGAGAAAAGAAGCCCATAAGCTCTTATTTTTGTCAAATATACCGCGCCCTGAAAAATGCCTTGATGGCAAACAATAAACACGTAAAGAATCCAACACAATATCTTCACCCCAATCAAGTTCTACAATATTGTTGATTCCACATTTTTCTAGGTATATACCTACTCCAAGTGGTACTATTGCCAACCCTATCTTTGGTGCAAGCCGACACAAAGTCTTTTTACTTAGATGATCATAATGATTGTGTGTAATAAGTAAATAATGCACTTCTGGCATATCTTGCGCACTATAAATATTAGCGCCATTAAAGGGACGAATTATAAAAGGCAATGGTGAAGCGCAACCATCAAGCACAGGATCAACCAGTAATGTTTTACCACCAAGATATAATAATAAAGACGAATGCCCAAACCATACGAAACAATCCTCTGGCATCGTAGCTGTTAGTGTATTTTTTATGCTTGGTATGGTGATATTATGATACAACCCAAGAATCTCAATAAGCATACGAATTTTTGATACGCCTTGTGTTTGGTATGGGTATGGGGTTTGGCTTGGTACAAGCGGAGCGCTCGTAATGTCTTTTATGATATTATGTATAGGCGTTTCTAGCGTTGTTGGCTCAAGATTATAAGCCTTACCCTTGATAAAATAAGGTGATTTAGCTATACGCTCTTTAGTGTATTTTGGCGCGCACAAAGCTGGATCGACACTACCTTGATATTGCAAGAGACCTGTTTGATATGTATGCATAGATTGAGAATCCATTATGTTATTTTTAACTTACATTATAATAGTTTTTAAATAATCCCAAATAAGTACTATACAATAAGCATACCATCACCATAAGAATAAAATCTATATTGGTGTGCTATTGCTTCGTCATAGATTCTGCGCCATTCTTTTATACCCACCATCGAAGCCACAAGCATAGTAAGGGTTGATTTTGGAAGGTGAAAATTTGTCAAAAGATGTTGCGCAAAGGTTGGTGGATTCCCTATGTGTAAAAACATATCACACTTGGCAATCAGATCTTGCTTGCAAAAAAAGTTGCTATCTTCTCTTGCCATTTTAGCAAGGTATTCCACACTTCTAAGCGTGCTAGTCCCTATACATAGTACCCTCTTAGATTCAAGGATTTTTGCAATATTTGATGATGTGATATGCAAAATCTCTGTATGAATCTTATGATCTCGTATATCTTTTACATACACGGGGGCAAATGTCCCAGCACCAATATGAAGCGTTAAATACGCAAGATTAAAACGCTCGTGCAAACCTTTTAGCATAGCAGGCGAAAAATGCAATGAAGCAGTGGGTGCTGCGACTGCCCCGCTATGTTTGGCAAAAACACTTTGATAATTTTGTGTATCAGCAGCAGCATTTGCTTCACGTTTAATGTAGGGTGGAAGCGGTATATTCCCAATAGATTCCAGCATAGCAAGTACTTCTTGTTGCATAAGTGGCATAGCATAAATACTGCGTATAGCTGTATAGGTTAGAGGCTTACTTTGATGCGTGCGGTAGAAAGTGCAAATTCTATATCCATCTTCAAGTTTGCTTTCTATTTTGGCAAAATAGTTAGATTCTAGGGCAAACATATCACCTTTTTTGACCTTGCCACGCACTTGACACAATGCATAGCCTACTTGCTCGTGTAGATTCTGGCTTTTAGGATCTGTTGAAGCGAGATCTTGTGAGCTAGAATCTAAAAAACGATGAAAAAAGATTTCTTGTCGTTTAGGATTTTGTGCGTAGATATTAGCATTAGGCATAAGTTTGTGCGCATAGATTCTAGCTTTTAGCACGCGTGTGTCATTAAGCACCACTAGAGAATCTGATGGTATCACATCAAGCAAATGCGCGAAAGTCGTGTGCAAAATCACACGCGTAGATCGCGTATAGACAAGCAATTTAGCATTTTCTTTTGGAAAAACTGGGTGCGTGGCGATAAGGCGCTGAGGCAAAGCATAATCATAACTTTCTAGCAAAAACTCCACACGCTTCCTTTATGGACGTTTGGGAGATTTAGATGTGCTAGATTTTTTAGACTCTGGCTTGAGAGATTCCTGTGTGTCTTGTACTCTTTGTGGTTTTATAGCAGGATTTACAAAACGTGCAATAAGTATTGCAAATCCATAGAGAATTACAAGAGGAATTGCCATAAGTAGTTGTGAAAATGGATCTGGTGGAGTGATAATTGCAGCAATGATAAAAATAATCACAACAGCATATTTAAAAAAAGAACGCAATGTTTCATCTGTAATAAGCCCTACTTTTGCCAAAAAGAATGCCAAGACTGGCAATTCAAACGCAATACCAAATCCAAGGATTACGCGAATAAAAAAGCTTATATATGCTTCAACAGAAATATTAGCCTCAAACATATCATTTCCGAACATCAAAACATATTTGATCATAAAAGGAAAAATAATATAATAGGCAAACAATGCACCAAGAACAAACATTGCTGAACCAAACAAAACAAATGGCACAATAATCTTTTTTTCATTTTTATATAATCCAGGCGCAATAAACAACCAAAGCTGCCAAAATACAACAGGAGTTGAAAGAGTAAAAGCCACCAAAAATGAAATACTCATCGCCGAAAAGATTCCCTCAAGAGGCACAAGCTGCACAAGAACACCTTGCACTTGGTCTGAAAAAGCACGCTCAATTGGCGCTTTGATAAAAGCAAAAATCGGCTTCCAAAATGCAAAGCACCCAATAAATGCCACCACTATGCAAACAACAGAGATTATAAGACGCTTACGTAAGTCTTGTATGTGGGGCTTTAGGTCTTCAAACATTGTGCACCTTTGTACCTGCTATGTTTGATTTGGAAAGCTTTTTTGGTTTAGTAGGGACCTTTTTGGTCGCAGATTCTTGGCTAGACTTTGTACTCTGCGGTATTGTCTTGGACTTTGTTTGTTTCGCTTGTTTTGCGCTATTAGGGGTTGCTTTTGCGCTTGTTTTAGATTCTGCAGTTTTCTTTGATCTTTGTATTGAAGTACTTTTAGATTCTTTGCTGGAATCTATCTGGTGAGAATCTGCTTGGATTTGCTCTGGAAGCTCTTTGTATTCATCAAACATTGTTTCTATTTCTTGAAGTTGTATGTCTTTGGTAATATCATCGATATGGTGCTGAAAACTTTGGTGATATTCCTTAGCTTCTTGCGTAAGCTTATCTAGCTGCAATTCTTTATCAAAAGTCTCGCGTGCATCGTGTATGGTTCTTTTTATAATCCTAAATAACTTAACAATCTCTACAATCGCCTGTGGTAGCTTATCGGGACCTAAAAATATAATCGCCACAATAAGAATAATAAGAATCTCAAAAAACCCTAATCCAAGCATAAGCTTACCTAGAATCTATGAAGCATTTTTTAGCAAAATACTTAGGGCTTTTGAAATAATTCCAAAAAATACAAACACACAAAGTACGCCAAGCCCTATGAGAAAAGATAAAAAAGCAGAAGTAAAAGCTGCCAACAAAAAAAAGCAGCAACCCCCTCCAACAATACCAACTCCCACAAAGAATCCACTGAAAAAATCAAGGATTTTGGGAAAACCCTTATGCATACGCTCTTGCAGCGACTCTATCAATGTTCCTCTCCATCAACCAAAACAGCACCTGCTAAATACACATACGTCAAAATCATAAACACAAATGCTTGTAGCAACGCCATAAATGTCAAAATAGCAAAAGGCACAAGCGGTACAAGCCAAGGAACAAGCATAAGCATAACAAGCAAAAACATATCATCACCCTTAATGCTCCCAAAGAGACGGAAAGAAAGCGAAATAATGCGTGAAAAGTGAGAAATAATTTCTATTGGAAACATTAGTGGTGCCAACCATTTTACTGGACCCATAAAATGTGCAAAATAGTGAATAACACCTTGCGTACGAATTCCTTCAAAATGATAGTAAAAAAACACAATTAGCGCCAGAACAAGCGTAAAATCCCAAGAAGAGGTAGGTGCCTCAAATCCTGGGATAATTCCAATAATGTTACAATAAAACACATAAAACCCTATCGTTCCAGCAAGCGGAAAATATTTGCGAGCTTTTTCTTCACCAATAATACCTTTTGCCATATAGAGCATACCATTGATAGTTGCTTCATAAAGATTCTGCAAACCACTTGGGATCACTCGCATATTGCGCGTTGCTATCTTTGCCACTACTACTGTAACAACTGCGCACAAAACAACATAAAACGCAATAATAAAATGGTGGTCAGAACTTAACAACCCAGCTATTGTAAATACTCTGTCTTGCATATATTCCCCTTACTTTGTATAAATTTCTAAATGTTAGATTTTGCCCAAAATTTCCTCAATTAAATATTAAATAATCAAAAATAACATTTATACTTTTAAGAAAGTTCTGACACAAACTTGTCCTAAGATAATATTATCTGTAGCAATTGTTAAAAGCTATTTTTGTGATTGACACTGGAGTTGAGACACCGACTAACACCTGTGAATAATAACTGCGCCCTAACAACCTTAATTTTAGTAAAATTTTATGGAGATTTTGTTCTATATTTCAAACGTTATCTACCGTTATCTACTATAATAAGCACAAGGTAAAGTCTTTAAGTCACAAATGTCATCTCAACAGAAAGGTAACGGTATGAAATTCTCTCTAGTCAATAAACTCTTAATTTGTGTATTGTCGATATTTGTCGTGGTGATTATAGTAGTTACAGCCTATAATTACAAAAAAACTTCAAATGATACGATCAATCTGTTTAAATCCATACAGCAGGGTGCGCTTAGTGCCTCTTATACGACTATCAATATTACGATGAATATTGAAGCGCAACAACATTTAGATTTTTTAAGGAAAGAAATTCTAGCTCTAGAATCTATCCCCAATCAAGCTGAAAAAATAATAGCTCAAAGAAAGGCTTTAGCAGAAACAGCTGACCTAATTAAATATGCTGCTGTGTATGTGGTATTTGAAGATAGCGGTAAGACACTTGTAGAGTATGATCAGGACCCAAAAGTTGCCTACAAACAGAGTTATGAAGTAGCACCGGCTGATTTTGATTATAGAAAACGCCCATACTATGTGGAAACTAAGAAAAATATCTTGCGACAAAGCAACTCAAAGGTATCGTAACGCCTACATACAAAAGCCAAAATGGCAAAGATAAGGGCAAACTTCTCTCCACTGCAACCGCCCCACTTGTAGGAGAAAATGGTGAATTTTTAGGGGTTATTTGTGTGGATATCTTTGTAGAAGATTTTCAAAAACGCTTTGTAAATTTTGAGCGCCCAGAGCTGCCTAGTATGGTAATTTTTATCACTGATGCACAAGGTAGAATCTTCTCTCACAAAGATCCAAATAGCATAAATCACGACAAACCCTTAACAGGACCAGAGCAAGCCATAGCTCAAGCAGTCAAAATGCACCTGAGGGCTATGTAGAATACATAAGCACTAAAGGTGAAAAACGCTTAACATATTATAAACAACTTCCTTTTGGTTGGACTATCGTAGCTGCAGCGACACAAAGCGACTTTACAAATGCTGTTAATCAAACATTATTTACTTCTAGTGTTATCGCAATTGTACTTGCAGTGCTTGGATTTTTAGTGCTTTATTTTCTTATCAAGAAATTCATTGGTCCTGTGAATATTATCCAGAAATTACTTACTGATTTTTTCAAGTATATCAATTACGAGACACAAAATCCTCCTGTTTTGACAAAACAACTTGCCAAAGACGAATTGGGTGCTATGGCAAGTGTTATTAGTGAAAATATCGAACGTACCAAAGAAAACCTAATACGAGATTCTAAACTCGTTGATGAAGTAGTAACTATCGTAGAAGAATC
>CALUTE010000026.1 GCA_944323645.1 uncultured Helicobacter sp. | reverse complement strand
CCAAGTACTTGGCGTTATTCACCAGAGCATACTTATTGGAGGTGATAGTGGCGAGGAGGGGAGCAAGGCAAATTTTAGCAAAAAGCGCAAAGAGAATCTTGTGTATTTTGTGAGTGGCTTGAGCGATGAAAAGGGCGAGGCAACCATAGAATATGCTTTACCAAACTACGTGGGAAGTGCGCGCGTTATGCTTATTGCAAGTGATGAAAATAGCGTGGGTAGCAATCAACAAGAAGTGATGATAGCAGATAGTGCGAATCTTTATTCTAATTTGCCTGAAGAAATTAAGATTAATGATGAGATTATTGTACCACTTGAAGTGGTTGCGCAAGATGGCATAGAGATTCAAAATGTACAAGTGCGCTTTGAAGGCGATGTGGCAATAACTAAGCTACAATCCATGATGAATAAACAAAAAACACGCTTTATGCAGTATGTTTCAGTGCGACCTAAAGCACTTGGAAAGGCACATTTTAAAGCCTATATGGAAGCAAGTACGATTGATAGAAATAACAAAACTAGTGGTGTCAAAAAGGTCAATCAGTATAATGACTATGTGGTTAATGTCTCTACATCAAATGCGCCACAATCCTTTGAGGAAGTTTTTATGCTAAAGCCAAACCAAGAACGCAAGCTTCAAGCGACAGAGCGCTTTGTTCCAGGATCACTTCATCAAACGATCACGATCTCGCCAACACTTCTTTTTGCATATCAGGACAAAGTGGAGTATTTGTTGCACTATCTTTATGGCTGCATTGAGCAGAGCGTTTCAGCAACTATGCCGCTGCTTTTGGGGTTTGAGGGTACGCGCGCAATGAGTCCAGATGAAATTAAACAAAAAGCACAAAGTTCAATCAATCGGATTATAAAATTTCAGCGAGGTAATGGCGGGTTTGGATATTGGCTAGAATCTAGTGATACAAGTCATTTTGGAAGTGATTACGCAGCATTTTTCTTATTGCTTGCTAAACAAAAGGGTTTCAATGTGCCTGATTATGTGTTAAGTAATTGGGCGCGCTATGCGCAAAATTATGTAGCAAACTATGATGTGAATAATCGTATTAAAACTTTTACACTCTTTTTGCTTGCGTTGTATGGCAAACCAAATATTGCAATGATGAATGAGGTGTATTCTAAGAGCTTTTCTTTGCTTAATCTTCGCGAAAAACTTTCTTTAGCAGCGGCTTACAAACTAAGTGGGCTTGATATGATTGCTAAAGAAATTCGCTCTAAGCTTCCAAAAGACCTTCTTAGTGCAGACTTGTATAAGCACAAAGAACAGGGCAATATTTTTGATTATTATTACTATGGGAGCAATCTTTCTAGCAAAGCTATGAGTGCGTATTTTTTAGCACTTCTTGATAGCGAGCCAAACATTACGCTGTTGCACTCCATAGCAAAAACCTTGCAGGATTCCAGGTGGCTTGGTACGCAAGATATTGCTACAAGCTTGCTTGCTTTGCACACACTAGAATCTAACAGCACCAAGCAATCAGACAAAAAGATAAATAATAAGAGCGTGCGTTTTGTACTAGATGGCAAGGCATATGAGGTTGTTGAGCGCACGCAATTTGTATTGGATCCAAACATTCCACATTCTTTAAGCGCAAAGGATACGATTTATGTTTCTTTTGCAAATCTTGGTGTACTTGCCAAAGATCCTCTTGAAATACCTGCTGTGGCAAATAATCTAACATTATCGCGCAGCTTTTTTATGATTGATAAAAACGGCAATCGTAAAGAGATTGATCCTGCACGCTTGAATCTCAACGATGAATTCTACATCGAATTGCATCTTCAAAATACTAGCGATCGTGGTGTGCGCAATCTTGCTCTAACACAAATTATCCCTTCTGGCTGGGAGATTCAGAATATGCGCATCGTGCGCCAGAGTGATGATGAAGACGAAATGCAAGAGAATATCCAAAAGGATTTTGCAAATAGAGGGTATGTAAGTTATATGGATATTTTGCGCGATAGGGTGGTATTTTTCTTTGATAATTGGATTTCACCCACGTATGAATACTATGGTGAGAACGAATACAATACCTATAAAGTTTATATAAAATGTGTTGCGACACTTGCTGGAAGCTATGTGCTTGGCGGAGCTTTTGCCGAGGCGATGTATGATGGAGACTACAATGCGCGCACAAAAGCTATAAGGGTGCAGGTGCAGTAATTTAGCCTTGCTACCATCATAGTCTTACCATCTTGGTATTGTTAAGTATGACTATGTGAATTTTTATTTTGTCTTTTAGATTCTGGTATTATAAGTTTAAGATTTTTTGCAATAAACACGCATTTCTCCACTATCCTATGCTACAAAAGGTATCATATATTTTTTATTGTTCTGTTTAGATTCTCATTAAGAGTATTAAATAAGGCTGTATTTAGAATTTATTTTTAAAAAGTTGAAAAATCGTTACATATCTTATATTTTTATGTGTATTTGCAGTAGGATTTTAAGAAGTTTTCCATAAGATAGAGTATCACTATATCACAAGGAGTTACTTATGAGCTTTATTGAACAAATCAAATCGGTTGCCAAAGCTAACAAAAAGACTATTGTTTTGCCCGAAGTAAGTGATATGCGCACGCTTGAGGCTGCACATATTGTGTTGCAAGAAGGGTTTGCAGATATCATTTTGGTAGGAAGCGAGCAAGAGATACGTGCTAAAATCGCAGAATCTGGCAAAAATTTTGATGTAAGTAAGGCGCGTTTTATGAATGCAAACGATGAAGTGCTTGTGCAGGAGTTCGTTGATTTGTTTGTGCGCTTGCGTGCGCATAAAGGGCTTGATGCTGCCAAGGCACGAGAGCTTATCACGCAAGATCCTTTATACTTTGGTGTTGCACTTGTTAAAAGCGGACGCGCTGATGGTATGGTAGCTGGAGCTATGCACGCTACTTCTGATGTATTGCGAGCGGCATTACAGATTATTGGTACTGCAAAAGATTCCAAGCTTGTTTCAACATTTTTTATTATGGTTGTGCCTGATTGTTCTTATGGAATGAATGGGACGCTTGTCTTTGCGGATTGCGCACTCTGCCAGAATCCAAACCCAAGTGAACTAGCACAAATCGCCATAGATTCTGCTAAAAACTTTGCTGCCTTAACCAAGCAAACCCCCTATGTAGCGATGCTTAGTCATTCAACATATGGCAGTGCAAAACATTCAGATGTAGATAAAGTTGTCGAAGCGACAAAAATCGCCAAATCCCTTGCACCAGATATTGCTATTGATGGTGAATTGCAGCTTGATGCGGCAGTTGTCCCAAGTGTTGGGGCTTCTAAGGCAAAAGGATCAAATGTTGCGGGTAAGGCAAATGTACTTGTCTTTCCTGATTTGGATTCTGGCAATATTGGCTATAAACTTGTGCAGAGATTTGCTAAAGCTGAAGCATATGGTCCTGTTACGCAAGGTATGGCAGCACCAGTAAATGATTTGTCTCGTGGTTGTAGCGCGGAGGATATTGTGGGTGTTGTAGCACTCACAGCCTTGCAAGCACAGCAAGGCTAGAATCTGGTTAGCTAGATTCTAGCCTTTTGGGCGTGAAGTTAGATTATTTTTTAAAGACATATTTCGTATAAAGAAGTGAGATAGCTAAAAAGAGTGCGCCCATAACCACAAAGAGCCCCACTTTTACAAGCCCGCTAAAGCCGATTGTATCTACAAAAAATACTTTGAGTGTAACTATTATAAAGAGCGCAAGCGAGTAGATTCTAAGGCTTTTTATCGAAGTTTTCAAAAACCCTACAAGGCAGCTAATCCCTAGCAGCACCAAAAGGAGCGAATATATATAGCCCATATACTCATCATTATAATGCCAGAATCCAATATACCATATACCAAGATGTAGTGCATAAAAAATCCAAACAAGTCCAAATATAAAAACAACAATATCAAGTCCTACACAATACAACCTCTTAAAGCTTGTGTATGGCAATATGTCATAATGCCACAATCGCTGCATTATAAGACTAAGCGCAAAAAGCGCAGCCATAGCCCCAAACACGCTCAATAATAAAAACACACCATTAAAAAAATCTGGCTCATAAACATATTTACCCATTTTTACAACAACTCTGCTCATATCAAGAACTGCTTGTATGCTAAAGATAACGCCTAGTGCTATACCTGCTTTTTTGATAACACGATACAAGCCACTGCTTACTTTGCACAGCCTAGAGACTGCCTTTGTCCCCCGCACAGCTACCAAAGCAAGACAAAGTAGTGCAATAGCACTTATGCTAAACCAATAGCTTCGTATGATTCCAGTTTCGCATTCAAAAAAGGGCGGCTGACACTCTCCCATACACAGCATAACGATATTCGCACACACATTATGCACGACAGCAATAAGCAATACCGCGCTTAAACTTCCTAGTCCAAACATTGCTTTTGAGGCAGAATCTAATGTCTGCGGCGCAGCGTGCGCGCTAGATTCTGTCTTTTGGTGCGCACGATATCGCAAAAACTTTGCAAATAATATGAGATTTGCAACGCTCACAAGAAAATAAGTACTAAGTGCTATTGTGTTATGTGTGGAAATTCTAAGAGCAAAAATTGTATTAGAATCTATGAGATTTTGGCTAATTGCCACAAACAATACAATCACTCCACAAATGATGAAAATCCACTCCATTCCTTTAATAGCGCGAGGCGCAACCCTAGTGTGCCCAAGCACTACGAGCAACACACCACTTAAAAGCCAAAGCGTACTACCACCAAAGCCAGAGGGTAGGGAGATAAATGTGCCTACATATGCGTATGCTTTAGATATGAGTACAAACGCTCCTACCACACATAGCACAAGCAAAGTATCATTGCGCAAAGAAAGCTTATAATGCGCTACAAAGCCATAGATTCCCACACACATAGCAATAGCAATGAATGAAGTAATATCTTTACCCAAGATTCCAAAGAGCATAGCACAAAGCCAAAAAATCCACAAATACCATACTTTTTGTGAGGATAGGTATGCATTTAGCGCGATACCCACCAAAAACAACCCCATAAAACCACACCATATAGTATTTGTTATGTTAGTTGTGTTTAAAAATACAGCAACAACAAGTAGCAAGGCAAAAATAATAGGCACACTTAAAAGTTTCTCTTCTACTCTAAAATAAGCAAACGATCGCAATCGTGGTAGAAGTAGCACAAGAACGCACAAGACACAGAAAAAGCCAAGCTCAAGAGATTGCAACTCCAATGCATAAAGACTGCAAGATAAGCCCCAAAAAACAACAAAGCCAAGAATGCTTGCGCCTAAAAAGCTAGCGCGTAAAGCCCAATATGGGTGGCGCAACATCGTTTTTGAGTTTGCAAGTGTGATGTTGCTATTAAGACCATAAGAATTTGGTATGGATTCTGTGGGATACAGAGCCGCTAATAGCACAATATGTGAGCATAGTACTAGCCACACAGCAAAAAAGACAATCCACACGCTTAATGCATTATTATGCTGATTATAAGATACAAGCGCATAAAGCAGCACAAAAAGACTTGCAGCGCCCATAAGCCATATTGATTTGATTTTATAGGACATATACAGTACAAGCATATAAAATGCACATAAATATGCAAAAAGCAATGGAATATTGTATGTTGAAGAAGCAAGCAAGAGAGGAGTACTAAAACCACCTAAAACGCCAAAAACTCCAATAACAAGCCCAAAACGCAAAGCCAATGCAAGAGCCAAGCAAGCTATACTGCATAGTCCAGCAAATGTCCCAAAAAAGCCAAAAAATCCATAGAGTCTATATCCACCATAAAAGCTAAAAAATTCTACTACAAGTCCAGAACCAATGCAGGTTTGCGCGATAATAGAGAGTGTTTTAGCGTTAGTATGACTAAAAAGTTGTGCAAGAAGGCTTTTAGTATTTGCTGACACAGGAGAAAGTTTTGTCTTAGATTCTGCAGTGGAATCTATGGCATAAGAATCTTGATTGTTGTGTGCAAATATAGCACATACAAAGCTTGCACCTATTAGCACCAAGCCAAAGATAAAGGATAGGGTGATGCGCGCTAATGGTGTCATAATGGCATTTTCTATTGAATAACGAACAAGGAAAAAGGCGGCAAAAATAAAAAATATACCAGCGATAAGAACCATAACCTTTTGAGTAAAAATCTGTTCAAACTTAAAGTCAAAAAGCGCGCTATGAGCTGCCTTGGATTTTTCGTATGTAGGGTAATGCTGTGTGTCTTTATCTAGCAATTTTTGTTTTTCTGCTTTATTTGAGATCGGCGCAGAATTATATGTTTTAGCTGGAGGTGTGTGGGCTACAGTTTTGTTAGAGACTTTAGCAATTTGCGTGCTAGATTCTGCAAGGGTAGGTTCTGTGGGAAAGGGCGATGAGATGGGCGATACTGCATTTGTAAAATTTTGCACCATAGGTTTAGTGTGAAGCGCATCTTGGGTTGTTTGCAGGTTGGTTTGAGTTTTTTCTAAGAAATTGTGTGAGGGAATATTGCTTGAAGATAGTGTTTTATGTAGTATATCGTGACGTTTTTGAAGTATGTGGAGGTCATCTTTGGTTTTTGAAAGTATGGTGTGCAGTCTTTGAATTTCTATGGCATTTTTATGTGCTGCATTGTAGGCTATTATTCCAAGGATTGCACCCACAACGATTACGATAAGAGCAACAATAAGCAATAGAGCAAGTGCTTCCATAAAATAATCCTAGATAATTTATGTGCGATAAACTTTGTATCATTATAGCAGATTATTATAGGATTGAAAATAGGGATTTTCCAATGCAAGGCAGTGTTTGAGAGCTGCAGGATCTAAATTGGGGTTAGATTCTGTGGGTGCTAGTATTAAAAGTTTGCTTGGAAGTTTTAGGTTAAAGTAAGGAGTGCTTCTTATGGATTTTTAACAAACTATAAGTTAGTATCCTAAACCATATAAATCAAGGAAGCGCAATGAATCAAGTCCAAATACTCGTCCTAGACTTTGGGAGTCAATACACCCAGCTTATCGCAAGACGCTTACGCGAATTTGGGGTCTATACCGAAATCGTGCCATATTTTGAAACAATACAATCCATAAGAGCCAAAAATCCAAAAGGCATAATCCTAAGCGGCGGTCCTGCCTCTGTATATGAAGAGGGGGCGTATATGCCAGATTCTGAAATTTTTAATCTAGGTATCCCCGTGCTTGGAATCTGCTATGGTATGCAGTATATCGCCCATCACTTCGGTGGCAAGGTCGTGCGTGCTAAGGAGCAAGAATTTGGCAAAGCAAAGCTAGAGATTATACAACCCTATCTAAGCACACGACAGACGCATAAGCGACATTTTGTTATCAGTAGTGATACAGAGGGTGTATTCACAACGTGGAAAAAAAGTTTTTTTGCTGCCCATGGGTTTATGGATACCGCACTATTAGAGCGTATAGCCCTTGAGCTACAGCAGCGCATACAAGACTTTCAAAACCTCTATGTAGATTCTATACATCACCCACAAGCCTTTGGAATCTACCGCACACAAGGCACAACCTGCCATTTTGAGTGCTATCTCATAGATAGGACACGCACACAACAAGACATCACAAGAGATTTTCTTGCAACTATCTGCACAGCCACACAAGCACAACACTTTGAAACACAATGGGATAAACACGACAAAAAGGGTGTGCAGGCATTTATAGAGTTAGGATTCACACAAGGCAAAAGCCATGGTGATATGCTAGAGCTACACATCACGCGAAGTATCCTAGAATCTAAGGGCGATTCACAAGCGGTAATGACTAAAGATGAGTGCGAACAATCCAGCATTTTAGCCCAAGAGACAACGTCATTATTTGCGGGAGTTAAGCAAGATTCTATCGTGTGGATGAGCCATGCTGATAAAGTCGAGGAGATTCCTCAAGGCTTTAGCGAGCTTGCCAAATCAGGCAATACGCATTATTGTGCCATAGCTGATTGTAATCGCCAAATCTATGCCTTGCAGTTTCACCCTGAAGTCGTGCATAGCGAGTGCGGCGGAGAAATCTTAAAGAATTTTGCAGTGAAAATCTGCCACGCTAGTACTGATTGGAATATGAAAAATTTCATCGCCTATGAGATAGAAAAGATTCGCAAAATCACAGGGTTATCCTAAGAAGCATTGAATTAAAGAGGTTTGGGATATGGCGGAGCTAGATTCTAAAAAATTAGAATCACGCATTAATGTAGATTCTAAACAAGAAATGCAAAACACGCCAACGCTTTTCACGCAAAGGCTTATCTTGCGTAAATTCAAAAGAGATGATATACAAGCACTCTATGCAATATATAGCGATAAAGAAACAAACACTTACCTGCCATGGTTTGTTTGCAAGAATCTCAATGAGGCACAAGATATTTTTACACAACAATACGAGGCTATCTATAAGCAAGAGCGAGGCTATCACTATGCTATATGTTTAAAGGAGGATAATACCCCCATAGGCTATGTGCATTTGCAGACCAAAGAGCCTTATGACTTAGGCTATGCTTTGTGTAGGGGATTTTGGCATAAAGGCTACATAAGAGAAGCCACACGAGCAATTATGCAAAGAGCCTTGCAAGATGGCATTCCCTATATCACGGCAACACACGATGAGAATAACCATAGAAGCGGTGCTGTGATGAGGGCTTTAGGAATGCGATTTTGCTACACATATAAAGAAAGGTGGCAGCCAAAAGATAAAGAGGTGATATTCCACCTCTATCAATACAACACAAGAGATGCTATACCGATATATCAAGGCTATGCGACAGAGCTTATACCAATACTTCACAGAGATTCTCACAATGTGCAATCTAGCAAAGATTCTCAAGATTCTCAAGGGCAAAGCGTTGTAGAATCTAAAAATAGAGAATCTAACAATACACAATCAAAGAGCAATACAGAGGCACTAGGATTTGGCAGGGATTTTAATCATTGTTCAAGCGAGTGTGCAGAGGACTACCTAAAAAATAATGTAGAGGATAATGACCAAACACGAATGCAAAATTCTCTAAAATATAAAAACCCTAAAGGAGATATTAATGAATAAAAAAGTGCAACATATCATTTACCTTGATACAGAAGTATTTTTCGCTATCTTTAAAAAAGATTCTATCGATGAGCTGACATATACGCATTTACAAAAACTTATCGATAATGAGGACTTTTGCATAAAAATCCCAAAAGTTCAATATCTCTATCTCCACAAACTCCGCACAGACCGCAAAGAAAGCAAACATACTCTATCAGAAATTACATTGAAGCTTATCAATTACTTTTTGGATAAGCGTAAGTTTGTCATTCTAGCACAAAAAGATAGTGACCCTTATAGCGACTTTATCCATTCTATCATCGAGGATTTGCAGCAGGGCAAGAGCGTAACACTCATTAGCAATAATACAGAATCTAACGCACTCTTGCGTAAGAAAATGCAAGGCACACCTTGTCTTGAGAATCTCTATATCATCAGCTCTTCAGAGATTAGACAATGGCTTGAGCAGCAGGGCTAGGGGGTGGTATGCAACGATGTGATTGGATCTATCAAGGCTATAAGACTTCTGATGCCGCCACCCAAAAACTCTATCAAGACTACCATGATTTTGAATGGGGAGTGCCACAGCATGATGAAAAGCGACTTTTTGAACAGCTCGTGCTAGAGGGTATGCAAGCGGGGCTTTCGTGGATTACGATACTAAAAAAGCGAGAGGCTTTGAGGGCGGCATTTGATGATTTTGACCCCATAAAAGTAGCAAGGTATGATGAGGCAAAGATAGAGGAGCTTATGGCAAATAAGGCGATTATCCGCAATCGTGCCAAGATAGAATCCGCGATTAACAATGCCAAGCGGTTTTTGGAAGTGCAAGAGGAGTTTGGGAGCTTTGATAGGTTTATTTGGAGTTATGTGGGAGGTGAGCCTATCGTGAATGCCTTTAAGAATCTAGCCAAGATTCCCACCCGCACGCCTCTTTCAGACAAAATAGCAAAGGATTTAAAAAAGCGTGGCTTTAGCTTTGTGGGAAGTGTGGGAATGTATGCGTATATGCAATCTATCGGGCTAGTGTGTGATCACTTGGTAAGTTGCGCGTTTCATAGTAATAATGCCCAACGCAATACTTCCAAAAAAGATGAGCAAATCACGCAAAATAGTGCAAAAACTCCCTATATCTTGGAGACTAACCGCTTGAAGTTGCGAGAATACACGCTAGAGGATTTACCTGCCTTGCATACGATTCTAAGCGATAAAGAGACAATGTATGCTTGGGGGCATGGCTTTAGCATTGATGAAAGCAAAGAATGGCTAGAGAAGCAATTAAAAAACTACAAAGAAAATGGCTTTGGGATTTGGGCTATCATTAATAAGGCTAGTGGGACAATCATTGGCAATGCAGGGCTAGATAGAGCGAGCATTAATCTCACAAATCAAAAGAGCATAGCAAAACAAGAAGTTGTCGAGATAGGCTATATCGTGGCAAAAAGATTTTGGGGACAAGGGCTAGGCACAGAGGCAGCAAGGGCTGTGCAAGAGTATGCCTTTAAGGTTTTGGGCTTAGAGCGAGTGTATTGCCTCATCAAGGAGGATAATTTCGCCTCTATGCGTGTGGCTAGAAAGCTTGGCGGACGCATAATTGGCGAAAATATCAAACACTATAAGGGCAAAGATTTAATGCATTATATCTTTGAATGCAAAGCCACAGAGTTTGTTGAGAATAGAGAATCTATAAACAATGCGTTCTTAATGTATAAACCTTATAAAATCCCACAAACAAAACAAGATAGAAGTAGGTAACTCAAGATAAAGAAGCGATGATACAAGGATTCACAAGTTATTAAAGGAGAGCAGTTATGAAGCATCTAAAACTATGCAAACAATCAGTAAAACGGTACAATATCAAATTTCATTTAAGGACTAATAATGCAAGAAATACTATCAAACTCAAAAAATCCAACGCCCTCTACTAAAACAACAAGCACTCAAAAGCCGACCCCAAGCAAGGTACTTTGTGCCGTGAGTGGTGGGGTGGATTCTAGTGTAGTGGCGACCTTGCTTTACCGAGCTATCGGGGAGAATCTTATCCCGATTTTTGTCGATACTGGGCTTTTGCGTAAAGGAGAAAGAGAGGCGGTAGAGAAAATGTTTAGAGATAATCTCAAAGTGCCTTTGATAACAGTAGATGCAAGTGAGGAGTTTTTGGGCTTACTCAAAGGCGTAAAAGACCCAGAGCAAAAACGCAAAATCATCGGCGAGACCTTTATCAAGGTGTTTGAGAGAGAGGCAAAAAAGCACAACACAAATGGCGAGATAAAATTCCTAGCACAAGGCACACTCTATCCTGATGTGATAGAATCTGTAAGCGTCAAAGGTCCCAGCAAGACGATAAAATCTCATCACAATGTAGGCGGACTACCAGAATGGATGAAGTTTGAGCTTATCGAGCCGCTAAGAGAGCTTTTCAAAGATGAAGTGAGGGCATTGGGACGAGAGCTAGGAATGCCAGAATCTATGCTTATGCGACACCCATTCCCCGGACCCGGACTAGCCATACGCATAATGGGCGAGGTTACAAAAGAGGATTTGGATTTGTTACGCGAGGCAGATTCTATATTTATAGAGGAATTACACAAGTGGGGGCTATATGATAACGTATGGCAGGCATTTTGTGTGCTACTTAATGTAAGAAGCGTAGGTGTAATGGGCGATAACCGCACTTATGATAATACGATTTGCGTGCGAGCAGTGGAGGCACTAGATGGAATGACAGCGACTTTTTCGCACTTGCCACATGAGTTTTTAGAATCTGTCTCAAATAGAATCATAAACGAGGTAGAGGGCATAAATCGCGTAGTATATGACATCACTTCAAAACCACCGGGCACGATAGAATGGGAGTGAAAATTTAAGATATAACTCAATAAAAAAATAATAAGGCAAAATAATGCAAGAAACACATCAAAACCTCATCAGTCAAAATGATTTTAGCACCGTAGTAGCCCACTATGAAGCCAAAAGAAGCAAAGATAGAGGCTATCAAAGTGAAGAGGCTTTAGAAAAAGCTTTTATACAAGACTTGCAACTTCAAGGCTATGAATACGCCTCACACATCAAAGACTATCCAAGCCTTAAAGAAAATCTAAAAACCCAGTTAGAAAGGCTTAACAATGTAACTTTTAGCAATAAAGAATGGGAAAGATTTTATAAAACTTCTTTAGCAAATACACAAAAAGACTTTAAA
This sequence comes from uncultured Helicobacter sp., assembly GCA_944323645.1. Classification (GTDB taxonomy): domain Bacteria; phylum Campylobacterota; class Campylobacteria; order Campylobacterales; family Helicobacteraceae; genus Helicobacter_B. The sequence continues at coordinate 6,971 of CALUTE010000026.1, read as the reverse complement.
CAAAAAACAAAAATGATACAAGAAAAAGGACATACCGAGCTTTTAGAGCGAGATGATGGCAGCGAGAAAAATATCAAATTGCTTGATACGCACAATCTTCATAATAATCACTTACAAATAATAAACCAATTTCACAACGACGAAGGAAGCTATAAAAATCGCTATGATGTAAGCATACTTGTAAATGGTCTGCCTTTAGTGCATATTGAATTAAAAAAGCGAGGCGTGCAACTCAAAGAAGCATTTAATCAAATCAAACGATACGCAAGAGAGAGCTTCAGCAAAGGTGATGCCTTGTTTGAATATGTGCAAATTTTTGTTATCAGTAATGGCACTCAAACAAAATATTATAGCAATTCCACACAATACAGCCAAGATAAATCCAAAAGTAAGCAAAATGCAAGTTTTAGCTTTACTATGTTTTGGTCTGATAGTAAAAACAACATCATTTTAGATTTAGAGGATTTTACCAAAACATTTTTTAGCAAACGCACGCTTTTAGCTATTTTGACGCGTTTTTGCGTGTTTAATACTGATGATATTTTGCTTATTATGCGACCTTATCAAATCGCAGCAAGTGAGAGAATTTTAGAAAAAATCACTATAGCACATAATCACAAGCTTTATGGCAGTAAAGAATCTGGTGGCTACATCTGGCATTCCACAGGAAGCGGCAAAACACTTACAAGCTTTAAAACCGCACAACTTGCTTGTGAATTACCATTTATCAAAAAAGTGCTTTTTGTCGTAGATAGAAAAGACTTAGATTATCAAACGATGAAAGAATACGACAAATTTCAAAAAGGTGCAGCAAATAGCACAAAAAATACAAACGAACTTCAAAAAGCACTAGAAAATTCACAAAGTAAAATCATCATAACCACCATTCAAAAACTTTCAATCTTTGTAAATAAATACAAAAAGCACAGCATTTTTGATGAGGAAGTAGTGATTATCTTTGATGAATGCCATAGAAGTCAGTTTGGAGATATGCACCGCCTTATCACAAAGGCTTTTAAAAAATACTATCTTTTTGGCTTTAGTGGCACACCCATAATGAAAGAAAATGCCCCAAGTGGCAAATACAGCACCATAAAAGATAAAGATACATTAGGCAATGAAACACAAAAAGCTTTAGTCCAAACGACCGAAACAACTTTTGGAATCTGTTTGCACACTTATACCATAGTCAATGCAATCAAAGATGAAAATGTCCTACCTTTTAGAGTGGAATACATAAACACCATAAAAGAAAAAGAAATCCAAGAACTAGAATCAAAAGAGCAAGTAAATAGCATAGATACAAAATCCGCCCTAAATAATCCAGAGCGTATAGCTACCATCGTAGAATACATACTTACGCATTTTGATTCTAAAACCTTGCGTAATAAACACTATTCTTTAGAAGAAAAAAGATTAAAAGGATTTAATTCTATCTTTGCCACACAAGAAGTAGAAGCAGCAAAAGCCTATTATGCAGAATTTAAAAAGCAACAAGAGCATAAACCTAAGCAAGAAAGGCTAAAAATAGGCATTATTTACAGCTATATAGCTAATGAAAATTTAGATGAGTTAGATTCTGGTGCAGATACAAAAAGCTCTAAAGAATTTTTAGAATCTGCCATAAAAGATTATAATGCTATCTTTGGCACGAGCTTTGATACATCAGTATTTGAAAACTACTATAAAGATATTTCAAAAAGACTTAAGGATAAAGAGTTAGATATTTTAATAGTTGTAAATATGTTTCTCACAGGCTTTGATGCTAAAACCTTAAATACTCTATGGGTAGATAAAAATCTCAAATACCACTCCCTTATGCAAGCTTTTTCACGGACAAATAGAATCTACAATGAAGTCAAAAATTTTGGCAATGTCGTATGCTTTAGAAACCTAGAACAAGCCACTAATGACAGCCTAAAACTCTATGGCGATAAAAAAACTCAAAGCATAGCTTTGCTTAGAAGTTTTAAAGACTATTTAGAGGGCTACACTGATGAAAATCAAACCTACCACAAAGGTTATAAAGAGCTTACAAAAGAGCTTAAAGAAAATTTTTCCCTTTCAAGTTTTCCACTTAGCACAGATACAGAGGAAAAAGACTTTATAAAGCTTTTTAACCGTATCTTAAAGTTAGAAAATATTTTGCGCGTATTTGATGAATTTAGCCAAATTTCCACACTTACCCACGCAGACAAGCAAGACTATCAAAGCCATTATGTAGATATTTGGGAGAGGATTCGCCCTGCTAAAGCAACCCCCGCACGAATCGATGATGACATAGTTTTTGAAATAGAGCTTATAAAGCAAGTAGAAGTCAATGTCGAGTATATAATGTTTCTCTTGCAAACATACAGTAACAAACAAGACAGTAAGATAAAGCAAGAGATTCTAAAAAGCCTTGAATCAAGTCCTAGTTTGAGAAACAAAAAAGAATTATTACGGGAGTTTTTAGAGCTTTTATCAGGTAGCAAGAGTGAGGATTTTGATTCACTCTTTAAAAGCTTTATAAAAGACAAATACAAAGAACACTTACAAAAACTTATAGAATCTGAAAACTTACAAAAAGAAAAAGCTAAAGACTTTTTATACAACGCTATCAAAATAGGCGAATTTCAAGAGCTTGGCGTAGAGATTAGCGAGGTTTTGCCTAAGATGTCGATTTTTGCAGGAGGTAAGCAAAAAGAAGAAAATGAAGCTAAACGCAAAAATGTTATCGCACAAATGCGAGAATTTTTTGATAGATTCAAAGAATTTGCCTATATTTTAGTGGAGGAAACTAAATGAATAGCATAGAAGAATTACTAAAAACGCATTGTCCTAATGGTGTGGAGTATAAAGTCCTTTCAAAAATCTGTAATGTAAGGGCTGGGGATAGGATTATAAAATCAATGATGAATGATGATGAGAAGTATCCCGTTATGGGCGGTGGAGTAGAACCAACAGGATATTATCATAATTTTAATTTTAATTATGGTATTACGATAGCTAGAGCTGGGAGTGCTGGATTTGTGAGTTGGCAAAATGATAAATTTTGGGCTACTGATGTGTGTTTTGTAGTGAGCGGTTTATTGCAAAGCAAAATCTCATCATTGTCATTGCGAGGCGAAGCCGAAGCAATTCAGAATCTAGATTCTAATGCTATGGATTGCAATAACAAATTACGCTTAAAATATATTTATTATTTTATAAAAAATCACGAAAAAGAATTTAAAAATCATCTATATGGGGCTTCAATGCCAAAGCTTGATAAAAGTTACTTATGGAATCTGCGAATCCCAATTCCGCCTCTAATAGTGCAAGAGAAAATAGTAAGCATTCTCGATACCTTTACAGAGCTAGAAGCTAGAAAGAAGCAATACGCCTACTACCGCGAAAAATTACTAAGCTTTGATTACCTAGATTCTATCACGGGGGGCATTAGTTATATGGCTTTGGGTGAGATTCTTGACTACGAACAACCAACAAAATACATTGTCAAAAGCACAGATTATAGCGATGAGTTTGATACTCCTGTATTGACAGCAGGGCAAAGTTTTATTTTAGGATACACAGATGAAAAAAATGGTATTTACAAGGCTTCAAAGCAAAATCCTTGCATTATTTTTGATGATTTTACTACTTCATTTCATTGGGTTGATTTTTCTTTTAAGATTAAATCCTCTGCTATGAAAATTTTATGCCCATATTATAGAAAAAGTAAAAAATCGTCATTGCGAGGCGAAGCCGAAGCAATCCAAGAATCCAAAAATGAGAATCTAGATTGCCACGAATCTGCTGACGCAGATTCTCGCAATGACAAAATTAATTTTAAATATGTCTTTTATGCTATGCAGTGTATTAACTTCACTCCACAAGAACACGCAAGGCATTGGATAGGGAAATATTCTAGTTTTAAAATCCCCCTCCCGCCCCTTGAGATACAAGAAAAAATCGTAAGTATTTTAGATAAATTTGAATCTTTAGCTAATGACTTAAGCCAGGGACTCCCTGCTGAGATAAAGGCAAGAAAAAAACAATATGAGTATTACAGAGAAAAGCTTTTAAGCTTTTATAATTTTAAAAAGGATAAAAAATGATAAACACAAAACAAAGAGCAGAACTACACAAAGGCATTTGGAAAATCGCTAATGAATTACGAGGTAGCGTAGATGGCTGGGATTTTAAGAGTTATGTTTTGGGTTTTTTGTTTTACCGCTTTTTATGCGAGAATCTCAAAAACTATGTGAAGAGTATGGGAGAGGATAATTATGAAAGCTTAGATGATGAGATAGCGAAAAATGCCAAGGCTATAATCACCAAAGCAAAAGGCTTTTTTATCCTACCTAGTGAGCTTTTTGAAAATGTTTTAAAATCTGCTGAAAAAAGTGAATATCTGGAAAATCTTAACGAGCACTTAAATTCCGTTTTTGCTAATATCCAAAAATCAAGCGAGGATTTACCTACAGACAAAGCACAGCAAAATTTTAAAGGGCTTTTTGATGATATGGATTTGAAATCCGATAAGCTTGGAAAAAGCACGGTAGAAAGAAATAAAAAACTAGCAAGAATAATGCAAGCCATTAGCGAGATAAATTTTGATTATGCAGATAGTAAAATCGATGCCTTTGGTGATGCGTATGAGTATTTGATGGGTATGTATGCAAGTAGTGCAGGCAAAAGCGGGGGAGAATTTTTTACTCCGCAAGAAGTGAGTGAGATTTTAGCACGTCTTACTTTGCACACGGTAAAAGAACCAAACAAAGTTTATGACCCTGCTTGTGGCTCTGGCTCTTTGCTTTTACAATATAAAAAGATTTTAGATAAAGACCCTGCACTTGGTTATTTTGGACAAGAGATAAATATCACAAGCTACAACCTAGCACGTATGAATATGCTTTTGCATAATGTAAATTTCACAAAATTTAGCATAGCGCACGATGATACACTTATAAAGCCTTATCATTATGATGATGAACCATTTGACGTAATAGTAAGCAATCCCCCATATAGCACCAAATGGGAGGGTGATTCTAATACTGTGCTTATCAATGACCCTCGCTACTCTCCTGCTGGTGTGCTAGCACCAAAGTCTAAGTCTGATTTTGCCTTTATTATGCACTCCTTAGCGTGGCTATCAAACAAAGGAGCGGCGGCTATTGTCATCTTTCCGGGAATTTTATATAGAGAGGGTGCGGAGAAAAAAATCCGCGAATACTTAATCAAACAAAATTTTATAGATTCTATCATCGCTCTTCCTGATAATCTTTTCTTTGGCACGGGTATTGCCACTTGCATAATGGTGCTTAAGAAAAACAAGCAAGATTCTAAGGTATTTTTTATAGATGCAAGTAAAGAATACAAAAAAGTTACAAAGAAAAATGTCCTTACAGAACAAAACCGTGATACTATCCTAAAAATCTATACAGAACGAAAAGACATAGAGCATATCGCAAGGTCTGTAAGTATGGAGGAAATAGAGGCAAATGGGTATAATTTAAGTGTATCAAGCTATATAGAGCCAGAGGATACAAGGGAAAAGATAGATATAAAAGCTTTAAATGCAGAAATCACGCAAATCGTGGCAAGACAAAGTAAGCTACGTTTGCAAATAGATGCTATCATCGCAGAGCTTGAAGGAGTGTAAAGAAAAAATGCTATTTTTAGTGATTGCAAAAATTCTCAAGTGGAATTAGGTTTTTCTGTGTAAAAGCAAAATCATCAAAATATTCATAAAATGGATTTTCGGCTTGTTTCATTTTCATCCACGCATAGAGCACGCTACCACCGCGCGAAACGATGTTTGTCAATCTATGTGCTTGCTCAAACATAAACGCCGCACGCGAATTGATCCCCGCGTGAATTGTCATAAAATCCACGCCACTTTTGGCATGATGATACACCACATCGATGAAGTCCTTAGCACTAATATCCTTGAGATCTTTTTCTAAAAATCCCACTGCATCATACACCGGCACCGTGCCTATCATCGCCTTAGAGACATTTATGAGCTCATCGCGGAAATGGCTTGTCTTGCCATAATTGCTAAGATCCATGATAGATTCTATACCGAAGTCGTGGGAGAGCGTAACCTTTTGCATTTCCTCGCTGTAGTCGATGCAGTCATTGGACACGCCGAGATTGACATTGACTTTTGTTCGTAGCCCTGCACCTATGCCGTGGGGATCGAGGCTTTTGTGGTTGATATTTGCGGGGATAATGATCGTGCCATTAGCGATGGAGCTAAGCAAAAATTCCTCGCTCACACCCTCTTTTTGCGCGACAGCTTGCATTTGTGTGGTAAAAACGCCCTCTTTTGCGTAGGTCATTTGTGTTTTCATAATGTATCCTTAGTGGTTGTGATGATAAACGTGGGGGTTATGAAGTAGTAGAAAGTAGATAAGGTGGATAAACATTCCCGCCGCTAGCATTATCTAGGTCCGGTTCGGTCTAAGCTCTAGCTTACTCTCAGCCTGTCTCACAAGCTCCCGTCATTTATGCGAATCCATTATAGCTTTTCTTAAGTAAATGTGGGGATATTCAGTATTGAGCGATACATGCTTGATTATTTCTTAACCTAAGAGATTTAGGATCTAAAATGCGCAAAAAGCCTTGACTTAGAGTAGCTCTCATCTTTTATAATTTCATTTGTAATTTAATTTTTAAGGAGGCAATATGCTATTAGATTCAAATTTACTCGAAGCCAGAGAGGGCAAAAGAATCACTGCAAAGGGCTATGCGGTGCAACACAAAAGCGATACTTTTAAGCCCTTTGAGTTTTCCCGCCACGCGCTAGGCGACAATGATATTTTAATTGAGATTCTGTATGCGGGGATTTGTCATAGCGACATACATTCTGCGCGCAGTGAGTGGAAAGAGGGAATCTACCCTATGGTGCCCGGGCATGAGATAGCAGGCAAAGTCGTGGCAGTGGGTAGCAAGGTTAGCAAGTTTAAAGTCGGCGATTATGCGGGAGTTGGCTGTATGGTCAA
>CALUTE010000025.1 GCA_944323645.1 uncultured Helicobacter sp. | reverse complement strand
AAACGAATTTTTTTAAACATTTTTGATAAGTTTTTATAAAAAATGGCAAAAAAGTTACAATATTTGTATAGGCAAGTGTTTATATTGTAAGGTGCGTATAAAATCTTAGATTTTTAGTTGAGCATACAACTAGGGATAGTGATTTGAGCTTGTTTGTTGTCTTTAAAGAAATTATGGTTTAGATTGTTGCTTTGCCTTAGTTGGTTAGACTTCTGCAGAGATTCTCATCAAACCATTTTGGGTAGGGGTAATCGCTAGGATAATCATAAAAAATACCGACCTTATCAAACATTGTGCATAATTTTTCTTTTGGGATTGACACTTTCCAAGTGTCTAGATTCTGATTAAACAAGCTTTCATAAAACATATATTCCATATCTGTAACATTTTCCACATTCCACTTATCAAGCGGCTGATTAAAATTGGAGCAAGCAAACATTTCGCGCATATTTTTTACCTTTCCCACATTCCAGCCATTTAGAGGGCTATTAAACTGATAATACGAGCCTTCAGGCCAACACGAATAAAACATATAACTCATATCGCGTACATTGCTCGTATCCCAAGATTCTATATTTTGGTTAAACTCTCTTACACCTGCAAACATATAGCTCATATCTCTTACATTGCTTGTATTCCACGCGCCAAGAGGGCGATTAAACCAAGTAACGTTCACAAACATTCCGCGCATATTCTCCACCTTGCCAACATCAAGCGCTTCTAGTGCGATAGTATCGCTAGTGCTCACATTGCTATTAGCAAACATATAACTCATATCTTTTACATTGCTTGTATTAAGATGTGCAATGGGTAGATTCTCCCATAGTGCAGGATCTAGGATTCTAGCAAACATATAACTCATATCGCGCACATTGCTCGTATCCCAAGAAGCAAGCATAACAACAACAAATATCGGATCTAGCACTCCCTCAAAAAACAACCCTCGCATATTTTTTACATTGCTTGTATCCCAAAAGGCAAAGCCTTTTATCTGCTGCAGAGCAGAATCTAGTACTGGGTAGAGCTCTTTTTTTAGGGTGGCTAGCTTTGCTTGGGCTTGCTTTTGCTTGATGAAGTTGCAACTTTTTAGCTTTTCTAACTCTTTTGCGCGCTCATAGTTTGGGTGTTTTAGGTGGGTTAGCCAGCTGATTTGTTCGTCGATTTTTGCAACAAAGCGTGCGTGGTCGTTTTTGCATAATGTATAGGAAGCAAGCTTATTTTCAAGCTCCATAATCTCATAATACATATCAGAAAAATCCAAACTATACGAGGTGATATGCTCATACGCGTTGTTGAGATAATTAGTAATTGTAGGAGAATTTTCATCAAAGTCATCACTATAATATCCGCCAAAAAAGAAAGTAACGATGTTTTTCCTACTCTTTTTATCAAAGACAATTTCAAGCGGATAGGATTTCATATTGTCATCTTCTTTGAATGGGGGTTTTATGGGTGGGTGCTTGGCAAACAAAAAACTCATATCATCTACCTTGCTCACATCAATTTCGCCTGGATTAACCTTTTGGTTGAGAATCGTTACAAGCTCATTACGCGTTTTGGGAAAGTATTTGGGTGTGAAGGTATTTTTTAGCACAAACTGCATACCAAACATTTCTATGGTGCGCTCTTTTGGGATATTTGAAGCAGCATACACAAAACCAGCACTCATCATACAACAAGCAATAAGCATAGCTATCTTTTTGACATATTGTATTTGGTGCATTTATAAGCCTTTAGATTCTGGATTGTGTATGATAGCATATTTGCAAAAGAAGCCCTTATTTTGTTTTGCGCTATAATACGCTATTTATATCAAGGTGGTGTTTATGATTATTATCCCTGCACGACTTGCTTCTACACGTTTTCCACAAAAGATTCTAGCTGATATTAATGGTTTGCCTATGGTGGTTAGAACCGCACAAAATGCCGCGCAAAACGATGATGTTTGCGTAGCTTGCGATGATGAAAGCGTGCTTTCACTCTGTAAGCGTTATAAGATTCCAGCTGTTCTTACTAGCAAACATCACCAAAGTGGCACAGATAGGTGCAACGAAGCTGCCAAAATCCTTTCTCTTGCACCAAGTGAGATTATTATCAATATCCAAGCAGATGAGCCTTTCTTGGAATCTGGCGTGATAAAAGCACTGCAAGAAAAAATGGCGCAAGGTGTTTGGATGGGAAGTTGCGCAAAGATTTTAGAGCCAAAGCACATTGATGATCCAAACATTGTAAAAGTCGTGCTAAACAAAAACAACGAAGCGGTGTATTTTTCGCGCTCTGTCATTCCGTATTGTCGCGACAAAGAAGGAGTAGAATCTGTGAAATATTATGGGCATTTGGGCGTGTATGGATATAGCACCAAGAGTTTAGGAGAGTTTTGCTCACTGCCTGCTGGTGTGCTAGATTCTCCGCTTGAACATATCGAAAAATTAGAACAACTGCGCGCGCTTTATTATGGCAAAAAAATCGCTATGGTGCTTGTGCAAAGCACATCGCTAGGGATTGATACCCCTAAGGATTTGGAATATGCTTTGCAACACTTTGTGTAATTGGCACTAGTATTGCTTGTATGGCGAATAAGGTGCTAGCTTTTGCCTTAGTAAGGATTGATTAGGAGCATTTATGGATATTTTTCAAGAGAGAAGGGCGCTATATATACGTGGCTTCTTTGGGCTATTGGGGTTGGTGTTACTGATTTTTGGGCTTGGTGCGTGCTATAAACCACCTATGCTCACTAAGGAAGCACTAAGTGTGCAGATCTATCGGGGCAAATCTGCATTGAGTGAATGCACATATATCATTGAAACAACTGGTGCAATCAATACCAAAGGCTATGGTGTGAAGCTTTTTGATGCGATTAGTGGCGCAGAAAACGACTTGCGCAACAAGGCAGTGCGATATGGTGGCAATGCTGTGCTTGTTTTGCATACAGAGTCGCGTTACTTGGGTAGGGATTATAATTTTGGGGTAGGGATTGGCGGAGAAAATGTTGCAAACAAGATTGATGAATATATCATCTATGGAGAAGTGTATCGCTGTAATTTTTAGATTCTAGATTGCATTGCTTGAGTTTTTGAGCGAAGTTTAAGCCTGTGGAATCTAGAATCTATGTTTGTGTGTTGGTTTTTTGAAATCTTAGAATTCTAGATTCTACACTTTAGATATTTCGGGTTTCACCCTCAATACGACAAGGAATTCTCAAAATACAAAATTCAAACTAAATCATAGCATTATTAGAATCTAAGATTTATTTTTAGATTTTATGATTTTTAACTTCTAATATTATAGCAAGTTTGTTGTGGAGTGTTGGGCTTAGTTGTGGTGATTATGCTTGTTGTGTAAGTCTTATGATAGATTATGTATATGTTATAAACTTAGCTTGTCTGTAGTATTAATAAATAACTCTGTGTTTGTTTTTTTTATAATTTCGCCTGTGAGAAATTATACATTTTCTTACACTTTATATTCTACACCTAAAGGAGTTGCTATGCAAACACTTATACTTTTTGCCCATACATTTTGGCAAGATTCTAAGGCAAATAAAGCCCTTTTAGAATCTCTTAAAGACTCTCAAGACATCAAAGTGCATAATCTTAGCACGACTTATAAACATAGTAGTGAGATTGCCCTTGATTCTGAGCTTACATTACTAGAAAAAGCACAAAATATCATCTTTCAATTCCCACTTTTTTGGTATAGCACACCGGGTATGCTAAAAGATTGGCAGGATATTGTGCTAACGCCTATTTTTTATAAAGAATCCAAAATGCTACAGGGTAAGACTTTTGGGCTTGTTATTACAGCAGGTGGCACAGAGAGTAGCTATGATGGGCATCATGGTGCTACGATAAAAGAGCTTTTATTGCCTTTGTATCATAGCTTTACACATTTGGGCTTAAAGACAAAAGAGCCTTTTTGTATCTTTGATGTTGATTATACAGAGAATAAGAGTGATGTTACAAAGCTACCTTTTGAGGAGTATAAAAGGTATTTGCTTACTTAAAGCTCTTTGCTTGCGATGATTGCTATAAAGGAATTGTTGGTAAAATTTGGTCAAGCTTTAGAAGTTATGGCTTGGGGGGCAATACATTGGGATATTGTGAGACTTTTTATGCAATGTGAAATTTTACTAGGCTGTATGGGTATGAGCTTGAAATAAGTCAAACTTTAGTTTAAATCAATGCGTATTGCCATTCCTGAAATGGATTAATGAGACTTTGGAGGTTTTGGTAGGGTATTGCAGGGATTTTGCATATCTTAGTCTAAATCAAGCTTATAGCACCAATGCGAGATTCTATCTCTAGGCTTTTGTGCAGAGATTGCACGATTTGCTGAAAATACTCATAGTCTATTTCCTCGCCCTTATGAGACTTGAGGTATTTATCTAGCACGGCATAGCCACCGATTTTATATTCCCACACTTCTTTGCTAACATTTTCAAAATACAAAGATTCATTGACAAAAAGCTTTTCTTCTTTTTCTTTGTAGTTTGGCTTTTGAATACTCAAATCTTTGTTTTTAGAATCCAAAAACAAAGGCTCGCCGATAGATTCTCTACTTTCTTTCATTAGCTTTCCTTATTATATAAATACAGCGGGAAAACATAGCTTCCGCTTCCCACTAGGTGTAAATCAATGATGTTTTGCGTGATGAAAATATTATCGATTTTATGTAGTTTGCAGCCTCTATCACACACAAGGGCGATATTTACTCTTTGCATAGAATCTTCCTTGCTCTCTTGGTGTTGTAGAGATAGAGTGGGAATATGTAGTTCCCTTCTTTGGTTTTGTTTGAGATATAGCACATCTCCATTATCGTGTGAGCTATGAATGTGTGTTTGTATTCCTGACTTGCTAACTGTCTTGGCAAGATTAGCCCAATATTGCGATTCATTCTCATTAATTTCTGTTCTCTCTCTCTCTCTCTCTCTCTCGTTGTCTGCCATCAAATGCACACTCATAAGCTCTAAGCCTAGCTTACTTAGGGCTATAAACTTCTCTTTGGATTCTACAAAGGGGATTTTTGGAAAGTCGATTTTAAGAAAGTCTATGTATTTTTCTCGGTAGTCTTTATGAAATAACACCGCATAGATATAGCCCAAAATCGACTCGGGTGTGAGGGTGTGAGAATCTAAAAACAACTGCGGATTTGCCTTTATGTCCTTGAGATTCCAAGTGTATTTAGAATCTACAAAGGACCTAAACTCTGGCGTGAAATTCTCTATACGCTCTTTTCCTTTGAAAATATCCTCATCATCAAAAAGACTTTCTTTCTCACTCTTTTTAAGATTTTTTTGTGTAGATTCTGTGTTTTGGAGATAAAGGGGTGAGATATAGTCGCCACCTTCCATGCCGGGACATGTCCAAGTTCTTAAATCGGAAATATGTTTTGTTGTGAAACATTGCCCACTTTTTGTGTTAGTAAATCTACGAGTATAAATCAATCCTACATTATCAGTGTTTTGCAAGAAATGCTCCATAACATCTTTTCTAGGATAAGCCATAAAGGCACGAGATTCACCATTATAATAAGTCCAATGATAATCAAAAGGGCGGTAATGGATTTGCGTTATAACGCCACTCTTATTTTGCTCTGATTTTTTTACAGAATCTATCGCCCTTTGTATTTGCCAATCTCTACCATCTTTTTCAATATTATATTTTTTCACTATTTCATCTTTTGATTTTGTGCAGAAATCAGTGATTAACTCCTCTATACTTTCTTTTGTCTTGTGTATTACTACGCTATCTCTTTGCGAACAAATTCCAGTATTTGAGATTCTAAACATATCTTTGACACTAAAGCCCTTGTCGTATTCCTCTCTTAAGCTCTCATTTTGTGGGATAAAAAGAAAAAAGGGAGGTTTTGGGTTTAGGCGATTCCAAGGGATAGAATCTAGGCTATTGTCATACAAAAAGTTGTATTTGTCTTTGCGTTTGCCATAGAGGTCATAGTGATAGATTTGGCAATGTGGAGATTTTATTCCACCATTGTCATTTATAGTAGATTCTTCGGCTATCGCCTCAGAATGACGAGAGATTACCTTAGAATAACTAGAGACTGCTTTAGAATCACGGGAATTAGGATTTGACTTAGATTCACAAATTCTAGCATTTTGCGGTGTGGCTGTGGGGGTTTTTACTAAATTTTCAGAGGTTAGCGGACTTGGCGTCCGTGCCTCTGGAAATTTAGTAAATCCATCGCATTGCATACCCAAAGGCGAATTTCTATTTTTCATAAAGATATTAATGCTCACGCCTTGCATTATATCAAACACATTCTCATCTTTACTGCCATCAGGTGATAGCTCTTTTTTTCGTGTATTACCATGCAAATCTAGGATATAGAGTGTATCAAAGCTTTGCATGAGATGATAACGCATACCGCGAAAAGTTGGGTTGTCTAAAAAGCTATTATTAGAGATAAAGGCAAAGATTCCGCCCTCTTGAGATTCAATTTTACTTTCAGCAAAGCGGATAAATTTCACATAATCATCTAAAAGCCATTTTGGGTTTTTCTCTTTTTCTATTTTATTATTTTTTAGAATAGCTGTTGGATTGTTTGGTGTCTCCATTGGGTTTTTATAGGCAACTTGCACTTCTTTTTCATATAAGCCTTTATTGCTAGAAGCACCGCTATAAGGGGGATTGCCTGTGATGATGAGAATCTTGTTTTCTTTAATTGTCTGGGCTTTTTTAAATTCTTCTGCGAGCTCTATCATACCTGCAAAAATATTGCTTTGTTTGTTTATCTCATCTTTTTGACTTTGAAAATATAGGGTGTTTGTGAGTGTGATATTGAGGCTTTCGTTTTCACTAAGTGGCGCGTCAAACTCTTCTTTGAAGCTTTGGGAGATTTTAAGGTGGGCGATGGTGTAGGGGGCGATTAAGAATTCAAAGCCATAGAATCTCTCTATCAAGGCTTTTGGATTGTATTTTGGGCTATTTGTGGGAATATCTTGCAGAGCTTTGCGAAAAGATTCTAGTAGGAAAGTCCCCGTGCCTGTGGCAAAGTCTAGCAGTGTGATATGCTCATTGTGCAGTGCGGAGGCTAAACCTTGCTTTTGGGAAAACTCACTTTTAAGGATAGAATCTATGGCTTCTATGATAAAGCTTACTACGGATGCAGGAGTGTAATACACGCCTCTTAGCTCCCTTAGCCTTGGGTCATAGCTGGAAAGAAAAGTCTCATAGAAGTGCAAATAAGGATCTTTGTGCGTATAATGCCCTAGGAGGTTTTTCTCAGCTATAGTATTGAGTTCTTTGGTGAGGTCGGCTATGTTGATGTGATTGATGATTTGTAGGATTTCATCAAGTAGCCATTCTATAGAATCTAGATCTTGCAGATTGTTCAAAAATCCGCTCATTGCTTTGATGAGTGGGAAAGATTTGGGGATAAATTTTTTGGCGTTAAAGAGGTCGATAGCTTTGTCCTCGGTGTTGTTTAGTCGGCTTAAAAACAGGCTATATGTGAGGGTTTGGGCAAAGGAATCACAAAAACTCTCAAACTCTAACTCTTTGTATAAAGCTTCTTTGAAAGTATTAAAAAGTCCTTGAATCTCGATATTGTCTTTGTTTTGTGATAGCTCATCTTTGAGCAATTTTGTGCGAAGTGAAAGGGCGTTGGCAAACTCTAGGGCGGTGTTTATGGGCTTTGGGCTATGGGTAAAAAAGAGGGTAAAAAGCTCTAGGAGTTCTTTGGCTTTGGATTCTAAAAGGGCTTTAGATTTTAGCGTGGCTTTGATTTGAGAAAATTCGCAGATTCTAACTTCGCGGGTAATGTGGGCTTTGGCTTTAGAATCTAATCGCACAAGGCAAAATCGCAAATAGTCTGTAAGCATAATGTTGGGGCTTAAGAGTAGGTATTTGGCTATCTGTGGGCTTGTGGTAATAGAATCTAAAGGGGCATTAACACGTTTGTTTTCTATATAGCCTAGATTTAAGCCATTGCTTTGTGCTAAAAAATCAGGTGCGCCTCTACCCTCTTTGTCGTTGTTTGGCTCATGGATTAGTTTTAGAGCTTTTAGAGCGTTATTGCCCCCCCCCCCACATTATCAGCTATATGTGTTTTAAGGGATTCTAAAAGGTTTTGCAAAGCGGTGCGGTGGGTGTGTTCTTTGTCGCTTTCTTTGATATGAGAGATGTCTTCTAAGTATTTTTGTAATGTCTCTAGCATAATACTTCCTAGCAGTAGTAATCTTGCAATTATAGCAATTTTTGCTTATGTTTTATTTTTCACAAATACCTTAAAAACACATAGCTTGAAAAATACCTGTCATAGCCTCTTGACAGACACTAGGTGTCAGGTTTTAGAATCTTATTTAGAATCTTGCTAAGGCAAGATTATCAAAAAGTTTAAGGAGGAACAATGCGCGATAAAAACAAACAGCCCTTGCAATCCCGCGACTCTCCCCAGAGAGCCTCAAGGCGAGATTTTCTTAAAGAAAGTTCTAAAATGCTGGGTGCAGGACTAGCCTTTAGCACATTAGGTGCTATAAATCCGATATTTGCGGCTACACAAGCCAAAAAACAAAATCCAAACAAAAAAGGAAACAATATGCAAACAATCACTTTAAATAATGGCGTGAAAATGCCAATTTTAGGCTATGGCGTGTATCAAATCGATAAAAAAGAATGCCAGCGATGCGTGGAAGATGCACTAAGTGTAGGGTATAGAAGCATTGATACCGCGGCTAGTTATTTTAACGAAGAAGCCGTAGGTGCTGCGATAAAGGCAAGTGGTATAAAACGCGAAGAGCTATTTATCACCACAAAGCTTTGGATTACTAGTGCGAGTGAATCTAAGGCAAAGAAGGCGTTTGAGACTTCGCTTAAAAAGCTAGGGCTAGAGTATCTTGACCTCTATCTTATCCACCAGCCATTTAATGATGTCTATGGTGCGTGGCGGGCGATGAGCGCGCTCTATAAAGATAAACTTATACGAGCCATTGGGGTAAGCAATTTCTATCCTGATAGATTGGTGGATTTTTGCTTGAATAACGAGATAAAACCCGCCATCAATCAAGTAGAATGTAACCCAATGCATGCACAATTTGAGGCACAAAAGATAATGCAAGAATACAATGTCGCTATGGAATCTTGGGCGCCTTTTGGCGAGGGCAGAAATAATATGTTTGCTAATCCAATCATCGCTGCCATTGGCAAAAAACACAATAAAAGCGTGGCACAGGTGATTTTAAGGTGGCTAATACAGCGAAATATCATAGTCATTCCAAAGACCACGAGAAAAGAGCGTATGATAGAAAATTTTAGTGTCTTTGACTTTGAGTTAGATTCTAAAGATATGCAGACTATGGCGAGTCTTGATGATGCAAAAAGCCTCTTTTTTGACCACAGAGATCCTGCGATGGTAAAGTGGCTTAGTGAGTATAAGGCGGATATTTAGCGATTATCAAGAGCAAAAAGCATTCTAAAGGAAAGCTCCCTTTAGAATCGCCCTAAAACATCTAAAGCAAAACCTATATAATAAAATTTCACATTGCATAAAAAGCTTCACAATATCCCAATGTATTGCCCCCCAAGCCATAACTTCTAAAGCTTGACCAAATTTTACCAACAATTCCTTTATAGCAATCATCGCAAGCAAAGAGCTTTAAGTAAGCAAATACCTTTTATACTCCTCAAAAGGTAGCTTTGTAACATCACTCTTATTCTCTGTATAATCAACATCAAAGATACAAAGGCTCTCTAAGTCCAAATACCTAAGTCGCGATACAAAAGCACAGCCACAGCAAACACTCTGCTACTCCATAAGCATAACAAACTTGCTACAATATTAGAAGTTAAAAATCATAAAATCTAAAAATAAATCTTAGATTCTAATAATGCTATGATTTAGTTTAGATTTTGTATTTTGAGAATCTAGATTCCTTGTCGTATTGAGGGTGAAACCCGAAATATCTAAAGTGTAGAATCTAGAATTCCTAGATATTTCGCTATCGCTCAATATGACATATTTTTAGATTCCAGGTTCTCTGTCATGTTGAGCCTTTAGGCGAAACATCTTTGAGATTCTGTATTTTATAGATTTTCCACTTTGTAAGCAAAGTTTGATAATGACTAGAATCTCGATTCTAAAAAACCCCAAAAGGACAAAGATGACACAAAGCCTCTGTGCACTCTTGCATTCGCTATATTCTCTCCCACTCACACAAGGTGCTAATCCCACGCATTTGTCCTCTCTTAGTCTCTATCATAGCAAAGACTTACAAAGACTGGAGTTACCAAGCACTAAAAATCCCTTTATTTTTGTAGTTCTTCAGGGCAGACTCGCTCTACACAAGCCTTTGCACACACCCTTTGGCATTAGAATCTATACAAGCAATACAAGCAATACAAGCAATACAAGCAATACAAGCAATACAAGCAATACAAGCAATACAAGCAATACAAGCAATCAGTATTTTATTCTAACCTTACCACACCGCTAAAAGCTAGTGTAATGCCTAGTAAAGAGAGCTTTTATGCCCTTTGCCTTAGCCTTGATAGGAAAGAGTGTATGCAAGTACTGCTACATATGGAGACAAGCACAGCTACAAGCATTATAAAACAAACTCGCACGGCAAAACAAAGGCAAGATTGCGATAATGCTTTGTTAAGAAGCATTGCTAGGCTTTTTTCTCAAAGGGAAGATTCTATCTTTTTGCAAAGCCTTATAATAAAAGAGACTATATATCACGCATTGTGTGGCACTTATGGCAATGCTTTGCTAGATACTCTTACTAAAGTGCGGGAATTAGATTCTATAAAGGCAAATATGTATATAAAAGAGCATTTTGCTAGAAATTTTACAGTCAAAGATTTAGCAAAAAGAAGTGCGATGAGTGTATCAGCCTTTCACAAGCAGTTTAAAAACACCATAGGTATGAGCGTCATACAATGTCAAAAAGCCCTGCGTCTAAGTGAAGCAAGGAGGCTACTTGTATGGGAGGATTATAATGCAACTCAAGCTGCCTTTGAAGTGGGCTATGAGAGCTTATCGCAGTTTATTAGAGAATACAAAAGAGCCTTTATCGTAAGTCCAAAAGAGGATAGGCAAGCCCTACTAGCACAAATAAGCAGAATCTAAAGAGTATTAGGCAAGACTTGTAGCACATATAGTCGCTATACTTTTAACCACATTTTTACACAAGGAGTAAGTATGCTTTTAGATGATAGCTTATGCGATAAACTATGCGAGGCAGCAAGGCAGAAATCAAAAGAGCTAGGGCTTGATATAAGCTTTGCTATTGCAGATTCTAGTGGGCTTTTAAGGGTTTTTAGGAGATATGGGGAAGCTTTGGTATTAAGCATTACTCTTGTGCCACGCAAGGCTTACACCGCAGCCATTACACAAATGCCAACTAAAGATTTAGCCGCCTTAGCTAAAGAGGGCGAAGCACTTATGGCAATACAGGCAAATGATGATAAAATCACGCTTGTAGCAGGAGGCTATCCGCTATTTGCAAATGGTAAAATCATAGGCGGTATAGGCGTGGGTAGGGGCAGTGAGGCACAAGATTGCTTGATTGCTGAATATGTGTTAGAAGTGTTTTTACAATCTCTGCGTTAAATCACCACTATTGTATTGCATTTAGCTACCTAGCCTCTTAAAGACAAGGTAAGGGTTTACATCGTGTAGAATAATCTAAGTTTTTTAGCACAATCCCTAAGATTCTGCAAGGATAAAAGCCTAGAATCTTAGGCTATAATTACCACATCAAAACTCATAGGAGAAATGTATGCTACTAAGAATCTTGGCTTTGTGTGGCGTGGTGGCACTGCCTTTAATGGCAGAAAATCTGCCAGAGTGCAAAAGTGATGAGGATAAAATAAAAGGCTGTGCGGAGAGAGAATATTATCCCGATAGCAAACTTATGCGACCTATGCGCGAGATTCCCTATAAAAATGGCTTGCAAGAAGGCATCAGGAAAGATTACTATAACAATGGGAATCTTAGAGGTGAGATTCCATTTAAACATGGCAAAACAGAAGGTGTTGTGAAAGCATACCATGAAAGCGGAAATCTTAAATATGAGGCGACACATAAAAATGGCAAGATAGAAGGCATTGCAAAATCATATTATGACAATGGCAATCTTGAAAGAGAGACTCCAGTTAAAAATGGCAAATCAGACGGGATTGCAAAAGGTTATATGCCAAATGGGAAATTGCTCATAACTATTACATTTCAAGAGGATACAGCCATAAGTGCTACATGTAGTAATGGCAAAGCCCTTAATGATGACCAATTGGAATCCATTAAGTCTAGCTTCAAGGATTCTTCTTTATCATATAAAGACATAGCCCAAATCTGCGGTGTAAAGCTAGAATAAAAGCAGGATTTACCGCCGCTTAGTAGCACTGCTTAGAATCCTTGTGAGAATCGTAAAAAATTAAAAGCATAGAATCTAAAAAGGGATTTTATAAAGATTCTAGTCATGTTCAGCATTAGCAAAACATCTACAAAAAGATTTCAGAATCTTTTTGATTCTATATGTAGTGATTTTACACCTTTGGATTCTTCGCTAAGCCTAAGTAATGACGAAGTGAAGTATCATTCTACAATCCTTGTATTGCAAAGGCTTGAGAACATAAAGAAGCTTGAGATTAGAATCTCACACTCTTATCTTTGCTTTTAAATCCTGATATGCCAAACCACAACAAAGCTTTGCAGGACTTTATGGGAGCAAATTGCACACTTAGTAGTGATAAACTCTACAAAATCGCTATTACCAAAAACAATTTCAACTATATTTATTATAAATGGTGTGAGAGTGTCAAGTCTGCCATTTCATCGCCGAGCTTAAGATTGCATTAGAGATTCTAGCTAAAAAAATAGAGCCTAGAATCTATGAGTATGGATTCTTGCTAGAGTAGAATGACTTCAATAAATCTGCTATAATGGTAGGGTATAAAGCTGTAAGGAGCAAACTATGACTATCACATTAAGAAATGTGGATTTTGAGACTTTGCAAGTGATTGAGAGTTTAAAGGGCTTAAAAAAAGATTTGGAAATAGAGAAAATCCCAAATGATGAGACCCTAGAGGCGATGAAAGAATGTGAGGAGATTTTGGCAAATCCGCAGAAGTATAAAAGCTATCAAAGTGCAAAAGAGCTGATAGAGGATTGCCTGAATGACTAGGTATGCTATCAAAAAGTCTTCTGCTTTTAAAAAAGCTATTAAAAAGTTTAAACACCAAAGCGAGGTATTAGAAAAGATAGAAACATCATTGATACCTTAGCTGACAATAAGCCACTAGATTCTAACCACAAAGACCATGCATTACAAGGTGAATACACAGGATATAGAGAATGCCACATAAAGTAGATGGCATTGTGAAAAAATACTCTGATGATAAAGACACAAAGCGTGATGATGAGATTCCCTATAAAATGGCGAGGCAAATGGAATTCATAAACAATATTCTAACGATGGCACACTGCTAAGAGAGACACCTATGTAGAGGGCAAACAAGAGGGCATAGAAAAATATGTAACATAAACAGGAAACTTGAAAAGGAAAACTCTTATAAAAACCATAAACAAGAGGGCATAGCTAAAGAATATAACCCAAAAAATGGCATACTCATAAGCTAAACTCCTTATCTCGAGGTGTTTAGCTTAGAACCAAATTTTTATATTTTTTAGTATCTCTACACTGCTTGGCATAGCAATGTATATGGTGGTTACTTAGCATAGAATATCCTTGCATTATCCCATAGAGATCGATAGAAAAACCTTTTATGTTGTAGCCCACGTGTTTTGTCGTAGTGGAACTTGGGGTAAGTCTATTTCTTTGCACTCTAAGTCAGTTATATAAAGTATAGGATATAATACTGCGCTTTGTGTTTATAAGGAGAGCGTATGTTGAAGCGAATTATTATGCTTATGGTACTACCATTTATACTTATAGCGGAGATACCTAAGTGTCACAATAAGGAGGATAAGATAAGTGGTTGCGTAGAACAAGAATACTATGAAAATAAGAATCTAAAATGGGAGAAACATTATAAAAATGGAAAACAAAATGGCTTGGAGAGGTGGTACTACAAAAGTGGAGAATGCAAGTCGGAGATTTTTTATAAAGATGGCAAAAGACAGGGTGTCGCGAAGTACTATCATATAAATGGCACACTTGATGCCAAATATATATACAATAAAAATGGCAAGCTAAATGGTCTTTCTGTACAGTATCATGAGAATGGGCAAATTCAAGGAGTAACGCAATACAAAAATGGCAAAGTAGTGGGTGTTTCTAAGTCATATTACCCTAATGGACAACTTGCAAAAGAGATTCCTTATAAAAATGGTCGCACTCATGGTGCTATAAAGAGTTATTATGAGGATGGAAAAATACGGCAAGAGACTCACTATGAAGATGGTGTTTTTACAGGTGTTATTAAAATCTATGATAAAAAAGGTAATCTTACTGATGAAAATCCATTGAAAGATGGTGTAAGAGTTTCTACAAAAGTTTATTATCCAAATGGTAATCTTATGCTTGAAATTCCATTTAAAAATGGCAAAGAAGATGGTATCGCCAAAGAATATTACGAAAACGGAGAATTAAAAGCAGAGATCTTTTATACAAACGGAAAAGAAATAAAAAGAACTCTATATGATAAATCTAAAAAGTAGCTTCATACAAGAATAGAATTGTAACGTTGAAGTTGTGATGCATTGCAAGAATATTAAAAAATTAAAAAGGACTAAGTCTATCAAAATATTTGATAAAACCAACTTTACAATATTAAACAAATAATCTTATGAGTATTTAGTAAGTGTTTCTAATAGCAACATTGATTTTATAATTTTGCTTTTTATTTTCAAATTCCATACTCAATTTGCTTTTAGTGTTTATTGTTTATGTAGATAAAGTTATTTATTTATCAAGAAACTTTATCTTAAAATCTAAATTATCACTTTATAAAGGAGAAACAATGAGTGTAAAAGGTTTTGCTATGCTTGGCATTGGTAAGGTTGGGATAATTGAAAAGGAACATCTTGAAGAAGTTACCACAGGTAAAAAACTAGAGTGTGGTCCTTTAGATGCGATAATTCGTCCTATTGCAGTAGCACCTTGCACTTCAGACTTGCATACTTGCTATGAGGGTGGTATAGGTGAGCGAACAAATATGTTCTTAGGGCACGAAGCAGTTGGCGAGATAATAGAAGTTGGAAACTTGGTAAAAGACTTTAAGGTAGGAGATAAGGTAATAGTTCCAGCTATTACACCAAATTGGAGTGCTATAAATGCACAAAGAGGTTTCGCACAACACAGTGGAGGACCTTTGGCTGGTTGGAAATTTTCAAATTTCAAAGATGGAGTTTTTGCAGAGCGTTTCCACGTAAATGAAGTAGATGGCAATGTAGCACACTTACCAGATGGAGTTGATCCTATCGAAGCTGTTATGCTTTGTGATATGGTTACTACTGGGGTGCATTGTGCTGAAAATGCAAACATAAAACCGGGCGAAACAGTAGCTGTTATAGGGCTTGGACCTGTTGGGCTTATGGCTTGTGCTGGTGCGAATTTAATGGGTGCTAGTGAAATTTACGCTGTTGATTGCGTTGATTTCCGCTATGAGGTAGCAAACAAACACTACGGAGCTACTCATTATATAAATTTCACTAAGGGTAAATTTCAAGATCAGATCAATGAGCTAACAAAGGGTAGGGGTGTTGATAAGGTTCTTGTTGCTGGAGGACATTTAGCTACTATGGGTGAGGCTTGCGAATGTCTTGTAAATGGTGGCGTTGTTTCAAATGTAAATTATCTAGGTTCAGGAGAAAATATCACAATCCCTAGAATCGCTTGGAATGTTGGTATGGGGCATAAAACCTTAAAAGGTGGATTAACTCCGGGCGGTAGATACAGAATGGAAAAACTAGCTAGACTTCTACAAACTAAAAAGCTAAATGTAAGACCTATAGTAACACACGAGCTAGAAGGTGGGCTTGAAGCCATAGAAAAGTCTTTGGATATGATGAAAAATAAACCAGAAGGACTTATAAAACCTGCTGTTAGAATTAAATGGTAGGAAAAAAGGCTAGATTTTCTAGCCTTAACTCTTAAAATAAAGCTTTCAATCCTTTGATTTTTATAAGCCATTTTAATTCTACAAGCTTTTTGATATAAGAAGCTATCTTGCCCTCTATTTTTGTGCTACCTATTACACCTATGGCATAATCATTTCCTAAAGAGCAAATCGTAGCCTTGCTTTGATACGAAAAACTTTCTTGCAATTTGAAATCGCTGTTAAAAACTTTAGCTAGATATTTTCCTTCTTCATTTGCTAGTTGTGCTGTTGGCGGGAAAAATCTTCCATCAGGAGCTTTTAAAGCAGCACAATCTCCTAAGATAAATATGTTTTTCATCTCTGTTTCTTGATTGGCAGGGTTTAAAAAGGCATCAACTTCAACCTTGCTTCTTTGAGATTTGAAAAAAGGTGAATTTTGTATAACTTCATTGCCTTTAACACCTGCAGTCCATAGGATTATATCAGCTTTGATTTTTTCTTCTTTATCACCATTTTGTATGATTACTCCGTCTTTTTCGCATTTTAGAATTTTAGAAGAAAGATAAAATTCAACGCCCAAATCCTCCAGATATTTTTTAGCCTTTAAAGAAAGTGCTTCCTCAAACATAGGTAAGATTATAGGCATAGCCTCCACGCATTTTAGCTTGAAATTCTTATAAACAGTTCTTAAATCCTTAGCCAAATTTCCAATCAATTCTATACCGCTAAAGCCACCTCCACACACTACAATTTCTAAATTATCGCCGTAATTTTCAATCTTTTCGTGAATTTTTAGGCTGTTTTTAAAATCAACTATACTAAGAGCGTGTTCCTTAACACCAGGGATTTTAAAGTCATCACTGCTAAAGCCAAGACCTACAATGAGTATATCATACTGATATCGCCCTTTTTGCCCTAGCACCTCTTTTTCTTTGATTTCTTTTATCTCATCTTGTATAAAAGAAAAGCCTTTAGGTAAAATTTCATCAAAACTAACACTCACATCTTTTCCAGAGCTTACCGCTTCATGCAATAAAACGCTTTGATAATGATGATTTTCCTTAGAAATTAAAGTAAGTTCGTATTCGTTAAATTTATCTTTATTCAAGTTTTTTAAAAAAGATAAATTCGCATATCCACCGCCTAGCAATAAAATTTTCTTCATTTTGACTCCTATAGATTTTGAATAAATATCAAAAGCAACATTGATATAAGATATTCTACCATTTTTTAATTTTATTTTCTTTTTTATATATTTTACTGTAAAATAAAAATTAGTTCTTAATGATAATTAGAAAGATTTTATGAGACACAAGGCAATCTATTATTTTAGTAGAAGATGTTATAGAATAGCCTCTGTGAATACCCTTGATACTTATAATTCAAAATTTCAAAAGATTTTTTCAAGGCTTTTTAAAGTGGGCTTGAGATGACTTTTAGGAGTTGATAGAATTATTACTTACTATATAGTTTATGTGGTTTGGTGTTTGTATTTAAAAAATCAAAGACTATATGGGGGAGGGAGGAAGATTGCTCGGAGTGGATATGGGTTATATATAAAAAATAGGGGGCTATTTCTATGAGCCAAATAAAGATAATGATAACAGAGAAGATGGAGATAACCCTCGAATTTTTCTGTGTTTATCATTTGGAATAAAATCACCTAATAAATGACAATGCGCTTTTTGGGTACAATACAAATTGATGAGCAGCAATAATATTTTTACCTAGAAAATAATAAATTTATAAAAACAAGGAGAATATAATAATGGGCTTTCATGCAAAATGCGAGGATTGTGGTAATGATATGCACAAGGTTTGGGATACCTTATCTAGCTGGCAAGGCATTATGTCTGGAGGCATACTTGAGTGTAAGCACTGCAAAGCACGGTATAAGTCCAAATACAAAACCTCATTTTTTGATGGATTGGTACCGCTAGATGTAGTTTTTGTGCCTGTTTTTGCGGTATTTTTTCTTGTGTTTTGGGGTGAGGGTCTCTTATTTACGCTTGTGTTTTCTCTTATCATCTATCAAGCTTGTATGCATATTGGGATATATTTTATGCCTCTACGCAAGATTAGTAAGGACGATGAGGAATTTTGGGACATAAAGCAAAAGGATTAGTGTATTAACTTAAACAAAATTAAAGATAAATTTTACACTTTACAAATATTTTTAGCTTAGAAATGATACAGAAATTATATTAGGGCTTTTGCATATCTAACTTTATCCTAATTTTACTCGCTTTATTTTTACAAGTATGAGAGGCTTATTGTATTGTGCGGCTTGTATTTTGCTAAAATTGGCTAAAAAAAGCTCAAATATTACAATCACTAAGCGATATAATTTAAAATTTCAAACTACCTTCATAGCAAAACTTTATCTCTTTAAGTTTTCTTTTATGTGTAGCTAAAAAGCTAGATAAATATCGTAAATATTTTTTGTTTTGACTTTTATTATAATATAATATAAAATATTATATTTATTTCAATCCACATAAAAAGGACAAAAATACCAAGACAAACATATAAAGGAGCACTTATGCAAACAATATCTCATAAAAACCTCATATTACTCACCATTCTCTTGAGCGTATTTGTCGTGCCAAGTAGTATCTCTGGCACTGCCATAGCCTTGCCTTACATCGCTAGGGATTTAGGCGATGAAGCTTCGCTTTTACAATGGGTAGTCAATGCTTTTAATCTTTTCTTTGCCTGTTTTACACTTATTTGGGGAAGTTTTAGCGATAGATTTGGTGCTACTAGAGCATTAAGATTTGGCGTAGGCTTATTTTTACTAGGCTCTTTAGTATCTAGCTTTGCGACTTCACTCATTATGTTAGATATTGGCAGGGCGGTAGCTGGTATTGGCGGTGCGAGTGTCTTTGCCTGTGGTTCGGCTATCTTAGTGAAAAGCTTTGATGAAAAAGAGCGACTAAAAGCCTTTGCCTTCTTTGGCACGACCGCTGGGCTAGGCATTACCTTAGGTCCTACTCTAAGCGGACTTTTAATCGATAGCTTTAAAGATATGGCTATTGGTAAAGCCATCATTTCGTGGCGTGCTATCTTTGCTTTGCATTTTATTATCCTAGCTCTTGTGTTGCTTTTGTCTAAAGTGCTGCCACAAGATAGCCACGATACACAAAATAAAGAAAACCTTGTAAAATCCCGCTTTGATTACAGCGGTGCTATACTTTTTGTGCTTTGTATCTTTGGCTTAATGCTAAGTATCACGAGGCTTTCACACTTAGATTCTATAACTTTGGCGATTTTTCTCATAAGTCTAGTAAGTGGTATAGCCTTAGTGCTGCACCAAAAGCGTTTGCATAGCTTAGGATACACGCCTTTGCTAGACTTTGCCTTACTGAAAAATAGAGCATTCTTTGGTTTTAGCCTTGTGGCTGTGATTTCTGGCTTTAGCTTCGTGGTATTGCTAACCTATTTTCCTACCTTTTTGCAAGTTGTTTTTAGCTTTTCAGCTTCTTTTAGCGGCGTTTTTATGCTAAGTCTTACCACGCCTATGCTTTTTTGCCCCTTTTTAGTGGGTAAGCTTGTATCAAAAGGTGTTAATTCTAGACTACTTGCCCTTATTATGTCTCTTATGATGAGTGTGGGAATTTTTGCTCTTTTAGCCTCGCTTTTGCTTGAAAATGAAAGTGTTAAACTAGCTTGTATGATACTAAGCCTTTTTATTATCGGCTGTGGTATGGGCTTACACGCTGGAGGCATTGATAATCTCGCACTTGCTAGTTTAAAGGGCGAAAATGTGGGCTTAGGTGCGGGACTGCTCAATACTTTAAGGCTAGGAAGCGAGAGTATAGGCGTGGCGTTGTATGCGTCTTTGATGGTGGTTTTTATAGCTATGGCAGGGCTTACAGATTCTCACACTAGGGCTTTAGCTAGTGGTAACATAACTTCTTTGCAAGATATAAGCAAAGAAATTCTAGCAAACATCTATCAAGAAAGCTTTATCTATACGCTTGCAATCTGTGGGATTGTGTGCCTTGTTTTAAGCCTTTTTGTATGGGGCTTGTTAAAAAAATATAAATAAAAGGGTAGGGTTAATTTATGGTATTTAAGCATTTTGATTAGTAACAAATGCCATTTGCTCAGCATAAAATCTAAGATAAATAAGATGTGTTTATTTATTAGGTAATATATAATAACTTAGATTAATATTTTGGGGTTTTAATGCGATTTTATCTCTTAAAAGGATTATCTATGTCTCTTAAACAAAGCTTTAACACAAACA
>CALUTE010000024.1 GCA_944323645.1 uncultured Helicobacter sp. | reverse complement strand
ACTACCAATGGAATTACACAAAAGGTCAATGGCATAGCTAATGAGATACTTGCTGATGTGGAGAAAAAGAAGTTTTAACCCCTTTTAATCACTGCAAGCTTTAGTTTTAAGTGGCGATTGACTTTATAAATCTAGCTAGGACAGCTAGTGCGTCCTGCAAAACTTCTATAAACCACTAAGTTTTAGCAAAGCTTGGTATAAATCTGCTTCCAAACAATACAAAAGTACAAATAATATCTTGGATTTAGATTCTCCTATTATATGAGTACACTTCACAAAGCCAATTTTAGATTCTAGTTATGCAGAATCTACCCAAAGTCTTAGCCAACACTAGTTATTTTGATAGTACAAAAGCTTTTAAATATTCAGACTTAAGCCTCATCATAAGATTCTATATAGATTCTAGGGTATTTGCAAATACCAACTCTAGATATGGCACATCTAGAGTTGTAAGAATGATATTCTTTATAGTGGATAATACAGAATTAGTGCTTGCCTAGCTTAAGTTTGATAAACTCGCTAAGTCTTGCAAAATACGTCCAAAAGAGTGGGATAAAAAATGTCCCAATAAAAGTCGCAGCTATCATACCACCAATCACCCCTGTGCCAATAGCGTGTCTGCTCGCCGCCCCAGCCCCAGAACTGATAGCCAGTGGTAGCACCCCAATACTAAAGGCTAAAGAGGTCATCACAATCGGGCGGAATCTAAGCCTTGCTGCTTGTACAGCAGATTCTATAATTCCTAAGCCATCTTGCTCTCTTTTGTGCTGGGCAAACTCCACAATCAAAATCGCGTTTTTTGCCGCAAGGGCTATAAGCGTAATGAGCCCAATCTGAAAATAGACATCATTGTTAAGCCCCCTAAGCCAAGTAGCTAGTGCCGCCCCAAAGACTGCAAAAGGCACTGTAGAGATAACTGCTAGCGGCATAAGCCAACGCTCATATTGTGCCGCTAAAATCAAAAATACAAACACCAAACCTAACCCAAAGGCTATCATACCCGTACCACTTGTCGCCTTTTCTTGGTAAGACATACCCGAATACGCGATAGTATAACCATCTGGTAAAACTTCTTTTGCTACTTCTTCTATGGCTTTAAGCGCATCGCCGCTTGAATATCCCGGTTTGGCATCACCCATAATCTTTGCCGCTGGAAAAAGATTGAACCTATCAATAATATCAGTATTGGCAATACGTTCAAAATCCACAAGCGAGCTTACTGGTATAAGTTGTCCATTTTGAGCATTTGACCGAACAAACACACGACTTAAATCTTCTGGCGTTTCTCGAAAATAACTTTGCGCTTGAACATTAACCTTGTAGGTGCGCCCATAAAGATTAAAGTCATTAACATAGTAGCTGCCAAAAGTGCTTTGCAATGTCGTGAAGACATCATTGACATTAACATTCATAGATTTAGCTTTTTCCCTATCAAGCGTAACGCGATATTGGGGAATATTTGAGCTAAGTAGATTCTGTACACCTGTGAGCTCTTTTCGTTCGCTTGCTTTGACAACAAGTAGATCCGTATATTTTTGCAAATCTTTTATGCTGCCACCACTCCTATCTTGCACATAAACCTCAAATCCTCCCGTTAGCCCTAAGCCATCAATCGCGGGTGGATTCATCACAAATGCTGTCGCCTCAAGCTGCTGATTAAAATCTGCAGTGAGTTTGTTTGCTACACTAAATGAATCTTGTAAAGCATCCTTTCTTTCGCTCCAATCTTGCAGGGTAATAAATGTCGCAGCCGAATATGTCCTTACTGCGCTTGAGAGCATATCATACCCTGTAATCATCAAGGTAGATTTTACATCTGGATTATTTCTCATAATCTCAACAGCCTTATTTGTTTGCTCTAGTGTTCTACTAAGTGATGTGGCTGGCGGCATAGAAATAAATCCGATGATATCACCTTTATCTTCTGAAGGCACAAGTCCGCTTGAAAGTTTGCTAAAAAGCCCAGCGGTAGCAAGCAAAAACGCCCCAAAAAGCAAAAGCAGCAAAAGCCCACGGCGAATGAAGTTGCTAACACTCAGAGTGAATTTATCAGTCAGCCAATCAAAAAATTCATTAAACTTCCGCACAGCCAAAAAGGGCTTGGGCTCTTTTTTCTTTAAGATCATCGTGCAAAGTGCAGGTGTGAGCGTCAAAGCTACAAAACCAGAAATCACCACAGATACCACAATCGTTACCGCAAACTGCTTATAAATCTCCCCCGCAAAACCCCCGATAAACGCCACAGGGATAAAAACCGATGAGAGCACAAGCACGATAGCAATCACGGGGCTTTGCATCTCTCCCATCGCCTCAATGGTAGCATCTTTTACCGAAATGCTTGCATTGCTGTGTAAGATTCTCTCAACATTCTCAATCACGATAATCGCATCATCAACAACAATTCCAATAGCAAGTATTAACCCAAAAAGAGTCAATAGATTTATTGAAAATCCTAGTGCATACATACCTGCAAATGTTCCGATGATAGACACAGGGATAGCAATAACTGGGATAATAGTAGCGCGGAAATTTTGCAAGAAAAAATACATAATAATAACAACAAGCGCAATGGCTTCAATAAAAGTTTTAACCACCTCTTTAATCGAAATTTTGACAAACTTTGTCGTATCATAGGCAACAGCATATTGCAAGCCTTGCGGAAAACTTTGGGCAAGCTCCTCCATTTTTTTATTCACATTGCCTGCAACTTCAAGCGCATTAGCTCCAGGCTGAAGAAATATCCCAAAAGATTCAGAATCCTTGCCATTGTAAGATTCCTCAACACCATAATTTTGCGCACCCAGCTCTGTTTTGGCAATATCTTTTAGGCGAAGGCTTGAGCCATCGGGATTGGATCGAATAATAATACTATCAAACTCTTCGGGCTTGATAAATCGTCCTTGTGTTGTCACAGAATATGTGAAAACTATCTCATCTCTCATGGGCTCTTGCCCAAACTGCCCCACAGCAAATTGGGAGTTTTGCTCTTGAATAATCTGTGTTACTTCTGCGGGTGTGAGATTGTATTTAGAAAGCTTGTCTAAATCAAGCCAGATTCTCATAGAATAGTCTTTTGAGCCAAATGCTGTAACGTTTCCAACGCCGGGTACTCTTTTTAAATCGTTAATAATATTCAAAATAGCATAGTTTGCGATAAAAATAGAATCATGGGTTGGATTATCAGAAAAAAGCGTATAAACGGCAAGAATAGTCGAGCTTTGTTTTCTTACAGTAACTCCGAGTCTTTGCACCTCTTGAGGCAGTTGGGACAACACAGCTTGCACACGGTTATTGACATTAACTGTTGCCATATCTGCATCAGTATCATTTGAAAAATACACCGTGATTTGCAATGTTCCACTTGATGAAGAGGTGGATTTCATATAGAGCATTCCCTCTACACCATTTATGCTATTTTCTAGCACGCTTGCTACAGTATCAGCTATAACCTCTGCGCTAGCTCCACTATATGTTGCAGAAACAACAATTTCTTTGGGTGTAACCTGTGGATATTCCTCCATAGGAAGCGAAAATATGGCTATGACACCAACAAGTGTAATAATGATCGAAGCCACCATAGCAAAAACAGGGCGATTGATAAAGAATCTTGAAAACATACAATCTCCTTAATCTTTGCTTGAATTAGAAACAACTTGCACATCTGCACCATCTGATACTTTCCCAAGATTGCTGCTAATAAGCAGATCTTTTGACTTCAGTCCTCCTGTTATCAGTACTGTTCCATCTTTTAGTGCCCTACCGATACTAACACGTCTCAAAGAAGCCTTGTTGTCTTTTACCACATAAACATAACTACCTTGCGCATCTTGACCAAGTGTTTTTTGTGGAATAATAATGGCATTTTGGGCGATAAATCCTTTGAGACGCACACGCACAAACTCATTGGGCAAAAGCTTATAGTCTTCATTATCCACAATGGCTCGTGCTTTAATAGAGTTTGTTTGAGCATCTAAAACACTGTCAATAAAATTAATTTTGCCTTTCTGATGATAAATCTTATTATTACTCAATACAATTTCAACTTTTACATTATCCAACGCTAGATCACGTATATATAAAAAATCATTACTAGGGATAGAAAATTCAGTATATATTGGGCTTAATTGCGTGATGGTAGTAAGAATATCATTGCCACCATTTCTCCCTACAAGCGTACCTATATCGTATCGTCTCATACCTGTTTTACCTGTAATATCGGCACTTACCCGCGTATAGTCCAAATCAATCATTGCATCATCAAGCGAGGCTTTCGTACTATCAAGGTTTGCTTGGGCGGATTCATAATTGTAGAGTGAATTATCGTATGTATCTACTGTATGAACACCCTGTTTATACAGTCTCTCGACCCTTTTAAAGTCTTTTTGTGCTTTTCTGAAATTCGCTTGCGCTGATTGATGTTGAGCTTTTGCCATTCTGACCTTTGCATCATAACGCGCTGGATCTATGGTAAAAAGAATCTGACCTTGTGTGACAATATCACCCTCTGTGAAATTCTGTTCAAGCAAAATCCCCTCAACCCTCGCATAAACATCAACACTACGAACACTCTTAAGCTTGGCTGGATACTCAAACTCAAGCTCAACATTTTGGGTTTCTATAACAGAGGTTTGTACTGGTACAGCCCCCATTACACCATCATCTTTTTTATCTCCGCAACCAAACAATACAAAAATTACACACAAAACTATACTATGAAAGGCTTTCATTATAATATCCTTTATATATAAAATGTACAAACATAAAAATGCATACAACACTACATATGCAAACAACAAAATACAATTCGATAAGTAAAACTAAGTTAGTTAAGGGGGAGGGCAGTTGAGGGATTAAAACAAGGTATTATGCGGTGCTTAAGGGTATTCAAAAGGATATAAACAACAATACTAGAGTGGCGCAAGAAACTCATATAAATACCCCACTCTGACAATACCATTGCAATCGTTTTTTGTGTCATACAATCACCATCACCAACAATAGCTCACTCACAAGAGCAAGCCACTACTCTACAGAATCTAAACCTACAGTCTTGACTCGTAACGTCTTAACATATAAAGTCGCTTGAGCATTTTTTTCTTGGCATTGATCTTTTGCTTTTTACGCTTTTCGGTTTTGCTCTCAAAAAATCTTCTCGCGCGACACTCCGTTACAACAAGGTTGCGATCAGTTTGTTTTTTGAACTTGCGATACGCCTCATCAAAAGACTCGCCTTCTTTGACTTTAATGCCGGGCATTCTCATCACCTGCTTTCTTGAAAATCTAGCTTATAAAGGCTCGGATTCTAACCAAAAATAGATAAAATTTAAATAAATTTTAAAACATTTATCGTTATAATTTTCTCCCTTTGTGCTCGTAGCTCAGCTGAATAGAGCAACAGGTTGCGGTCCTGTAGGTCGGGGGTTTGAATCCCTCCGAGCACACCATTTTCTTATGCCCCTAAATATTTTATATTTGAATCCTTTTAAACCCTTATCTAGTCGTTATCAAATTTCGCCTACAATCCAGATTTTGCTATAATTGATACTCGCGATAAAATCTTGTTTTGGAGTTCTTATGCAAGCAGGCATTATTGGTCTTGGTCTTATTGGTGGAAGTATGGGGCTAGCACTTAGAAAGAGCAATCTCTTTAAGCGTCTTTTGGGGTTCGATATTAGCCCACTACATTCCCAGCAAGCCCTTTCACTTGGGCTTGTAGATGAATGTGTTGAGTTTGAGCAGATTCAAAAGTGTGATGTAATCTTCATTGCAACACCTCTTGATGGCATCATTGCCACACTCAAAAAACTAAAATCAATCCCTCCAACAACAACAATTATCGATTTAGGGGGTGCAAAAGAAAAAATATTAAACAATATTCCTAAAAAAATTCGCAAAAACTTTGTCGCTGCACACCCAATGAGTGGGACAGAAAATTTCGGACCAAGCGCCGCTTTGGAAGGACTTTTTTATAACAAAATCGTTATCCTAACTGACACCGAACAAAGCGGTGAATTTCAGGTTGCTTTAGCCAAACAGATTTTCGTTGCTATTGGTATGCGCATTATTAAAATGTCTGCAAAAGAACACGACAAACACATCGCTTTTATTTCTCATTTACCTCACGTAATTTCCTTTGCCTTAGCAAATACGGTACTAACCCAAGAAGAACCTCAAAATATACTTGCTCTCATTGGCGGTGGTTTCAGAGATATGAGTCGTATTTCTAAAAGCTCACCAATAATGTGGCGCGATGTCTTTGCACACAATAAACAGAACCTTCTAGAGTCTATTGAATGCTTTGGTAAAGAAATGGTGTATGCACAAAGCCTCATACAAGAGGAACGGTGGGACGAATTAATTGAATGGATGCAAAAAGCCAATTCGCTCCATACATTTTTTTGATAGAATCCTAAAGTGAATTTGTACTTCCAAGGAAAATGATGTTTTTTTTCTCCATAGAGTTTGGCATTGTGTTTTTTGTATTTTTTGTACTGTATTGGTTATTGCGCACCCATTTAACAATACAGAATCTTTTGCTACTTGTGTTTAATTATGCTATTTTATGCTATTTTGGAAGTTTTTATTTTGCGCTAGTACTTGCATTTTATACTCTTTTTATTTTTGCAGCAAGCTATGCTATCGCAAGCAGTGAAAGCAAAGCGGTGTTTCTTGCTAGTGTGGCTTTCGTGGTATGCAATCTTAGTTTTTTTAAATACTATTCGAGCTTTAAAGATGGTTTTGAAAATCTTTTACGCTTTTTTGGGCTTGATTTTGCAGATATTGATGTATTATTGCCACTTGGACTTAGCTTTTATAGTTTTGCTTCTATCACATATTTACGAGCTGTTTATGAAGCAAAACATACTCCAAGTGATTATGTTCTACTCGCTAATCCCAAGCTAGAATCCCTCCCAAATCTTGCAGCCTATTTATCGTTTTTCCCAACCATTATTGCAGGTCCTATTATGCGTAGCGACTTCTTTTTTGAACAATTTAAAAGCCTTAGATTCTGGTCTGCAAAAAATGCTCACCCCATTATTGTCTTGCTACTGTTTGGAATTGTCAAAAAGGTGCTTATAGCCACATACATACAAGAATACACCCAACCCATCCTCACAAACCCACTGAATTACAACATTCTTGAGCTTATCATTGGGATTTGTGGCTATAGTGTACAGATTTATTGTGATTTTAGCGGGTATGTGAATCTAGTTTGTGCCTTTGCTCTTATGCTTGGATTTGTGCTACCGCCAAACTTCAATATGCCTTATATGGCGCGCAATCTTAAAGACTTTTGGTCACGATGGCACATTAGCCTTTCTACATTTATCAGGGATTTTATTTATATTCCTTTGGGCGGCTCCCGCAAAGGCTTTGTTCTAACACAGATTTTTGTGCTTATCGCCTTTGGGCTTTCTGGAATCTGGCATGGCAATACCATAAACTTTATGATCTGGGGGCTTTTGCATGGTATAGGACTTGTGGTATTAAACATTATGCGCGTACTCTCACTTAGTTTTGGTGCGAACTATTTGGGGAGATATCTAGCCTCACTTGTAACATTTTGTTTTGTAACCTTTGCGTGGATTTTTTTCTATTACAAAGACCTTGATGATTCAATGCTATTTCTTAGTGCATTTAGCACAAACTTCTCCAAACCAATAGAGCTTAGTCAAATTGGTATTGTACTTTTTCTTCTTACGTTGTTTAGTTTGTATCCTCTGTGTGCGAATCTTGAGCGTTGGTGTGTCTTTTATCTTTATAAGATTCCAAGTCTGCTTAAACCTCTCATACTAGGCTTGATATTGCTTGTTGTGTTTTGCTTTATGCCTGATGGTATTCCTAATTTTATCTATGCGGGGTTTTAAGTGCGTATCATAAGCTTTGTACTGACCTTATTCATAAGTCTAGCAATTGTTGTTGTGATTATGAACAAAAGTATTAACACATATATTGAGCAAAAATACCATATCACTCTTTTTGACCCAGAAATGCCTGTGTTAAGCACACTTGGAGCGCCTAGAGTTTGGCTTGATTCGCTGCGTACTACACTTTTTCCTACACAAAAAGACTTAGCCATAGAGTCAGCACTTCAAGATATCATTCTCGATCCAACCCCAGAATCCAAAAACCTTGATGAAGAAGCAGAAAGCGCACCTAGCTATCCACTCATTGATGAGGCAGGACATATCGTGCTTGAACCACACTCAACCTTTTTATTTATCGGAGATTCGATGATGCAAGGTGTGGGTATGACACTTGGACGCGAGCTTAAAAAGCTTGGTTTTAATGTCATTGATATTGCCAAGCAAAGCACTGGGCTTACATATATCTCCTTTTTTGATTGGGGCAAAACTCTGAAAGAAGCCTTTGCAAAAAACCCACACATAAAGGTTG
The DNA here is from genome assembly GCA_944323645.1 of uncultured Helicobacter sp. Lineage (GTDB taxonomy): Bacteria > Campylobacterota > Campylobacteria > Campylobacterales > Helicobacteraceae > Helicobacter_B. The sequence goes on along the minus strand of CALUTE010000024.1, from coordinate 11,891 downwards.
TTGTTGTGATGGTCGGCGCAAATGACCCTTACAGTATGCCTAAAATCAAATACGGATCAGAAGAGTGGGCAGAAACATACAGTGCTCGGATTCAAGAGATTCTTGATACTGCAATTGCCAACAAAGCTGTCGTAGCTTGGTATGAAGCACCCATCGTTAAAAAAGAGCCGCTTAATACACGTCTTGCTTTTCTTAATACTCTCTATAAAGATCGCATAGAACAAGCCAAACAAGTATTTTTACTTTCCAATCTTGCCCTAGCTCCAGATGGAATCTACACTTCTTATGTCAAAAATGCACAAGGCAAAAGTGTGAAAATGCGTGCAACCGATGGAATCCATTTTAGTGGTGATGGTTCGCGTGCTCTTGGAGCATTGCTACTTGATCGGCTATTGATTATCCAAGATGACCCTCAGGTAGAAAACGATGAAGAATCCGAACATATTTTGCAAAATGCTAACCCTAGCCAAACAATATTGCAAGATACAAAATCTAACTCAAATACCAAACAAAACTCCCTGCTTGATCTTTTTGCCGAAGAATCCGATCCAGAATCTAGTACACAAAATGATGTAGATTCTAATACCCAAACGCTACAAGAACATATATCCAACCAAGACCCACAACACCAAGAGATTCAGCTTCCCTCTTATTTTATGCCAAGATAATGATACTGCGAATGAATAAGCTGTGCTATCTTTTGATTCTGCTCTTGCTCATCTCCCTTAGCGCAAATACCCAAAAACAACCAAACAAAACCACAACCAAACAAATAACATCTGCCAAACCAAACAAAAAACCAGCAAAATCACAAACAACTAAAAGATCTCCCAAAACAGCTAAAAAACTCAATCTTAAACCAAAGGTCCTACCAAAACCACCTTCTCCAGAAAATGCCCAAAAAATGATACAAAAAGGCGAAATAATCGACTTTGGTGAGCCAAATATCTTGCATCTAAAAACCGCATTGGATTCTGCGCAAAACTCAAAAAATGGCGATCTAGTAATTATGATTCTTGGGGATTCTCATATTGCTGGCGACTTTATTCCCCAACAATGGCGTAAAAACCTTATGGAAGCAAACTCTGTAGGATTTGCTTACCCTATCGCACCATCTTATCACCAAAATCTCCTTATTCATTACAAGCAACAAGGCTTCGAACTCTACCATTCGCGCATACATTCCTATCCTGACTATCCTATGGGAGGGGTGGTAGCGCGCGCCAAAAACGAACAAGCAAAGATCCAGCTTTCACTAAATTTTCCTCAAGAAATGCAAGACTTTCTTGTGCGCATTGTTTTTAAAGCACCCAATAAGCTTGCTGCATTTCTCATCACTGACTCACAAGGAAAAACAAAAAAACTTAGCACAAAAACCCCCGATATTTGGGATATTTCTGATGCAATGCAACTGCACTTTCCTATCACGATTCAAGCACTGCTACCAAACGCCTCGCTTGGTGGTTATTTCATTTACAACAAAAAACATAATACCTCTGTTTCTCATATGGGAACAAATGGTGCTCGCAGTGATATGTGGATGAAATGGAATGAGAAGATTCTAATCCAAGAGCTTGGTGTGATAAATCACGATCTTATCGCACTTTCTTATGGTTCTAATGATGCAATGCTCAACCCCTTTAATGAAGTTGCATACAAAGAAAACTATGCCAATCTTATTGCACTTTTGCGTACCAAAAACCCTAATGCAAGCATTCTCATCGTAGGTCCTCCAAAAGTGCTCACCAAGCCCAAAAATGCAAAAACCTATAAAATAACACCAAACTACGATACTGTACGCAAGGCTACCAAACAAATAGCTAAAGAAAATCATACGCTATATTTCGATATGGATGATTTTATACAAGAAACTGGCGGTAAGGATAAGTGGATAACGCTTGCTCTCTCAAAATCCGATGTGCATCTTACGCCTTATGGATACAGGCTGATTGCTGATGCGATGAGCTCTGGATTATTGCGCTTAGTGCAACCCCTTCAAAACAAAAAATCTAAACACAAATCTGACAAAAAAACCAAGGAAAACCCAAATAATATACCAGATTCTGACACCAATGAAAGCGCAAGTAATGAAATTGTGGATTCTCACTCAAACACAGAATCCATACAAGCCACTTCACAGGAAAATACTGTATCAAATACCCCTAACCCAGTCAGTGAAGACTCATCAACTATGACACAAACAAAAGAACAATCAGAAAGCACTCAAGACTCCACCTCCAAAGATTTTCCAAAACAAAAAATGCCTCAAGAAATAAAAACAAAAGAAGCGCAAAAACAAGAAACAAGCACAACCACACCACAAGAGCAGCCCAAAGCATCGCAAAAAAATCTTAAAGAGCAATCACCGCAAAATTCACCACAAGAAGCACAAGATTCAAAAGAAACTTATCCCAATATCCCAATACCTCCGCCTTCAAGCGCACCACAAGAGGTATGGCAAGAACTTGAGATGAAAGAGTTTTAGCAGCATTCCAAATAAGATTCTAGCTCACAACACAAATGCAAAATCAAGAGAGATCAGGCTGATTGCTGATGCGATGAGCTCTGGATTATTGCGCTTAGTGCAACCCCTTCAAAACAAAAAATCTAAACACAAATCTGTAAGCCCAAAACTATATAAAGTTTAAAAGCTCTAATTCAACAAATCCTATATAAATTAATCTAAGATTCTAAACCTTAGATCAGCACAGAACTATTACACATTTTCTTGCAATGATAACCCCAAAGCAGCTCTTAGATTCTAAAGCATAAAATCTAAAACCTTGTAGATTCTAATTCCAATCTGATTCATCCTTCAGCAAGACGTTTTTTGGCAAAATCTAGTGCTTCTTGCGTGATTTGTGCACCACTTATCATACGTGCTAACTCTGTGATACGCCCTTCTTTATCTAGTAGTCTAACTCTACTTGTGCCCTCTTTTGTATCTTTACTTACAAGAAAGTGATAGTCTGCAAGGCTTGGCATATGAGGCTGGTGTGAAATCGCAAAAACCTGATAAGACCTAGAAAGCTCTTTGAGAGTGTGTGCCACCCCTTCACTCTCTTCACCACTCAAATTCGCATCTATTTCATCAAGGATAAGAACGCCCTGCTTTTTTTCCAAGCGTGCTTCCACACACATAATCGCCAAGCGTAAGCGGTTAAATTCGCCTGCTGAAAGAGTTTTTATCTCACTGCCACCTAAAGCGACTATAGGTGTTATATCGCCATTGCGCTCTAATAGTTTTGGTACAAGCTCGAAACTCAATGCGGGAAGCTTTAAACTCGCACAAAGTATTCCAAGCTCCTTTTGCAGGCTATCCCTATGGGCTTGACGTGCTTGGTTAAGCAAGCTTGAACGTTCCTTGAGGTTAGATTCTAGTTCAGCTATACGCGATGTAAGAGACTTTTTGGTCGCGCTAAAATCCAAAATCTCACTAAGCTTTTTGGCTTGAGATTCTCGATGAGTAAGTGCTTTTTCTATACTACCATAGCGATGTATCAGATCAGAGAGTGCAGAGATTCTGTGTAAAAGCTCTTCAGAATCTAGCGCTTCAAGACTCTCTAACTTACTGCTCTCTTCTTCTAGTGCAGCTTGTGTATCGCTAAGTGCAGCGCCAAGTGTCTCAATGAGCGCCTCCTTACCATCAATCTGTTTAAGCGCAGCAAGAATTCTATCTGTATATTCAAAAGCATCACTAGCATTCTGTATAGCATCTTTGATTTTTTCTTTGCGCGAGAGGGTTTTTTTTAACTCAAGAAGCTTTTCATATTCGCCTTCTTTTGGTTTAATAGAATCTATTTTGTTAATCTCAAATTCTGCGATTTCTCTAAGGCTTGCTAACTGACTCTCCTCACGAAGGAGAGCTTCTAGCTTGCTTTTTAACGTATGATATTCATCAAAATCTTTAGTAAAAGTAGCAAGATCTTTAGCGTGTGATGGAGACTTTGAGATGATGAAAGTATCAAGTAAAGCCAGAAGATTTGCGCTCTCGCATTCATCGCCCCCGCGCGAATGGATATGCTTAATATAATTCCCAAGCATATCGCTCAAATGCTTTTTAGCAATTGGTGCAAAATTCACAAAATAACGTGTCTTATCTTTTTTAACAAGCTTGATATTAAGAAGATCACTATCAAGTCCAAACTCTGCACTAAACATTTCTACAAGCGTATTTGAGAGCAACACATCAGTTTCTATATTTTGTGCATTTGGCTCACGCAAACCAAAACAAGCGAGCAATGATTCCATAAGCACACTTTTACCACTGCCACTTGGACCACTAAAAACACAAAAACCATTCTTAAAGTGTAGTTCAAAACTCCCAAAAATAGGAGAGTGCTCTACGCTAAGTTTTGCTATCATTTTTTGCTCCTCATCGTGCCAAATTACTTACACCCACCCCAGCTAAATTTCTCCTCAAGCACAGCAAAATAATCTCTTTTAGGGTGCTGAATGAGCTGAACATTTAAGGACTTTCGCACCACTAGCATATCATCGATACCAAACTCTATACGATCTTGTCCATCAAGCATAATCATTGCATCTTCCCCCACTTCAAATGCTAACACCATATCATCACTAAGCACCATAGGACGTTGCGTAAGTGAATGCGCACACACTGGAGTAAGTAGCATCACCTGACAAGTAGGATGAACGACTGATCCTCCAGCAGAAATGTTGTATGCGCTTGAACCTGTTGGTGTTGCGATTATAAGCCCATCGACACGATAGGTATTAAAAGGCTTGCCCTCTACTTTTGCATGGATTCTAAGCATTCCTGAAATATCTTTTTTGGTGATAAAAATTTCATTGAGTGCGTAAAAAGGTGTGGCTGGTTTTTGTGCAAAATCCAAACTAGCAAAATCATCATTTGCCATATTTTTACTACAAATCATACCTTCAAGCAAACGATGAGAATCCAATATATAATCACCTTGTAACAAAAGCGGAATAAAATCCGACAACTCTTCTGGTTTTATAGCGGTAAGAAACCCTAAACGCCCCATATTGATTCCAAAAACTGGCAAACCACTACCAATGCTTTTATGCACTGCTGATATAAGTGTTCCATCGCCACCAAGACTTACAAGTGCTTGGGCAGAATGCAAAATCTCATCTATAGATCGCACAAATTTACGCGGAATCTGGAGTGCGCGCGCGCTCGTCTCTTCAACATATACGCCTATACCAGCACGTTCAAAGGTTGCTATTATCTCAAGACAGGCAGAAGAAAGCTGCGGAGAATCAGGACGTATAATAAGCGCTACTTGGTAAATAGGAGGTGTTTTAGGAGTTGCTGCTGCTTGTGCTGTTGTTTTCATTTGATCTCTTTAAACAAGTATAAATATGAAGAGCTTGCAAACAAATTCGCCTCTCATTGCCCAATTTTGGCACAAGCCGTTATTCTAACATAAATAATGTTTGCACCAAACAAAAATCTAAACTTAGAGCAATTACGCAGTTGTTCGCTCGCTTGCTTTAGCATTTTTTATCATTTGATAGGCATCTGATATGCGCTTAAATCTATCTTGGTATAACTCAATTGTATATGGATCCTTACCGTGAGCATTATCTGGGTGGAAAATCTTAGCAAGCTTTAAGTATTGCTTTTTGACTTTTTTTAGATCATCACCAAATTCTACATTAAGCTCACTATAACACTTGCGCAATAGATACTCCTCACGCGTTAGGAATGAGTCATTGCCAGATTCTCCCTTTTGGTATTCAAATTCTAAGGCAACATTGTGAATTACGCGTGAGCTAATAAGCTCAATAATTCCCTCCCACATTGATTCGCTATATCCAGCAGAATTAATGCAAAATTCATTATCAACCTCATAAACAATTTTATCGCCAAAGAGCGAATAAATATAGCGGCGTGCCACGCGATCATTTTCTTCTAAGCGTACAATCATCTGCCCCAGATTTGAGAAATGGATATGGATTTTCACTCGCTTTAGCACATCATTGGGGTTTGTGATCTTTATGCGAATGGGCAAATGACTATGTGCTAGAATCTCTTTAAGCTCTTCTGGAGTGTGGATTGCTTTAAAATCTTGGGATTTTTTAGATTCTAGTTTGCTAGATTTTCTAGACGAGGATCGTTTTTCAGAGATCTTTGGCTTACTATCATCCTGCAACATTGCGTGATATATCCAGTTAATAAGATAGTCTTTTTTGAAACGTTCGCCATCATCAAGAATTAGCAGCGAGCTTGAAAGATGATAACGTTTTGAAAAATGCTTGCAGGCGTACTCAAGCACCTTATCTAAAAGACGCGTGCCTTTGGATAGTTCGATTTGTACATAACGTTCGCAATAAGTAATGTTCATATCTCGCTCTCTTAAACTTTTTGGGATTGTATCACAACCTTTCTAAAACCACAAAATCCCTAAACAATCAGCAATATTTATTCCGACTAGCTGCTTTATTTTCTTGGGTTAGGCTTGATACTGCTTTAAGTTAAAAACTTCTGCGTGAATAATATTCGGATTTTTTTAAAAACTTTGTAGCTTTTCCATCTTCTTAAGAAAATCCTTCAAGATCTAAATGTTTAGATTCTACTAAATTCTAGGGGGCTTAGGGCAAATCTAATGCGCCATATCATAAAACTTGCTATAATAACCCCTCACAAATTCATTTATAAAAGCGAGTATGATATGAGAACACAATGGATACAAGAACGAAAAAATGACCCAATAAAAACACAGCTCTACTACGCAAAGCGTGGTATTATCACACAGGAAATGCGCTACATCGCCAACATCGAGCAGATTTCGAGTGAAAGCGTGCGTAATGAAGTCGCCAAAGGTAGGCTCATTATCCCCGCAAACATCAACCACACAAATCTTGTTCCTATGGGCATAGGCGTTGCCTTGCGCACCAAAATTAACTCCAATATCGGCTCAAGTCAAATTATTAATTCAATTGATGAAGAAGTACAAAAACTACGCATCTCTATTCAATACGGTGCTGATACAGTTATGGATTTGAGCACAGGAGGCGATCTCGATAAAATTCGTAGCGCGATTATTGAAGCTTCTAGCGTGCCTATTGGTACTGTGCCTATGTACCAGATTCTGCACGATGTACAAAATGATGTTTTAAAGCTTGATATTGACTCTATGCTACAAACCCTCGAAAAACAAGCCAAACAAGGTGTAAGCTACTTTACAATCCATTGTGGATTCTTGCTAGAACATATGCCTGCAGTTTCTAAACGAAAAATGGGTATTGTTTCGCGTGGAGGAAGCCTTATGGCAAGCTATATGTTACACTACCACCGCCAGAATCCATTTTATGAAGCCTTTGATGAAATCCTTGCTATTTGCCAACGCTATGATGTGAGCCTTTCATTGGGAGATTCTTTACGTCCGGGCTGCTTGGCTGATGCGAGCGATGAGGCACAATTTGCAGAACTTAAAGTGTTGGGAGAATTAGCCAAGCGAGCTTATGAAGCAGATGTGCAAGTAATGATAGAAGGTCCCGGACACGTGCCACTTAATCAAATCGAGCGCAATGTCAAACTACAAAAAGAATACTGCAACGAAGCACCGTTTTATGTGCTTGGTCCGCTTGTAACAGATATTGCCGCTGGGTATGATCATATAGCAAGTGCGATAGGTGCGTGTGTAGCAGCATGGAAGGGTGTGGCTATGCTGTGCTATGTAACACCAAAAGAGCACTTAGGGCTACCCAACGCAAAAGATGTACGTGAAGGGATTTTAGCCTACAAAATTGCAGCACACGCTGCTGATATAGCGCGAGGACGTATAGGCGCACGCGATAGAGATGATGCGATGAGTGATGCTCGCTATGCATTTGATTGGAATAAGCAGTTTGAGCTAGCACTCGACCCAGATAGGGCACGAGAATACCACGATGAAGCCCTACCTCAAGAAGTGTTTAAAGAAGCGGAGTTTTGTTCAATGTGTGGTCCAAAATTTTGCAGCTATAAAATCACACAAGATATTTTCAAGCGCTATGGAGACAAGATAAAACCTATTAAAGAAGAGAAAAGAGAACTAGAGCAAGCATAAAATCTGATGCCCAATCTTCGCACAAATGTTGTATTGCAAACTATTTTTTTCGTGCTTGTCTTTTGGGGTTGTAGCGAATCTAGTAATGTGCGCACAACACCAAGCATAAAAGCCATAACACAAGCTGTACAGAAAGATACCATACTCCAAAATGTCTTGCAGGATTCTGCTGATAATAGTGATATACCCACCTTGCAAGCTTTTGCCGACAAAATCTCCCGCAAGCTAGAAATCCTCACCCAAACGCATAATTTCTATCTTGTAGAAAACGCTAGAGTCGCACTAGACAAAGATATGAACTACGACATTCAGGGTTTTATGTTTTATCGCTTGCAGATTATGGGGTTTGCTAGAAAAACACCTTTTGAAATCACCCTCCCAAATTGGCAAGATCATTTTAGTGCGCGTGAGTGGTTTTCGCTCGTGGAGTTTTTTAAAGGCTTGGATTATCTGTGTATGGCGCTTATTTCTTATGGCAATGAGCAAGAGGCGATGTTTATAAACGCGCTAGAAACATTTAGCCAAAATGATTTTAAGGTTTTTACACAAGAAGTCATACAAAAAAACCTTATCTCCTACCTTAGCGCCGCCTTGCTCTACAAAGAAGCGTGGGGTAGCTCCAAAGCCACCCAAAGGCGTATAGCACAAGAGGCGACAAAGATTTTAGAAGCATACAAATCCCATCTCACATCCGCACAATACCGATACTACACGCAAGGCTTTAGCTCCATAGCTTCCCACCTTCCAAAGCCAAAAAACACACTTGATGGTTATAGATATATACCTGTTTTTACTGAGATTTGTTTGGCTTTTATTTGTGTGTTTATGGCGATTGCTACGCTTAGTACTTTTAGTATGTATAGGCATATGTGGCGCAAGATTCTGCACAAAACCCCTCCTTTTACCCTAGAATCTCAAGAGATTCTTTATCAAGAAGACTTACGCATAAGCTGGTTGAAAACATTCTATATTGGTGCGTGCGTGTATTTTTTTGCACTGGGAATGTTGTGGGTTGCGCTTATGGCTTGTGATTCGGGGATAATGCTGCAGCGGATTTTGGGGTATTTTGGCGTTGTGTCTTCGCTTGGCTTTCTTGTGAGTTTTTGCGCTCCTCTACACGCTTTTAATGTTAAAACAATCTACCTTACAACCTCTGGAATTCTCATCTACAAACGTTTTAGCCCTCCTAGCTTTTATGCCTATGGTAGCTTTTTGCCGGCGGCTTCTGAACACTCTAAAAAATCTCCGCTTTCCCTCATCACACAAGGCGGCGTGACACCACAGATTCTGCCTGATTCTGCACTCCAAAAATCTCTCAAAAAGCACCCCATCAGCGATGTACGCATCACACACGAGGACATAAAAGGCTTACTATGCACTTGTTACAAAAGCTTCAAAAACGACTATTTCAAATGCCTTGCTAATGCACAGGAGTTTGCCAGTATTTGCGAGCATTACACACAAAAAGCCCTGAATGATCTAAGCGCGCAACTTACAGAATCCACAGAATCTAAGCCAAATAGTACCACAACATCTCCTAGCGATACAGAATCTAAAAAATCCAATGCAAAATCTAGCGCAGAATCCAAAAATCCCAGCAAAAATCTAGCACTCTACCAACTCATCTGGCTCTATGAAAGCTACAAAAAGCACAAAGCTACAAGCGTTGAAGCGCTCTATCAAACCACCAAAAATCCCTGCCCTCTTACCCTAGATTTTAGCCAATGCTATGAGGCAATCAACACCGCTAGAGAGAAAAAGCTAAAGCCCATACAATCCAAACCCCAAAAGCCCTAATCACAGAATCTTAAGGAGACATACCTTGGCAGAATCTTGTAGTGCTACTATGCTAGCCTGCCAAACAATGCTATAATGCGATATTTCTAATCAAGGAAGGCTATGTTATATTTGTGTGTTGGTCTTGTGGTGGTTGTTGGCGCGCTTAGTGGGTATGCGATTTTGAAATGGCAGTATGCCAAAGCCCTCTTAGCCCAGAGCGAGCATTTACGCCAAAAAATCGAACAAGAAATGCGCGAACTAGATTCTACACTACGCCAAAAGGCACAAGAAATAGCAACACTATATGCCAAGCTAGAATCTGCCAATGAACGCATACAAGACAAACAAAAAGAGCTTGAAGAAGTAAAAACACAAAACGCCATAGCACTTGAAAAAATCCAAGCCCAATACAAGCAGAGCCTTGATCAGCTCAAAGAAGAATCCGAAAAGAACTTTCAAATTCAAAAAAATGCTATGCTTGATCAGAATAGACTTATGCTAACAAAAGATTCTCGACAAATGCTTGAAGAAATTTTCAACCCATTGAAAACACACATTGAGGAATACCAAAAGCACCTACTTCAAAACGAAGCAAGTCTAAAGCAAAACATTGACAATGTTTTCAAATACAGCCAAGAAATGAGTAAGAATGCGGAGGCTTTGGGGCGGATTTTGCGCGGTGATAAAAAAATACGGGGTAATTTTGGGGAACTACAATTAAAAAATGTACTACAAAATAGCGGGCTTATTGAGGGCGAACAGTACAAACTTCAAGCACATTTTAAAGATGAGGGCAAAAGCTTCGCTCCAGATGCAGTTGTTCGACTTGATACAACGCGTAGTATCATCATCGATGCTAAATTTCCTTTGCCAAATGAATTGGATTCTGTTTTGACTACAGGTGAAATAGATTCTAGTATCTCCTACCAAATCGCCAAAAATCTTCGCCAACGTATTGATGAATTAGCTAAAAAACCTTATGCAAACTTTGATGAAAATACCTTTGATTTTGTATTGCTGTTTGTGCCGTATAATAACCTTTTAGATCTAGCATTGCTTGGTGATAGTGGGCTTTATCAATATGCGTATAATCATCAGGTATATCTCACAACACCCCAAACACTTTTTATGGCACTAAAAACAATCAGTATCACTTGGGTGCATATAGAAAGCGATAGCAAGATTCACAAAGCATTTGAAGAAATAGGAAAGTTTTATAACAAATTTGTAAGTGTTTGCGAAGATTTTGATAAGCTCAATCGCGCACTAGATTCTGCGATGAGGGCTTGCGCTGATATGGATACAAAACTGCGCGGTAGAGGCGGGCTAGAATCTAAATTTGAGCTTCTAAAAGCACTTGGTGCTAAGACGAACAAAACCATTCCAAAAGGTAGGGGTATTGCGAGCCTGCAAGATGAACAGGCTTTAGATTCCGACCTTTAGCTCAAGGCATTGTATTGCTACAATCGTCTTTTATGATAGATTCTGGCGATATTCTTCTAATACTTGCGTGTAGATTTCATAATTCTTTTGTTGATTGTGCTGTGATCGCATAGGGTGGTAGATATGGTAGGCAAGGGCAGCATACCGAACGCGGCGCATTTTACCTCCAGCTAACAAGAATCGCGCGGCAAACTCTCGATCTTCTGAGCCATGCCCTACAAATGCCTCATTAAACCCACCGATTTTTTCCCAATCGGCTTTGTAAAAACTCATATTGCAGCCCAAAAACCGCGTACGATTGCTACCATTATCATACATATGCTTATCTTTCGTGCTTGCATAATAAGCAAGATATGCGATCACTGCACAACGATATGCCTTGTAATTTTTATGCTTGAACGCCGTCATATAAGCACTATGATCGCCATTTTTGTAGGATTCTATCATTGTTTGCGTAACTTCTGGGGAAAGCAATACACGCGTACCACTTATAATCACATTTGGACGAGCGAAACGGATATGATCGGCGATAAAATGAGGATCCATAATAATATCGCCATCGATTAGGATAATATAAGGTGTTGTAGCGGCTTGTATGCCTTTATTACGAATCATAGCAGCACGAAA
>CALUTE010000023.1 GCA_944323645.1 uncultured Helicobacter sp. | reverse complement strand
GATATGAAAGCCAAGCCATACAATAGGCAAGAATATAAAGATAAAGATATAAGAGGAGAAGAGCATTGGGGGTGCCTTTGATATTTGGATTTATTTATTAGCTAGCGAATTATAGCATAGAAGCAAAAGAAGCCAGCTATCAGCCCCTAGTAGCATTCAAATATCTTTTCTATTTCTTTGTGGTTATTGGTTTGTGTAAGAGCAAGAAGCAGCAGAATCCTTGCTTTTTGTGGATTAAGGTCTTTTGCGGAGATAAAGCCAAGTTTAGAGTCCTGCGCGTTCGTGGCGATAAGTCCAGCATTGATACGTGAGCTTCGTACAACCACGAAGCCTTGTTGTATTAGCTTTTTTAGTACATCTTTTTGATTGCGGTGTATGCTGCCAGATCCGCTTCCTGCGATGACAAGTCCTTGTGTCCCGGTTGCATACAAGGCTTGTGCTGCAACGCCAGAGCCATCATCTGTGTAGGAGTACAAAATATCAACTTTAGGCAGGGTTGCAAGAGAATCTACCCTAAAGATACTCCGCTTGGTATGGGGATACAAGGGCGTATAATAAAAATATGCCTTACCATCGATCATATAACCCATATCGCCGCAATTTGGTGAGGAAAATGCATCAGGGTTTAATGTGTGGATTTTTGTGGCATAGCGCGCACTTTGGATTCTATCATTAAATACAATCATTACACCCTTACCTTGAGCGTCGGGGCTGGCTGCAAGAGCAATAGCGTTGTAGAGGTTTTTTGCACCATCAGCACTCGCAGCAGTGCTTGGGCGCATAGCTCCTGTAAGAACTACAGGCTTATTGCTATTAACCACTAAATGCAAGAAGAAAGCACTCTCTTCCATAGTATCACTTCCATGCGTGAGCACAATTCCACTGATATTATCTTGTTTCATTAGAATATTGATACGTTGCGCAAGTTTAAGCCATAGAGTGCTTGTCATATCTGCACTATCAATATTGCTTATTTGTTCTGTTTTGATGTGTCCAAGCTTCGTACTTTCTGGGATTTGGGCAAGAAGTGTTTGTATTGTTATTGCACCAGCTTTGTAGTTGGTGGTCGCGCTCTTTGTTGTTGTTACTCCAGCAATTGTTCCGCCAGTGGCTAAAATAATAATAGTTGGTTGTTTTTTTCGAGCCATTATGGGACCTTTATAGAATATGTTTTAGGCGATAATTTTGACAATTTGGGGCATACAATTATTGTGCTATTGTAGCAGAATCTTATTTGACTATCTAGTTGGTGCTGCAATAAATAAACATTGCACAAGTACATAAATGTTTAGAATCTAAACATTTATGTACTACGCATACCGCATCAAATGTATAATATTAGAAAAACTCTATACTAGATATTTTTAAATGTGTGAAATATACACAAATTGTGAAATATCGTTGCGAAATTTTTGTGTATTAAGCATAAATGCTCTACACTAGATAGTGATTCCAAACACAGAATCTATAAAACCCCTATATGTTCTTAGGTATATTGCAGATTTGGTATTGTGAGTTTGCTTTGTGCCTGTGGATAATAGATTGCAAGGAGAGAAATATGAAAGTTTTGGTTATTAATTGTGGAAGCTCATCGCTTAAATTTCAGCTTATTGATATGCAGACAGAAAAAACACTTGTCTCTGGTATGTGCGATAGAATCGGACTTGAAGGCAGTGTGCTAAACTATAAAAAAAATGGTGAGAAATTTGAGAAAAAAGAGGCGATCCCTGATCACTCCAAAGCTGTTTCTATGGTGCTTGATGCACTCACTGACAAAAAAATAGGTGTAATTAGCTCGCTTGAAGAGATCGCAGCGGTGGGGCATAGGACCGTGCATGGCGGGGAGCATTTCAAAGAATCTGTACTCATTGATGAAAATGTAATCAAACATATGGAGGAGTGCTCTGCACTTGCACCCTTGCATAATCCAGCCAATATCACAGGGATTAGAGCCTGCCAAAAGCTTATGCCAAACACGCCTATGGTGGGGGTGTTTGACACAGCATTTCATCAAACTATGCCGCCCAAAGCCTTTACTTATGGTGTGCCTTATGAATGGTATGAAAAGCACAAGGTGCGCCGATATGGATTCCATGGGACAAGTCATAAATTCGTCTCACAGCGCACTGCCGAGTTTTTGGGACTTGATTATCACAACTCAAAAATCATCACCTGCCATCTTGGTAATGGCTCATCTATCGCAGCGATCAAAAATGGTAAATGTATCGACACAAGTATGGGGCTCACGCCGCTTGAGGGCTTGATTATGGGGACGCGTAGCGGGGATTTAGACCCAGCGATCTTAGAATACATCGCTGAGAGAGAGAATTTAAGCACTAAAGAAGTGGTCAATATTCTTAACAAAAAATCTGGCGTGCTTGGAATCTCTGGGCTATCAAGTGATTTTAGAGACTTGCTTGATGCTGATCTCAAGGGCGATGAGCGCGCCAAGCTCGCACGCGCAGCGTTTGCTTACCGCGTGGTGAAATACATCGGATCATACTGCGCGGTGCTCATCGGCGTAGATGCGATCAGCTTCTGTGCGGGTGTGGGTGAAAATGCGAATTTCATACGCGGTATGATCGTCGATCATTTGGAGTTTTTAGGCGTGAAGCTTGATACAGAGGCAAACAAAGTCTGCGGACAAGAGGCAATCATTTCCACGCCAAGCTCACGCGTGAAAGTATGTGTGATCCCTACAAACGAAGAGCTTGTTATCGCGCGCGATACCAAGACTATCGTCTCACAGCTTTAAAAGGATCTATAATGGCAGAGTGCTTAAAAGATAGAGAATCCTCTGTTTTGCTCTCTACTTCCTTGGCGAGTGCACAGGCATTTTCTGAGGGATTGTTTGCGCCAGAATCTGCACTACTTGTAGTGATTGATATACAGGAACGATTGTTACCTATTATGAGTAGTGCTAAAGAGGTGGTAGCAAAGAGTAATATGTTGTTGCGTGGTGCGAGTGCTTTGCAGATCCCTATTTTGGTAACAGAGCAGTATCCAAAAGGACTTGGAAGAACCGATAAAAGCGTACTCTTTGAACCTGTTGATACGCTTTTGGAATCCATACAGGAAAATACTCCAGATCTTACTCCACGTGCAAGATTACTAGAGAAAGTTTCTTTTAGTATTTTTGGCGATGAGAAGATTGTGCACGAGATTGCCACTCTTGGTGTGGATACTCTACTTGTTTGCGGGATTGAAAGCCATGTTTGTGTGCTACAAAGCACTTTGCACGCATTGAAACTTGGGCTTAATGTATGGGTGGCGAATGACGCTTTAAGCTCACGTGATGAGAAGAATCATCACAATGCTTTAGCACTTATGGCAAAATCTGGTGCAAATGTTGCAAATACTGAGTCCCTTTTGTTTGGTGCGATGAGAGATTCTAAACACCCTAGTTTCAAAACAATCAGTGCGCTTGTTAAATAGTATTTGGTTTTGGGCAATTTGTGCAGACTTGGGCAGATAGCTTTAAAGCGCATATATAGCTACTGCTGTGTGTCCGTATGCGTTTTTTGGCACAGGGATAGCCCATTTGCAGATTTTGCCAAGCCGATTCCATAGTTTGCGTTTTAGGCTTCTATCAACAAGTGGTGTGCCGATAATTCGTCCAAAGATAGTGCTTTTGTAAAAATCAATATGTTCTTTTTGGATTGCTTCGTGGTAGATTCCCAAAAGCTTTAGATCAAAAATTTCAGCGATTTTTTGGAGAGTTTTATCACTATAGCGTGTGATGTGATGGGGTGGCATATTAAGTACACCATTAACCGCGTAATGCACAAAGCTCTCCTCGCTAGGCACAGCAACAATAAGCAGGCTTTTATCATGGGCTTGTGCAAGGACTTTTTGTAGATCTTTAGTGAAATTTGGGGAATTTTGGTGGAGTATGTTTGCATTAGCGGGTGCTAGCAGGATTGTGTTGCGTCCCCTTAGAATCTAAAGGACCTCCTACAAGGGTTTCTAGTGTGTCTAAATATGCCCTGCATAGATTCTCAAAATCTGGTACTACAATTCGGAAAGTCCCGCCACTTTTTAGGATTCTGTGTATTTGGTTGAGTACCTTTGTAGCATTTTGCGGTGTAAGATGTTCTAAGAAATGACTGCTATATGCTACATCAAAAGTGTTATCTCCAAATGGGAGTGGCTGCAAGAGATTGACCTTTTGGACACGATTATCTATTGGGCTGAAGTCGATATTTATCCAATCTGCGTGGATTCTGTTACCACATCCAAAGTTTAGTGCTTTCACTTAGAATCCTTGTATTAAATGATTTGTTATACCAAAATGCGCTTTAAGAATCCTTTATAGTATGTTTTTGTAAGGTGTTTGCAAGTTATGGATTCTTTCTTTGCAGGATAACAGCTTATATGTTTATGTTAGGTTATCCACACTCTTTTTAAGTTCGCTAAAGCTATCTTTGATAGAGAGAGATATACCATGTACATCTTGAGAGGTCGCAAGGTTGTGTTGGGCAAAATCAAGGATTTTTTTCATATCTTCATTGATAATCGTAAGATCTTTGCTCATCACATCACTATGATTAATAAGTTTTTGAGTTGTTTCAAAGCTTGTGTTAAAGACATTTTCGAAGGCATCGATTTTGGTATTTGCTTCGTTAGTTCGTGAGAGTAGATTCTCTACATTTTGCTTATTTTCCATGACGACTTGCTTGCTTTCATTGACATCTTGAGTCATTGCTTTAACATTGCTATCAATCTCACCAAGGCTATGCTGAGTATTTTCTGCAAGTTTGCGCACTTCATCGGCTACCACAGCAAAGCCGCGTCCGTGCTCACCTGCTCTTGCAGCTTCGATAGCAGCATTGAGAGCTAGAAGATTTGTTTGGTCAGCTATAGAACGTACGGTTTCAACAATGTTTATAATTGCGTTTGTGTTGTGCTCAAGGGATTCAAAATGCACGATAATATTGGCATTTTGACTAAAAATGTTTTCCACCAAGTTATACACATCTTTTAACAGTGTTCGAATCTCTTGCATAGAGGCAAACATAGCTTCTTGTTCGGTTTTGGTTTGCAAAATTTCTTTGTTAAATATCTGTAAGAGTGTGTTTGTAGAATCTGCTTTAGTGTTAGTGGATTCAACGACTTTATTCATATCTTGTGTGAGATTTTGTAGAGAATCTGCAATTTTGCCAAGTCCCTGTATGTCTGTGCGCCCACTTTCTACCTTGTCGTGTATGGTTCCAACAACGCCTTGTATGCGCCCCTTGAAATCATCGATTAGCGCGAGAATCTTACCATTTTCTAGGCTGTATGAGGTATTGACTTTGATCTTAGAATCGAGCGTTATGGATTTGAGTTCTTTGGCGATGATTTTTGTCATATTTACACCCCAAGTTTTTTCATCAATATCATGCACTATAAGCACTGCGACAATCACAAACTGTATGATTTGCCCAATGAGATTCTCGGTAAAAAAGAGAGCATTAGTAGCAAGTATGAGAATACCCAAAATGTGAATAACGCGCATACGAAAATAGAGCGATTTAAACATATAGAATCCTTACAAAAGATTTAAAAAAGGTTGTAATACTAGCATTAGAATATTAAACAATTTATTAATTTAGAAATTTTATCTATAACTAAGAATTTACTGTGTACTTGGTACTTGGGCGAGGATTTGACTTTAAATGAAGCACTTGAGTGGATCGTTATATTTAAAGTAAAATGAAAGATTCTCAAGCCTCTAGATTTTCAAAAGGATTGCCATACCTACTTTATTCTTTTGCAATAACAAGGAAGCGCGCATATTTTTAGGTTACGAAGTACAAAAGTTTTGTCATTGGTAGTCTTCAATCTGGTATTATAGAATCTAGAAAAGGCTATGGAATCTGTATAGGATTTATTACAAATTTTTAGCCTATAGTGTTAGTTTTGCTAAAACTACGGCTTATCTTGTTTTGTGAGTTTTACAGGATTTGGATAGGAGTTATCTAGTCGAGGACAACCCTCTTAAATTCTTCTAAATACCCTATATTTTTGGATTCTTATAATAATTCTTTGGCACATTTAGCAATATTCTCTGGGCTAAAACCAAAATGTGCGAATAAATCCGAACCCTTTGCCGAGCAGCCAAAGCCCTGCATACCAAATACCTTATGTGCAAATCTATAAAGTTCTTGAGCACTTGCTGCCTCAATAGCTAAAGTCTTACCAACAAAGAGTGTATCAAGATAATCTTGCTCTTGCGCGCAGAGTAATTCAAAGCAAGGCATACTCACCACTTGTGTACCTATGTTTTGTTCTTCTAAAATCTTGGCAGCTTCAAGGGCAAGCGATACCTCACTGCCGCTTGCAAGTAGTGTAATTTGCACACTAGATTCTGAAGATTTGATAAGATAAGCACCTCTTGCTACTTGAGCCTTTGTACTTGGAGCAAGTATAGGGAGATTTTGGCGAGAGAGCACGAATGCGCAAGGCGTGTTAGATTCTAGTGCGACCTGCCAACAGGCGATGTTTTCATTGGCATCTGCTGGGCGAAAAGTAAGCAGGTTTGGCATAGCACGAAAATGGCTTAATTGCTCGATAGGTTCGTGTGTCGCGCCATCTTCTCCTACACCAATAGAATCGTGTGTCCAAATATAAAATACTTTGGAGCGCATAATACTTGCAACACGAACGCTTGGACTCATATAATCGCTAAATACAAAAAATGTTGCGCAAAATGGCAGGAACAATCCATAATTTGCAATACCATTGCATAGCGCCCCCATAGCGTGCTCTCGGATACCAAAATGCAAGTTCTTGCCTTTAGGAAAATCACCAGAATCTATAAGATGGGTATTGTTGCTTGGAGCCAAATCAGCACTTCCACCTAAAAAGCTTGGTATCGCTTGGCTTATGGCATTTAGAATCTTGCCATTACTAGCGCGTGTGGCGATAGATTCTCCTTGTGTAAATTGCGGATAGTCTATCGCGCTAAAATCTGGGTTTGTGAGATTTTGGATAGTTTGTTTGGCAGAAGGGGTGAGGTTGTTATTCCAGATAGCTTCTAGGCTTGCACCTCTTTCCATACAGGCTTGAAAAAAAAACTTCACTGACTCACTGATATGAAAACATTCTTCGCTTAGCCCTGCTTCACGCTTGCCTTGAGCGATAATATCTGCACCAATCGGAGCGCCGTGGGTTTGGTGTGAGCCTTCTAGGGTTGGTGCGCCCTTACCAATTATGGTTGTAGCGATAATGAGACTTGGAGCTTTGGCATTTTTTGCGGCATTGAGTGCAGAATCTATGGCTAATATATCGTGCCCATCGCACTCAAAGACTTCAAACCCTTGTGCCAAGAATCGCTCACGTACTTGTTCATTGAAAGCAATTTTGACATCCCCTTCAATCGTAATAGCATTAGAATCATAAATAATGATGAGATTATCAAGTTTATGCAAGCCAGCAAGCGAGCAAGCTTCATAGCTTATGCCTTCTTGTAAATCGCCATCGCCACAAATACAATAGATATTGTGATCGATAATAGGTTTGTTATGTGTATTTGCACCAAGCAACTCTTTAGCATATTTGCTTGCAAAGCTAAAACCAACAGCATTAGCAATCCCTTGACCAAGTGGTCCTGTGGTGATTTCTACGCCGGGCGTGAGGGGGAATTCTGGATGACCTGGTGTTTTGCTATGCAGGGTCCTAAAGGCTTGTAAATCTTGCAGGCTTACATCAAAACCCCACAAATGCAGGAGCGCATATAATAGGGCGCTTGCGTGCCCACCACTAAAAATAAGACGATCACGATTGAGCCACAAGGGATTTTTAGGATTAATGCGTAGGTGGTAGCTAAGCGTAGTAGCTACTTCAGCAAGCCCCATAGGTGTGCCGGGATGACCACTGTTTGCATTCTGGACAATATCAGCACATAGATAGCGTAGTTCTTGTGCCATTTGTGCGATTATGGGAATGTTTTCATGCGTGATCATAGAAGGTGGTGTATGCATCGTATATCCTTGTATAAAACTTTATAGAAGTGATTGTTGCGGAATTGTAGCTAAAAGTACTTTAAGATTTTTATTAAGACTAGATTGGCTTTTATACATAATTGCTAGAAATATATCAATGTAACTATTTTGGAAACCAAATAAATAAGGTTATACCATTTACCAACTCTAAATTAGTAGTAACCATACAAACATTTGAGCACTCAAAATGTGTCAGACCTGTTGCTTGGGTGAATCCTCCAGAATCTAGGCATTGAGTTGTCGTAAATAGATTAATATTAATATGTTTTATATAAAGAATATTTAGTATATTTAATTATAAAACTTTATATAAATACACTAATATTTTTATATTTTTAGCAATCTTTTTATATAAATGCTAATTTCATTTACTTTTATGGGTTAGAATGCGTTTGCTGTATATCTATATGAGGTGTATGCTATGCAGAAAAAGTATTTTTTACTTAATCAAATGATTAAGCAATATGTCAAATGTCAAGAGCCCATAGGGTCAGAATCTTTAAAAATCAGCCTAGAGGGCAAGATTTCTTCTGCCACTATCCGCAACTATTTTAAGATTCTAGGACAAGAAGGGGTGATTGTACAGACACACATTAGTAGTGGGCGTATCCCTACAGATTTGGCATTGCGTAATTATTGGCGAGAATTGCTTAGCCCTGCAAATCTTATGCCGCATATTAATACTGCTCGCTTGCACGCATTGTGCAATGATTTTCGGCTAACTTGTGTGATTAAGCCTATAGACCCTCAGAAACTTCTTAGGGTTTTAGAGGTGGAGCAAAGTACGTTGGTACTTGTGTTTGAACGCGATTGCGTGGCAATCCCTTTTACGCCTAGTATGGCTCGTTTTACACAAGAGCTTATCGGAGTGCAGAGTGATGATATACAAAAGATTGCCAGTGATGTTTGCGCAAAAAGTCTAAGTCAAGCCCTTAAGGCTCTTGATAGCGCAGCAGATGTGTATTTTTTTGGTCTTTCTTTTTTGTGTTCATTGCTCGAGGACTGTTCGCAGACTGCACTTAAAGTATTGCAAGGTGAAATGTTTGGTTTGCTTGATGATGTAGTATTCTTCCCGCAATCAAGCCAACATATCATTATTGCTCATCATGCAACTTTCCAAGATAAGCAAGCCAAAATGCTTTGTATTGGTCGATTAAATCAAGATTATGAAGGATTCTATGAGGCGTTACAAGATGTCTCATAATCTTAATTAAGGAGTACATATGGCACATCAAAAAACAAAACATTTTCAAGAGTCTCATACTAACAAACAAGAAACAAATGAGGACAGTACAGAATCTAGTTTAGATTCTACATCTAGTGAGGAGGTTATACAAGAACAAGATGTTTCTAATGAAGCGGAGTTGACCGCAGATACAGAATCAATAGATACTCTCAAAAATGCATATAAAGATCTTGAGGAACGTTATATGCGTGTTTATGCGGATTTTGAAAATGTCAAAAAGAGGCTTGAACGCGATAAAAACCAAGCTCTTGAATATGCGTATGAAAGAATCGCTAAAGATTTATTACCTATCTTAGATGCGCTTGAGAGCGCGAAGGAGGCAGCCAAAGAACACAATGCTATTTTAGAAGGTATCACACATACAAAGGACAATTTCTTGAAAGTCTTGCAGCGACATGGTGTAGAAGAAATTGCCACTAATGGAGAATTTGATCCAAATTTACATGAATGCATTATGCAGGTTAGTAAGCCTGAAGCAGAAAATGGACAGATTGCCCAAGTTTTGCAAAAGGGTTACACATATAAAGAACGTACCCTTCGTCCAGCAATGGTCGCTGTGGTAAAAAATGATTAATCTTAAAATAAAGGATATACAATGGCAAAAGTAATTGGAATCGACTTAGGGACAACAAATTCAGCAATGGCAGTATATGAAGGTACTGAAGCAAAAATCATCGCAAACAAAGAAGGTAAAAATACTACACCTTCAATTGTAGCTTTTACTGACAAAGGCGAGATTTTAGTAGGTGAGCCAGCAAAACGACAGGCTATTACCAATCCACAAAAAACAATCTACTCAATCAAACGCATTATGGGTCTGATGTTTAATGAAGATAAGGCGAAAGAGGCGGAAAAACGCTTGCCATATAAAATTATTGATAGAAATGGCGCGTGTGCAGTAGAAATAGCAGATAAAGTCTATACACCACAAGAAATTTCAGCAAAGATTTTGATGAAAATAAAAGAAGATGCAGAAAGCTATCTGGGGGAGAGTGTAACTGAAGCAGTGATCACTGTGCCAGCGTATTTTAATGATGCACAACGTAAAGCGACCAAAGAGGCAGGGACAATCGCAGGGCTAAATGTGTTGCGTATCATCAATGAACCAACCTCTGCAGCGCTTGCCTATGGACTTGATAAAAAAGAATCTGAAAAGATTATGGTTTATGACTTAGGTGGTGGGACATTTGATGTTACGGTGCTAGAAACTGGCGATAATGTCGTAGAGGTGCTTGCTACTGGTGGTGATGCTTTTTTGGGAGGTGATGATTTTGATAACAGAATTATTGATTGGGCAGCTAAAGAATTTAAAGATGAGAGTGGCATAGATATTAAAGTGGATATAATGGCACTCCAACGCTTAAAAGACGCAGCAGAAAATGCAAAAAAAGAGTTAAGTAGTGCGCAAGAAACTGAAATCAATCTTCCTTTTATCACAGCGGATGCAAGTGGTCCTAAGCATTTTGTAAAAAAGCTTACACGCGCAAAGTTCGAAAGCTTAATTGATGATTTGATTGAAGAGACGATTGCAAAGATTGATTCTGTTATCAAAGATGCAGGACTTAGTAAGGGTGATATTAGTGAAGTGGTTATGGTTGGTGGTTCTACAAGAATTCCAAAAGTACAAGATCGTGTCAAAGAATTTATTGGCAAAGATTTGAACAAATCTGTTAATCCTGATGAGGTTGTGGCAGTTGGTGCAGCGATACAAGGTGGTGTCCTAAAAGGTGATGTTAAGGATATGTTATTGCTTGATGTAACGCCTTTAAGTCTTGGAATCGAGACGTTAGGTGGTGTGATGACACGAGTAATTGAGCGCAGCACGACAATTCCTGCTAAGAGAACACAAACTTTCTCAACAGCAGAGGATAATCAGCCCGCTGTAACAATTCGTATTTTGCAGGGTGAGCGCGAGCTTGCTAAAGATAATAAATTGCTTGGTAATTTTGATTTGCAGGGTATTCCACCAGCTCCTAGGGGTGTACCACAGATTGAAGTTACTTTTGATATTGATGCAAATGGTATCCTCACGGTTTCTGCTAAAGATAAAGTAAGTGGCAAGTCGCAAGAGATAAAAATTACAGGTTCTAGTGGGCTTTCAGATTCTGAAATTGAAAAAATGGTCAAAGATGCTGAACTCCACAAAGAGGAAGATGCGAAACGTAAGGGTGCGATAGAATCGCGAAATATGGCAGATTCTCTTGTATATCAGACTGAAAAAACATTGGGTGAAATGAAAGATAAGTTAGAATCTGGTGAGGCAGAAAAAATTAACACTGCTCTAGAAGATCTAAAAAATGTTCTTAAAGATGAGAATGCAACAAAAGAGCAGATTGACGAAAAAGTAAAAGCTCTTACAGAAGTGAGCCACAAACTTACAGAGGCAATGTATGCCAAAGAAAGTGCTCAAAATGCACAAGATAGCAAGCAGGAGGGTAAAAAGAAGAAAGATGATGATGTTATTGATGCAGAGGTTGAATAAAGAAGTGTGATAAGATTCTGGGGTGCTTACTCCAGAACTTATAACACTACAATTCATAATGCAGCAACCATAAAACCCATATAATTCAAAAATACCAAAACATAATATTCATATAGTCGGTGATCACAGACTTTGTTATCTTTTTATATGACATAAATACAGACAGAGGGGCAAATTCAATAGGCTGCTTTTAGCTTTCATCTTGTTTTTTTTCGCATTTTCTGCTATATTTCGCAACCCTATAATAATGCAAGGATACATATGCAGCCTATCCACCCTAGTTTAGGAAAACCTATTTTTTCAGCCGATATTGCTACATTGGAATCCACCCTGCCAGATGCCCAATGGATTGATTTACGCGAATATGAAAATTATAAAGAGGGACACATCGATAGTGCGCGTAATTTTCCTATGCCAGATTTTCAATCGCTTTCTTTTGAGATTCTACAGAATTCGCAAACACCCTATATACTTTATTGCTATAGTGGTTATACCGCATCAGTATATGCTTCTTATCTTGTAGAAATGGGCGCAGAGAACATTTATTATTTTGATGAGAGTTTTGAAGTTTTGGTAAATGCCTACAATGCCAAAAAGAGTTAGGGATTGATGTGCAAACAATATTGATAATTGGGTACGGCAATATGGCGGGCGCAATCGCTAGAGGGCTTAGCGGTACGTTTTGTCTTGAAATCTGTGGGCGCGATGTGCGCAAGGCTAAAGCCTTTATTGAGCAGCATCAATTACAAAATGCAAAGGCTATTCCTTTAGAATCTAGTATGCCAAATAAACCCTTACTTATAGATGTCGAAGGCAAGATTGTGCTACTTTGCATTAAGCCCTATGGGCTTAGTAGCTTTTGCTACAAAGGCAGAGCAAAGAGTTTATACAGCGTTCTTGCCGGTGTATCAATAGCTACTTTAGCTAGCTTTATAGATTCTAAAGCCTTAATACGTCTTATGCCAAATATCGGTGCGCAGTGCGCACTTAGCGCTACTGCTGCCTTTGGAGTAGATATGGATATGCTTGAGGCGCGCACGATTTGTGAGGCGTTTGGCAGTGTTGTGTTTGTCGGAAGCGAGGCACTTATTGATAGTTCGATTGCTACAAGTGGTAGTGCTAGTGCTTTTCTTGCGCTTATTGCCCAAGCCTTGATTGATGCTGGTGTGCGAGAGGGACTTTTGCGTAAAGATTCTGCCACGCTTGTGCAAAAGACATTTGAAGGAGTAGGCGCTTTGTTGCAAAATACAAGCCCGCAAGAAATTATTGATACGATAACAACACCGGGTGGTACAACGGCAGAGGGTTTAAGCGTGCTAGAATCTCGGGCTGTGCGCGGCGCACTGATACAAGCTTGCCACAAAAGCGTAAAAAAAGCCAAAGCTATGCAAAAACACGCCACGTCATCTAAGAATCTAGCCATATCTAAGAAAGCCTAATATAATGAATAATATCGCAAAACTGCGCGCTATGCTGACAAGACGCGATAAAGTGATTTTGCTTGTGTTGTTTTGTGCGACATTGCTTTTTTCGGTGATTGAGACTTTTAGTATTAGTGTGATTATGCCCTATATCGCGTTTGCGTCAAATCCTGATTTGATTTTTTCGCAACAAATTACGACAATGATTTATGAATGGCTTAAGTGTTCAAGTACTCTACAATTTATGATTTTTTTTAGCATAGCGCTTATTGCATTTTATTGTTTTCGTATTGTGTATGCAATTTCTTACAATTACGCGTTAAACCGCTTTGCTTTTAGAAAGTACCACTTTTTTGCGTATCGGCTTTTTTGCAAGGCGGTGGAGCTAAACTATGTGGATTTTACGCGTAAAAAGACAGATAATATCCGCAACAATATCACCAGTGAATCATTGAATGCTTCTTTTTATGTACAGAATCTGTTGCAATTATTTTCAGAAGTTTTTACAATTATATTATTGTATGTGCTACTACTTGTTACAAGCTGGAAAATGACGCTTGTATTAAGTGTCATTTTGGGGATTCAGGTTGTGCTTATCATCAAAACTATTAGTGTGAAAATCAAAAAAATGGGCGAAATAAGCAGTGCTAACCGCTCGCAATTTCACGAAATTATCTCAAAAACCTTTGGTAACTTTAAAATCATCAAGCTAAAAGGCAATCAAGAAGATGTTTATAGAGAATTTGAACAAGCAAGCCAAACACTAACCGATGCAAATATCCTTACTCAAACTCTTTTGCCTACACCTCGTATTATTCTTGAAACAATAGGTTTTGGCGCTCTTATTGCAAGCGTGGTTTATATTCTTATGCGTTATGATTCTGCAAGTGCGGTATTACCTATTATTTCAATGTATGCGCTTGCTCTTTATAGAATCCTGCCTTCTGTTAATCGGATTTTACAAAATTACAATATGCTTGGTTTTTATGGAGTTTGTGTGCAAAAAGTTTATGAAAATCTCTTATATCATACAGAAAGTGAGGATAATGAGCCCTGCAGTTTTGAAAGAAGCATTGAGTTAAAAGATATAGATTTTTCTTACACTCCAGATAAACCTATTTTTACAAATTATAATCTCACAATAAAAAAAGGTGAAAAGGTTGCATTTTGTGGTGCGAGCGGAGCAGGTAAAAGCACGCTTGTTGATATTATCATTGGAATCTATAAACCACAAAAGGGTGCGTTACTTGTTGATGGTGTTGAAATCAACAATCATAACTTGCGTAGCTGGCGCAAAAAAATAGGCTATATTCCACAAACGATTTATCTTTTTGATGGCAGTGTGGCAGATAATGTAACCTTTGGTAGTGTGTTCGATGAAAAGCGTGTCATAGAAGCGTGTAAGAAAGCAAATATTTATGACTTTTTGTGTGAATATAATGGAATCTATACGCGTGTGGGCGAGGGCGGCATTTTGCTTAGTGGTGGTCAGAAGCAGCGTATAGGAATCGCGCGTGCTATTTATGATGACCCAGAAATCTTAGTGCTTGATGAAGCTACAAGTGCGCTAGATTCTGCAACCGAATCAAGGATTATGGACGAAATCTATGATGTGGCAAAAAACAAAACTCTGCTTATTATTGCACACAGAATCAACACGATTGAGCATTGTGAGCGAAAAATACAAATCGGCTAGATTCTAGCCGATACAGAGCTTTTGTCGTATTTCTTTGGGCTTAGTATGTAAGGATTATGATCTAGATAACATCAAGATAGCAAAATTTACAAATTCTTTACATTTCTTTCTTATACATTTTACATATATATTTTACACTTGCATTATCTTTTGGGGTTAAAGGATTAAAATGGCAAAGGACTCCAGAAATACGCAAAAAATAAAGCAAAGCAATTTGTTGCATAAAATTTGGCGCATTTGCGCTAATAAAGGCAAAGATGGTTTTGCTGAAATGGTTTTGTTTTGTAAGCATCACGATGCGCTTTCACTTATGTTGCGGTTTTTTGTGTATATGGGCATAGGTGTTACAGTTTTATTATTTGGTCTATTAGTTGGTTATATTTTATATAGTGGCGTACCTTATTTGAGTACAAGTCTTTTTGAGTGGAAATACACGACTGAAAATGTTTCGATGTTGCCAAGCATCATTAATACCGCGAGTATGGTGGTTTTGTCGCTTATTATCTCTGCACCGGTAGCGGTTTTGGGCGCAATTTACCTCCAAGAATATGCGAGATCTGATTCTTATTTTGTTGTTTCTATTGGTATGGCTTCTGAAACACTTGCAGGGATTCCCTCGATTGTATATGGGATTTTTGGTTTTTTGGTTTTTGTAATGCATGCAAGTGGAACATTTACAATGATTGCAGGAGCAATGACACTTAGTATTATGGTTTTACCACTTATTTTACGCAACACACAAGAAGCTCTAAAATGCGTTCCACAGACATATAAGGAAGCTGGTTTTGGACTTGGGGCTGGCAAACTTGTGGTGCTTTTTCGCATTATTTTGCCTTGTGCTGTAAGTGGGGTGTTATCGGGTGTTATCCTTGCGATTGGACGTATTGTGGGTGAGAGTGCTGCTTTGCTTTATACTTCAGGGAGTGTGGCACAGGTAGCTTCTGTTATGGATTCTGGTAGGACACTTAGTGTGCATGTGTATCAGCTCCTTCAAGAGGGGCTTTATATTAATGAAGCAGCTGCAAGTGCTGTGGTCTTACTTGTTTTTGTTATTGCGCTTAATATGGTTTCACATTTTGTTGCTAAGAAATTTAGTCCTCCACCACTTACATAGGCGTAGTTTGTTTATCAAGGAGTTGGTATGAAAGAGGTGTTTAGTATTAAAAATATGGATTTGCACTACGGTGATTTTCACGCGCTAAAAAATATCAACCTTGGTCTTAATAGAAACGAGGTAAGTGCTTTCATCGGTCCTAGTGGTTGCGGAAAATCAAGTCTTTTACGTTGTTTGAATCGTATGAATGATCTTATTGCAGATTGCAGGGTATTGGGCAAAATTATGCTTGATGGCAAGGATATTTACCATAACTACAATGTGAATCTTCTGCGAAAGCGTGTGGGTATGGTATTTCAAAAGCCAAACCCTTTTCCTATGAGTGTGTATGATAACATTACGTTTGGACCAAAAACGCATGGTATAAAAGACAAAAATAAGCTTGATGAAATTGTAGAGAATTGTTTGAAGAGTGCAGCACTTTGGAAAGAACTAAAAGATCGGCTCAAAAAATCTGCTTTGAGTTTAAGTGGTGGGCAACAACAAAGACTTTGCATAGCGCGTGCTTTGGCTATTAATCCTGAAGTACTTTTAATGGACGAGCCTACAAGCGCGCTTGACCCTGTTTCAACGCTAAAGATTGAAGAGCTTATTAATGAACTTAAGACAAAATATACGATTGTTATTGTTACGCATAATATGCAACAAGCTGCCAGAATTTCTGATAAGACAGCATTTTTCTTACTTGGTGAAGTGGTGGAATTTGATACAACGATAAAAATCTTTAACGATCCAAAAGATAAAAAAACCAAGGATTATATTGGCGGAAGATTTGGATAATACATATAGAATCTTAGCCAACAAAAATTAGAAACAACAATATTAAATTTAAGCAATAGCATATCAAAGCAATTTTGGAGTACACAATATGGTATATGTATTAGAAGATGATAGTAGTATTTTAGAACTTGTATTATATGCACTCTCAAATCAACGTATAAAAGCACGTGGATTTGAGAGTGTGCTAGATTTTAACAATGCACTAAAAGAACAGCTTCCTACCCTTATTGTGCTAGATATTATGTTGCCCAATGAAAGCGGGCTTAGTATCTTAAAACATTTGCGTGAAAAAATAAAAACACGAGATATTCCAGTGATTATTTTGAGTGCCCTTGGTAGTGAGTATGACAAAATACGAGGACTTGATTTGGGGGCAGATGATTATCTTTCAAAGCCTTTTAGTGCATTAGAGCTTTTGGCAAGAATCCGTGCTTTGCTGCGGCGTTGTGAAAACAAGGATTTTGGGGATTTGGTTTTAGATTCTTTATTGCTTTCTCCCAAAAGGCGCACGATTATGCTGGATGGTCAAGAGATCAGAACAACATTACGTGAGTTTGAGTTGCTTGCCTTTTTGCTCAAGAACCCAGATAGGACATTTACACGTGATGAATTACTTGAAATTGTATGGGATCGCAATGAATATGTAAGTGAGACAAGGACGGTGGATATGCATATCAATGCATTGCGTAGTAAGCTTGGGAAATTTGGAGAACGCATAGAAACCGTACGCGGAGTTGGCTACAAGCTTAATGCGCATTAGATAAGCTATTAGAAGACAAAAATTATTAGTGATGTGCAAATTTTTGAAACAGCTAGAAAAAGTTAATAAATAATTAAACATATGATAAGCATAAGATTTGCTATACTAAAATAATCCAAAAGCAATCAACATCGAATGTGTTTGGAACCCCAAAATAGGGAAAAGAATCTAAACAAGGAGAAAGCTTATGCAAGATTTTATCACAGCTTACAATAAAGCCCTACAAGAAAGACAACAAGAAGGTATCCCGCCACTGCCACTGACCCCAGCTGATACAAGTGCTGTCATTAAGATTTTACTAGATTCTAGTGCGCCTAAAGATCAGCAAGAAATTGCACTTGATTTATTGATAAATCGTGTGAGCCCGGGAGTGGATGATGGCGCAAAGCTTAAAGCAGAGTTTTTGGGTGATATTATTGATGGCAAAAAATGCGCCACAATCACGCCTGAGCTTGCTGCAAAATTACTTGGAACAATGCTTGGTGGCTATAATGTCCCATATCTTATCAAGGCATTAAACTCTAGCGATAGCAATGTCGCTAAAATCGCGGCTAATGGATTAAAACATACACTTTTAGTATATGATGCATTTGATAGTATTGCTGCTATGAGCTCAACATCTCCTCTAGCAAAGGAGATCATAGATTCTTGGGCAAATGCTGAATGGTTTTTGCAAAAAGATGAATTGCCTAAAGAAATCAAGCTTGCAGTTCTAAAAATTGATGGCGAAACCAATACTGATGATCTAAGTCCAGCAAGTGATGCTTTCACGCGAAGTGATATTCCTTTGCACGCAAAAGCAATGCTAAAATCCCGCGTAGAAAACTACGAAGCACGCATAGAAAATATCAAAAAAATTGCCAAAGATAACGATGCTAGTGTTGTGTATGTGGGCGATGTGGTAGGAACTGGAAGCAGTAGAAAATCTGCTTGCAACTCGATTGTGTGGCATTTTGGTAATGAAATACCCTATGTGCCCAACAAAAAAAGCGGTGGTTTTGTAATTGGGGGCATTATTGCACCTATTTTCTTTGCCACTTGTGAAGATAGTGGTTGTTTGCCAGTTGTCGCAAATGTGGATAATCTAAAAGAAGGCGATATTATTACCTTAAAGCCTTATAGTGGTGAGATTCTCAAAAATGGTGCAGTGGTAAGCACCTTTAGCCTCACACCAAATACTATTTTTGATGAAATACGCGCAGGCGGAAGAATACCTCTTATCATCGGGCGCGGTCTTACCAATAAAGCGCGCAAATTTTTGGGGCTTGGTGAGTCAGATGTGTTTGCCAAACCGCAGCAACCCGAATCTAGCTCTAAGGGCTTCAGTCTAGCACAAAAAATGGTAGGACGCGCTTGTGGTAAAGAAGGCGTACGACCGGGCGAGTACTGCGAACCTATCGCAACAACAGTTGGATCACAAGACACAACCGGTGCAATGACTCGAGATGAGATAAAAGAGCTAGCAAGCCTTAGCTATAGCGCAGATTTTGTAATGCAGAGCTTCTGCCATACTGCAGCATATCCAAAACCCGCTGATGTGAGCTTGCACGCGAGCTTGCCTGATTTTATGACAAGTCGTGGTGGTGTAGCATTACGACCAAAAGATGGTGTTATCCATTCTTGGCTTAATCGCTTTTGTTTGCCAGATACAGTGGGCACAGGAGGAGACTCTCATACGCGCTTCCCGATAGGCATTAGCTTTCCTGCAGGGAGTGGGCTTGTAGCATTTGCTGCTGTTACTGGTTCTATGCCATTAAATATGCCAGAATCTGTTCTTGTTCGTTTTAAAGGAAAGATGAATCCAGGGATTACTTTGCGTGATTTGGTTAATGCTATTCCTTATTATGCGATTAAAAAAGGCTTGCTTACTGTGCCAAAACAAAATAAGAAAAATATCTTTAGTGGTAAGATTCTTGAAATCGAAGGGTTAGAGGATATTAAGGTTGAACAGGCATTTGAGCTAAGTGATGCGAGTGCAGAAAGAAGTGCGGCAGCTTGTACGATTGCGCTTAACAAAGAGCCAATCATTGAATACCTAGAATCTAATATTGCCCTCATTAATGCGATGATAAAAGATGGGTATGAGAGTGCTAAAACTCTTGCGCGACGTGCTGAAAAAATGAGAGAGTGGATAAATAACCCCGTGCTTTTGAAGGCTGATAAAGATGCAGAATATGCAGCAGTGATTGAGATTGATTTAAGTGAGATCAAAGAGCCAATTTTGGCTTGTCCAAATGATCCTGATGATGTAGCAACTTTGGGTGAGATTCTCGCAGATTCTAAGCGTCCAAAGCAAATTGATGAGGTGTTTATTGGTAGTTGTATGACAAATATTGGACACTTTAGAGCTTTTGGTGAGATTATGAAAAATGAAGGGCAGAGTCTTACACGAACCTGGCTTGTGCCACCTACTAAGATGGATTCCAAGCAACTCACAGACGAAGGATATTTTAGTCTTTTTGGTGCTGCTGGTGCGAGGGTTGAAGTTCCTGGTTGTAGCCTTTGTATGGGAAATCAAGCCCGTGTAAAAGATAATGCAGTAGTATTTTCAACTTCTACTAGAAATTTTGATAATCGTATGGGCAAGGGCGCACAAGTGTATTTGGGAAGTGCAGAGCTTGGCGCGGTGTGTGCAAAACTTGGACGACTTCCAAGCGTAGAGGAATATTTGCAAATTGTTCCACAAAAACTTGGAGGCAACACTAATAAAGTGTATCGCTATTTAGAGTTTGATAAGATCAAGAATTTTGCATTATAGGCTTGTTCTATGGAGAGTTGGCATTGGGGCTCTTTATCAGTAGATTCTGGCGTGCTCGTAAGAGTGCGCCAGAATCTACCAGAATCTACCAGAATCTACCAGAATCTACCAGAATCTACCAGAATCTACCAGAATCTACCAGAATCTACCAGAAT
>CALUTE010000022.1 GCA_944323645.1 uncultured Helicobacter sp. | reverse complement strand
CCCTTCATCTAACGGTTAGGATACCACCCTTTCACGGTGGCTACAGGGGTTCGAATCCCCTAGGGGTCACCACTTTTTCTCTTTTTTGTATGATTCTCTTGGTCGCTTAGCTCAGCTGGTAGAGCGCCACCCTTACAAGGTGGATGTCACAAGTTCGAGTCTTGTAGCGACCACCATTGCAAGCGTAATCACTTGAGTGATCTCTTAGTTTATTGTAATTTTGGAGCGGTAGTTCAGCTGGTTAGAATACATGCCTGTCACGCATGGGGTCGCGGGTTCGAGCCCCGTCCGCTCCGCCACTTACTGACTTTAAATTGACTTCTTTATAAAAATCTAATCTTATGAGTTCGTAGCTTAAGTAACCGATTTGAGATCACATCAAAAATGTAAAAGTGCCATCTCTTTAGAAAAATAAAGTAAAGTTGAAGTTTATTATGGCTTTGCAGGCTTCTTAGGAAACTGGTTTTTGCTAAAAAACTATGGTGTGGCAAAAATTGGGAAGAATCTATCTGAATCATCAGCTAATTCTCAATTGTACCAGCTATTCAATCTGCTTAGATTACAAAATGATATAGAATCTAAGCTCTAGAGTATCGGCAAGATCTGTAGTGATATTATCTATACCATGGCATTTGTTGCTGCTTTTTGTACAATCGCTTTTCACGATCCCAAAGTTGCCAATATTTATAATATAGCATATCGGGCGTATCGCTTATTTTGGCAAATTCATCACAACCTTCTTGAAATCCAAGCATACACGCCCGATAATAATATGCTCGTCCAAGCTCAAAATTATCGTTAATAACCCTGTGTGCTACCTGAAAACAAGAAAACCCATAGCCATTATTGCAGGCATTTTGCTGTACTCCCAAGTCAGCTTCTATCTTGGGCTTACCAAAGTTAGAGCTTTTAGCACTCATAATGCTAGCACCAAGAGCGATCACAATACTCATAAATGCAAGATAAACTATAAGTTTGCGTATTTGTGGGTTATACATAGTACTTCCTTACACTAGTTACAAACTAAATCGCTTTTTTGTTAAAACAATTAAATCCAGAAGTGAGTCTATGCAGTTTTAGATTCTCTGTATTGTGCCGAAGGCTCTGTATAGAGAATCTATTCTATAGATTATTATGAGATTCTTTGGCTTTAGAAAATCTAAAAACCCAAAGATCACAACAAAACCTCCTTGCATCTTCTTGCAATGACAATTTCTCAAACACAAAACGATTCAGATTCCAAATAATCAAAGTGGTGGTAAGATATAAAGCGGCTCGCAAGGTAGACAAAAATAGGCTTTTGGCAGAACTTGTGGTGGCTCAAAAAACAAATGTGGTGGTGGCTTGGTAAGCAACACACACGTAATGCTGCTCGCCACCTCTGCTAATAATTGCGCTTGCAAGGTGGATAAATTATTATTAGATGCGTTTGTTTGCAAGCTATGTGGTATCAAACTCTTTGTGTCTTTTAGATTCTGCTTAAGGCTAGATTCTTGCGCATACAAAAGTGCATAAATCTTCTGTCTTAGTGTTTCTTGGGTAGTGGTGCTGCTACTTTTTGTAAAATATTTTTTGCCGAAGGCATAAATAAAACTATCTGGCAATAGTGCAAAACTCTCTGCTGCATATAACTTCACATTTTCTGCAATTGCCCAAGTGTGCAAAAAAGTGTGGGTAAGTTTTAACGCACTAAGGTTACCCGGTCCATTTGCATAGTAGATATTATTGATGGTTTCCTTACGTTCCTTTAGAGTATTATACATACGAGGGAGTGCAGATGATGGTTTTTCATCAATGGTTTGTGCATACACCAAATCATTATCTAAATACAATGCATAATACAATGGTTGATGAATACTCAAAAGAAGTAGATTATATGGCTTCACTCCTAGCCTCAATCACATCAAAATAGCATATAGTCAATCTATAACATAGCAAGTACGGCTTTAGCGTGATCTTTGGCTTTAACATTGTACATTGCCTTGATAATTTGCCTATTTTTGATAATAAATGTAGATCGAATGATTCCCATAACCTCTTTGCCATACATCATCTTTTTGCCATACGCACCATACGCACTTGCCACTTCTTTTGTGGTATCGCTTAAAAGAATATGTCGCAGATTCTGCTTGGCAATAAAGCCTTGATGGCATTTGGGAGTATCTGGGCTTACGCCTAGTACCACTGCATTTTTTGCGCTAAATTCTGCAAGCAGCGCACTAAAATCTACGGCTTCTATCGTACAGCCGGGCGTATTGTCTTTTGGGTAAAAATACAACACAACAATCTTATCATCAAAATCTTTTAGCCCAACCGCTACCCCTTGCGCATCAGGCAGAGTAAAATCTGGGGCACTATCATACTCTTTGAGTTTAACCATTGTTTCTGCCATAGGATTCCTTGAGAAATAGTTTAGTTATTTTTGGGCTATTGTAGCAAATTTAGCTTAAAATATTGACCTCTTGCGCGCCATTATAGAATGCTTTATAGCGTTTGATAAAATCTTGTTTAGAGTTGAAATAGGGGTTTTTCTGGATTTTAACATTATCATGAGGTTCTGTATTGTCATTTTCTTGATACTGTTTATAAAAATCTGTGAAAACATAGAGCGCTTGGGCTGCTGCCATTTTTTCTATATCACTCATACCCGTACTTGCTCGCTCAAATGCCTCATACTCCTCATCACTCATTTTCTCAAGAATCTCCAACCCAAACGTTTGACGCTCCTCATTTGGCATAACAGCCAAGGCAGAATCTAGCACATCTAATGTTTGATCCTCCAAAGTATTTTTGACAGCGTGCGTGTTGGAAGTACGCATTTCTTCTGATACACTATTATTGTTGGTGTCTGAAGCGTCTTTTAGGTTTTTGGAATTTTGCGGCATTGTTTCTTTTAAAAGTGAAGAGAGAGAAGTTGTCGAAAGTCCATACTCGATACGCACGCCATAACTCCAAAAACAAGATATGGCTTAGGTAAGCAAAAATCAATCCATATTTTAAGATCGCACCAGCTCTTGTCAAGCCTAGAATCTAGCCCAAAGTAGCAGCACAGTATCGTGCATACACTTGCTTAATACCTTCTTCTAATGTGATTTGTGCGCGCCAACCAAGTGCGTTGATTTTGCTTGAGTCCATAAGTTTTTGAGGTGTGCCATCTGGCTTGCTGATATCAAAATAAAGTTCGCCCTTAAATCCGACAATAGAACGTATCTGCTCTGCAAGCTCTCGTATAGTAATATCGCTTCCATACCCAATATTTAGATGGGTATTGCGCACTTCTTGCGACTCTTTGTTGGTATTTGTACCTTCTTGCACTGCAAGCGTAGCAAGCATAGGAAAATCTATTGATTGCATCACAAATACACTCGCTCGTGCCATATCTTTAGTGTGTAAAAACTCACGGCGCACCTCTCCACTTCCCCACACACACACACGATCTTTTGTTATACCAAAAGTATCTAAAAATGACATAAGCTCCTTACCAGATTTTTGCACATCAGATTCTATGGCTTTGATATCGCCTATTTGTAAGAGTTTTGCAAGATGTATTTTTCGTAATAAAGCTGGTAAAACATGAGAAGTTTCAAGGTTGAAATTATCGTTTTCTCCATACAGATTTGTCGGCATAACACTAATAAAATTGCAGCCATATTGTAATGCAAAACTTTCGCAAAGCTTAAGTCCTGCAATTTTTGCTATAGCATAGGGTTCGTTTGTGTATTCTAACGCGCTGGTTAATAAGGCAGATTCTGGAATGGGTTGAGGGGCAAGCTTTGGATAGATACAAGAGCTCCCCAAAAAGAGTAGCTTTGTTACGTTGTACTTGTAAGCACTATAGATTATTGCATTTTGAATAGCAAGATTCTGGTATAAAAAGTCAGCGCGATAGGTATTGTTTGCAAGAATCCCCCCTACTTTTGCCGCTGCCACAAATACATATTTGGGACGCGTTTTAGCAAAGAATGTATCCACACTGTTCATATCGCTTAGATCAAGCTCGCTACGCGTGCGTGTGATGATGTTGTAGTAACCTTGAGTGCGCAACTCCTCCAAAATAGCTGAACCAACCAATCCCCTATGTCCAGCGACAAAAATCGCATCTTCTTGTTTCAAACACTCTCCTTAACAAAGAAATCGCTAAAAACAATACAAAACCATAACACCAAGCCACCGAAATCTCACTCACCACAAAGGCGCAATTATAACCAAAAAACCAAAAATACACGTTAATAAGCGGATAGTTTTGTTGTATAATTTTGATTCATTTTTACCGCATTTGGAGTTTTTGGTATGGGGCAGACAATTACAGAAAAGATTTTTTCGGCACATTGTGAGAAAGAAGTAGTAGCAGGGGATATTGTAGAATCTCATATTGATATGGTTATAGGCAACGACATCACCACGCCACTCTCTATCAAAGCCTTTGAGCGTAGCGGAGCAAAACAGCTTGCAAGTCCAGATAATTTTTGTATTGTTATGGATCACTTTATCCCTGCAAAGGATATTGCTTCAGCAAACCAAGCACGTATCAGCCGTGATTTCGCCAAAAAACACAATCTAAAGTACTTTTTTGATGAGCGTGATATGGGGATTGAGCACGCGCTTTTGCCAGAAAAGGGATTAGTCGTAAGTGGTGATGTTATTATTGGTGCAGACTCCCATACCTGCACACACGGAGCACTCGGGGCATTTAGCACGGGTATGGGAAGCACCGATCTTGCTTATGCTATGATTACTGGAAAAAATTGGTTTAAAATCCCAGAATCTATACAGGTAGTTTTTAGTGGTAAGCCGGCAAAAGGCGTCTATGGTAAAGACTTGATTTTAGAGGTCATTCGGCAAATTGGCGTTGATGGCGCGCTGTATCAGGCACTTGAGTTTTGTGGCGATACGATAGCCCATCTTGGTATGGATGATAGATTCTCGCTTTGCAATATGGCAATAGAAGCCGGAGCCAAAAATGGCATTATTGCGCCAGATAATATAACAAAGGAGTTTCTAGCCACAAGAGCAAAGCAAAATGGCGCACTGCGAGCAGAGCCACGATTTTTTCAAAGCGATAAAGATGCACGATACAGCAAAGTTTTACACATTGATGTAAGTTCTATGGAACCACTTGTGGCATACCCATTTTTACCAAGCAATGGTAAGCCCATATCGCAAGCACAAAAAGAGAATCTCAAAATCGACCAAGCCTTTATAGGGAGCTGTACGAATGGACGTTTGAGCGATCTAAAAATTGCTTCAGAAATACTAAAAAACCGCAGAATCCACCCCGATGTGCGTCTAATCATTACTCCTGGAACACAAAAAATCTACAAACAAGCCCAAGAACTTGGCTATGTCGATATTTTGCTAGATGCTGGGGCGCTTATCTCTAATCCTACTTGTGGCGCTTGTCTTGGAGGCTATATGGGAATTTTGGGCGATAATGAACGATGCATCTCCACAACCAATCGTAATTTTATCGGGCGTATGGGATCGCGCACTTCAGAGGTTTATCTTGCAAACTCTGCCGTGGTAGCATATTCTGCAATTTGTGGCAAAATCGCTGACCCTCGTTCAGAGGTGTAGCATTATGGAAGGCTCTAAAATCGTTAAGCTTGTCCTTGCTGTTATAGTGGTATTGCTTGGTGGGTATTTTGTCTCTATGCTTGATGTGTTCAAAAGCGAACCGATGAAAATGGAGACATTCTTATATATCAACCCTACTACCTCTGTACCTATCGCTGATAAAGTCGCGTGGAATCCAGAGCGCAGAATCGCACTTGAAGTAGAAAGTAGCAAAAAAATCAAATCTTATAAAATCAAAGCTACAACAGAGGGTAATGTCGTAATATTAGAAAAAGAAGAAACAATTATTAATCGTCCAGAAAGTCTAAAAATTTGGTTGCCAAAGCCCGATATCGATTTGCCAAATGGTTCAAAGATTCGCTATGAGATTGCTGTTTCTGATTGGAGTAATGCAAACTTCTTTAGTGGTGCGACTTTCACAAAAACTATAGATTTTGTCATCAACACCAAAGCCCCAAATATTGAGATTCTAGCACACTCTTATGCGATTAGCTACGGTGGTAGCGCACTTGTGGTTTTTAGTGTAGATAGTATAGATATTAAAGAAATTACCATAAGCAATGGCACAAATACTTTTATCCCTTTTTCTTTTATCAAAGACGGCTACTATGCGGCAATTGTTGCTTGGCCTATTGCAAACCAAAGTTTTATTTGCAGAATCCAAGCCACCGATACAGCATTCAACACCCAACGCGCCACAATCCCTTTTATTAAAAATACATCGCCGCGCTATCTTGATTCTACAATCACACTCCAAGAAGACTTTCTAGCGCAAAAAATGGATTCTCTTATTGCAGAAGTACGCGAAATCTACCCAGATTCTGAATTTGAAGAGTTTAACACGAATTTCGAGAAGTTTGTGTATATCAATGAACAAATCCGCTTAAAAGATGAAGAGACTATTACTAACGCCCTGCAAGAATATGACAAACATTATGCAAGTACTTTTTCAAGCCCTACATCTTGGAAAAAATTTGTGCCACTTAAAGGCTATGCAGTTGTAGGGCGCTTTGGTGATAAGCGCACCTATGTTAATGACAAAGGACAAACAAGCCAGTCTATTCATTTGGGGCTTGATATAGCAAGCGTAAAAAACGACAATATTCTAGCACCAAATAGTGGTAAGATTATTATGGAGCGAAAGCTTGGCGTGTATGGCAATACCGCAATTCTCTATCATGGCTTTGGACTTGCTAGCTTATATGCACATCTTGATAGCTTTGTAGCACCTCAAGATGGAGTATTGGATATGGGTGATGTGGTAGGTATTAGTGGGCAGAGTGGTTGGGCATTTGGTGATCACGTGCATTTTGGTATGCTTGTTCAAGGACAGAATGTACGCAATACCGAATGGCTTGATGAACGTTGGATAAAAAACAATATCACTGATATTTTTGAGAACGCAAAGAGAGCCATAGAATCTAAAGAATGAAAACACGTCAAAAACGTCAGCAAATATTAAGCTTTCACGAAGGTAGCAATGAGGAGTACAGCGCGTTCATTACCAAAAATGCTTCTGTTTTGCGCGCTTTTGTACTGCATTTTGACTCGCCTTTAGATAAAAAATTGCAAGCATTATGTGTGGATTTGGGGTTATGTTATATTGTTGGTGCATTACCTGAAGGTAGAATTACAAAAATAGAAGATCTAGATTCTGTCTCCTTAGAATCCAATTCCTCAGGATCCAAAGCTCCAAACGCTGATACCACCGTAGCTAGCACCATATCCCCAAAAATTATTCACAAAGTGCGCAGTGGAGAAGAGATTTACACACAAAGCGATATTGTAATTTTGGGTGATGTGGCAAATGGTGCGCATATAAGCACATCGGGCAATGTTACGATTTTTGGCGATTGTGAGGGGGCTATTGAGGTGGGCGGAGAATTTTTGATTATGCGCAACCTTAAATCTGGACATATTCGTTTTGGCACAGAAATGCTCCAAGAAACAATCATTGCCAAACTCAATGCAAATAGCCATTTAAAAATCATTATCAAAAATAGTGGTAAGATTCTGGTAAAGGAGCTGCTATGAAACAAAGAAGTATTAAACAAAAAGTTGAGCTTACAGGGATCGGGCTACATAAAGGTGTTCCAGTAACGATTATACTAGAGCCATTAGAGCCAGATAGCGGCATTGTCTTTTATCGAAGTGATCTTGGCATAAGTATCCCACTAACACCAGAATATATCATCGATACTACAATGGCAACCGTAATTGGCAAAGGTGATGCGCGGATTTCGACAATAGAACATCTTATGTCGGCAGTCTATGCTTATGGGATAGATAATCTCAAAATTACTCTTGACAACGAGGAGGTCCCAATTATGGATGGCAGCTCCATAGCATATTGTATGCTCCTTGATGAAGCTGGGATTAAAGAGTTTGATACCCCACGCAAACTCGTTGAGATAAAAAAACCCATAGAAGTGCGCGATGGTGATAAGTTTGTGCGTTTAGAGCCAAGTGCGAAAACTATTTTTGACTTCGAGATTGATTTTAAACACCCTGCCATTCGCAAGCAAACATACAAATTCACTTTTTCAAAAAAAGCCTATGTCGAAGAGATAGCCAAAGCCCGAACATTTGGCTTCCTGCAAGAAGTCAATCATTTGCGATCACTTGGGCTTGCTAAAGGTGGCAATCTTAACAATTGCATTGTCTTAGATGAAGTTGGCATTATGAACAAAGAAGGTTTGCGCTATAATGAAGAGTTTGTGCGACATAAGATTCTTGATGCAATCGGTGATATGGCGATTCTTGGAATCCCTTTATTGGGGAGTTATATCTCATTTGCCGGAAGCCACAAGCTCAATTCAATGCTCACTCAAAAGCTTTTAAGTCAGGCTGATGCGTATGAAATCATTACCACACAAGAAAACCAAAAGGCTATAGAGTTCGAAAAAGCAGTTGCGATAAGTTAAATCCACCAAAAGGCAATAGCATTGAAGTTTAAAAAACTACTTAATAACTCGGCAGTGTTGTATGGGATTGTTGGTGGTTTTAATACTATTTTATGCTGGACAATTATGTTTGGGCTTATGTGGTTTGGTGTTATGCCAGAGATTGCTAATTTCGTTAGCTATGTTATTGGGATTTTAAATTCCTATATACTCAACAAAAAATTCACTTTCAAATCCACAAACTCTCATAAACAGGATTTTTTGCGCTTTGGTGTAGCAATGGGTATTGCATTTCTTGTTAATCTAATCGTGCTTATCATAAGCCACCGCTATTTTGGAATCGACAAATATATCTCTCAAATCATTGCTGCCATTTTTTATACAATAACAGGATATATTATAAGCAAATTTTGGGCATTCAAGCAGGCTTAAGGAGATTCTGCCTTTTTTTGTAAAATCTGCTAAAATTTCACCCAACCCACAACAAGGATCTATGATGACTTTCACCTACTCAAATCGCATAACAAACCTTTCAGAATCTGCAACTATTGCCATTTCCACTCTTGCTTCCGAGCTTAAAGCACAAGGGCGCGATATTTTGAGTTTTTCGGCTGGGGAGCCGGATTTTGACACACCTGAACCCATTAAGGTGGCTGCTAAGGAAGCCTTAGATTCTGGATATACTAAATACACTCCTGTAGCTGGGAACGCTAAATTGCGCGAAGCCATAGCACAAAAGCTAAAGAGAGAAAACAATCTTACCTACACGCCCAATCAGATTCTTGTAAGTAATGGGGCAAAACAATCATTGTTCAATGTTTTTCAAGCTATTATAGATTCTGGTGATGAGGTAATTATTCCCGCTCCGTTTTGGGTTACATATCCTGAGCTTGTAACATATAGCGGCGGTAGGAATGTTTTTATACCAACCACCGCTAGCACCCAGTTTAAGCTCACCCCAGAAACTCTAAGCAAACATATCACAAAAAAAACCAAAGCTCTTGTGCTGACA
Organism: uncultured Helicobacter sp.; assembly: GCA_944323645.1. GTDB lineage: Bacteria > Campylobacterota > Campylobacteria > Campylobacterales > Helicobacteraceae > Helicobacter_B. Next base: position 17,645 of record CALUTE010000022.1, on the reverse strand, counting down.
ACCCCATCAAACCCAACAGGAATGATCTATTCACGAAGCGATTTAGAAGCATTGGCAGAAGTGCTAAAAGGGAGTGATATTATTGTGATTGCCGATGAAATTTATGAAAAATTGATTTATGAGGGCGAGTTTGTCTCTGTTGGTGCGATTAATTCTGATATGTTTGAACGCACAATCACAATCAATGGACTTAGTAAATCTGTGGCAATGACAGGCTGGCGTATGGGCTATCTAGCCTGTGCGGATACAAAACTTATTAAGCTTATGGCTAATCTCCAATCCCAATGTACTTCAAATATCAATTCTATCACGCAGCAAGCCGCTATTGTTGCGCTTAGTAGCAAAGTAGATGCAGACATAGAATCTATGCGTCAAACTTTTTTGCAACGTCGTGATTTGGCGTGTGAAGGGATCAATGCTATTGCGCCTTTATCTGTGCTGCCACCACAAGGTGCATTTTATCTTTTTATTAATATTGGCGATGTGCTTGGTGGAGATTCTATGGAGTTTTGCAAAAAGATTTTACAAGATGAAGGCATTGCGCTTGTGCCAGGAAGTGCGTTTGGAATGGAGGGCTTTGTGCGCTTTAGCTTTGCTTGTAGTACTAAAGACATACAAGAAGGCATAGTGCGTTTAGAACGTTTTGTGCGAAATGCTTAGATATAAACCTTACATATTTTTTATTATACTTCTTGTTGTATTTAGTGCAATATCCTTGCAGTGTTTCTATCAAAAAACCGGTACGAAGGCTCGTTTTATCATAGAATCTAATCTATTGGATTCTAACACCTCCTTTTCTGCAGAATTTTTAGAGCCTCTTTATTTTGATGTACCAAACGCGCAAAATAGCGCACACGCAAGCACGATTCTTGCACTCAATAATCCTCAAAAACCATTTATGGTGTTGTATTTTGCAGGAAGCAGAGAGGGAGCAAGCGATGTTGCAATCTATCAAAGCTTTTTTGTGCAAGATTCTGGTCAAAAATGCGGCAAAACAAGCGTGTCATACACAAGCCAAAATCCACAGCACGCTCCACAAGATTCACAAACAACCCGCAAAAATCCACTACAAATAAGCCAAAATCCTGTAAAACCTTACCCTTGTGCACCACGCTGGAGCGAGCCACGTGCAATCCTAACGCCCAAAGAACTCTCACGCTTAAGTGGCAAATTTATCCACAAGCTCGGTAATCCAGTGAGTTTTTTAGACACGCAAGGCAGGGTGCATTTGTTTGTGGTTGGTGTGAGTATGGGTGGCTGGGCAACAAGCAAAATTTATTGGCTTCTTTTTGATGACACATTGCAGCAGCTACACTTCCAAAAAGAGCTTACCCTAAGCCCCTTTATAAATTTCTCTTCCCTTGTACGCTCCCACCCATTGCTACTTGATGATGGAGGCTTTATTTTGCCTGTTTATCACGAGCTTGCAAGAAAATTCCCTCTTTTGCTGCATTTTAGTCAAGATCTACAGCTAGAGCATATCACAAAGCCACTTGATACAATCGGCACAAAAGCCACCTCTAAGCTACAACCAAGCTTTACACCACTTAACACTACACAAGCTTTTGGCGTGTATCGTAACTATAATGTAGGCACTATGCAAACAAGTTTTTGCACACTAGAGACAGAACTTCTCTGCCAAGAGCCAAAACCAAGCAACCTTACCAACCACACTGCCTCCTCAATCGTTTTTAATGCGCTAGATTCTGTGCTGCTATTACATAATCAAAAGGGGCGAGAGGAGTTGTGGCTTTATGTGCTAGATAAAAGCTCGCTTGTAGGTCCGCGCACAGTCTTTGTGCCGCTTATGCGCCTTGATAATCTGCCTACAGAAGTTTCCTATCCAAGTGTTGCACTCACAGAATCTAGCATACATATTGCCTACACTTATGGGCGCACACATATACGAAGCCTTTTGATTCCAAAATCCTACCTCGCACAAGCGATACAAAATGCCAACTCCTTGCCACCTAAGCGTGAAAAAGCCACAACAAAGGGTGCGCAGTGATTGGGATTGTGTTTTATAACCTCATTGTGCTAGCGTTTATGCTGTTTATCTTAAGAAAACTTCCATTGCGCTATGTACTAGTTATTTTATCTGTAATATTGGCTTGTTTGAATATCAGGTTTGCACCATTTAGCCTTGTAGAATATCTTTATGCGCTACTTGATACACCAAGTGTGATGAGCGTATTGTTTGCTAGCTATTACATTGCGGTATTTGCCCTCCGTAACAGAAAAATAACACATAAGCCTCCACTTAGCTTAGGCGTGCAAATTCTCTATGTGTTGTTTGGGCTCTATCTTTATCTTTCGGCTTTGGGCATAGCATTTGTTGATATATACTTTATTGATTGTCCTATTAAGCTTGTTATCTTATGTGGCTTTGCTTTTGTGCTGTATTTATGCAATCACCTTGCGGGCTATATGCTGCTTATAGCACTTGTTTGCTATATGGCAAGACTACTTGGTGAGATTGATGTAATGAGTTATTGTATTGACGTGCTGCTGTGGGCGTATTGTGTTTGTGGGGTAATATGGCATATCACAAAAAACACAATGCACCCACAGCACCCCAACAATTTGCTATAATGGCGCGATATTTTTAGCACTAAAGGGTTATATGTGGATTTTGATGTGATTGTTGTAGGTGGCGGACACGCTGGACTTGAAGCAGCTATTATCGCAGCAAAGATGGGTGCGCGCGTACATTTGCTTACGATTTTGGTAGAAAATATTGCGCTTGCTAGTTGCAACCCTGCTATTGGAGGGCTTGGCAAGGGACATTTGGTAAAAGAAATCGATGCGCTTGGCGGTGTTATGGGAGAAATTACCGATCAATGCGGTATTCAATACCGCACGCTTAATGCCTCAAAAGGTCCTGCAGTACGTGGTACACGTGCTCAAATCGATATGGATTCTTACAGAATCTATGCGCGCAATCTCGCTCTAAATACCAAAAACCTCACCGTATCGCAGGAAATGGCGCTTGAGGTGATACTAGATTCTAGAAAACAACGTGCCATAGGGGTTCGAACCAACATCGGCAAAACCTACACTGCACATAAAATCATCATCACTACCGGTACTTTTTTACGTGCGTTGGTTCATATTGGAGAATCTAAAATCTCAAACGGACGCTTTGGCGAAAGTGCAAGCAATGAACTAAGTGCCAACCTAGAATCTATGGGATTAAAGCTTGGAAGGCTAAAGACAGGAACCTGCCCAAGAGTCGATGGGCGCAGCATTGACTTTTCTCATCTAGAACAACATAATGGTGATGAGAATCCGCCGCATTTTAGCTACCACACGCACAATTTTGCACCAGAGCAACTCCCTTGTTTTATCACTTATACCAATGAACGCACACATACCATTATCCGTGAAAATTTTTACCGCGCCCCACTTTTTACTGGACAGATTGAGAGCGTTGGTCCGCGCTATTGTCCGAGTATTGAAGACAAAATCAATCGTTTTGCAGACAAGGAGCGTCATCAACTATTTCTTGAACCACAAACAAAAAGCAAAACCGAATATTACATCAATGGGCTTTCTACATCGCTACCTTTTGATGTTCAAGAGCAAGTGATTGCCTCAATAACAGGCTTAGAAAATGCGAAAATAACGCGTTATGGTTATGCGATAGAATATGATTATGTAGAGCCAACAGAGTTGTATCATACACTAGAATCTAAGCAAATTGCTTCTTTATATCTTGCAGGGCAGATAAACGGTACAACAGGCTATGAAGAAGCTGCAGCACTTGGGCTTATGGCAGGGATAAACGCCACACTTAGTTTGCAAAAGATTGAGCCCAAACGTTTTTGCTTTCCGATAGAACAGCTTGTTTTGCACCGAGATGAAGCATATATTGGCGTGATGATTGATGATTTGGTAAGTAAAGGTACAAAAGAGCCTTACCGAGTTTTTACATCACGAGCTGAATACCGTTTGTTACTTCGTGAAGATAATGCGATATATAGACTACTAGAATCTGCACGAGCCATAGGTGGCATAAACCAAAAGGACTATGAACGTTTCGCTAAAGATAAACAAGATATTGCTAAAACGCTTGATATGTTGCATAATTTTCATCTTACCCCAAATAAAGCGACACAAGAATTTTTAGCGCGCCTAAACCTCCCGCCACTCAACCAAAAAGCCCCACTTATACAACTTGTGGGACGCGATACCTTTAGTGCTTTTAGCGACTTAGAAGAGTTTTTGCATAAACACTATAAAAAACCCAAGCAAAATCCACTAACAGATTTTAAAGATTCTCCTCCACAAGATGAAATCCCAAGTTTTAGTACTTTAAGTCAAGAAGCTTTGCAACAAATACATATAGAATCTAAATACAATAGCTATATCCAAAAACAGCAAAATGCAATCGCCAATATGCATACAATGCTACAAGTGCGTATTCCTAAAGATTTTTCGTATCAGGGTATTTCTGGTTTATCGCTTGAAGTGATAGAAAAGCTCTCAAAAGCACGCCCTGAAAGCTTATTTGCAGCATCACAAATTAGCGGAATAACACCAGCAAGTCTTGAAGTGCTTCATCTCTATATCCACCTTCACACCAAATCCAAATATTCCTAAAGGTTTCTTTATGCCAAAGCTCCAACATAGCCTAACCACCAAAGAGCAAATGTTAGCAATACCAACATCGCGTCAAGAAGGAGCAAAACACTGTGTTGAGTTTTTGCGTACACTTTTGCGTTATGCAAGTATTACACCAGAAGAATGCGGAATATACGAGGTTATAAAACAATCTATGGAACGCTTAGGGTTTAAGTTTTTGCATATTGATGCTAATGGGGTGCGCAATCTCTTTGCCTACAGAGAAGGTAATTTAGATTCTGACAAAAGAGCGCATACAAACACAGAATCTAACAATGCGCATTTTTGCTTTATGGGGCATATTGATGTCGTGCCCGTTGGTGAGGGCTGGAGTGTTGAGCCATTTGGCGCAATACTCCAAGATGGCTATGTATGGGGCAGGGGTGCGCAAGATATGAAAGCAGGTGTAGCAGCTTTTATTTGTGCGCTTTGTGATTTTTTGCGTGATTATGATGTAAGCATACAAAATGGTGCTACCCCAAAGCCCTTACCCACACTCTCAGTACTGCTAACAAGCGATGAAGAGGGTGAAGGTACATTTGGAACACGCTTTGTGTTAGAACGTTTAAAAGAGCTGCATCTTATACCAAAAAACGCAATTGTCGCAGAGCCAACCTGTGTGCAAACACTTGGTGATATGGTAAAAATCGGTAGGCGTGGCTCGATAAATGGCGTACTTACTATTTTTGGCAAGCAAGGGCACGTTGCCTATCCTAGCAAATGTATCAATCCCATAGAAGCACTTGGTGCAACACTTGGCGCACTTGCCGGCAAGCAGCTAGATTCTGGTAATGCACATTTTGCACCTTCTCAACTTGTTATAACTGATATTCGCGGCGGACTTGAAGTGGTAAATGTTACACCAAGCGAACTCCGCATAATGTTTAATGTGCGTAACTCACCACTCACAAACCTTGCTAGTTTGCAAGCGTATTTAGAACGTATCATAGAGGAGATTGAAGGGCGTTGCACAGGTGTACGATGTGAGCTAAAACTCAATGTGAGTGCCAAACCCTTTATAAGCGCAGCAGATTCTAGCCTAGTGCGCACGCTATGTTCGGGCATACAAGCAACTTGTGGTAAAACTCCAGAGTTTAGCACCAGTGGTGGCACAAGTGATGCGCGTTTTTGTGCTGAATATGGGATTGAGGTTGTTGAATTTGGTGTATGCAATGACAGAATTCATAGTGTTGATGAGCGCGTATGTGTTACAGAGGTAGAGGGATTGTATGTTGTGTTTTATGATTTTCTTGAACGATATTGTAAGCTAGAAACACTATAAATATAGTTTATATAAGGATCGCATCAGGACATATTGTGTTTTATAGTTTTGTTTAGAGTAAATTTAGAGCAATATTTTATTTGTAAGCAACCCTAGATTCATAGCAATATGCTACAATTCCACTTCAAATTTGGGTTAGCACTTGGGGGATGCAAGCCCAAAGTGAAGTACAACCATCTTAAGGATATTGCAATGCTAGATTCTACTTTCCCACGAGCTAAAAGCCTGCTGTTTGTTCCCACAACAAGAAAAGAAGATTTCAAACGTTCTTTTGAGTGTGGTGCTAGCGCGATTATAATGGATTTAGAGGATTCTGTATCGCGTGAGCGCAAAGAAGAAGGACGCAAAAATATTTTAGAATTTTGCACAGCGAATCCGGATACAAAGTTTTTTATCCGTATAAACGATGCGCAAAGCCAATTTTTTGCTGATGATATAGCACTTCTAAGGCAGCTAGATCTCAAGCGACAACTCTATGGCATTATGCTTCCAAAAGCCGAGCAAAGAGAACATATTGATGCGGTGTTGGATTCTGTTGGTGAGATTTCGCTTATTTTACTTGTAGAAAGTGCGCGAGGTGTACAAAACCTCTCTCTAACTGCCTCTGCACCTTGTGTGCGGCAGCTTGCCTTTGGGGCATTTGATATGATTTTAGATATTGGGCTTCGAGATGGCGAAGGCAAGGACTTTGCACTTAATTATGTGCGCGTGCAAATGGTGCTAGCTAGCAGAATCTACAATCTTTTGCCACCAATCAATCGCGTTTTCCCAAATATGCGTGATGAATCACTCCTCAAAGCAAATATGGAATGTGCGTATTCTATGGGGTTTGGTGGATCGCTAAGCTTTTATCCAAACCAGATTCCAACTATTAATGCTATTTTTGGACAAGGGCAAGATAAGATCGCTTGGGCAAAGGAAGTCTTGCGTTTAGCAGAAATCCACAAAGGCGAGCCATTTAGCTTTGAGGGAAATGTTGTTGATGTGCCAACAATCAAAAAAGCTCAAGGCATTTTAGAGCATAAATACTAGACTTTGCAAGCCTGTATAAGAAGCTATTTGTAGGGGCTGTTGTAGGCTTTAGCCTTGCTTGTTACCGCTCTAGTGGTTTAGCAGAGGTTGTGCGCACTCTAAGGCTGCACGCGCGATGTGGGGCTAGATTTTACAAGAGTATTTGTGGTTTTTGTTAGGGTTTGTCGCTCAAGTGGCAATGTGTGGGGGTTTGCTTATAGGTGTGTTTGTGGTTTGCTCTACTGCGCTGTAGTGTTGTTTTTTTTTGATGTATAAATGGTTAAAATAAATACAAAAGGATATGCATGACATATTGGATTTTTCCAAGCAACAAAAAACAATTTGATGTCATAGAGCGTTTTAAAAAACATAAATCTGTGAATTGGAGTACGGCAAAACTAACAAATATTCAAAAAGGTGATATTGTATTTTTATATATTAGTAAGCCGATTCAAGCCATTAAAATACAAACAAAAGTCGCGAATATTTCTGATGATATTATTACCCTTAATTTTGTATCTTGGGTTGATGTACCACAAAAAGCATTTAAAAAATTTGGATTTTCATATCCACAGGGACCTAGAAAAATATCAGAAGAACAGGCGGATCAAATCTTAAAATACCAATCGCAACAAGAAGGAGATTCTATGACAAACAAACCAAACAACCAAAGAAAAATACCGCTAAATCAAATCCTCTATGGACCGCCGGGCACAGGGAAAACATATAGCACAATAAATAAGGCTTTAGAGATTCTGCAAAGTTATGATGAGATTACAGAGATTCCAGAGGATAGACAAGAGCAAAAAGAAAGATTTGATGAGTTTATGGCAAGTGGGCAAATCGAGTTTGTAACCTTCCACCAAAGCTATAGTTATGAAGAGTTTGTCGAGGGGATAAAGCCTGATTTGGATTCCCAAAGTGCAGAATCTAATGATATGCACTATGTCATCAAAGATGGAATCTTTAAGAAATTATGCCAAAAGGCATTGAAAAACTACCAAGATTCTCAAAAGACACCAGAACAAATTAAGAAAGATGTGGAGCTTGATAAACTTTTGGAAGAATACGCCAATTACCTAGAGGAGCGATTACAAAGAGAGGGCAAAATATCTTTTAAGGGCACTATGAATATTATCGGTATTCATCGACTAAAAAATGGCGACTTTCAGTCTGTGATAATAGCTTATGAGGCATCTGGACACAAACGCTATTTGTCAAAAAGGATTATTGAACAATACTACGAAAAATACGAAAAAGGCGAAATAAAAAGCCATAGAGATATAACATCTGACGAGAATAAAACAGGGATTTTATCGCAGGCAGAATTTTATTTCGAACTTTTAAAGCAGATTTCAGAATTTGAAAATAACGAGTATCAAGAGTTAGAATCTAAAAATTTTCAAACAGAGCCTATCATAGAACAAAAACTCAAGCCCTATATTCTCATTATCGATGAAATCAATCGTGGGAATATCGCTAAGATTTTGGGTGAGCTTATCACGCTTATCGAGCCTAGCAAGCGTATAGGAAAAAGCGAGGGATTACAACTTACATTGCCTTATAGCGGAGAATCTTTTGGCGTGCCAAGCAACCTCTATATCATCGGTACGATGAATACCGCTGATAGGAGTATCGCCCTGCTAGATACGGCGTTGCGTAGGCGGTTTGAGTTTGAGGAGATGATGCCAGATTCTAAAAAGTTAAGCAAGGATTGCGAGGGTGTGGATTTGCAAGAAATGTTAAAATCTATGAATAATCGCATAGAGTTTTTGCTTGATAGAGAGCATACAATCGGACATAGCTATTTTATGGGCGTTGAGAGTATAGAGGATTTATGTGCGGTGTTTAAAAACAAAATTATCCCGCTATTGCAGGAGTATTTTTATGAGGATTACTCTAAGATTATCGCGGTGCTAAATAATAATGGAATGATAAAATCCCAAAGTATGCAGGATTTGGGTGTGAGCTTGAGCGAGGATTTGGTAGATTCTGAAAAGTGTGTGTATGAAATCACAGATTCTAGCAAATGGGGCGCGGAGCAGTTTGTGGCGATATACGACAAGGACAAGGCAGAGAGCCTCAAGAAAGCAAAAGATTCTAAAAATACAGAATCTCACACTTTAGATTCTTAGAATCTAACTTCCTCACAAAGAGCTATCTATGCCAAATATACCCACACTCCACATCGCCGAATATCAGAGCTTCACGCAGGGCGATATAGAATCTTGCTTTAGAAATTTGGGGCTAGATTCTGCTAAATGCTCACAAAAAGCCCAAAAAATCTTTGCTGATTTACAGGAGTTTGCCGAGAAAAACAACGATCTTCTACAATGTGGTAAAAAAGCCCTCAGAGCAAAAAACCATGTCGGGCTTATCCAGACTAAAAGCGGCTTTTGTGTAGAGATACTGCCTAAGACTTTTGATGGCAATGGCTTTGATACAGAATCCCAAAAATGTAAGATTCACAAAGAAAACAACGATAAATCTCACAAAGCAAGCCTTAACAAACAAACATTCGCCACGCAAGTAGGAGAGTTTATAAAAAGTCTTACCACAGGTCGTCATTCTGAGGCGATAGCCGAAGAATCTAAACTCACAGAATCTACAAGAGATTCTTCGTCTGCTACGCAAACTCAGAATGACAAAAACAACACAAAACCTAATAGCACAGAATCTAATGACAAAGATTCTAAAGATGATACCCAATGCCCCACTTGCCAAATCCACCATGCCAAGCAGATTCTACTCAACTGCCTTGCCACGCTTAAAGACTCTCCTTTTAAACAAAGTCATATTGCTTCCTTACAAAGCCTAAACCTCCCTCTACTAGAGGTTTTTATCCAAATGTTTCTTGCTGAATTAGAGCGGCTTATCCACAGAGGGCTTAAGAGCGATTATGTGCAAATCGCACAAAATAGGGCATTTCTCAAAGGCAAATTGCTTTTCAACGAGCAAATCAAGCATAATCTTATCCACAAAGAGCGGTTTTTCACCCAAAGCGATGAATACAGCCTAAACTCTGCCCCAAATCGCCTCATCAAACGCACATTAGAGTTTTTACGCACTTTTTCTTTAAGCCCCAAAACACGCACTAAGCTAGATTCTCTCTACTTTATTTTTGAAGAGATTACGCCAAGTAGCCACATAGAGCGTGATTTTGCTAAATGCAAAAATATGCGCCGCTTCAAAGAATATGAGCTAGTGCTTTTGTGGTGTGCGATTTTCTTACGCCAAAGGAGCTTTAGTGCATATAGCGGGAGTGAGAGGGCTTTTGCCCTGCTATTTCCTATGGAGAGACTTTTTGAATCCTTTGTGGGGTATTGGTGTAAGCGCGTTGCGTGTGATTATGAGGTAAAAACGCAAGAGAGCAGCAAATATCTCATCGCAGAATCTAAAGAGGCGATAGATAAAAGCGGTGGGCTTTTTGCACTCAAGCCTGATATGGTAATGCGGGGCAGAGGTAAGAGCAATGACGAGATTATAATCCTTGATACCAAATGGAAGATTCCAGATTCTACTAATGATGAAAAGCGATATGGTATCGCCCAAAGTGATGTATATCAAATGTGGGCGTATGCGAGCAAATACGCCAAAAAAGAATCAAGGAAAGAATCAAACCAGCAATCCTACCAACAACAAAACACAGAATCTAAAAAAGTCAGCGTGTGGCTTATCTATCCGCTTTGCGAGAGGACAGAAGCATTGCAAGAAAAATTGCAAAAACCTACGCAAGGACAGCCTAAGCAATGGTACTTCAAAGCTTCCAAAGATTTAGATAACCCAATTGGTATTGCACTTTCGTTTTTCCCGCTGTATGAGCAGAATCCATAGCGCCCTAGATTCTGTCGCCACATCGCCACCTCTTCCTAGATTCTACGTACTGCCTTGCCATTGCTTTACCTAGATTCTGCTTTGCCTCTGCCACCACTATCGCTAGAATCTAAAAGCTTAAGCTTCTGCACAAAAATACATACATTTTATTTTCACCAAGCCAAACTTTAGCTTTGCAAGTGTAAAATCATAGCCCAAGGAGCTACGATGAACCAATCTGCTTTTGACGCTTTTTGTATAGCTATTGGCGAAGACCCTACGCGTGAAGGGCTAAAAAACACCCCAAAACGTCTCAAAGAGCTAGAATCCATACTCTATGCAGGCTACAAACAAAAGCCTAAAAATGCGCTTGGGACATTGTTTGCTAATAATGGCATTGATGAAATGGTAATGCTAAAAAACATTGAATTTTACTCGATGTGCGAACATCATATTTTGCCATTTTTTGGGCATATACATATTGGTTATGTGCCAAAAGATACGATTGCTGGCATCGGTGGGCTTAAACGTTTGGTAGAAGTGTTTGCTAGGCGCTTGCAGATTCAAGAGAATCTAACCAACCAAATCGCCGATGAAATCGCAACCCAACTCGCACCAAAGGGCGTTATGGTCGTATGTGAGGCGCGACATCTTTGTATGAGTATGCGCCAAAACACCGATACTATTATAAAAACAAGTGCTGTGCGCGGTATTTTTAAAAGCGACCCGCGAACGCGCGCCGAGTTTCTTGAGCTTTTGCGCTCTTAATGCAAAAGGAAATAAATGCAAACAATAGATTTTATCACGACACAAAATAGCGCTTTCCACAAAGCCAAGCGTTCTATGCAATGGGGAGTGAGTGCTATGCCACTTTGCCTTGTTATGGCATTTATCGCGCTTGGCATATCACAAAGCCTTTTGTTTGTGTCGTTTGTAGGGTATATAGCAAGCCTGCTCTGTTATGTGTTTGGCACATATCTTTTTTCGCGTCTATGCCATTCTAGACTGCTTGTGCTAAACCTTATCAAAATCGGTTCTTTTATTGTGTTCGTTGGGTGTGTGGGCTTGCTTATAGCACAGTTTGAAAGTGATGTTTTTGGATTGGTTTTTGTACTGCTTGTGTGCTGTGGCTATGGCTTTATGTTTATCACGCTTGATCGCAAGATTTCTCAAGAGTTATTCTATAAAACAGGTGTGCGATACTTTCGTATAGCGTTTTGGGTGCGACTTTTTTCTTTGGTGATGTTAATTATCATTGGACTTGTTATGGCGTTTGGAATCGCTACAGGTGTGGATTTACAGGCAGTTTTGGTGATGATGAACACACACGATGGGCTTATGCTATTTATGCAAAATAATCCGCTGATTTTTACCTTGTATTGTGTGGTTGTTGTGGGAATTATTGTTTCTTTGCTTACTTCACTGTTTTTGTATGCTGTAGCATACTACAAAATACAGCAGGCAGTCCTTATGCCGCAAAATACCGCCTGTGTAGGAATTTGTGGGTGCTTACGATAAAACCTATCGCGCCACTTGAAAACCTAAAAGCTTTTCATAACGCTATTGCATTATGGTATGCAAACTATGGACGCAAGCATCTGCCTTGGCGTAACTTTGCACGTGATGGCAGCAAAGCATACGAGGTTTATATCAGTGAGATTATGTTGCAGCAAACCCAAGTTGCACGTGTGCTAGATATGTATTATTTTCCTTTTCTTGAGCGTTTCAAAGATCTAAACTCATTGGCACAAGCCTCACAAGAGGAGGTACTTTTGATGTGGCAAGGGCTCGGGTTTTATTCGCGCGCACACAAACTGCATTCAACAGCAAAAATCTGTGCTGAAGTATATTCTGGATATTTACCAAGCACATACGATACACTTCTTGCGCTACCGGGTATTGGTACTTATACTGCAGGAGCGGTGCTTTGCTTTGGCTTTGGTAAGTTAGCGTGGTTTGCTGATAGTAATATTAAGCGCCTTATATCGAGGATATTTGGACATACACATCTCAAAGAACGCGATCTTGGTGCGCTTACAAAAGCTCTGCTCAATAGAGAAGATAGTTTCACGTACAACCAAGCTCTAATCGATCTTGGTGCGCTTATCTGCACACCAGTCCCAAAATGCACATTCTGCCCTATAAAGGAGTTTTGTGTTAGCAAAGACACTCTGCCAGAACCACACAAAAAAGCACAAAACAAGCGTGAGAAGCGTATATTACACTTATTGCTCCTGATACAAAATGAAACAATTGCGCTTATCAAATCCTCAGACAATCTTTACAAGGGGCTTTATAATCTCCCATATATCAAGCCCGAGCAAACTACGTCATTACAATGTATTGGGACATTTAAGCACGCTTACACAAAATACAACATCACTGCATATGTATGGTGTCCAAAACACTACAAACAAGCCTTGCATCTAATAGAATCTGCTAGATTCTATGCACTTGATATGCTACCACCTATCTCAAATCTTACAAAAAAAGCACTATGCCATATAAGAGTATGACCAACCATAAAATCTATACTGCAGCATAAAAATTTGCTATACTGCATATACAACTTCAACGCAAGGAGTTATTATGTCTCATACTGCGCATATACGCAAAGATCTGCGCTTTGGCTTACTTGTCGAACCAAACATTCTAATCACCTCAAAAACCGATTTGCAAGGAATCATCACCTATTGTAACCGAGATTTTTTGACCTATAGTGGTTATACAGAAAGCGAACTACTCAATCAACCTCACAATATTATCCGCCACAAAGATATGCCTCGCTGTGTTTTTAAAATGTTGTGGGAATATATCCAAAGTGGGCGAGAGATTTTTGCTTTCGTGAAAAATCTCACAAAAAATAAAGATTTTTATTGGGTATTTGCCAATGTAACACCTTCTTTTGATGAGCATAATAATATTATTGGCTACTACTCAGTACGTCGTGCGCCAAATCTTAATGCAATTCCGATTATAGAAGATCTCTATACTAAACTTTGTGCGCTTGAAACAGATAATAATATGCAACAAAGCATCAAAGCCCTTAATGACTTCATCACACAAAGCAATAAGCAATACAATCAGATTATTTGCGAATTGCAAAATTTATAGATTCTAGCCATACACGAGAAAGTCTAACATAAAAAATCTTTATCAATATTTTATTTCACAAGCGGCATTTAGAACAAAACTTTTAGCATATATTGAGTAAAGTGAGATATCTTTGAATATTTGTAGAATCTAGATTCTGCTATAACTTTTGGGTGTGCAACCTTTCATTATAATTTTGTCTCTTTAAGTAGAATCTTACACAAAATACTTTACACTATTCCAATCTTAATATGAAGGAGACACAATGGAGTATCGAGTCGAGCATGATACTATGGGTGAAGTTAAAGTGCCAAATGACAAGTATTGGGGCGCACAAACTGAACGAAGTTTTGAAAACTTCAAAATCGGAATCGAAAAAATGCCAAAAGAGCTCATCTATAGCTTTGCAAAACTTAAGCGGTCGGTTGCAGTGGTAAATCATAGCTTGGGCAAACTCAAAGATGACAAGAAAAATGCCATTGTGCAGGCTTGTGATGAAATAATAGCAGGCAAATTTGATGATAATTTTCCTCTAGCTATCTGGCAGACAGGCTCGGGTACACAAAGCAATATGAATGTTAATGAAGTCATAGCAAACCGCGCCACAGAAATTATGGGCACAGATTTTCGTAAAGAGAAGCGCGTACATCCAAATGATGATGTTAATATGAGCCAAAGCTCTAATGATACTTTCCCTACTGCGATGAGTATTGTCTCTGTGATTCAGATTGAGAAAAAACTATTGCCAGCACTTGATGAGCTTAAAGCAACATTTGAAAAGAAGGTAAAAGCATTTGAAAATATTGTAAAAATAGGACGTACACACCTTCAAGATGCCACGCCTCTTACGCTTGGGCAAGAGTTTAGCGGGTATCTTTCTATGCTAGAGCACAGCAAAGAACAGATTCTAGCTTCTTTGCCAACACTTCGAGAACTAGCCATAGGCGGTACAGCGGTTGGTACAGGGCTAAATGCTCACCCAGAGCTTAGCGAAAAAGTCAGTGTTGAGCTTACCAAACTTACAGGAGTGAAATTTGTCTCCAGCCCCAACAAATTCCATGCACTTACAAGTCACGATGCTATCACTTTTACGCACGGAGCGCTCAAAGCACTTGCAGCAAACCTTATGAAAATCGCTAATGACATTCGCTGGCTTGCAAGTGGTCCTCGCTGTGGTCTTGGCGAGCTACTTATCCCAGAAAATGAACCCGGAAGCTCTATTATGCCCGGCAAAGTGAATCCAACCCAAGCAGAAGCACTTACGATGGTTGCTGTACAGGTTATGGGTAATGACGCTGCGATTGGCTTTGCAGCTTCGCAAGGTAACTTTGAGCTTAATGTTTTTAAACCAGTGATTATTTATAACTTCCTCCAAAGCCTTGATTTATTGGCAGATGCAATGCGATCGTTTAATATCCATTGCGCTGTAGGTATTGAGCCAAATAGAGAAAAAATTGATTATAACTTGCACAATTCGCTTATGCTTGTTACAGCACTCAATCCACATATTGGCTATGAGAATGCTGCAAAAGTTGCAAAAAATGCACACAAAAAGAATATTTCGCTTAAGGAATCTTGCCTTGAACTTAAGCTTTTGAGCGCAGAAGAGTTTGATAAATATGTCGTTCCAGAAAATATGATAAAACCAAAAGCTTAATTCCTGCTATGCAAAAGAGTGCATACGCGATACTCTTAAGATTCTATTTGGTTTTTATGTGGAGTATGGGGTGGGCGTATGCCGTTCCACTTTGTCAGTCGCAATCAGAGCAACTCAAGTTTTGGGGCGGAACGCTTATGCAGATGCTTTCGCTTCAAGCAGGGTTTGCTGCAGATATGCAGGTAGCCTCTCCTTATAATCCAAAATCCACTACTTTTTCACCAAGCGTAGGAGCACACGCAGGCGTTACTTATATGAATCCAGAAGATACGCGAGAGTTTGATTATGGTTGGCGCATAAAATATCTCTTTGCACATTCGTCACAGCTTGATCGAAACTCCCACTATGTGGGCGCTATGGTATATCTACACCCATTCCCAAATCCATATCATCGCTTAAGTGGTGCTATCCAAACCCATACCGATTGCCTTGGAGTCCCCGATGGTTATCCTACACCTTTTTCGTTTGTTATAGGAAGTGGCGCGGTAATCGATACAAGTTATCTTGGGCAGAGTGTGGGTGGATATATTGAAGTTGGAGTAGCTCTGTTTAAATGGTTTCCAATCAATAGTGAAATTCTCTATCGCGTGCATCTCTACCCTCACAATGCCATTGAAACAACAAGACATAGCATTAGTATTGTCTTTAATATTTTATAGCCCTGCCTTTTATCGTAGTGCTCTGAAAATGCCTACAATTTTGGATTCCCCTACAAATAGTTTATTAAGCAATACCACACAGATAAATTAAATGCTTTACCTATAAGTTTAGTTACATTTAGTTACAAATTTACTAATTATATCCTTCAAATTTATAGCTATTTAAGGTTTGATCGTTTTTTTTTTTTTGTTAAAATTACATAATTATTTTACAACCTAAAGGAAGCCTTATGTTTTCTTCTCTCAAAATAGGTACCAAGCTGTTACTTACTATCGGATTGACTTTTGTATTGGGGTTTGGAGTCTTGATTTTTATCATAGGCACAAATGTCAATACTGACATGGTGGAATCTATCTCTAAAACTCTAAGAAGTGAAGTTAAAGCACAAACAAATTTTGTCAGCGCAAACTTTCATGAGCTTTCTTCTCTTACTGAGAATACTGCTTTTACTTTAGATGGTGTATTTGCCACTAGTTCTTTTGAAAATATTTCGCCCGCTCGACTTGACAATGTTGTAGCATCTCTAGCGCGAAGTTCAAATCTTGTTGCGTATGCGTTTTTATATATGCTTGATGCCCCAGAACATTTTAAAAACGAACCTATGTTACAAACCAAGAAGGGTAGAACTCTTATTTTGTATTCAGATAAAGACAATACGAGTGAAGCAAAGAGAATACAAGCAGAAGATAGTCTCATTGAATTAGAATCTATTAAAATGCTCATTAATAGCGCAAAATCGGGACAGCCAATAAAAAAACCTTTTATTTCTAAACCATTGAATATGAGTATAAATGGGCATACATTTATTGGGACAACGATTTCCTTTCCTGTATATGGGCAAAATGGTAAGTTTTTGGGCGTAATTACGAGTATTTTAAACTTTGACTATCTTCATAATTTTGTAGCAGATCCAAAAGTGCTTAATTTTGAAGGTGAGAATAGAGCACTGTTAGATCAAAATGGCATAATCGCTATACATACCCTAGAGGGTAGGACACAACAACACCTACAAGACTTGCTAGGCAAAGATGATGGCGAAGTGATTGAAGCTATTAATGCACAAAAAGATGGGATTTATAATTATACAGCATCAAATGGTGTCTCTTCCTATCTTATCATACAATCTTTTAAACTTGACGACATAGCAGATGCTAAATGGCTTATGCTCATATCTGTGCCAAAATCTGTTGTATTAGAAAGTGTCAAAAAACTACTTATTTTGGTAGTTTTGAGCTCTTGTTTAATTCTGGTTGCTGTGCTAATTGTGCTTTATATTTCTGTACGCAAGGTTATTTCTGGTCGCCTGCCATCTCTTCTTAAAGGGTTGCAAACTTTCTTTACCTATATTAATCACGAAAGCTCTGAGGTTACACTTATCAAAGTGTGCGCCAATGATGAACTAGGCGCAATAGCCACTATGGTTAATACCAATATCGAACGTACCAAAGAAAACCTAATACGAGATTCTAAACTCGTTGATGAAGTAGTAACTATCGTAGAAGAATC
>CALUTE010000021.1 GCA_944323645.1 uncultured Helicobacter sp. | reverse complement strand
ATTTTTTTAAACATTTTTGATAAGTTTTTATAAAAAATGGCAAAAAAGTTACAATATTTGTATAGGCAAGTATTGAAAAGCTATAGAATCCAACAGGGATTGATCATTGAAGTTTAGAAAAGTGCAAGATAGCTAAAATAGCACCTTAAAAAGGCTCAATATGGCTAGATTCTGCGAAGCATGCAGAATCTAAACAGAATCTAGATTCTGCATAAAACCCCTACATAACAAACAAGTCTGTCGAAAGATATCGTTCGGCAGTATCATTAAGCATTGTTAGCACCTTTTTATCTGGATTGGCTTTTGCAACTTTTTGTGCAATAGCGACATTGCCACCACTTGATATACCAACCATTATGCCTACCTTACCAAGCTCTTTGGCATATTTGATTGCTTCCTCGTTTTCTACACACTCAATGCTATCTATCACAGAACGATTCAAAATACTTGGGATAAAATTCGCACCTATACCCTGTATTTTGTGAGGACCTGCTTGCCCCTTGCTAAGTAGTGGTGAAGCCGCTGGTTCTACGCCGATGATTTGAATAGAAGGAATTTTTTCTTTAAGTGTTTCTCCCACTCCACTAATCGTCCCCCCAGTCCCAAAACCAGCAACAAAATAATCAAGTTTTCCTTCAAAACTATCAAAAATCTCTATTGCTGTAGTGCGAGCGTGCATTTCTCTGTTTGCTGGGTTATCAAATTGGCTTGGCATAAAAGCATTGGGCATACTTGATAAAATTTCTTGTGCCCTATTAAATGCACCTTTCATTCCTTCGCTTGCAGGTGTTAGCTCAAGCTTTGCGCCAAAAAATGCAATCATTTTGCGTCGCTCTATACTCATAGATTCTGGCATAGTGATAATAATTTTCAGCCCAAGACTCGCGCAAATCATCGCCAAAGAAATACCCATATTGCCACTTGTGCATTCTACAATCACAGTGTCTTTAGTGATTTTGCCTTCGTCTAATCCGCGCTGTATCATAGCATACGCTGGACGATCTTTAACTGAATGGCTTGGATTTAAGAATTCACATTTGCCATAGAGATTTGGTGCAAATTGGTGAAGATGCAAAATAGGGGTATTGCCAATAATGTCTGTAATACTGCTAGCAATTTTCATTCAGAATCCTTTAGTAAAAATAGCCCTATGCAAATAAGATTCTATCAAGATTCTAATGTGTTATAGATATACCAAAACACATAGCGCAAAATTGCACAATAGAATCTAAAATCTTCAATTCATAAAAAGGCACCTTAAACTAGCAAGATTTTTATTTAAAGTCAAGGCACAACACAGATCGAGAGTTGAAAATAGATAATCTAAAAAGTAAAAAATTTTTAACTTTTTAGAAAAATATACTATAATTTTGGAGTTTGAGCCAGTATATTTAGGTATTTCAAAGGAGTATCAATGAACCAAGCGCAACCCATACAAACAGATAAAAAACCACCAAGGGTACTTGTCATAGGTGGTGGTTATGGTGGGCTAAAGGCAGTGCTAGGTTTGCAGCGTAAGCTCACTGTGCCAGCAGATATTACATTTATCAGCAAACACGACTATCATTATCAAACAACACTACTCCACAAAGTAGCAATAGGCACTTTAAGCTCACGTAAAGCCAGAATCTTTTATCGCAAAATTCTTAATCCACAAAAAATTCATTTTATCAAAGACAAAATCATTAAACTCTGCCCAGAAGACAACAAAGTAATTGGCAATGGAGGAGAGTATCATTACGATTATCTTATCATAGCGCTTGGTTTCAAACCAGATAATTTTGGTGTAAAAGGCGTTGATAAGAACACCTACAAGCTTTCATCGCTTAATGCTGCCCTAAAACTTATGAAAAATATCGAGCACAAGTTCAAAGAATATACTCACACAAAAAATCTCCAAGATCTTTCAGTAGTTGTCTGTGGTACGGGCTTTACTGGGATAGAATTTACCGCCGAGCTTGCCACGCAACTAGATGAACTATGTCTTATTTGCGGAATCGATCGATCACTTCCACAGCTTACCTGTATCGGGCGATCCCCACATATTTTGCCAGTTTTTGAAGAAAAGCTTGCCAAAATTGCAGAATCTAAGCTCACAAAGCTTGGAGTGCGTATTATTTCTGGTGCTACAATCGAGGAAATCAAAGAAGGTAAAGTCATAGCCTACTACAAAGACAATGAGCGCCAAAAGCTTGAGATACAAGGCAACACGATTCTATGGAGTGCTGGCGTGAAAGGAAGCGATATTATCGAACATTCCTCATTGCCAAACAAAAAAGGGAGAATCCCAGTAAATGCACAACTTCAATGTGAGACATACCCAAATATCTATGTTGTAGGCGATAGTGCACTTGCTACAAGCAAAGATGTAATCCACGCACCAACAGCGCAGCTTTCTGCACAAATGGGAGATTATATCGCAGATTTATTTGTAGCCAAGCTCTCTGGCAAAAAATTCAAACGACCATTTGTGTTTAAACACAGGGGTACAGTGTGTTCTATCGGCCATACAGATGGCGTAGGCGTAGTATTTCACAAGAATGTTCAGGGCGAAATTGCAGCATTTATGAAAAACACCATAGAAAACAAATGGCTCTTTAGCCTTGGGGGGTTCGAAATGGTCTTTAAAAAAGGGCAGTTCCGCTACCGAACAAGCAATTAAACCACTTCATAAATCGCCACAAAATTCAAAGTTATAAAATAATAAGCAAGAAATTGCTACAATGTTTGCCTTTTATTTAAATTCAAGGGTTGCGCTATGAAATATGCATTTATCTTTCCGGGTCAGGGGAGTCAAGCCATAGGAATGGGCAAAGACTTTTATGAAAATTTTGAAGTTGCCAAGGAGATGTTTGAAATAGCAAGCGATATTCTCAAAACAGATTGTAGAAAACTACTTTTTGAAGAAAATGATCTATTAAATCTTACGCAATATACTCAGCCAGCAATCTTTCTTGTCAGCCAAATCGCACACACAATCCTACAACAAGAATCACCACTTTTGGCAGAGTTTTCATTGGGTCATTCACTCGGCGAGATTAGCGCACTTTGTGTGGCACTCGGCGTTGGGTTTGAAGATGGGCTTAGACTCACGCAAAAACGCGGTGAACTTATGGCAAAAGCTTGTGAAGAAAAAGATGCAGGAATGATGGTTGTCGTAGGGCTTACAGATGCAGAATTAGAAAAACAATGCGATCAAGCTAGAAAAGCAGGAAAAAGTGTCTGGTGCGCTAACTACAATGGTGAAGGACAAGTGGTGCTAGCAGGTATAAAGAGTGATCTTACTAGTATGCAAGAATCACTTAAAACACTTGGCGCCAAACGCACTTTGCTTTTACCAATGTCTGTGGCAAGCCACTGTCCATTACTAGAACCTATGCGCAAGGATTTTGTGGCATTATTGCAGCCTATGCTAAAGCCCAAATTTGCCCTACCTATCATTTCCAATGCCACAACAAAACCCTATGACACCGATACGCAAGCCCTAGAACTTCTAAGCCTACAACTTGTATCGCCTGTGTTTTATAAGCAATCCATTCTTGCTGTTGATGATATGGTTGATGCCTATATCGAACTTGGACATAATAATGTCCTAAAAGGACTCAATAAACGACTCACACAAAAACCAACATTTACCATATCCAATATTCAAACTCTCCAAGAATCCATAGCGCATATACAAAAGGAACAGTAATGGGTACAAAAATAGGCATTATCGGTGCTATGCAAGAAGAAATCACCCCTTTGCTTGCACTTTTTGATACTTATGATCGCATACATTTTGGTGGCAATGTATTCTACCGTGTAGCTTACAAAAACGCGGAAGTCTATATCGCATATAGTAAAATCGGCAAGGTACATTCTACGATCACTGCGAGTGCTATGATTATGCACTTTGGGTGTGAAAAAATTATTTTTGGTGGTGTAGCTGGTGGTTTGCACCCCGACTTGCGAGTGGGAGATCTTCTGATTGCTACAAGTCTTTGTCAGCACGATGTTGATATTACTGCATTTGGGCATCCGCTTGGATTTATCCCAGAGAGTCGAGTGTTTATAGAGACAGACACATCGCTTAATGCCATAGCTAAACAGGTTGCCCTAGATTCTGGTATCGCGCTAAAAGAGGGGATCATCGCCTCAGGCGATGCATTTATCCATAGTAACGAAAAAAAGTCGTGGATTATCAAAAACTTTGATGCTATGGCGGTGGAAATGGAAGGTGCTAGCGTAGCGGTAGTATGTGATAGCTTCAAGATTCCTTTCTGCGTATTTAGATCTATCAGTGACGCAGCTGATGGTAGTGCAGATGTAAGCTTTGATGAATTTTTAGAATCTTCAGCGAAAGTGTGTGCAGAATTTGTCAAAAAAATGCTTGATAGGATTTTATAGTGAGGTTCCTGCACACAAAAAGATACGCCACAAAAACTCCAAAACCATATCTTAAAAATGCTTTTAGCCTTATCGAGCTTGTATTTGTTATCGCAGTAATTGGGATTCTAGCAGCAATTGCTATCCCAAAACTTACTGCAACACGAACTGATGCGCTCTATGCTGCAATCAATAGCGACATACAAGCAGTTATTAGCTCAATCCAGGTTGCTGCACTCACACAAGATATTAGCACACAAAATCCAGATGGTGCGTTTATTATGCGTACAGCTGGGTTGTCTGCCTCACGTTGGATTGCACAAGGCAATGGCATAAGGCTTGGCAAAAATGGCACACTTGATACCGCTAACAACTGCGTGATGATTGATATTAGCACACAGATTCTAAATGTCCAAATTCAACCTCTCCAAAATTCTTCACTCTGCCAAAAACTTCTATTAAATTACCCAAATGCCTTGCAGATTAATCTCGCTCATTCAATTTTCTAGGGATAGTTTTACAAAATTGCACACCTCCAAAACACACTCTTGTATCAAAAAATACTCAAAAGCTTTTAGTCTCATTGAACTTGTATTTGTTATCGCACTTTTTGGTATGCTACTTGCTACAATCCCAAGTGTTTTATCGTTAGGGCAAAAATTATGCTACACCAAACTCGCTCAAGAGTTAAATACACTACAAGAGCAACTTTCTTTACTCTATACAAAGCATACACTTTTATCCACACCGCCCAGCAAAGACATAGTACTTATGGTGATTGCCTCACACCATATAAATACGCCAAATTGCTCACTTATTTTCAATAATAACCGTCTTAGTGCGCAGGTCTTTGGCGGCAAAACAAACTTCACACTTGACCCACAAGATCTAAGCGTGCAACCCTCTTTTAAATGCGCATTTTCAAGCAATCTTGTATGTCGTGAAATTCTTATGCGTATGAAAAAGCAATAAGTAACCTATACCTTGATTTGCTTTATGGTTCTATAATGTTTCTTGCGCTAGTATTACTGCCTTGCTTAAGCCAGTGTCTAAGAATACTTTAGTCAAGATTTTGCAAAAGTAATCTTTATTGAGGAGAGAGAATCCCTATGTTTCCCACTCTTGATACAATACAGAAAATGCCACTTACAGGATTCTATCGCTTCCCGGTTGCCAAAAAGATTTTTTCAGATTTTATCACGCCTATACAGGCTATGCGTATTCTAAAAAGTCATTCCAAGCAGGCATTTCTACTAGAATCTAGTGAGGATTCCAAACAACAAGGGCGCTATAGCTTTCTTGGGTTTGAGCCAAGCGCACAAATCACGTGTAAGCAGTGGCAGGTATGTATTCGCTCAAAGGATGAGCGTTTGCTCGCACTCTCACGTCTTAGCAATGACAAAAACAGCGTACGCGAACGATTAGATGATGACCCAGATCTTATCCACACTTTGGGTGAAAAAAGTATATGTTTTCAAGCAAATCCAAAACTTATCTTGCGTGAGATTCTCACCCTATATAAATCTCCAAAAGTCCCAGGTATGCCACCTTTTAGCGGTGGGCTTGTTGGCTATTTTGCTTATGATACAATCCGTTATGCTGAAAAAACACTTGATTTCCCTTCAGTACAACAAAATAATAACTGCGATATAGAAGATATTAATCTTATGCTTTTTGAGCATTTGGTTGTGTTTGACCATTTTGATCACGAGCTTTTTTTAGTAACCAATATCGACTTGCAGCATCTCGAATCCTCCTACGAAAATGCGCATAAAAAGTTGGAATCTATGCAAAAGATTCTGAAATCTCCGCTTATCTCTTCCCTTGCCTCATCTCACACCATTGCGCCACCTTTCAAACTAAAAAGTTCCATAAAGTCTTGTTTTAACGAACAAGAGTACTGTGCTATGGTTGAACGTGCAAAACAATACATTATTGCTGGCGATATCTTTCAAGTCGTATTATCAAACCCTATGCAAGCAGAAGCAAGTGGAAGCCTGCTTGATGTCTATCGCATTCTTAGAACAAGCAATCCTTCTCCTTATATGTTTTATCTCTCAAGTCAAAATCTAGAAATCGCAGGTGCCTCTCCAGAAACACTTGTAAAACTAGAAAATGATATGCTCTATACCTATCCTTTAGCAGGATCTCGCCCAAGAGGCGCAAACGAACAAGAGGATAAAATGCTAGAAATGGAACTCTTACACGATGAAAAAGAATTGGCAGAACACAATATGCTTGTAGATTTAGGGCGTAATGATATGGGTAAGGTCGCACAAATAGGAAGTGTTGAAGTGATTTCTTATCAACATATTGTTCGATATTCTCATATTATGCATATTGCATCAAGTATTCGCGCTAAAATCGCACCAGACAAAGATGCACTTGATGCACTAGAAGCGATTCTCCCTGCAGGCACACTCTCTGGCGCACCAAAAATACGAGCCTGTGAGATTATCAATGAGCTTGAGCAAATTCATAAAAATGGCAAACGCGGAATCTATGGTGGTGCTATTGGGTATCTTGATTTTTCAGGCAATATGAATACTTGTATCGCTATTCGGCTTGTCTATAAACAAGATGATCATATCTTTGTGCGTACAGGAGCTGGAATCGTATATGATAGCCAACCACACAAAGAGTTTGCAGAGACAATCAACAAAGCTAAAGCGGTGATCTATGCCCTAGAACGTGCAAGTGAAGGCATAGAATGATACTTCTCATCGATAATTACGATAGCTTTTCTTATAATCTCTACCAGCTTCTAGGCGCACAGAATGTGCAGATTCAGGTCGTACGTAACGATACGATCACAATAAGTGACATCTCTTCCCTCTCTCCAGAAGCCCTTATTATTTCACCCGGACCAAAAACACCAAAAGATGCAGGAATTTGCCTTGAAGCAATAAAGCATTTTGCACCGCATATGCCAATATTTGGCGTATGTCTTGGTCATCAAGCCATCTGTGAAGCATTTGGGGGCAAAGTGGGTGCAGCACCACAACTTATGCACGGCAAATCTTCTCATATCGATATCGATACAAATAGCCCATTATTTGCCAATCTTCCACAGAATCTTCAAGTGGCTCGCTACCATTCACTTTGTGCGCTCACTTTGCCAGAATCCTTAAAAACGATCGCTCGCACAAATGATACAAATGAGCCTTCTATGATTATGGCACTAACACATCATACATACCCAACTTATGGTGTGCAGTTTCACCCAGAATCTATCCTAACTCCACAAGGCAAAATTATCATACAAAACTTCTTGAGTATTGTGCGACAATTTTGGACTACCAAACAGCAACTCAAGGAATCAAAATGATAAAAGAAGCAATCCTTGCCCTATCACAAAAACAATCCCTCTCTTATCATCAGGCAAAACTTGCTATGAATGAGATTATGAGCGGACAGGCAAGTAATATACAAATTGCTGCCTTTTTAGTCGCACTTGCAATGAAAGGTGAAAGCATAGAAGAAATCACAGCGTGCGCAGAATCTTTACGCGAACACTGCATACGCCTACTTCATAATATGGAAGTGCTAGAAATCGTTGGTACAGGTGGTGATGGTTCAGACTCATTTAATATCTCCACAGCAAGTGCCATTGTCGCTGCTGCTGGCGGTGTGAGTGTCGCAAAGCATGGGAATCGTGCCGCTTCATCAAAATGCGGTGCTGCCGATGTTCTTGAGGCACTTGGAGTGAATATTATGCTTACTAAAGAAGATTCTGAGAGGCTGCTGCAAGAAATAGGTATTTGCTTTTTGTTTGCACAAAACTACCATATCTCTATGCACTATGTCGCTCCTGTACGCCGCGAACTTGGAATACGAACAATCTTTAATATCTTAGGTCCCCTTAGTAACCCAGCAGGAGCAACCTTGCAGCTTATGGGCGTGTATGATGAGGCACTTTTAGAACCTCTTGCCCGGGTTATGCACAATCTTGGTGTTCGGCGTGGTATGGTGGTGTATGGGCACGACAAGCTTGATGAAATCTCACTTGGTGCGCCAACAAAAATCTGTGAGATCACACAAGAAGGCATAAAATCCTACCTCATATCGCCACAAGATTTTGGCTATACCCCTTGCGCACCTGATGCACTAAAAGGTGGGTATCCACAGGAGAATGCGCGCATTATGCTTGATATTTTTAGCGGTTATGACAAAGGGGCAAAATACCAAGCTGTGTGCCTAAATGCAGGGGCAGCACTCTATATCGCAGGCAAGGCAGAGTCTCACTTAGAGGGTGTGCGAATGGCAGAAGCAATTATAGATTCTAAAAAGGCAGAATCCAAACTGCAAGATTTCATCCACAAAAGTCAGCAACAATAATGCATATTCTAGATACAATAATTGCACACACCAAAGAACGCATACAATCCAAAATGCAGCGCATTCCTCTTGCACAAGTACGCGCACTTGCAGAATCTAGAATCAAAGAATCTAGTGCAAAAAGTACGCACAACCAAATATCCTTTGAGCAAGCCCTCAAGAAACCAAAAATATCATTAGATTCTAATGATAAGCAGACCCATAAAACAAACCAAAAAAACACCTCATTACATCTTTCATCACTCGCATTTATTTGTGAAGTCAAAAAGGCTTCTCCATCACAAGGAGTTATTCATCAAGAATTTCCTTATATGAAGATTGCCAAAAGCTATCAAGACAATGGGGCAGATGCTATCTCCTGTTTGACAGAACCACACTTTTTTCTTGGGAGTGATGCATATTTTGAAGCAATCCGTCAAAACACGACCCTACCAATGTTGCGCAAAGATTTTACGATCAATGCTTATATGGTATATGAAGCGTGCGCTATGGGTGCAGATGCGATTTTACTCATCGCAAGTGTTTTAGATTCTGTGCAAATGCAAGATTTATATACACTAAGCAAAGAACTAAAAATGAGTGCGCTTATTGAAACACATAGCGCGCAAGAAATCGAAAATGCTTTATGTCTCAATCCACGTATTATTGGAGTAAATAATCGCGATTTACGCACCTTTAAGGTGGATTTACAAACAAGTATTGCATTGCGCAGGATTGTGCCTCAGGAGATTACTTTTGTTTCAGAAAGTGGGATAAAAAGCCTTGAAGATCTAAAACTTTTGCAAGCACACAATGTGGATGCTGTGCTAATTGGTGAGTGGTTTATGAGAATGAATGGCGCAATACCACTGATACAAACTCTTCCATAAAAGGATTGTGGTGAATTCCCATACAAGAATAAAAATGTGTGGTCTTTGGCGTGAGGAGGATATTGTATGTGCTAATATGATACTGCCTGATTATATCGGCTTTGTCTTTGCGCCTTCAACACGACAAGTTAGTAAAGATTCAGCACGCGTACTAAAAGATAAACTCACCCAAGAGATTCTCGCAGTTGGGGTGTTTGTACAAGAATGTGAAGAGATGATAGTGGAGCTTGCCAAAGAAGGTATTATTGATATAATTCAGCTCCACAATAGCTTCACTGATGAGGGGCGCGATAAACAAGCTTATAATGAGCGAGAAACAAAGATAGCAAGGCTACGTACAAAAACTAATATACCTATCATTAAAGCAGTGGGGGTTTATGATGCAAACAGCATTATTGCTCAACAACACTCTTGTGCGGATTGGATTTTGCTAGATAATACACGTGGAGGAAGTGGAGAGTGTTTTTTGTGGGATCATATCACTAAAGCAAAAGAAATGGGTTTTTCGCGTGCATTTTTTCTGGCTGGCGGGCTTAATGCAGACAATCTAAATGATGCCTTGCATCTTGCACCTTTTGGTATTGATCTCTCAAAAGGGCTAGAATCTAATGGCACAAAAGATTGTGCAAAAATGCGTACTGTTGCAGATATTATACGCACACACGATAGCAAAAGCCCACCACTAAAAGATAGGAGGGTGCTATTTTAGGCAATTTGTGAAAATTTTGTGGTAAATCACGCTATACTTAATATTTAGATTGGAGCCATAAAGGAATCAAAATGACAACAAAAAAGGGCTATTTTGGCGAATATGGTGGGCAGTTTGTCCCAGAAACCCTAATGAATGCGATTTTAGAACTAGAACAAGCATATCAGCAATACAAAGACGACAAAGACTTTAAAAATGAATTCCATACTCTACTAAATGACTATGTAGGGCGTCCTTCTCGTCTTTATTATGCAAAATCTATGAGTCAAGATTTAGGTATGAGAATCTACCTTAAGCGTGAAGATCTAAACCATACCGGTGCACATAAAATCAACAACGCCATCGGACAAGCCCTACTTGCAAAAAAAATGGGTAAAAAGCGTATTATCGCCGAAACGGGTGCGGGACAACACGGTGTAGCAAGCGCAACAAGTGCAGCATTGCTTGGGCTAAAATGTGAAATCTTTATGGGCAAAGAAGATGCAGAGCGCCAAGCACTCAATGTCTATCGTATGAAACTGCTTGGAGCGAAAGTACATATTGTTACAAGCGGTACTGCTACACTAAAAGATGCCGTCTCGGAAGCCTTACGCGAATGGAGTATGCGCATTGAAGATACACACTACCTCATTGGATCAGCTGTTGGACCACATCCTTTTCCAACAATCGTTCGGGATTTTCAGAGCGTTATCTCTTATGAAGCTAGGGCACAGATTCTGGAGGCAGAGGGCAGACTTCCTGATATGGTGGTCGCTTGTGTGGGTGGTGGAAGTAATGCAATAGGAAGCTTTTATCATTTTTTGCAAGATTCTAGTGTGCGGCTTATAGGCTGCGAAGCAGCGGGTAAAGGGGTGGATACGCACAAAACAGCTGCAACACTTACTATTGGAAAAGCAGGAATCTTTCACGGAATGAAGTCATATTTTTGCCAAGATGATTATGGGCAAATTGCTCCAGTATATAGTATTTCTGCAGGACTTGATTACCCAGGAGTTGGACCAGAACATTCCTATCTGCACAGTATTAAGCGTGCAGAATTTGTGGCGATCACTGATGATGAAGCTGTTGAGGCATTTGAATATCTTGCTCGATGTGAGGGTATTATCCCAGCAATAGAAAGTGCACACGCTATAGCCTATTTGCAACAATACGCAAGAACATTACCAAAAAACAGCCTTATTCTTGTCACATTATCTGGCAGAGGCGATAAAGATTGTGCTGCAATGGCGCGCTACAGAGGAGATGATATCTATGAGTAATATTGCACAAGCATTCAAAAAACACAAGGCTTTTATACCATTCATTACCTGTGGCGATCCAAACCTAGAATTCAATGAGCAAGCACTCTATACGCTTATCGAAAATGGTGCAGATATCATAGAGCTAGGAATCCCCTTTTCTGATCCGGTTGCAGAGGGAGCAGCTATTCAGGCAGCATCTGCGCGCGCCCTAAAAAGACAAACAAACATTGAGCAAATTTTCGCACTTGTTAAACGCATACGTACTAAAAGTCAGATTCCCATAGTCTTTATGACCTATGCAAATGTAGTATTTTCTCAAGGACAAGATTTTCTCAATAAATGTGAAGCGCTTGGCATAGATGGATTAATTTTGCCTGATGTACCTTATGAAGAGCGTGATTTGTTTGCTCCATCTTGCAAGCAAAAAGGCATAGATTTCATTTCCCTCATTGCTCCCACTTCGCACAATCGCATTGAGAAAATTGTACAAGACGCACAAGGTTTTATTTATTGCGTTTCATCGCTTGGAGTAACTGGTGTACGCGAGAATATTGGCGATCTTGTTCGCACAAATGTAGAGCAGATTAAGAAAACTAGTGATCTTCCAGTAGCAGTTGGGTTTGGAATTTCTACACCAGAACAAGCACAACAAATCGCACAATATGCAGATGGTGTCATTATTGGCAGTGCAATTGTAGATCTTTGCGCACAAGGAAATATTAAAAATCCGAAAGAAGTTCTAGCAGCACTTGGTGCCTATGCTAAATCCATACGTAATGCACTTGATAAAAATTAAACATTAGGAGAATCTATCTCACGTACAAACTCATACATTTGAGATTTCGGTGTGGTACGCGTAGATGGTATTGAAAGGATTTGAAAATACTTTGTGTATTCAAGAAAGCGAAGGGTAATGACATCACCAACCTTGACTTCTCTACCGCTCTTTGCAGGCACACCATTAATCTCAACAACTTGACTGGCACACATATCCTGCGCGATAGATCGTCTTTTTACAAGATTGGTCGCATTTAAAAAACTATCAATGCGCAAAAATCCCCCTCAAAATCTATATTACTATACTTTGTTATTATATTTCTTGGATTGAATATTGCTACTCTTAATCATTCATATATGGGCAGAGTTTGCCACTAAGGCAAAACTCTTGAGGGCTACATCATTCCCATTCCGCCCATACCACCCATTCCGCCCATATCAGGCATTGCTGGTGCTGCTGGCTTATCTTCTTTTATTTCATTAATTGTCGCCTCTGTAGTGAGTAACAAACTAGAAACAGAAACCGCATTTTGCAAAGCTACACGCGTAACTTTAAGTGGATCGATAATACCATTTGCAAACATTCCCTTATATTCACCAGTGCTTGCATCAAATCCATAGTGATCTTCTTTTGCTTCTTCAATTTTATGTACAACTACACCCGGATCAAAACCAGCATTTGCTACAATCTGTGCCAAAGGTGCTTTAATAGCACGTTTGATAATTTCATAGCCAACCAATTCATCGCCAGTAAGTTTAAGATTAACTTTTTGTGCTGCACGAATAAGTGCTACACCACCGCCTGCTACAATACCTTCTTCTACCGCAGCCTTTGTGGCAGAAAGTGCGTCATCTACACGATCTTTCTTTTCTTTCATTTCAACTTCGCTTGCAGCACCTACTTTAATAACCGCTACCCCACCACTAAGTTTAGCAAGGCGCTCTTGAAGCTTTTCTTTATCATAATCGCTTGTTGTTTCTGCGATTTGTGTGCGGATCTGTGCTACACGATCTTTAACATCTGCGCTTTTGCCTTTGCCATCCACGATTGTTGTATTGTCTTTGTCGATAACAATTCTTGCAGCTTGTCCAAGATCGCTAAGTTCAGCAGATTCTAAGCTTTTTCCGATTTCATCGCTAATTACTTGCCCGCCTGTAAGAATTGCAATGTCTTTTAGCATTTCTTTTCTTCTATCGCCAAAGCCTGGAGCCTTTACTGCTGCAACATTAAGTACACCACGAAGTTTATTAACGACAAGCGTAGTTAGTGCCTCACCCTCAATATCTTCAGCTATGATAAGAAGAGGCTTACTGCTTTTCATTGTTGCTTCAAGCAAAGGTAAAATATCTTTCATAGAAGAAATCTTTTTGTCTGTTAAAAGCAAATAAGCATTTTCTAACTGGATATTCATTTTATCTGCATTGGTTACAAAATATGGACTAAGATAACCGCGATCAAACTGCATTCCTTCCACTACGCTTAATTCATCATTGATTCCTTTTGCCTCCTCAACAGTGATCACACCATCTTTACCTACTTTTTCCATAGCTTCAGCAATAAGACTACCAATTTTGTCATCAGAATTTGCAGAAATAGTTGCTACTTGAGCGATTTCAGCCTTTCCACCTACTTTCTTGCTACCTTTTTTGAGCTGCTCTATGATCGCTTCTGCAGCTTTGTCCATACCGCGCTTAACACCAATAGGGCTTGCACCAGCTGTGATATTTCGCAAACCTTCTTTAAAAATACTATAAGCAAGCACAGTTGCTGTAGTTGTACCATCACCTGCCACATCAGCTGTTTTACTTGCAACATCTTTAACGAGCTGTGCGCCCATATTTGCAATAGGGTCTGCTAGTTCAATCTCTTTAGCAACACTAACACCATCTTTTGTAATGGTTGGTGTTCCAAAAGATTTTTGGATAAGTACATTTCGCCCACGTGGTCCCATTGTTACCTTCACAGCATCATTAAGCTGTTTGATACCTTCATAAAGTTTGTTTCTTGCGACATCACTAAATTTAATTTCTTTTGCCATAGTGTACTCCTTATTTTTAACTTAATATCATTTTACTTTGCTAAAACGCCAAGTACGTCCTTTGTTTCCAAAACAACATACTCAGTCTTATCAAGCTTAATTTCATTGCCAGCATATTTGCC
The DNA here is from genome assembly GCA_944323645.1 of uncultured Helicobacter sp. Taxonomy (GTDB): domain Bacteria; phylum Campylobacterota; class Campylobacteria; order Campylobacterales; family Helicobacteraceae; genus Helicobacter_B. The sequence goes on along the minus strand of CALUTE010000021.1, from coordinate 14,749 downwards.
AAATACGACTACTTCGCCTTCTTTTAGAAGTTTTTCATCTGCTACTTGCTTGCTGATAGCAACAACCTTGCCCATAAGTGGCTTTTCTTTAGCATTATCAGGAATGATGATGCCAGAACTTGTTTTACTTTCTTCTTCGAGTCTTTCGACAAGAATCCGTTCACCAAGTGGTTTAAACTTCATTTTCTGCTCCTTTTATTTTGTATAATACTTAGCACTTAAAAAATTTAAGTGCCGAAATTCTAAAAAATATATGTAAATAAGTCAAGACTTTATTCAAAATATATAAAAAAATATGAGTCTATAAGACTAAATAAATATTATGTTATTAGCATAATACTTTGCTTATTCGGGTAAATTTAGGTTTTTCTAACCAAATATGCGCCATAATTTTAGAATCCAAATCTAAGCCTGCACCCCCCAACAAAACTAAGGAATACCGTGATTAATCGTGCTTCGATCGAGAATCTAAAAACACGTATTGATATTGTTGAAATCATTGGAAGCTACATTGATATAAAACGCGTTGGAAGCAACTATGCTGCGCGCTGCCCTTTCCATAATGAAAAAACACCGAGTTTTATGATTTCTCCAAGCAAGGGGATTTTCCACTGCTATGGGTGTGATATTGGTGGTGATGCCATAACATTTGTTATGGAATACGACAAAATAAGCTTTAGTGAAGCAATAGAAAAAATCGCTGATATGCTAAATTTCACACTAGAGTACGATACAAAACAACAACCCAAAAAAACCGATACACTCGATAAGATAGCGGCATTTTATCATATGCGCCTTCTGAACACCAGTGATTTTTTGGAATATCTGCATAAGCGCGGAATTGATGATAGTTTGATTGCACGCTTCAATCTTGGATTCTGCCCAAGCACACAAGAGAATCTAGCATTTATCAATAGCAATGGACTCAACTTTGATGAACTTTTGCAGAATGGTATTTTAGGCAAGGCACAAGATAAACTCAACAAAGCAATATCAACACCTACAAACACAATGTATGCGCGCTTTAGTGATCGTATTATGTTTCCTATTCACTCTCCAAATGGCAAAATCGTAGGGTTTGGTGGCAGAACACTCAAAAATACTCTAGCTAAATACATCAATTCTCCTCAAACACCACTTTTTAATAAATCGCGCTTGCTATATGGCTACCACATTGCTAAACAATCCATTTTTCAACAAAACCAAATGATCATTACAGAAGGCTATATTGATACAATTATGCTCCATAAAGTCGGTATGACAAATGCAGTAGCCACACTTGGTACAGCACTTACTGAACAGCATATTCCATTACTTAATAAAGGCAATCCAGAAATTCTTATCAGTTATGATGGTGATCAAGCAGGAATAAAAGCGGCATTTCGCGCAGCTTGTATGCTAGCGCCACTAAGCAAAAAAGGTGGCGTGGTGATTTTCCCAAATGATGCCGATCCAGCAGATATGATTTTAGCGGGCAAAACCAGCGAGGTACACGCACTTTTTGCACATCCAACACCCTTTATAGATTTTTGTTTAATAACCATTGCAAAGCGCTACGATCTTAACAATCCCCTCTCAAAAGAAGATGCCCTCAAAGAAACAACTTCATTTTTGCGCACACTTTCTCCATTACTACAAGAGGAATATGCAGACTTTGTCGCAGAACTTTTACATATTCCGCGACATCTTATTGCAGCCGATCCCAAACAAAGCCACCTCAAAAAACACACCACTACTTTTACTAAACCAGTGCAATCTGAAGGAGATAAACTTGAACGCTTAATTTTACGCTATATGCTAGAAGATCAAAAACTCCTTGATAAAGCACTTGATTTTATCGATAGCAGTATCTTTGTAGAATACCAAGATGCCTTTAATGCACTCTGCGAGAACAATACCAAACACCCAAAACTTATAGCTATAGCACTTGATCCTCTACCACTACGTGATGATGGATTCGAGGCAGAACTACGCGTATTTATCTTGCGCTTTTTAGAGCGTCGTCTAAAAACTCAAAATAATATTGAGCAAATCATTAAAATTCGCGCTAAAATCACCAAATTAAAACAAGGAGAATTACAACCAATATGACAGCATTAGCTCTTTTTAGCGGAGGCTGCGATAGTCTCATTGCAATGAAACTACTAACTCTACAAGGTATCACAGTAAAAGCTTTGCATTTTGACATTGGATTTGGCGGCAATAAAAGCAAGCTAACCTACCTACAAAATGCTGCAAAACAAGTGGGTGCAGAACTTATTGTGTGTGATATTAAACAACAATTTTTTGATTCTGTGCTATTTACCCCACAATATGGCTATGGAAAATATTTTAACCCCTGTATTGACTGCCACGCCAATATGTTTGCGCAGGCATTTTTTCGCCTTAAAGAATTTGGTGCAAGCTTTGTTATAAGCGGTGAAGTATTGGGGCAGCGCCCAAAATCCCAACGCAAAGAAGCCCTTGAACAAGTCAAAAAACTTGTACGTACAATCGGTGAGAATCCTTACTTTGATGATATTTTGAGTGAAGATGATCCAAATAAGCCTAGATTTCTTGATGAACTTCTACTTCGTCCAATGAGCGCAAAACTACTACCCCCAAGTTTTCCCGAAAAAATGCAGTGGGTATCGCGCGATAAATTGCTTGATGTTAGTGGGCGCTCACGTACACGTCAGCTTAATATGGTGCGAGAGTGGGGATTCAAATACTACGAGAATCCAGGCGGTGGCTGCTTACTCACTGATAGCAACGTCGCAAGCAAACTCAAAGACTTAAGCGCGCACAGAAAAATGGTATTAGAGGATATCACACTTGTTAAAATTGGACGCTATATGGTGCTACCCGATGGTGCAAGATGTGTCATTGGACGTAATGAAGAAGAAAATAATAAGCTTGCACAACCAAGCCCTACAATGGAGACCATTGAACTTCTAGAATCTGTAGGACCAATTGGTGTCGTAGAATCTAATGCTACCAAAGAAGATAAAACTCTTGCAGCTCGCCTAACACTTGCTTATGCTAAGCCGGGAGAAAAAAGCTTATCAAATTGGGATAAAACAGTGCAAAAAGTCAAAGTAGGGCAGAATATTATCGAAGTTTTGCCCTATGAGCGCGAAAAAGCAAAAGATTTTCTTTTTTTCAAGGCATAGAATCTAGGTAGGATACACCTACTAATTTAGATCCAAATATTAAAGTTTCAAATTTTGAAATTTAGATTCTTATCATTACAATATATCTTGACTTACGCGTGTACTTGTAGATCCTATATATTTTGGCTACAATGTACCGCAGTAATTTTTGGCAGTGGCAAATCAGATTAAGGAGTTTTAATGGATACTATGCCCGCTTCCCAAAAAACTATCCTGCTTCCAATAGCAGATGGCTTTGAAGAAATGGAGTTTATTGCAATAGCTGATATTTTACGCCGCGCCAATATTGAAGTGATTATCGCTGGAATCGAAGGTAAGCGACCCTACAAAGGTGCGCACGATATTGAAATTATCGCGCCAAAAAGCATTGCTCTAAGTGCGCAAGAAATCAGCACACTTGATGGTATCGCACTAGCAGGAGGCTATGAAGGTATGCAGAATCTAAAAAAAAGCCAAAAAGTACTTACTCTCTTGCAGACATTGCATCTTCATAGCAAGCTTATTAGTGCAATTTGCGCTTCTCCAATCGTGCTTGATAGTGCCGGTGTGCTTTTTGGCGATTTTACTTGCTATCCTGGGTGCGAGCAAAATCTTACAGGTACATACAAACAAGCAAGTGTTGTGCGCCACGACAATCTCATTACAGCCTCTGGTCCAGCCACTGCACAACTCTTTGCACTAGAGATTGTACAGTATCTACTTGGGCAAGATATAGCTAAAAGCATAGGTGATGCGTTGCTTATGCCCCTGCAAACAGAGCCTATTATCTTGCGCTAAGATTCTATGAAGCAGACCTCCTACCACCAAGCTAAACGCACAATTTGGAAACAAAAATGGCAAATTTTCAAAGCCAATAAGCGCGCCCTTGTCTCACTGTATGTATTTATCTTGCTATGCCTATTCTCTTTAGGGGCAAAATGCATTGCAAACCACAAGCCACTTATGATTTATCACAACCAAACTTTCTACTTTCCACTCTTGCAATCCTATCCAGAAACAACATTTGGTGGCGACTTTTTTACAGAGCCAGACTATAACGACCCTTATATGCAAAAGCTCTTGCAAAATTCGTTTGTGTTAAGAGCGCCTATTCCTTATAGCTATGATACGATTATTCTTGATTTGCATACGCCAGCACCCACACCACCAGATAGCAAACATTGGCTAGGTACAGATGATCAAGCGCGCGATGTTAGTGCGCGTGTTTTGTATGGGCTTGGTGTTTCTATTGGATTTGGAATGCTACTAAGTGTCTGTAGTGTTATAATTGGTGTGTGTATAGGTGGATTACAAGGATATTATGGCGGACTATTAGATCTACTTGGGCAGCGCGGTATAGAGATTTATGCAAGTATTCCGTTATTGTTTTTGCTGATTATCCTCTCAAGTTTTCTTACGCCAAGCTTTTGGTGGATTCTCCTCATTGTACTAGCATTTAGTTGGATTAATCTTTCAAGTATTGTGCGCGCAGAATTTCTCAAAGTACGCAATATGCCCTATGCTAAAGCTGCCAAGGCACTTGGTGTGCGCAACTACATCATCATCTTCAAACACCTTATGCCAAATGCAATGATTGCAACCATTACTTATGTTCCCTTTTTAATGGCAGGAAGTATTGCAACCTTTGTAACATTGGATTTTCTCGGATTTGGTATGCCTGTTGGTAGCGCAAGTCTTGGTGAGCTTCTTGAGCAAGCCAAAAACAATCTTACCTCACCGCATCTAGCTCTTTGTGCATTTGCGAGTATTGCGCTTGTGCTTTCAGTCCTTGTCTTTATTGGGGAAGGCATACGCGATGCATTTGATCCAAGTATGCAAGCCCCACAAGGCTAACTATGCAAGCAAAAACCCAAAGTATAATTCCACTAGAATCTAGCCAAATACCCCCATACATTATGCCAAAAGCCTCTGATCCAATCCTTGAAATATCAGGGCTATGCGCACGGTTTAATGCATTTAGTCTGAAAAATATTTGTTTTGAGATACACCCCTTTGAGCGACTTGGGATTATCGGGGAATCTGGTAGTGGCAAAAGCCTGCTAGCTAAACTTATCTTGGGGTTAGTGCGCCCTACGCAATCTCCAAGCGGTAGAATGTACTTTTGTGGAAATGATTTGCTAACGCTAAAAGAACATCATCTTACAAAAATCCGTGGCGCACAAATTGCCTACATTCCTCAATCCCCATTGCTTGCGCTAAACCCATTGCACACCATACAAAAGCAAATGCTTGAAATGTTTGCGCTGCACTGCCCAAAGCTTCCACGCGATGAGCAGAACCGCCAGATAAAATCCGCGCTAATGCGCGTAGGGCTGGATTTTAGCATAGCAGAGCGGCTTCCACACACATTAAGCGGTGGGCAAGCACAGAGGGTGTGTATCGCAATGATGAGTCTTTTGCGTCCCAAGATTTTGTTGTGTGATGAGCCAACAACCGCCCTTGATGCGCATATCCAAAAACAAATCCTAGAACTTTTGCAATCTTTTGAAGATATGGCAATCGTATTTATTAGCCACGATTTGGGGCTTATGCGGCATTTTGCTACACGCATTTTGGTAATGCAAGAAGGGAGCATTGTTGATTGTGGCACGCAAGAAGAGATTTTTCAAAGAGAGATTGTTTTAGATTCTAGCACGCAAGATAGCATAGCTAGCAAGCGCGCCCTAGATTCTACTCAAGATTCTCGCCCTAAGCCTCCTGCGAGAAACCCATACACCAAGCTTTTACTAGAATCCACCTATCTAACGCCAAACACCCTTAGTGCCATAGATCCAACTTTGCTTACATTGCGTGATTTTGGCGTGTTTTATACAAAAAAGGGTGTTTTTCGCACACACAAACTTAAAGCACTAGAGCATCTAAACCTCACACTTAAAAGCTGTGATAGTATAGGGATTATCGGAGAATCTGGTAGTGGCAAATCAAGCCTTGCGCTTGGGATTTTGGGGCTTGAAGAACATATTGGCGAGTTGATACTTGCAGATTCTGTGCTAGCACAAACCACTCCAAAAACCGCCTTAAAAACCTCCTCGCAAACCACTCCGCAAACCATCTATCCAAGCAAAAAGCGCGATATGGCATTTAAACATAGCATACAAATCGTCTTTCAAGACCCTTTTCTTGCACTCAACCCTAGAATGTGCGTATTTGAAATTCTCTGTGAAGCGCTTCAAATCCACGATCCAGCCAAAACCTCGCGACAGCTAGAAACAAAAGCTGCAAACTATCTGTATCAAGTCGGGCTTGATGAGCGCTTTTTATACCGTTATCCACATACATTAAGCGGTGGGCAAGCACAGAGGGTGTGTATCGCGCGTGCGCTAGCTACTAGAGCACATATACTCATTCTTGATGAACCCACAAGTGCGCTTGATAAAACTGCACAAAAGGCGATTTTAACCCTATTACAAAATCTCCAAAGAGACTTGCACTTAAGCTATCTTATGATTAGCCACGATTTGGAAGTGATTGAGGCGATGTGTCAGCAAGTTTTAGTGCTAAAAAATGGCAAAGTACTTGAATATGGGAGTGTCAAAGAAGTATTTAATACGCCGAAATCTCCATATACAAAGCTCTTACTAGAATCTAAAACCCTTTAAGGACAACTATGGCACAAATTTGGCATAAAGGCATACTTGGACTCGATTTTACAACACTTGATGAATGCGATATAGAAGCAGTACTCACTATGCGCAATGATGAGCGTGTTAGTAAATTTATGTATAGCAAGCGTATCACACACGAAGCTCATCGTAATTTTATTGCGAACTTGCGCCATAATGCTGCAAGCAAATATTGGCTATTTAAAAGTGGGAAGATTCTGCTTGGCGTTGGCTCACTAAATAGAATCTCACTTGCTAACAAACACGCTTATATCGGCATCTACGCTAACCCATTGCTAACACAACAAGAACGCCAACACATAAAAGAAAATTTTGCTTCTTCTGAAAAAAGCAATGGTATTGGATCTATGATTCTTGACGCCCTAGAATCCTTTGCTAAGTGTGATTTGGCACTACACATACTCTATCTTGAGGTGCTTGGCGTAAATGAGCGCGCCTTGCGCTTTTATGAACGCAATGGCTATGTATATTGCGGAATCCTACAAGATTATATCTACCGATCTGATGTGCGGGCAGAGGGTACGTTTTATGATGTGCGTATATATGCTAAACAACTCACCACAAAAGAGTCTAATAAAACAACCCAAAACAACCCAAACGAAATAGCAGCAAACACACCACAAATTCTAGTAACACTAGATTCTAAAGCTATGCAAAAGCAACCACTAGAATCCATAGATTCTACCAAAAAGCCCAAAGATTTTACCACACCCCCACTTATCGTCGCTGAACTCTCTGCCAATCACAACCATAGCCTAAATCTTGCCAAGCGCACTATACGCGCCGCAAAGCTAGCAGGAGCAGATTTTATCAAACTCCAAACCTACACGCCAGAATGCCTCACATTAGATTCTAGGGCACGTTATTTTCGGATTGATTCTGGTACGCTATGGGATGGACAAACACTCTATGAACTCTACAAGCAAGCCTACACACCCTTTGAGTGGCATAGCGATCTTTTTGCATATGCGCGTGCGCAGAATCTAGGAATCTTTAGCTCGCCATTTTCGCCAAAAGCCCTTGAATTGCTTGAGAATCTGGATTGCCCAATGTATAAAATCGCAAGCTTTGAAATCACCGATACACCTTTCATAGAGCTTGTAGCAAGCACAAAAAAACCTATCATCATCTCTACAGGTATCGCAGATGAAACAGAGATTTTAGATGCACTTGAAGCCTGCAATAAAGCAGGTAATAATGACATTACGCTTCTGCTTTGCACAAGCTCCTACCCAGCACCTTTAGAACTTGCAAACATCGCTTCTATGCCAAAGCTTGCTCGCTATGGCGTAAAATATGGGCTAAGCGACCATACACAAGGTGATTTATGCGCATTGCTCGCTACAAGTCTTGGAGCTAGTATGATAGAAAAACACTTTATCTTGAAGCGCACACTTGGCGGTGTTGATAGTGCCTTTAGTATGGAGGCGCGTGAGTTTGCCCAAATGACACAACGCATTCATAATGCTTGTAAAGCACTAGGAAGCCCACACCAAATCCCAGATGAAGCCCTGCGTAAAAAGCAAGCGCGCTTTGCTAGGAGTCTGTTTGTCTGCGAGAACATCGCGCAAGGCGAGACACTCACAAAGCACAATATCCGCTCAATCCGCCCAAACGATGGCTTACCCCCCAAATTGCTTCCACAGATTCTAGGAAAAAGAGCAAGCAGACCCCTAAGAAAAGGCGAGCCACTTCGGCTTGGTGATTTTTTGTAACACTAGCACATACCTAAGTACTACCAAAGCCAAAGAAGCCAAAGGAACAGAGCAAAGCATAGCTTGCAACGCATAGAATCTATGCACCATAGATTCTGAAATTACTTGCTAGATTGTGCTTTCAACACAGCCTAAATCCAATCAAGCAAAATATTTGTCGCGCCCTCTTTTGCAATGCGCTCGTGCAAATGCGCAATCTTAACATCGCCATCATGAAAAAATCGCTCATGCGTCTCACACGCGATATAATCAATATGTTTATAGAGTTGTTTATCTAAGATTGCTTCCATGATTCCAAACTCTGCACCCTCCACATCAAGCTTAAGAAGATACACTCGCCCATATTGCTCAATCAGATTCTCTAAAATCTCGCTCAAATCAACCACCTCAACTTCATAGCTTGCTTTTGCCGCTCGTGCAGTAGCAGTGATCCCATTGCCCTGCCCTATTATGCCAGATCCATCGTGCAAAAATTTTGTTGTGTAGTTCCTATCTGATACAGCCTGATTGTGTAAGATAACATGAGAATTGTTTGCATATTTGTGGGATAAAATAGCATGGAGGTATTTATTTGGCTCAAACGTATAGCAACGACCCCCACAATGCAAGATAATATCAGTTATAAGCCCTGCGTGCGCACCGCAATCTACGCACACTGGCTTATAATTCCCCCCCCCCCCGAGTATTGCAGATGTACTACCCTTATGCTTGGTATCCAAGAAATTAGAACCTGGTGCGCCCTGTGCGTATGACGCAGCAAATAGCGTGTAAAAAATATCATAATATTGTGGTGGAACGTGGGCATTATGCAGCATAAGATCTAGCATACCAAGCCCTTTAGGATCTATAATTGCGTTTGCAATTCTTTGTTCTGTTTCGTGCACCAAAGACAGATCTTTGTTGCGCACAAACCAATGCGGATACAACTTTGTTTTTATTGTTGTGATAAAACCCATACTATGCTCCTTTGTAGTGACCTATGCGTTATATGAACTTGCACATTATACATGTGCTACTAAAGCCGCATTATACACAATCAAAGCTTATACAGCACCCAAAACAATCTATACACAATATGACAAAATGTGCAAATCTCTTGCGCCTTATATGTAACTGACACCTTACAAGCGCACAAAAATTTATAAATTATAAGAACTATTATTGTTTTTTAATTTTTGTTCGACTACACTTCAAATATTTAAGATTAGTTCTTAAAACTATTTTAAAATATAAAGGAGTTTCGAATGAGACATTGCTTACTTTTATTACCAGTTATAGCTAGCATTGCACTTGCAGAATCTACTCCACCGCCCATTGTAGAATCTAGCAGTGCAGAATCTAATACCACAAAATCTAGTAACAAAGAACAAAACGTACAAGAACAAATAATCGAGCTCAATAAAATCACCGCCATAGCGCGCGGGTTTGATGTGAAGCTTGATGAACTCAACCGCAATGTGTATGTGATTGATAAATCTTTCATCGAAGAAAAAGGCTTTAAAACAACAGAGGAAGTATTCAACTATATCCCCTTTGTTACGCGCAATTCTGTAGGGCTTGGCACAAATATCGATTTGCGCGCTCAAGGGAGCTCAAGCAATGTCAATGTCCAAGTGCTATTAAATGGTGTCAATCTCAATATGCTAGATTCTAGCCACGGCGTTACGCCTATCAATACGATCGCCCCAAGCGATATTGAACGTATCGAGGTGCTTCCTGGAGGAGGTGCTGTAAGCTATGGGAATGGCACAAGGGGAGGGGTTATCAACATCATTACTAAGCGGCGGTATGAGAAGTTTTCGCCAAGTGTTGGGGTGAGCTATACAGGCACGCCAAATAGTCGTATCTTTGGTTCAGAAGTCAATGTCGATGCAAAAATCGGGGGCAAAATCGGGCAGAATCTCTACTATGGGCTAAGTGGGCGCTATCTCTATAAATATGGCTATCGCATAGGCGATGAGCAAAACGCCTTTAATGTCGGTGGGAATCTAACCTATGACATTAACGAAAACCACTCCATTTTTGTTGATGTAAGCTATTTTCGAGGTATCATCAACACATCGCCAAATCTTTTGTTCTCTCTCACAGGCGGTGCGCTAAGCTATGACAATGCACCACTTCAAAGAAGACAATACAACCAAGGTGAGGGTATCATAAAAACACAGCAAGATAGAATCGATGCAAGCATAGGCTATGAAGCGCACCTAACACCACAGCAAAAACTCACGATCAAAGCCTTTTATCATTATAATAATCTCTTGTATCTCACAAATTTGCAAGATGTGTGGTATAGAGTAGGAAACAACACTACTCTTGTGCAAGACTTTGATCAGAGCGGATCGCGCTTTGGCGATAGTAAGGCAGGTGGGAGTATCCGCTATGATCTTAAGCATACAAATGGGCTTTTTGTCGCGGGGTTTGATACGACCTGGCAAAAGGGAGAGCGACTTTTGGATATGTATTATAGTTCTTTCCCTGTTCTCTACCACAACTTATTAAGCGGACTAGATGCCGACAAATACACAAACTCACTCTACCTCATCGAAAAGTACAATTTCACAAATCATTTCTCACTCACCGCTGGTGCGCGCTATGAAAATGCTCACTATAGTGGTGCTAGAACCTATAGTCACGAAATGTTGATGTTATCCCCTCCATCATTCCAGATTCCTACCCTCACGACAGGCACTAGATTCCAAAACATCAATCGCAATATTTCAAACTTCGCCCTAGAGCTCACGCCCAAATACGATTTTGGCAGTGGAAGCGCGTTTGTAAAATATGAGCGCGGCTATCGCTCGCCAAATCCAGACAATCTCACGCGCGTAGCCGGACTAGGGGCAGAATATCAAAACAATGATGTAGCCAGCGAATACTACCATACCTTTGAGATCGGCTCACAAGCAAATCTTGGCGAGCATATCTTTCTTTCTGGCGCAGTGTTTTATACCCTGACTGAAAACGAGCTATACAGCTATGGCAGTGCGCATTCTGGGTTTGGTGGCTATGGGTATGGAAACTTTGGGCTTACGCAGCGCGTGGGCTTGGAGCTGTTTTCTGAACAGAGCTTTTTTGCAAAAACCTTGCGCTTTAGTGAAAGTTTCACCTATGTTGATGCGCGCATTCTTAGTGGCTCAAGAAATGGGGTTAGTCTTGATGGACAGCTTATTCCTTTTGTGAGCAATTATAAGGCGACTATCGGAATCAATTGGGATATCAGCAAGCACTTTGGAATCTGGACACAAAACTCGTTTGTAGGCGAACAAAGAGACTGGGCAAATGTCAAGATAAACCCCTATATTCTGACGGATTTAGGGATTGATATGCGACTTAAAAATCTCAATTTGACACTTGGCGTGCGTAATCTCTTTAATAGCTTGTATTTCTTGTATTATAATTCTGATTCTTCAGATCTTACTTTGATGTCTTATTTGTATGCGCCGGGGCGACAGATCTTTGCTGATTTGCGCTATGCGTTTTAGATTCTGGCTAGATGTTGCGCGTAGGCTTTAGAATCTAGCTTTTTAGATTCTACCTTGCGAGCAAGGTTTAAAATGGCATTTGAGAATCTAAGATTCTAGTCGTATCAGAGCGCGCTAGATTCTAGGCATTGTGCCCGCTTTCATAGAGCATATACTGGAATCTTCCTGCGATCATTTGGGCTTTTTGCAGAATCTGTTCGGCAATCTCTGGAGTGAAAACTTGGTGGAGGCTTGTTTCAAAAAGCCCAAGCCAAGTAGCGAAAAACTCTCTAGGAAAGGGCGGTAGATTGAGATGTGTTTTCATCGGCTGCCCTTTGTAATCGCCTGTGCCTAGCAACATACCCTGCCAAAAATTGCCAATCTTTTTCTTATGCGCGTCCCATTGCTCATCGCTTGTGCCTATGGCAGTGTTAAAAATATCGCCAAGACCGCTTGAGTCTGTGCGGATTCTGGTATAAAAGATGTCCATTAGCTTATTGATTCCTTCTGTGCAAATTGCACCATACTTTTGCATACAAACTCCTTTAGACATAAAATGCGAGCTTTGCTAGCACGACAATGCCAAAGCCCAGAATCAAAGCCAGTGGGTGGATAATATTTGCCAAAGGATTTGATTTTTTTATGATGTAGTGAAAGGTAAGCGAGGTAATAACTGCTAGAACAATGATAAGTGCTAGCAGAGTCTTTAGCACCAAAAACTGCTGCAAAGTCGTGCTAAAATACCCAACCTCGCTGCCAATATAGCGGCTAATCATCGCCCCACCACTAAGCACCAAAAGCAACAAACAAAAGGGCATAATCTTGCCGCCCTTTTTCATAATAACCGACCACATTTTATCCGCAAACACATCGCCCAAAACCTTTCTAATAGGGCTTAGAAGTACAACATCAGTAAAAATAAATCCCAAAAAGATAATAGCGCAAAGTATGTGGATAATCAGAAAATAAGGATATAAGGCTTCCATATAAAACTCCTTTGTGTAAAAATATGTGGATTGTGAAAATGGTAGCAAATTCCATAAGAATAAACATTGATATATGTTAAGTTTTGTTATAGTTGCGCGAAATGAAAAAGGAGTGTTATGCAAGATACTATCGCGATGCTTTCACAAATGGGCTATAAGCGCCTGTATGCCCCTAATCAAATCGTGTTTTTTGAAGGGGAGATTCCAAAGAAACTTTTGGTGCTCATAAGAGGCGGGGTGAGAATCTACAAAACGCACCAAAACAGAGAAGAAACGCTTCATCACATACAAGCCCCAAGCTTCATCGCTGAAATGCCGAGTTTTCTTGGGCTTGCGTATCCGGCAAGTGCTGTTTGCTCTTGTGAATGCGAGATTTTGGAGGTGTCTTTGGAGAGATTCAAAAAACAATGTGCAGAAGATGTTTCGTTTTCTCTAGCGTTCATCGCTTCGCTCTGCCATAAAATCGCGATTTTAGAACGCCATATCGCGCACACCGCCCAGAATCTACAAGAAAAAGTGTGCTGCTTTTTGCTAGAAAATAGATCGGCTCTCCCAACACTTAGCCAACGACAAATAGCCCAAAAGCTCAACACAAGCCCAGAATCTCTCTCGCGCGTGTTGCGCAAGCTCAAAGAAGCTGGGTTTCTAAGGATACAAAAGGGAAAGATTGTCCTTGTGTGATTGTGTTTTGCACAAATGGGCAAATGGGCTATAATGAAGGGTTTAGTATATGGGGCTTAAAAGCGCAAAGAGAGGCTAAAGGCGGAAGTGCTTAGATGAAGTGGCTAAGGGCGTTGCGATAGGGGCGGTTGGCAATAGGGTTTTGGTGGATTTTGCGGGTGCTTGGCGGAATGCTTGGTAAGGGGTGGCTGCGTGGGCTTGTTTGTCTTAGGCGAGGATTTATGGGGAGAGGTTGCGCTGTTTTTGCCGCGGCAGCTTTATTCATTTTTGGTTTGTTTAGCTTGGCACTATGGAGTTTTTACGCGCAGTTTTTTGGAGAGAGAAAAGCACGAGGAGTGTGAGGATGGTGTAGGCGAGGGTAATGGCTGTAAAGAGAGGGTCATTGGTTGATGCCTTGCCAGTTATCAGCTGCCCTATGAGAGGGCTTAGAATAGCAATATTTTTACCCAAGGCAACAGAAGCTACGATATAGGCTACAATTACAACAATATATCGTAAAAATATAGAATCTAAAGAGACTAGCCATAGATACAAAACTATAAATAAACAGAATCCAGAAATATTAACTAAGATAGATAGGTGATTATTGATTTCAAATTGAAGCACAATGAGGGTAATTGTACAAAATATCAACAAAACGACACCTAGTATTTTTAAGAGAAGCAAAAAATCTTTCATTATACCTGTAAAAATAATCTTAAAAGTGATTTGTTTGCGTTTTGTATGTTTGGTGGAAGCTTTAAACACAAAAATCAAGTATTTTACTATAAATGCCACAAACAATATCAAAAGGATTATAAGCACTAAGCTATATTCTTGGACAACGGATAAGTTTTTTATGTAATTTTGAAAAGCTTCTATATGTTGAAATAATTGTTGCGATATGCTAGAGGTTTTAGCATCATCAATTTTAAAATTACCAATATAAACAAACCCAGCATACAAAGCAATCAAAAGTATAAGGTTATTTAAAACCCTCAAGAGATCCGTGTGATGCTCACTTAACTTTCTATAAAATCTCAAGAGAAACCAATCTATAGATTCTTTAAAGGGTTTTGTGTTTTTTCTCACATCTTCTTCACTTTGTGCTTGGATACCTCCTGTGTGGATACTCTCCCCTAGCTCAATTTC
>CALUTE010000020.1 GCA_944323645.1 uncultured Helicobacter sp. | reverse complement strand
TACTTGCTGATGTGGAGAAAAAGAAGTTTTAGGGGGGCTATGTAGAATCTAAAGATTAAATGGGTTGGGGTTTGGATCGCAATCCATTTAATCCTAAATATTTGGGTATATAACTTTGATAGCGCAATGTTTAAGTTAGATTCTAATAAGAAAGCTTTTTGAATTTGATTGTAGGATTCTTGTATCCTTTGAAATTCACAGTGTGCTTTGAATCTTGTGTGTAAAGCCTGCAACATCTTTAGATTTTAAGCATTTTCTAGTTAAGTTTATTTTGCCCAAAAAGTTTGCCCCATAGTAGGATTTGTCATAGTTATATTGCGTAATGCATACACGAGATTGCAGGTATTTTGGGACGTTAAGATAGGTTTTGCTGTCTAACTATTTAATTTATTTTTTAAGCTTTATGCATTACAATAGCAGGATCTAACAAAAATACCAAAAGAGATATAATGCTTCCTTTAGAATCCATACAGAATGCTAAAAAAACATTGACACCAATTATTGAGCATACTCCTCTTTCGTTTGCACCCAAACTATCGCGCTTGCTTAAAGCAAATATCTATCTCAAAAAGGAGAATCTTCAGCATACAGGATCATTTAAAATTCGTGGTGCATTTAATAAGATTGCCTCCATACCACAAGATGTGCGAGCCCGGGGCGTTATCGCTTCAAGTGCTGGGAATCACGCACAAGGTGTAGCATATGCAGCAAACTATTTTTCTATTCCTGCAGTTATTGTTATGCCAGAGGCGACACCTCTACTTAAAGTGTTAGCCACAAAAGATTTTGGTGCAGAAGTGATATTGTATGGGGATAATTATGATGAATCCTATGCTAAAGCCTGTGAAATAGCCAAAGAAAGAGAGCTTAGCTTTATTCACCCTTTTGCTGATGAGGAGGTTATGGCAGGACAGGGTACAGTTGCGCTTGAGATAATAGAAGAGCAAAATTTGGATTATGTGCTTGTGCCTATTGGTGGGGGTGGTTTGGTTGGTGGAATTCTTTCAGCATATAAAGCGTTAAGTCCGCATACTAAAATTATCGGTGTAACTGCTAAAGGTGCCCCCGCTATGCGCACAAGCTTTTATTCACGCCAAATACATAATGCCACTTCTGTGCGTACGATTGCTGATGGTATCGCCGTGCGCGATGTGCATCCACTTAATTTTACCTATATTTGCGAAGGAGTTGATGGTATTATTGAAGTAGATGATGAAGAAATAGCTTCAGCGATTTTATATTTATTAGAAAATCAAAAGCTTGTTGTTGAGGGTGCTGGAGCAACAGGCGTAGCAGCGCTGCTACACAACAAGCTAACGCTTATGCCTGATGAGCGCATAGGCGTTGTATTAAGTGGCGGAAACATTGATGTTACGATGCTAAATCTCATTATTCAAAGAGGGCTTATAAAAACATATAGACGCTTCAAGTTCCAAGTTGTGCTTGTTGATAAACCTGGGGCACTACAATCACTTAGTGCAATTTTTGCAAAATTGGGAGCAAATATTGTGCGCATTGATTATGATCGTGCTTCTACAAGCCTTGCATATGGAGATGCATATGTAACCGTTGTTTTACAAACTAGGGGAGAAGCACACAAAAATGAGATCACCCAAGAACTTAAAGCCAACGGATATGATTTTACAGAGATTCTCTAGTCGCGCTATACATTACTTACTTATCTCTTTGCGTATTTGGTTAGCAAAACACCGCTATACAAAACACAAATATGATATTACAGATTTAGGCTTTCTTGGGATTTTATTGTTAGATCTTTGCATACTGTTGTATATGATTAGCGAAATTTCCATAAGCTACAAAGAAACTGTGCGATTATATGATAGTAGCTTGTGGATTTTTACTTGGGTGCGCTTTTGCCTTGAGGTATTTGGCACTAACGACTATGCTTTGCGTGGATTGTTTGTTGTATTGCATTGTTGTAATATGTTTTTTATGTATGCCATTGGCAGAATCTATCTTAAAAAACCAAATGATAGCTTATTATTGGTGCTAATTTATGCACTTTTGCCCGGTATCAATATTTCAGCTCTTATGATTTATGAAAGCGAGTTCATTTTATGCGTATTACTTTTTATCTGTTACATACAACTACGCTTTAAAACAATGCCCTATATAGTAATTTTTGCCATTGGTTGGTTTGATCTGGTTTTTTGCGTACTTTTTGTCGCACTTGGTATTTATGCACTTATTCATCGCAAAACAACAATATTTGTTGCAGCACTTATTGGGTTTGGGATCAATATGTTTTTGTATTCAAGCTCGATTGGAGGTATTCCTCAAGCATATTTTTTTGATGTGCTTGGTGGGTTTGCTATGCTATTTTCACCTTTGTTATTTTTGTATTATGTTTATACGCTTTATGCAGCTATAGCTAGACGCAAAGAAGATTCTCTTATGGTATTAATCAGTGTCAGTGGTGTAGTGTTAAGCTTGTTACTCTCGTTGCGTCAAGAGATAAATCTTGTAAAATTTGCTCCATTGTGTGTTGTTGGGTTGCCCGTGCTTGTGTATGGATTTTTTAATGATATGCGGGTACGTCTTAAGGCATATAGAATGCGTTTTAAAGTGCGAATGTTTTTAGTGTTTAGTGTGTTATGTTTAGAGACTTTTTGTTTGTATGGCAACAAATTAAGCTATTTCTTTAGTTCCAACCCCAACTTTGCTTATCCGTATTATATTGCGAAAGATGTTGCTAATGAGTTAAAAAAGCGCGGTATTGATAGTATAAAGGTTCAGGATGCGAGTCTTGATTTACGTCTTAAATTCTATGGAATCAGTGTAGGCAGTGCAAATTGCTTATATAGCGATACAAACCATAAAGGCGAACTAATACAAATTAAATATTTAGGTAGGGTCGTAGCGCAATACACCCTTGTAAGAGATAATGCGTGCCGCATTTAGCGCTTTAGAATTGCTAATTGCAATCATAATTTTAGGACTTGTTGCGGGATTTGGTTTTCCTGCTTCAACACATTCTTTGCAGCACGCAGCATTTGTTGTGCTTTCTTATATTCGATATACGCAGCATTTGGCACTTAATGACTCAGTTGATTTTGCTACATTGCATCAAACAAAAACATTAACAACCATACATCCCTCAATCGATCCACAAAAACTTCTTGAAAGTAACAAAAACTTTTGGCAAATTCAATTCCATCAAACCGGAATCTACACGCTTAATAGCTTTAGTATTTTCTTTGATACGCCTAGATTTTCGCCTACTACCGACAGGGACAATCAACCAATGCCAGGAGATATTATCGCTACAAATGGTAAGAACAAGCGCTGTCTATCAGGGTATAGCAATGTAAATATCGCGATTGAATGCCGCAATAATAGTGAGATTCTGGTACGTTTGCACGAAGCATTTGGTATAGAATCTATCAAATTAAAAAATGCGATAAATTGCCAAGAGATGGGGACATTTCGCATAGGATTTGATAGTTTTGGCAGACCTTTTTGCTCAAAA
Source organism: uncultured Helicobacter sp. (assembly GCA_944323645.1). GTDB lineage: Bacteria > Campylobacterota > Campylobacteria > Campylobacterales > Helicobacteraceae > Helicobacter_B. The sequence continues at coordinate 26,955 of CALUTE010000020.1, read as the reverse complement.
AACAAACAGCGTCTCACACAACCTATGGAGATTATCTTACAAAAAGCAAATCAAACAAAAAGTATTTGTGTGCTGCCAGAGAGTGGCTATGCTTTTATTTCGCCATATGGAGGTTGCTAGAATCTGACGTTTAGATAGAATAATCTTCGAGTGTGGAGTTTATATTTATAATTATAATTTTGCAAATCTTTATTATTTTTGATATAATTCACGCTGATTTCACAGGATTGCACTATGATTATTAGATTTTTTAATCTAGGAAGTAGAGATAGAATTTAATATAGCAATAAATAGAGCCCAACAAATCATATAGGGCTTTTTAGTTTATCTTGGAGCAACAATGAAAATTAATAAAAAACGCTGGATGCAGATTCATACATATTTAAGCCTCTTTTTCTTGCCTGCTGCACTAATCTATGCACTTACAGGTGTTTTGTATATTTTTGAGATTCGTCAGGATTCTGGAGCGAAGATTTTAGAATTTGAACTTGAGAGTATGCCCAAAAATGGCGAAGAGCAAGCCTTTATTTTACATATCTTGCAAGAAAACAACCTCAAAATTCCAAGTGACATAGCAATAAAAAAAGTGCGAAATAACAAAATGATGGGCAACACATATTATAACGCTATGCTCACCAAAAACAAAGCCGACAAGCCTATTCTTCGAGTAACACAACGCAATCTCTATGGTGTGCTTATGCTTATGCATAAATCCAGTGGGACAAAACACGAAGTTTTTGGATTGCAGCTTTCGGTATTTGATTGGATTGCCATAGGGTTTGGGATTTCTCTTGTGATTTTTTATTTTTCAGGGCTTATTGTTACATCTTTTTGTAGAAATGACAGGGTTGTGAGCTTTGGGGTGCTTGGAATGGGTGCTGTACTCACTGGATTAGCAGTATATTTAAGCGTATAAAGATTTAGTATAGAGCCAGAATCTAGATTCTATAAGAAAGTGTACTAAGATTTGCTAACCTCTTAATGCCGCCTTAGGATATAAGATTATAGATTTTTTTCAAACTCTTTGAATACAGCTGCAATATAATCAATATGCTCCATATTGAGATGTTCCCCTATGGGTAGGCTTATGATATTGCGTGCTCTATGTGAGGCATTTGGTGTCGGGAGAATGCGTATATCTGGGTGGGTTTTGAGCACTTCCATATCGCTTAAAGCGCAAGGATAGTGTACGCCACATTCAATCCCCTTCTCTTGCAAGAAATGCAGCAGTTCATCACGTCTAGATTCTGCTTTGTTCTGACATTGTATGACAAACAAATGCCATACACTTGGAGCAAAAACGTTGGGCAGCTTGATAAAGGAGAGATTTTTTAGGCTATTGTAATACTCTCGAGCGCACATTGCTCGGTAGGCGTTGTGTGTATCAAGTGAAGTGAGCTTGATGTTTAAAATAACAGCCTGAATCGCATCGAGTCTGGAATTGCGCCCAAGCATAATGTGATGGTTTTTTATCCATTGCTCTTGACATATTTCTTGCCCATGGTTTGCAAATTCACGTACCTTTTTCACAAGGGCTAGATCTTTTGAGACAATAGCACCACCATCTCCATAAGCCCCTAGATTTTTACAAGGATAAAAACTAAAGCAAGCAATATCGCCCACACTCCCCACACGTCTATTTTGTGAATCTATACCACCATGGGCTTGGGCACAATCTTCAATAAGTTTAAGCTGATGTTTTTTTGCGAATGCTTCAAATGCTACAAGATCAAGTATTGTTCCATATAGATGTACAGCTAAAATTGCACGCGTGTTTTTGCTTATCATCGAATCATTGGGTTTAAAGATACCATCTTCATCGCAATCCACAATCACAGGCACTAAATTGGCATTAACTATTGCTTCTACACAGGCGAAATAAGCGTTAGCAGGAACAAGAATCTCGCTTTTTGGAGGCAAGTCAAGCACTCTTAAGGCAATTTCTAAAGCATCTGTTCCATTGCCGACCCCAACGCAATGACTACTTTGATACATTGTGCGCAGACGGAGTTCTAGGGCTTTTTGAATTGTTTGTTCGGGCTCATTTTTTACATAGCCAAACAAAAAATTGCTAAAATTTTGCTCGAACTGCTTAAGTGTACTCCCTAGTACAAACTCTGCATTTTGGCAAACTTCTTGGATACCCTCTATAACTTGTTCTTGTATGTCAGCAAATTGTGCTTTTAGATCGAGAAATACAACTTTTTGTTGCTCTTGCATAATGCCTCCTTTATGAGTTAGTGTGGCATATCATATAGGATAGTCTGAAACCTTTTAGCAATGTCTTGAGCCTTTTGTAAGATCGTTTGTGCGCTTTCTTGTTCAAAAATCATTTGTGCAGATTCTGCAAAGAGGTTAAGCCAAATTTGGAAAAACTCTCTTGGAAAAGGTGGTAAATCCAAGTGTGCTCTTAGTGGAGCACCGTGATAGTCTTGTTCTCCGAGAAAGATACCACCCCAAAAGGAAGCAATCTTTTTCTTGTGGTGTTCCCAGCTTGCATCATCAGTACCAATTTTGTCGTTAAAAATTGGTCCCAATGCTTCATTTTTACGTACTTTTGCATAAAAAACATCCATAAGTCGTTGTAAACTTTCTTTATTGATTGCTTGGTATTTCATTAGAAACCCTTTGGCTATAGAATTGTCGCTTAAAATCCTGCCACACTCCTTGCATAATGGCTATGCGTGCAGCACGCATAAGTGTCAAATAATATCCAATATTATGCAATGTTGCAAGACGATAATATGTTAGTTCCTGTGCGCGAAATAAATGGTGCAAATACGCACGAGAATAGCGCGAACAAGTATAGCATAAACAAGCACTATCAATAGGCGTATGATCAAATTTGTAGCGAGAGTTTTTGATGTTAATTTTGCCGCTATGTGTGAAAAGCGTACCATTGCGCGCATTGCGACTTGGCATAACACAATCAAACATATCAATGCCACGATCGATGGCTTCAATTAGATTTTCTGGTGTGCCAACACCCATAAGATAGCGCGGTTTAGATTCTGGCAAGAAAGGTGTTGTGTGAGCGATTGTTCCATACATTTCTTCTGCACTTTCCCCCACTGCGAGCCCACCTAATGCATATCCATCAAAGTTAAGTGCGGTAAGTTCTTGCGCACTTATAGCGCGCAAATCTTTATCGATACCACCTTGAACAATACCAAAAAGACGATTGCTTTGTGCTTCACCTTTGCTTTGCTTGTGGAGGTGGTAAGCAATGCTTTGCTTCGCCCACTGTGTTGTAACCGCTACACTTTTTGCTACATTATCTTTGGTCGCAGGCAATGCTATAAGGTCATCAAGCACCATCATAATATCGCTATTGAGAGCGTATTGAATATCTAGGGCTAATTCTGGTGTAAAGAAATGCTTGCTGCCATCAAGGTGTGATGAAAACCATATGCCTTGCTCTGTTTTTTTTACATTACCACCTAAGCTAAAAGCTTGGAATCCTCCAGAATCACTCAAAAAACTACCGCCAAATCCGCTAAAAGAATGTACTCCACCAAATGTTTTAAGGACTTCGATTCCGGGACGCAGGTAGGTATGATAAGTATTGGCAAGCACAATATTTGCACCAAGCATTTCTAAGTCGTTTGCATCAAGGCTTTTGACACAAGCTTGTGTACCTACAGGCATAAAGACGGGTGTTTGCACAACAGAGTGTGCAAGGTGTAACACCCCAGCCCGAGCATTACCATCTACGCGTAATAATTTAAACATTGCTATTTCTTTGGTGGGTACAGCTAACCAAGTAGCAACGCCCCTATGATTCCAGCAAAGAGGAGCGGCACATTAAATGCTAAAAAGGTTGGCACACAGGTGTCCCAAATATGATTATGCTCTCCGTCTGCATTGAGTCCAGAGCTTGGTCCTATCGTGCTATCTGAAGCGGGAGATCCCGCATCGCCAAGTGCTGCTGCTATACCAATAAGGAGTATGGTTGCCTCTACACTAAATCCAAGCTGCACACACAATGGACAATAAAATGTCGCGATAATTGGGATTGTTCCAAATGAAGTGCCTATTCCCATTGTGATAAGCAGTCCAAGCACTACCATAAGGACTGCTCCACCAAGCTTACCTCCTACAAAGCTAGCTCCTAGAGTAATCAATTCATCAACAGCGCCACTAGACTTTAGCACCTCCCCAAAGCCCGCTGCCAGCAACATCACAAATGCGATAAAACCCATAAGTCTTATGCCATCATCAACAAGTGTATCCATACTATTCCACGCAATACCACCACCAAGAAGCATAATAACAATCCCGCAGAATGCACCAAGAGGCATTGACTGTGTATAAATTTGGATACCAAATGCTACAACAGCACCAACAATAATGCTTATATCAGGCAATCCTATACGCATTGTAGCAAGTCGCTTTTCTTGTTCAAGAGCAAATTTTTGGCGATATTCTCGCTTATGCATACAAAACACAATAAGGGCTACAATAAGCCCTATTAGCATTGCTACACCGCCAATCCATAGTATAGAACTTGTATCATCAAGTGTGATTGTAAAGTTATGTTTATTCATCTCTCGCACAATTGTTTGATGAAAAAACAATCCATATCCAATTGGTAGTGTGATATAAGGCGCTTGTAGCCCAAAGGTTAGCGCGCAAGCCACCGCGCGTCTATCAAGCTTTAGAACATTCATAAGACTAAGTAATGGTGGAATCAAAATAGGAATAAAGGCAATATGCACAGGAATAAGATTCTGAGATAGACACGAAAGTGCAGCAATAAAAAAACAGAGTACAATGCCTTTTCCAAATAATTTATGGCTAAATAGCATAGTGAGCTTGTGGATTCCAAAAATGATAATATTACTTTTAGCAATTGCAGCTGCAAGAAACCCAAGTAAAATATAACTTAAAGCAATTTCGAGGTTTGAACTCATTCCGTTAATAAGCGTTTGCAGTATAGATTCCATATCGCTGCCACTAAGCACGCCTGCAAGTAGTGCAGAAGCAAACAATGCTAAAAGTACATTGCAGCGCATAAGACAAAGCATACACATCACAAAAACACCAACAAGCGCAGGGTTTAGTACAAGAGCACCTAATGATGACAAATCAATCCTTTTTATAAAATTACAAACCAAATCCTTGAAGGCTCTAGTTTTATCTTGTGTTAGCCAAGGCAGAATCTCTGTATAATCTCGCCATACGCATCAATTCTTCTATCGCGCAAAAATGGCCAGATTCTGCGCACATCTTGTGTTGTATCAAGAGGTACTTCACACACGAGCACATCTTGTGTGTCTTTAGATTCTGCAAGTATTTCGCCTTGCGCACCGCTTATGAAGCTATGCCCCCAAAATTCTATCCCTTCTCCTGCGCCGCTATTATCTGGTTCAAAACCCACGCGATTAATCGCTACTAGGGGCAGAGCATTTGCAATGCTATGTGCGCGTTGGATTGTGCGCCACGCATCAAGTTGGCGTTGTTTCTCTTGTGGGCTATCACTTGGCGTGTAGCCTATGGCAGTGGGATAGATGAGAATATCAGCACCTTTTAGAGCCATAATGCGCGCAGCCTCTGGATACCATTGATCCCAGCATACAAGCACTCCAAGCCTGCCCACACTTGTTTCTATTGGACAAAATCCCAAATCTCCCGGAGTAAAATAGAATTTTTCATAAAAGCTTGGATCATCTGGAATATGCATTTTGCGATATTTGCCGGCGATACTGCCATCACTTTCAAATACAACTGCTGTGTTGTGGTATAACCCTTTTGCACGTTTTTCAAAGAGTGAAGTAACAAGTACAATATGCGCGCGTTTAGCTAGTGCGCTAAAAAACTCCACTTCTTCTTCATAGCTTTCTGCAAGATCAAACATTGCTACATCTTCGCTTTGGCAAAAATATGGGTTAGAGTGTAGCTCTTGGAGTGCTATTAGTTGCAATGGCACACCTGTTTTGCTGTGCTGCTGACTTAGTGCTACTACCTCGTGCTCAATATAGGCAAGTGTTGCGTCTTTTGAGCCTTGAAAGCTATGTTGGATTGCTGCTAGTTTTAGTTTATTCATCTTGATATTCGCTGTCTGGGTTTTCGTAGTCATCGTTATCGTATTGGCTATAGTCGGTGTCATAGTCATCGTCTAAATAATCTTCGTCCCACTCGCTATCTAAGTCAGAACCTAATTCTTCATCATCATATGCATATACTTCGAATTTGCGTATCAAAGATGGGGTAAGACAAATGTCTGCATTCATTTATACTCCTTGTATAATATCACGAATTACTTCGCTTGCAATCTGTAGCCCAAAGCTGGCAGTTACAGCACTAAAGCTGCCCAAACCCTTACATTTTGGCTCTTCTGGGCTAAAAATAACTTTATACTCGCCACGAAATCCCTCTTTCTTAAGTGAATCACGCAGCTTTCTAGCAAAGCGATCACCATAACTTTTCCAAACGCTTGCCACGCGAATCTCAAGAGGATTAAGCTTTTTTGCACTTCCTGTAGAGCAAATAAAACGCCCATAGGGTAAGTGCGCGTAGGATTTGGCAAGCAGAACTTTAGCAGAAATGTCATCGATCGCATCAATAACATAATCAAACTGCTTAGGCAACTCTTTTTTGATACTTTGGTCAGATTCTATTCTATCTTTGGCAGAATCTAGCGTATCCTTATTGAGCGCTCCAAGCTCTGCTAGCAGCGTAGAATTCACACTTGCTTCTATGCCGTATATACCGGGATACAATCGTTCAAGCACTTTGACTTTGACATCACCTGTATATTCTGCTCCAATTTGTCTATTTTGATTTGTAACATCGAACTTGTCTTTATCAACAATCACGATTTGACCCAGCCCACTTCGATACAGACAATCAAGCGCAAACCCTCCTACGCCACCTACACCAAAGATAAGAACACTTTTAGAAGTGATTTTAGAAAAATGATCCCCAAAAAGAAGTCTGCTACGTGTAAAGCGATCCTCAATCACGATAAACCTTTGTTAAAATTGTGACATTGTAGCATAGATTGTGGCATTTTCTTGCTTAGTGTTTGGAGGACTGCTTCATAAAGTTTTGGTATTTAAGAGCGATAGCTTGCGTTAATACGCACATACTCATAGCTCAAATCACAGCCCCAAGCACTTGCGCTTTTGCTGCCACTCTTGCAATCAAGTACTATCTCTATTTCTTTTTGAGCCAGAATCTTTTTGGCTTGTTTTTCATCGAAATTTTGTGCCACACCATTTTTTAGAATCTGGATTTTACCTCCTTTGCTTATAAAGCTTAAGCAGATTTTTTTACTATCAAAATTCGCACCGCTAGCCCCGATAGCACAGACAATACGCCCCCAATTTGCGTCATTTCCAAACATTGCTGTTTTTACAAGATTTGAGGCAATCATAGCTTTTGCAAGCTTGCGCGCATCTTTTTTGTTTATAGCATTTTCTACACGTGCTGTAATAAGTTTGTTTGCACCCTCTCCATCACGTGCGATTTTGCGTGCCAAATCGATCATAAGATGTTGTAGTGCTTTTTTAAATATCTGATAATTTTTATCTTTAGGATCGCTGATGATTGGATTATTTGCACGTCCATTTGCAAGCAGCAATACCATATCATTTGTAGAAGTATCACCATCGACACTAATCATATTAAAAGATTCTTTGACATTTTTATTTAGGGCTTTTTGGAGAAGTTTTGGGGTGATATTTAGGTTTGTTACCAAAAAACAAAGCATAGTCGCCATATTTGGGTGAATCATTCCACTACCTTTAGCGATTCCTGCTAGGCGCACTTTTTTGTTGTGTACCATAAACTCCACTGCTGCTTCCTTTGGAGTAGTATCGGTTGTTAGAATAGCGCTTGCCGCATCTTTTGCGCTTTGTCGTGAAGCTGATTTTGTTTGGGCAAGCAAACCTATGCCTTTTATCATATTTGGCACAGGAAGTTGTACGCCAATTACGCCTGTTGAGGCAAGCAAAACACTAGAGGATTCTACACCAAGTGCTGCTCCAGCTGCTCTAGCGCATTCATCGCAAGCTTTAATGCCTTGGTCACCCGTGCAAGCATTTGCATTTCCAGAATTAATAACAATAGCGTGTATAGGGTTTTTTTGAATGGCTTTGATATTATAATCCACACAGGCAGCCCGTACTTTATTGCGCGTGAAAACTCCTGCAGCTATGCAAGGATATGCACTAAAAATAAGTGCCATATCCTTGCGTTTTTTGTATTTAATATTAGCTTCTATACCGCTTGTTTGAAAACTTGTAAGTGCATTGAGACCACTTTTTAAAACTCTAAAATGGTGATTATTTTTGGGTGTAGAATCTTGTGATTTAGTATATTCTTTTTTAGTGGGTGTTGCTTTTAGTGTCGTGGAGATTAATTTTGCAGCTGATGTCTTAATCAATCCTTGTGCGGATTGTATGGTTTTTTCTAACTTTGGCGTGGTTTTTACTGTATTATGTTGTGCCTTTTGTGCTGGCTTATTTATTGTAACACTGCTTTGGGTTTGTTTGGCTTTGGGTTTGTTTGGCTTCATTGTCACTCCTTTATGGCGAGATAATTTTAGTTGTGACATTGTTACTATCAAGGCTAAATTCATAGCGGTTTGTGTTGAGTCTTCTTTCCCAACCTTGTTTTTTCCAAAAGGCATTACCAATAATATTATCACTAAATGCAATTAGTGAAATACTGGAGATTTGCTCTTTTTTGAGAGCTTCTAAGGCATAGGCAACCATTTTTGTGCCAACCCCTTGTTTGCGAAATTCTTGGCGCACACAAACGTGATAAAGACTACCATAGCGTCCATCGTGCCCACATAAAATGCTCCCAATAACTTGGGTGCATTTGGCGGTTGTGATTGTTGCTACAACGCTTGTATTGGGATTGCGCAACAAAAAGCGTTCAATACCTTCTTTTGAATCATCAATGCTGCGGATATAAAATCCTTCAATATGGTGCCAAAGCTCTACAACATCTTCATAGTCTTGTATGTGCATTGTTCGAATTGTGAGGGTTTGTATCGCAGAATCTCGCATCAGAACACCTTATGGAAACATTGGCGCATTTTCTAATGCGCTAGATTCTGCCAAATCAAACATAAGATTCATATTTTGCACTGCTTGCCCTGCTGCACCTTTTATGAGATTGTCTATTGCAGCAGTAATAATGAGACGATGTGTTCTTTTATCGATATTAAGGGCAATATCGATAAAATTACTTCCTTCTACCCATCTTGTTTGTGCGCTCAAACCCTCATCTAAAATACGCACAAAAACCTTGCCCTGATAGAAGTCTTGATAGATTTTGCGTAGTTTTTTGTCATCTAATTCGTGTGCTGTGGCATAGATTGTTGCAAGAATTCCACGATTAATAGGGATAAGATGCGGTGTAAAGCTTAGCGTGATTGATGTGTTGGCTATTTGGCTTAGGGCTTGTTCTATCTCTGGAGTATGGCGATGAGATGCGATTGCATAGGGTTTAAAATTTTCATTAACTTCACAAAACAGAGAATCTAGTTTATTGGCGCGCCCAGCACCAGAGACACCAGATTTAGCATCAATAATAATGCTGTTTGTGTCAATAAGCTGGTGTGCTAGCAATGGTGCAAGTGCTAAAATAGAGCAGGTAGGGTAACAACCTGGATTGGCAATTAAACGTGCGCGCTTGATTTGCTCACTATTTAACTCACTTAACCCATATACGCTAGATTCTAGAAGCGCAGGGTTTTTGTGCTTGGTGTGATACCATTGTTCGTAAGCTTTTATATCTTTTAGGCGAAAATCTGCACTCAAATCGATAACCTTGGTAGAAGCAAGGATATCTGGTGTAAGGATAGAGGCGCAAAAATTATGTGGTGTTGCGCAAAAGAGAATATCTATTTCTTTGCAAAGTTGTGCTAGGTTATTAGAATCTACGCACGAAAGAGGGAAAATCTGAAAAAAGTTTTGATAGCTTTGATGGTATGGTGCGCCATTTAGGCTTTGTGAAGCAATCCAGATAATGCGCACATTATTATGACCAAGCAACAATCTTACGAGCTCATTTGCTGTATATCCGCTTGCACCTAGAATTCCTGCACGTATCATTTTTGCCCTTTACAACATTATCTCCTAATTTATAGCAAAAATTTTTATAACACGCGCTTAAAACCAAAAACCCTATGCCAAAAACTCTAGAATTTCATCGATAATGACTTGCGCTCCATTGCTTTTTATTTCTGCACAAAGTGCGCGTGAAGTGAGCTCTAGCTTTTCTGCCAAAGTATCCAAAGATGTAAAAAATGCGTTATTCTCTTCATCTAGATTCTGCTCTAATAGCATTGCTCCCAAACCTCGTGATACAAAGTAGTTTGCATTGTATGCTTGATGATTTTTGGCAGCATAGGGGTAGGGAATGTAGAGTGTTGGGAGTGCTAGTGCAGCATTTTCCCACACACTGCTCGCCCCAGCTCGCCCCACACAAATATCAGCTTTAGCAAGATATGAGATGAGATTATGCGCGAAACCAAAGAGCGTGATAGATTCTTTTATCCCTAAATTCTCATATGCTCTGCAAACGCGCTCATAATCGCTTGCTCCACATTGGTGAATAATAGTAATTCCGCGTTTAAGAAGGCTTGGTGCGACAGATAGTGCTAGATCGTTGATAGCTCTTGCGCCTTGTGATCCGCCAATAAAAATAAGTGTTTTGAGGCTAGTTCGAATACGTTGCTGCTCTAGTGCTTCTTGTTTTATGGGGTAGGGCGTAAAAGGTGGCATAAAGGCATTAAATGCGCGCTTACTAAAGGGTGCAAGCAAGGTATTAAGTTTGCCAGGTATAGCATTTTGCTCGTGGATAAAAAGTGGTTTTTTAAATATAATAGCTCCAATACTTGCAGGACCAGCACTAAACCCACCTACGCTAATCACAGCACATACTTTGTGCAATTTAAAGATCGTCCGCACTTGTGCTAAGGCTTTTAGCTGGGCAAAGATTGCACGAAGTTTTGTAATGCCTGTCTTATTGACCACACCAGAAGTAGCAAGAAAATAACAATGACTAAAAGGATTACTTGTAGGGGCTGTGCTAGGTTCTATAGAAGATGATGAGATTTGATCTGTTTTTTGGTTATCAAACCATAACCTATCTTGTCCGTTGAGTGATCCTACATAAATAGCCTGTTTGCCACGCTTTTTTAATTCTTCGCCAAGCGCACGTGCAATCGCCAAATGCCCACCTGTACCGCCACCTGTGATAAGAATCATTCCTATGCCTATGCGCCTTGCAAGATAAATGATTTAAGCGTGTCTTTGAAACCAAAATCTGGATAATCCATCATTGAAAGCGCGATTTGGGCAGCAAGCTTGTCTTTTGTGTTAAACACAAGAGGTGCAAGAAAATTAACCATAGAATCTTCAAGATTCCTTTGTAACACAACAATGCAATACACTTCAACCATAGCATTTTTATCAAGCCCCAGAAGTAGCTCAATGTATTTTGGTATTGTAAAGCTGTATTCTCTTAGCATATAAGGATTAACAAGCATCATTTCGAGGCTTTTGTCAGGGCTTGAGATTTTAGCAAAGTATTCATCAAGCCGTATAAGATCTATGCTTGTAATGTGTTCAAATCCCAAGATAGGCGCTTTTATTTGATAGGTCATTGGGGCTCCTTGTGTCAAGTTTGTATTGGTAAGATTAAGCAAAAGTTATACCAAAAGTTTGTTATAATGCAAGTTTTACGCAATAAGGAGTTTTTATGACTGTCCTTATCACAGGAGCATCTTCTGGTTTTGGGCGCGCTTGCGCAAAAGCATTTGCGGCGCGCGGTGATAATGTTATTGCTATTGCTCGTCGGGAAAAGGAATTGCTTAGCTTGCAAGCAGAATGCACAAAAGAGCGTTGTGCGCACATAGTCTGTGATGTTACTGATACAGCAGCATTAGAATCTAGCATTGAGGATACACTCAAAGAGCGTAGATGGGAGATTGATGTACTTGTAAATAATGCAGGATTAGCACTTGGTCTTAGTCCTGCGCAAGATTGCGATATAAAAGATTGGGAACAAATGATTGCGGTAAATTGTCTTGCGCTTGTGCGCCTTAGTCATTTTGTATTGCAAAAAATGGTAGGACGAAAAAGTGGGCATATTATTAATATCGGTTCTATCGCTGGAAGTTATGCATATCCTGGAAGCACTGTGTATGGTGCAACAAAAGCTTTTGTGAAGCAGTTTAGCCTTAACCTGCGTGCAGATTTGTATGATAAAAATATACGCGTTACAGATATTGAGCCCGGACTTGCTGGAGGGAGTGAGTTTTCGCTTGTACGCTTTAAAGGCGATATAGAGCGTGCTAATGCAGTTTATGAAAATACAAAACCTTTGCTTCCTGAAGATATTGCAGAGGCGGTTTGTTGGGTGGCGTATTTACCAAGTCATATCAATATTAATCGCTTAGAAATGATGCCAACAACGCAAGCCCCAGCTGCTCTCAATGTCCATAAATATGAGATCTCTTAATGGCAGAGAATTTTTTGCAAAAGCCTCAAAGGCGTTTTTCGAGAATCCAAAAATTCATTATACGTTGGAAAACTCGGTCGCTTGGAAGCGATGTCGATGCATTTATTTTGGTAATGAGTGTCTTAATCTATATGGGACGTAGCGATTTGGAGGAGCGTTTTGAGCGTGCCAAAGAGATTATCAACACTCGCTTTAAACAGTTTAATATGGGATTTGCATTATATGAGCGAATAGAAGTAGAGGTTGCTGAATTTTTGGCAAATGAAGCACTCTATATCCGTGCGCGTGATAAGGTGTTTGAGGAGATTGTTCGTGATATTCAACTTTATGGGATTGTACTTGATATGTTGCAGGGTGAAAAAGACATCTCAAAACTGCAGCTTGTGCGCTCTGTTGTGCAAAAGTCTTATGATGATGAATATCAACTTACCAAAGAGGCAAAACGGATTCTAGAGGCGCAAGAAAAAAATCCAGTTTAGATAAGATTTTGTATGATTGCCTGCAGTCGCTTTGTATTGCTTTCTAGGCTTAAGGTTTTGGCGTGTTTATGGGAGTGTGCCTTGTAGGTGGCGATTGTAGCAGAATCTAGCGTATTCAAAGCGCGCATAAGTGCATTTGCTCCAAAATCTTGTGCTACTATCCCAACACCAAACTGCCCTAAAAATTCACTAATAGAAGGGATTGGGCTTGAGAGAATACAAAGCCTACTTTGAATATACTCAAAGAGCTTATTGGGCATGGCATTGGCATTGTTGAAACTATTTGGCTCTAGACTTAAAATTCCTATATCGAAGCGATTACAAAATGGTATGATTGTTTCTAGCTCCACGGGAGGTAGAAACTGGACATTTGAGAGGGGTTTTGCTTGGTTTTTGAATGTTTGTAGATAGTGCGTATCATTGCTTAGTATCATAAGATTGAGCATATAGTCTGTTCCAAGCATTGCCGCTAGATCTAATAGATTTTCTGAATGCCTATCTTTGCTAATAAGTCCGTGATAGATAATTTGTATGGGTTTGTGTATGGGCGTAGGTAGAAGCGCATAAAAAGGTGGTAGCGAATAATACACCTCACTTTTTATGCCAAAATCGCGCATATAGCGCGCCGCAATAGGCTCACTTACACAAAGACAAGCATCTGCCATAGGAAGATAGTGCGCGCATAGATGTGTAAAAAACTTTCCAAGCCCTTTTTGCCATTGTTCATTTTCATATTCAAGCGGATAAAATTCGCGCAAATCCACCATAATTTTGCTTCCAAACTCTTGTTTATACGCGCACGCAAAGGGCAAAAGCGCGATATCTTCTACGATAATGAGATTAAGCTTTGGAAGTGCATACAGTATTTTTGGGATTTTTGTTCGGTTTTTAGTGTAGATAAGTGGGGCGAACTCACCACGTGTGCATAGGGATTGTATGTAGTCATTTTGCGCTTTTGTACGTGTGCTAGCAGAATCTGTTGGTGCCGGGAAGCTAAAGCACAATGCCCCTTGCTCAACACTAGCTTGGCGTGCTATCACAAAAACATTTGCGCTTTCTTTGAGGGTTTGCACCATACGATGAGGTCTAGGACGTTTGGTTGTATCAAAATCTGCTAGAATCGCGATATTTGGCAAGGATTTCATAAAATTTTAGTGCGATCTAATCTTCCCATAGCCAGCGCGCTGCATTTGCTTTTAAGCCTTCAATATCGCTTGATGCAAAAAAATCAATATGCGTTTGTGAAAATCGCATAGGTTGAAGCCCATATGTAGATTCTAAAAACTCTACAATCGCATCGCCTGAATGAATAAGCTTGCTTTTTCCTCCAAAATACGCACTAATTTCGCGTGCAATGAGAGGGAAGTGTGTACAGCCCAAAATGATAGTATCGGGTGCGCGATTGCCAAGTTCTTTTGTATGGAGAAAGGGTTTGAGATAATGCTCTAGACTTGCTTGCAAAATTGCTTGCCCTGATAGTGTCTTATAAAGCCCTTCTTCGACAATGGGTACAAAAAGTCCAGTTGCCACAGCGCATAAATGCTTAAAGCCGGCAGACTTAAGGAGGTTTTGGTATTGCCTAGATGCTATGGTTGCCTTAGTACCTAAAATTAATGTTGTAGATTCTTTATCACTACAGGCATTGATACGCGCAAGCACACCCGGCTCTATCACCCCAACAATAGGAAAATGCACTTTCTGTTGCATAGATTCCAGGGCATACGCACTCACAGTATTACAGGCAACAAGAAGCAAATCAACATTTTGCGCACAAAAAAAATCAAGAGATTCTAGAGCAAACGAAAGAATGGTTTTTGGATCTTTGACACCATAGGGTACACGCGCTGTGTCACCAAAATATACTGCGCTTTCAAAGATTCTAGATTCTAGCACGCTTTTAGCAACACTAAGCCCACCTATGCCACTATCAAAAATCCCCACACGCTTGATATGTGCATTGCCTGTTAGGTTTGACATTTTTATTCTTTTTCGTTCATTTTGCTTAAGAACTCTTCGTTGTCTTTTGTTTGTTGCATTTTTGCATAGATAAAAGAAAGTGCTTCAATATCGTCCATTTGCTGCATAACATTGCGTAGCATCCAAACTTTTGTTAGCTTGTCTTTGCCTAAAAGCAATTCGTCTTTGCGTGTTCCAGATTTGAGAATATCAAAGGCTGGATAGATTCTGCGGTCAGCAATATTGCGTGCCAAAACAATTTCAGCATTACCTGTGCCTTTAAACTCCTCAAAGATCACCTCATCCATTCGCGAACCCGTATCAATAAGTGCGGTAGCAATGATTGTTAGACTACCCCCTTGCTCAATATTGCGCGCTGCACCAAAAAAACGCTTTGGTTTATGGAGAGCATTGGCATCAACCCCACCGCTTAATACCTTGCCACTTAAAGGTGTAGTCGCATTATATGCGCGTGCAAGGCGCGTAATTGAATCGAGTAAAATAACGACATCTTTGCCGTTTTCTACTTCGCGTTTTGCGCGCTCTAGCACTAGTTCAGCTACACGAATATGATTGCTAGAAGGTAGATCAAATGTTGAGCTATACACACTACCTCGAACACTTCTTTGCATATCTGTTACTTCCTCTGGACGTTCATCTACAAGCAGTACCATAAGCTTTACTTCAGGGTGGTTTGCGCTAATGCCATGGGCTAGCTCTTTCATAAGCTCGGTTTTTCCTGTACGTGGCGGTGCGACAATTAGTGCGCGCTGTCCTTTTCCTATTGGGCTAAAAAGATCAAGCATTCTACCTGTAACTTTCGTGGGTTCATATTCTAAGCGGAGTTGTTCGGTGGGAAAAAGTGGTGTGAGATTATCAAATAATGGGCGGTTTTTCATTTCTTCAAGCGACATATAATTGACAGCTTCAATTTTCAACAGCGCATAGTAGCGCTCTTGTTCACGTGGTAAGCGCACCTGCCCAGTAACAATATCTCCATTGCGTAGGGCAAAGCGATAGATTTGTGTTTGGCTTACATAGGTATTGTTTTTGCTATCTGTGAAAGTCTCATCGATTGCACGCAAAAAGCCATATCCTTCTTGCGTGATTTCAAGAATCCCAGTAAAAAGGATATAGCCACCTTGAGAAACTTGCGCTTTGAGAATTTCAAACATCAAATCTTGACGCTTGAATTCTTGTGGATTCTCGATCGAGAGGCTAAGCGCGATTTCTATTAGTTTGCTAAGAGGTTTGAGGTTGAGTTCTTCTATTTTGTAAGCTTCTACGGGGATATGCTGTTGCATACGTTTGCTGGAGTTATTTTGTTGTTCTGCCATAAAAAATCCTTAAGAAAGTTCATAGTGGTAGAATTCTAGAATCCATACTCGTTAAACTACACTAGGGATAAGAAAGATAAGTAGTGCTAAGAATTGTAGCAAAAAAAATCAAAAAAGCAAATAGTGCTTTTTGGCGTTATAAGCCTTGAATAGCACTAGATTCTGCTTATTTTACAACAATTGTTTTGATACCATCGCTAGAATAGACCAAGAAGCGTTTGTTTTTTCCTTTGTATTTGTTAAATGCACGTATAAAGTCGTTGGTATCTTTTATTGAAATATCCTCAATTTGCGAGATAACATCACCCACCACAAATCCCGCTTCTTGTGCTTGTGAGTTGTCGGTAACATTTGTAACAATAACACCTGTGATAGTCTCTGGAATCCTGTATCGTTGGCGGATTTGTGGAGAAAGAGGTTCGACACGCATTCCTCTAAGCGCACCACTCTCATCGCTACTTTCTGGCACTTTTGTAGGTGCGCTATTTGTATCTTTGCGCTCTGCAAGTGTTACGCTGATGTTTTGTATTTTGCCATCACGAAGCACACTTAGCGTTACTTTTTGGTTTGGCTTAAGATTCCCGATATTATTGCGTAATTCTGTTGAGTTTTTGATAGGTTTGCCATTGACTGCGGTGATAAGATCCCATACAAGCAGACCAGCGTCTTTGGCTGGTGATTTTGGATCAATACTAATAACTACAGCACCTTCATGTTCGCCATAGTTGTTGCGTAGGTTTTGATTGACATCTTGTGTGCCAACCCCAAGATATCCACGTTGTATTTTGCCACTTTTTACTAGTGAATCCGCAACATCACGTACCATATTTGAAGGAATAGCAAAGCCGATTCCGTGGTTACCACCTGATCGTGAGAGAATAGCAGTATTTACTCCTATGAGTGCTCCACGAGAATCTATGAGTGCCCCACCAGAATTCCCCGGGTTAATAGATGCGTCTGTTTGGATAAAGTTTTCATAAGTGTTGATATTTATACTTTTGTTTGTAGCAGAGACAATGCCCTGTGTGATACTCTCGCCCACACCAAATGGATTTCCTATTGCAAATACAATATCGCCAATTTTCACATCTTTGCTATCAGCAAATTTTATAGATGGTAGGTTGGTTTTGTTGATTCTGATTACAGCCAAATCACTTTCTTTGTCTATGCCCACAAGTGAAGCGATGTATTCGTTGGGGTCATTTTGTAGGGTTACGATGATTTTGTCTGCTCCATCAATGACATGATCATTTGTGATAATATAACCATCAGAAGAAATAATAACCCCGCTTCCAAGTGAGCGCTCTATTCTGTCTTTTGGGATTTGGTTATACATATCGCCAAAAAATTGCTGAAAAAATGGATCATTAAACATAGGACCAAGCCCTTGGTTTGTAACCTTTTTTTGCGTAGAGATATTTACTACCGCTTTTGTTGCGGCTTGAATAGAATCGTGATAAGAATATACTGAATTGCCCTCACTCATAGGGTTAATACGCTTAGAAATAGGAGGGATTTCTTGGATAGCGTACGCATAAATACTATTAGTACAAAATAATAAAAGCATAAATATATAAGAGATATACCTCATAAAAGCTCCTTTACATATAGATTCTAGTTAGAGGTGGCATTATAAATACAGAATCTAAATGATTAATGTACAAAGTTTCTTATAAGGATAAGAAAAAATCATACCAAAACTACATTGCTCTAAGTACCAAGAATCCTACATAGCACACCCAATAAATCAGAGTGTTATGATTTTTGTGAAAATTCTTGTGGCTCAAAGGTAAAACCCACACTCTTTTGTCCATCAAAGTTTGATTGCATTTCGCGCTTTATGGCTTGGACAAAATCATCTTTGCAAAATATTGGATCTTCCATTGTTGCAACTTTGTAGGCGGTGTTTTTTATGACAAGTGCTATTTGTGCGCCGCTTAGATCATAGTGTGCAAGCTCTTTGGCTAAAGATTCCGCTGGAATTTTATAAGCAGCATTTTTTGGCAGATATTTAAGCCATAGTAGCTCGCGCTCTTGTATATTGGGGCGTTTGAATTCGATTTTATAATTAAAGCGTCGAGAAAATGCAGAATCTATCATTTCTACAAGATTGGTTGTTGCGATAAGCACACCGCTAAAACGCTCGATTTGCTCTAAAAAAATATTTTGCATTTGGTTATGCATTTTTTCTGCGCTGCTAATGCTGCTTATACGCGTGCTTAAAAACTGATCTGCTTCATCAAGTAGAAGTACTGGCTCCTTTTTGATTTTTTTGGCGATTTCCTTGTAGGTTTCAAAAATCTTGCGAACATTTTTTTCAGATTCTCCAACATACATAGATAAAATCTTGGAACAATCAAAGCTTAGGATAGGCTTTTTAAGGGCTTTGGCAATGCCTTGTGCGCTAAGTGTTTTGCCAGTGCCAGCTGCTCCATAGAACAAAATTTTTGCTTCTATGCCTTTATTTTTATCGCGTATACCCCATTCTTTTAGGCGCGCAATCACTTTGGAATCGACTTGTTTAAGGATAGATTCTAGCATTGTTTTTGTTGCTTTGGGAAGTATTATGTCTTTAAAACTTGTCTTTGGTTCTAGTAGTTCAAAAATCTCTTGATCCTCTAAGGCAGTGGCGAGACTGACTTTGGCTTGACGCTTTTTTGGAGAGTCTTTGATGATTTTGTGCAAAATCTCTTCTGGGATAAAAAACGTGCGCACAATCCCACCAAAGGCATTGAGTGTTTCACCATAATCAAGAAGCTGCTTTTGGACAAGGGGTGATTTTTCATCAAGCAGAATCCGATTTTTTATCTTATCGTATTCGCTTTGGCTCACAAGCTCGATGAGGTTGTTCATATCGCGATAGTAGCCATCACCACCATAATACTCTTCTTTCAACAGGGCAAAAAAGATAATTTCTTCTTTGGGGCTTAGATGGCAGTCATTGATGAGTTTGTGAATAGAGATTTCGTTTTTGGTGAGGTTTAGGCGCGCTTTTATGTGTTCTTCTAGGGAGTGAATTTGTGCGGAGATTTGGGCAGTTACTTTGGCATTGCTTGAGTTTTTGGTTTCAAAGCTCAACTTCCCCAAGAGATTGATACGCAAAAATTGGTCGGTTAGATATTCTAAATGATCGTTATAGGGTGCGTTTGTAGGAAATTCAAAGCGCAAAGAGCCTTTTTCAAGTAGTGTGTAAAAGCTTGGTGAAAGACATACATCAAATGGCAAGAGTTCAAGTAGGCTTATGTCTTTTATGCCAGAATCTTTGATATAAGAAAAATCACTAAGCCTAATCCATCCAGAATCTAGCAAAGACTTAATCAGCATAAGGTGGTCGATAAGCTGTAATTTTTGGGAGAGTGTTTTCTTTTGTTCGTTTGGCTTGGTAAGTAAAAGGGCGCGTTCTTTTGAAGTTTCGATTGTGTTTTTAGCAGAATCTTGTTTGGGCACTGCAAAATTGCATTGCTGCAAAAGCTCAAATACGCCCACTTCGCTTTCTCCTTCAAGCAGCGCATTTACCATATTGCGCAAAATAATTCCCTCTTGTTTGGAGCATTTAAGATGAGGGTAGATGAGGGTTTTTGTAATATCTTTTTTGGTGAGAAAATCTCGGAGATAACGCATAGAAAATCCTTACAATGAGGCTTGTATTGTAGCAAAAGCTCTTAAAAATACAAAATAGATTCTGTGCTATATGTTTGGTGTGACGCGCTTAAGCTTTTCTAGGCGCTTTTGTAGCGATGGGTGTGTGGCAAACACGCTAAATGTATGAGGTGTAATATCTGTAAAAAACATATGCGCGTAGTATCGCGTGTTGGGATTGCGCATAAAGCTTTTTATGGGAAGCAGCTTTTGCCAGAATGTATGTTTTAGGTTTTTTTGTAGGTTTTGTTGGTGGGAGATTTTTGTAAGCAAGCGCTCTAGGGCGTTGTTTCTTGTGTATTGTATGCTTGATATATCAGCGAGCAAAATCTTTTGGCGCATAATGGTTGCTTGGAGTATCTTTGCAAAAACCATACCCACACTGCCAACAATAATCATAAGTAACCCAATAATAAGAGCAAGTGCAAATGCCAAACCGCTATTGCTATTATGACTCCTAGACGAGGAAAGTCCCCCAAACACTATAAGCCCCAGCCCGCAGTTAAAAATCCAAAGCATTCCGTATGAATAGCGCAATGCCTTGAGATTTAGCGGTATGTCTTTGTGGGCGATTGTGGAGAATTGGTGGGCAACAAGGGCTTGCAGCTCATCATAAGGAAGAAGCGTTGCGCCTTTTGTAAGAAAGATTCCATAGCATTCATCGTGTTTGCCAAGATTTTCCACACTACAAAGCGCATTGATATGCGATTCATTTTCTAGGATAAAGACTCTTGGCATAGGCATACCGCTTGCAATAGCCATTTCTTCTGTGGCTTTGAGGGCTACTTGCTTTCTTTTTTTGGGGAGCATTTCTTTGGCATTTAGGAGCTTTGCAATATTTGCTAGGGTTTTTGTTTGTGGTGCGCTGTATAAGCCTCCAGTGATTGCAATGCCTGTTAGAATCAGACTAAACCATAGCGAGTATCGCATATATGATGCATAGGTGCCGTTGTAGTCGATATGCCAAGCTATTAGTGCTCTATCGATGAGGACATTCACAGCGATAAAATCCATTGCCCCAAAAGCATCAAGATATGAGATTTTATCGGGATTATAGGGCACGATAAGAAAGCATAGTAATTCACATAGGCTAAATGCCACAACAAACGTAAAAACTAGCACAAACACATACATAAAACTAAGCCATGCAACCTTAGTGTGTATTTGTGCTTGGTGCGCGAAGGTATCGCTTTTTGCAAACTTTGGTTCTCTGCTCAAAACAAACAGGCTTGCCCAAAAAAGAAGCGCGCTTAGTGCGCATACCATAAGTAGTGCCACCACAAAGCTTTGGTAATGTGCAATGCAGAATCTAAACAATGCCGCCATATCTGAAGTATCAAGCGAAATAAGAGCAGAGATGAAAGAGGCTATGGAGTTTTCTTGCAGTGCTTGGGCGAGCTTTTGTGGGAGGGTGTTCAGGCTTTTTGAGGGATTACTTAGTTCTTTTGGCAGATAGATTTTAGAAAAATATGGAGTTTGGTAGGATTGTAAGTCTTCTTGCGTAAGCTGATAAATGGGAATGTTGTATTTTTGTATGTCTTCTTGTTTTATGAAGATGTTTTTTTGTAGTGCTTGGTGTTGTGGTGTGTCGTATCTACCATTATAGTCTATGCTAGCATACCAATGCACAAAGGGCGTATCAGGGATTGGCTCTAAGATAAAAGAATAGTTTATATTTATATCTAAGGTAGAATAAGCGTTCATTGGAATGCTTATCTTATGAGCAGCGCCGATTTTTTCGCTCGCCATTAGTAGGTTACCAAATACTATTATTTCTTCATGATCATAATGAAGTGCAGTAACTTTGATCTTGCTCCCTTGGAAAAGCACAGAATCAAAAAAATATGCTTCAGAATATGAATCTTGCTTTTGATAGATCACCACACAATGTGTCGTATCGCGTATGGTGATGTTTTGACACGCTTCGCCCTTTTGTGGTGGCTCTAGCAGAATCCATACGCCACTATAGGTTTGGCGTATGGATTTTATATCGCCAAAAACGGATTCTAGGGCTTCGCGCAACGCCTTATGAGAATCTTTAGTGTTAGATTCTGCGGGCTGTGTTTTATACGCTTGGGCTAGACTAAGAGATAGGATAAGAGTAAGCAAAATTTGCAAGATCGCCCCTTGAAATAATTTCAAGGGGCGATTATAGCAAAACCTAGAATCCATTGATAACTTTGCTTAATACAGCATCATTCTCTTTTAACTTGCGCGATCTATCAACCACCGTGGCGATAACTTCTTTTGAGTGGTGTAAAAGATCATTGATTGAATTGAGCTCTTCAATAATACTTCTAGTATGTTGTGTGATTGTGATTGAGCTATCGGATTGTTGGTGGATATTTTCTACCACTTCAGACATAAAGTTTTGCACTTTATTGAGCGATTCTTTGGAGAGCTCTGTTTGTTCGGAGAGCATATCAAATGTCTTAGAGTTACTACTGATTGTTTTATCCATTTCACTAAGACTTTGCATTGTTGTGCTGATTTTGATTTCGATTTCTTGCAAGCTTTTGTTGGTTCGCTCAGCAAGCCTTCTTACTTCATCTGCTACTACTGCAAAGCCCCTTCCGTGTTCGCCAGCGCGTGCAGCTTCAATAGCTGCATTGAGTGCTAGTAGGTTTGTTTGATCAGCAATATCAGAAATCAGCGATGAAATATCGTTGATTTGCTGAATATTGTCTGACAAAAACTCAAGCTTATCATGGAGTTCATTTTGGCTTTGGCTCGCGTTAGTCATAGCATTACCAAGAGCGTTTGAGTGTTCTTGGGTTTCATCAAGATAGTCTTTTGAGTAGCTCATCTTTTCGTTGGAGGTTTTAGCAAGATCAATATTGACATCAAGTCCGCTAAGGATACTATTGCCCGCTTTAACGTTTTGTTCTGTTTTGTCAGAGATATTGCTGATATTTGCCTCCAAATCTGCAATGTATTGGTTAAGCTGAACGATTTCTTTTGTCGTGTGTCCTGCTACTTCGATCGTTTCTTTCATTTTATCAACAAACGAATTGATAAATACGCTTACAATCTGTAGCTCATCATTATCTCCTCGATACAATCTCAGCGTTCCTCCAGCACGTAGCTTATCTCCCCCTCTACCTACATCATTGAGGTATTCTACTACTTGCTTAGAATCTCGCTTGAAAGATTTGAGAATCTTAAAAATACCAAACATTGTAAGTGCTGTGATGACCATAATCACAAATAATCCAAAAAAGATAATATTGGATTGTGTGTTGGCAAAATTTCTCATTTCATCAAGTTGTGAGAGCTCGCCCAGTATAGAATCTAGCGCGGTAGAGTTTTGGCTAAGTCCTTCACTGATTGATTGCATATTTTGCATTGAGCTATTGAGCTTTTTGCTCACATTTTTTGTCGCATTGTAGGTTCTATCTATAAGTATGCTATAGATCTGTTCAAAGTGCTTTTGCAGTTGCAAAGAAAGATCTCGAGTACTATTAGATTTCAAGGCACTAGCTATTTTGGGGTAGAATCCTTTTAGGTCGCTATCAGATTTGATAAAGCTTTCATTCCAGCTTGATGTCATTTGGAGGATAATAGCTTTGTTTTGATTGTCTCCGGGGTTTAGAAAGAGATTAATAAGTCTTGTGTTGATTTGCCCGATAAATTCGAATTGCTCAATAAGCGACTCATAATCTTCCATAGTATGCTTGGTTTCTTGGATATGCGTTTTGAGCATTTCAATTTGTTGCATAGCGGTTTGGGAAAGGGTGTTGATATTGTTGAAGCTTGTATGAATACCTTGCATATTTTTAGCTTCATAATTTACAAATCCCGAAAACGCATACTTGAAACTAAAAAACGAAAGTGCTAGGAGTAGAATCCAAATGCTTAGAGTTGTGAGTCCAGAGTTGAGTTTGGCAGCAAGACTTAGATGTTGAAATTTTTCCAAAAATTGCTTGATAGTTTTTTGCATATACACACCTTCTATCAGGATAGCCCCTCTGTGATGAGGGGAGGCTTACTTACCGGCAACTTGTTCTTTGTTAGGATTGTCTGCTGCTCTTGCTACCATACAGGTTTCTAGCGCTTTAGCATCGCTTGCATTTTCTACCTTGCTAGATACCCAGCGTGAAATCTGACTCATTGTTTTTGAGGCTGGATCTGGTGCGTTGTATTGCTGCATAAGTGCTTCGCAATTCCCTAGCATAATGCTTGGTGCGATTACTAATAGTGCTAAAAAAATCAGTCGTTTCATTGTATGCTCCTTTTAGAATCGTAGAACGTATGCTAGTGCAAGGTTTTGCACACTTACATTATTAGGGATTGGTGCAGAGAAGCTACTAGCCATTCTGTGGTTTCTATGCAAATATGTATAGCTTAGGCGGAAAAACTGGAATTGATCAAGCTGCCAAATCACATACACATCGTGTACATTACCGCGTGTGTTGCGGATATTCATAGGGTCATTTGCACTGACACGTGAGAAGGCATACCATCGATCGCTACCATGGAAGTATTCATAACCGACTTTAAAGTATTTGCCAAGGTCTTGGCGCGCACCAACGTGGAGTGCAAAGGCGTTGCCCTCGCTGAAAACACCTTGTTGCAAGAGTGGTGATATGTTGTTGCCCCCATTAGGCACATTTATCGGTTGTAAGAAATTTTGTGCGTTTGATCCATTTTGCCAAGTAAATGAGAAAAACCAGCTAAACCCAGAGCCATAGAGATTGTAGTTTTCTAAATGGAGGTTTAAGTAGGAGAGATCACCGATATTGGTTCCATCACCACCGGGTAGGGCATTGGTTATATTTACACCGGAGTTATTACTTACCCCCTGAATTAACAGCGCATTGGGCAGTGAATAGTTTGTTACATACACATACGAAAGCATTGCAAGGCTTTTACCCGCAGATTTTGGAAGAAAAGGCGTCTCAAACGCTGCAAACCAAAGGTTCATATCAGCTTCAGGATACCCACCAGACTCGTTAAAGATACTGCCTGCTCCAGAGTTTGCAGTAACATACAGCGGTTGATAGACTTTCGCAAACCCTACACGAAGTGCAGAATCTGTATAGGGCTTTAGCGTGATAACCCCACCATCACCAAGCGCATTCACAAGCAGGGCAGGGTAGGTACTCATACGCGCTGCACCATTGCGGAGGTTGTAGCCCGGACCTTCTGTACCGGGGAGTCGCCCCACAGTAAATGCCAAGTAGTTACCCAAAAACAAATCCACATACGCGCGCTCTACATAGATCGCTGTACCACCAGAGAACCCCTTACCAGTATCAAGCGAGGTGATAGCTGTGCTTGCTGGCATCCAAGAGAGATCACCAAATGCCTTTGTCATCGCCAAACGTCCGGTAAATTTTGCGTATTTGGTTACATCGGCATTCATATTGAGATAAACCCCCATAAGCCATTTGTTGGGCTGATTCCAGCCCGCGCCTGTATCACCATTGTTATTTACAAAGAAGTTATTGACAGAAGTGTTAAAATCCAAGCCAAATTTGACTTTGCTTAGTGCGGCTTGCAACTCGTTTTGATCAACTCTTTCTGTTAGCTCATCGATTTGTCGTTGCAAAGATTGCTCATCAGCAACAAGCGGCGAGAGTGCTAACAAAGAGGCGAGAAGAATCCCTTTTGTTTTCATAAAAGCTCCTTGAATATGATTATGAATGCGAAAGAAGTTGTTTTATGTACTTACGCGAGTTTCATTTTTTCAAAAAAAAAAAAAAGACAATAAAAAATGGAGATTTTTTATAGAATTTGACCTTTAGTGTGTAATAATGTTACACAACTTTATACAAGGGGATAGGCTATATGTTGTAAGCTATCGATTTTTGTGGTTAGGGTCGGCAGCTTGGTTTAATAATTGTTTAAAGATATTTGCTAGTGCTTATAAGATCAAAGGAGATACAATGGGTACAATCGCACATATTAAGCAAGAAGGAAACTATACCACACTCTATAATCAAAAGGGAGAACGCCTGTATAGAATCTATGGCATACCTCTAAGCCATACAGACAGCATAATCACTATCAAAAAAGAAAATGGGCAAATTTGGGAGTTGGAGCTTGTAACACACCCTTTTAGCCCTGTGTATGATGAGGATTCAAAAGTGCTGATTTTAGGGAGTTTTCCGCCGCCTTCATCGCAAAGTTATGGTTTTTACTATGGAAATAGACGCAATAACTTTTGGCACAGTCTAGCAGAGATTCTCAACAACAAAGCCCCACACGATATACTACAATCCACGCATACCACTAAGCCCACACACAACACACCAGCAATCTATGATAGCCTTAAAGCAAAAAAGGCATTTTTATTCACACACAAAATAGCCCTATGGGATATCATCAAATCTTGTATGCGAAAAAAGGATAGCTCAAGCGATAGCGATATTGTAATCTCAAGCATAATCCCAAACGACCTTACAGAGATTTTTAAAAATGCCCCAAATATCAAGGTAGTCATCACCACAGGGAATCTAGCCAGCAGAATGTATCAAAAGCACTATGGAAAAGGCTTTTTTGCTAAGGGCTTTGGCACAAAGAGAGACGGCGAAAGAGAGAATGAAAGCAGAGGTAAGAATGAGGGCAGGGGCACAATGAGCAATGAAAATGGGGATAGGATTTGCCAAGATAGTGACTACCAAAGCACAAACCCTAGAAGCAAAACTAGGGGCTATAATAGCAAAGACTATCGCCATGATGCACTCTACCCGCTGCATATCCCTATTTGCTCCTCATCACAAAGAAACCAAAAGCGAAACTTTAGAGATGAGTTAAGGCAGGCATTGCAAAATCTCTAAGCACAAATTTAAGACTAAGCTTTTTGGGACTCTATGAGCTAAATGATAGGCTTAATAGATTCTATGCTTTTCTTGAAAGGGCGTTTTCTACCCTTTGCTTTGCGGATTCTAATAATTCTTTAGACTTTGCCTTTAAAGCAAAGCTTTGAGATATTTTAGATTCTATTGCTTCTTGAGTTTTAAAATCAAGCAAGGGGATTATGAGGTTTTGTATATCAGAGCTAGATATATTGGTTTGCACTCCACCTGTGCCAATCCTCTCAAATTGCAACTTTGCAC
>CALUTE010000019.1 GCA_944323645.1 uncultured Helicobacter sp. | reverse complement strand
TGCTTGATGAGGAAAAAATCTTAAAAGAGGGCAAATATGACTTAGAGAAGATGTATGCACTAATTGATGAAGTTGCTTTAGAAACTGGATTGATAAAGATAGACAAACACACCTATCATTGCAAAGGTAATGAGAAAGATTTGGCGTGTTTAGGGATATTTCTATACAAGAATCTTATTCGTTGCGATTGGTTCACGCTCAATGTCAAAGAATGGTATTGGCTTAGTGAAAAAGAGGGTAATAAAGATTTGATTGCTACAAATAAGGCAAGAAATATGGGAGTGTGGCAATGAGCCTCTCCCACAAGGCAATAAATTTTGACTTAAACACCAATGAACTCAAAAAGCACTTCAATAATACCGCAGAAGCCTATAATCAAATCAAAAAGTTTATGCTAGAAAATGGCTTTGAGCATAGGCAGTATTCAGGTTATGCTTCTAAA
Organism: uncultured Helicobacter sp.; assembly: GCA_944323645.1. Lineage (GTDB taxonomy): Bacteria > Campylobacterota > Campylobacteria > Campylobacterales > Helicobacteraceae > Helicobacter_B. Next base: position 30,723 of record CALUTE010000019.1, on the reverse strand, counting down.
GAGGTGATGGACGATGATGATATTGTTCTTTTAACAGAGAAAATGGCTGAACAATTCCCTTGGCTCTCTACCTGCATACAAGAAATTGATGTTACCGATATTGGTGAGCAATATAGTTTGAAAGATATTCTAAAAACTAAAACTGCAATACTTAATAAGAAACAAACCATTCTTAGTGATAATATTGACTTAGATAAGCAAAGTAAAGCCATAGAATCTGTCAAGCAAAAAATTGCAGAGTTTGAGAAAAGTGGCAAGCTAAATGGAATTGCCAATAAGAAAAATAAAGACAGAGAACGCTAGTTAGGATTCTCACGAATATTGCCCACTACAAAATAACTAAAACAATCTATGGTTAAATATTCATAGAGATCAGCCACAAATTCTTGTGTAACTATATCCAAGACGACAAATTGTGTGTTTTCATAGCCCACAATAAACCTAAATCCATCACAATTGAGAATATCTCCCTCATATATTCGTGTGCCATTTGAATCAAACATTCCACTCCATAGTCTATCCATCTTTGCTACTCCTTTTTATTTCAAAAATACATCTTTACCAAAAATGGATTCATATTTTCTTAATGTGCGATAGTCTATAAGCTCATCCGCACTAATTGAGAGAAACATTCTTTGCAAATCTGTCAAAATGTCATTTGGAACGATTACATTAATACAATTATCTTTTTCCACTATTTGCACATCACATTCTATATTTTCTACATCTAAAAGAGATTGTATCTCGTCTAAAACTTCTTGTTTTAGAATCTGTTTTTCCTGTTCCAACATTTCTTTTCCTTTTTTATTATTTATACTTGTTATAATCTATTATAATTAAATAAAATTAAATTATTATATTTACTTATAATAAAAAGTATTTTATTGGTTATCGCTCATAATCCTTATTTTTTGTGTTATGCTCTATGCTTTGTGCTACTAATTGTGATTGTATGTCTGCTCTTGCTGTTTGCTTACCTTTAATCCGCATTAGATCATTAAAATCGCTAATCTCCCTATCTGCTACGCTTGGCTTTACAATATGGATTCGTGGATACTTCTCCTTGCATTTTAATGCAGCTTCAAATCCTCTATTTATCTTGCCCTTTAAGTCATTATCTGCACAAATAGTTATATGCTTATGTGGATATTTTTCAAGCAAAGCTTCGCATACACTAAGCAAATTACCAGAATCTACTGCCATTATAGTTGGCTTAGAAAGCAATATTTCCACGCTTTTAGCAGTTGCGAATCCCTCGCATATAAAAAACTCTTTGTGCAAATCTAGGGGAGTAGAAGTGTAAAAGCACCCCTTTTTCCTTGCCGCATATTCTTTGCCACTATCTTTTTCGCTTTGTGTTTTTATCACACCGATTATCTTATTTCCATTTGGTGCGATACGCTGCATACTCCACATCTTGCCACTTATGTCGTGCAAAGGGATAAGTAGATTACCAAATCTATCTACTTTCAAGCCATTAGATTCTATACCCTTTGCTTGTAAGTAAGTATGCTTTCCTTGTAAATTTGAAGCATTTTTGTATTCCTCTTGCAAACGAACAGCGGTTTTCTCATTAAGACGCAATCGTTCATCTGCTCTTTGTGCTGCCTTTATCTCATTTGCCTTTTTGATTGCTTCCACATTAGCATTACTTACAATCTTTTGTGATCCTCGCTCACACTGAAATTTCCAAGTAATCCTCTGTCCTGTTTTGAAATTCTCAATAAATCCAGCAGGATACCCATCAAGATAACCCACATATGCTCCGCTTTTCTCACTGCCTTTATCACCATCCACCTTGACACGTCTAAGCTTGCCATCCATTATAGGCTCATTAGCAATCAAGCCGCATTCAAATAAGGCTTTACTAAATTGATTATACACCTCATTCATATCAATAGTATTGCCTTGTGGAGAGAGCCACTTGCTAAATTGCTTTAAATCTGTATTATTTGGTACATACCATTTTTTAGATTCATTGCACCATTTTGCACCAAGACCTTTAGCTTCCTCTTTATCTTTATAAGGAACATAGATATAATGTTTTTGTAAAGAAGAGCGAGGCATTATCTATTTTTTCCTAAGCTTGGATTCTGATTGCTTCGTTCTCTTTCTTTGTGGTTACTTTTTTTTTGATTTTTAATGGCAATCTCACTTTTCTCTTTAATTTCTTTTATCTTTTCTTGTGATACTTCAATCAAAGATTCTGTGCTTTTTATCTCTTTTGTGTTACTTGTTTTTTCTTTCTGTGCATTTTCTATAATCTGTTTAGCTTCTTTAGCAGACATATTAAGTTTTTTTGCCATAAGATTTGCAAATTTATCATTATCCATTTCATTATTGATTTGATTTCCTTGTCGCTTCTCTTTAATTGCCCCTTGAAATCCAGCTAAAAATCCTGCAAATTCAGGACTAGATAATCCTTTGGCTAAATCTGCCATTTTGTCTATGGTATCCCACCCCTTTTCATCAAGTTCATCTAATGCTAACTTTGGCGGCATTTTTAAAGCAGAGCAAAAATTGTCTAATCTACTATTTAGCTTTTGTGTTTCTTTTTTAGATTCTAAATCTACTCCAAAATTTTCACGTAAGTAGTTAATACCTTTTTCAAAATGCCCCATACCCAAAGGTACAGACATACTCTCTTCTACTCGCTTACCATTTAATCCATAAGAGATTGTAAAATCTATGTTTGGTGTATCTATATTTCCATCATTTTTGATTTTCTCTTTGCGTGCAGCATCAAGTGCAACCAAATGAGATAGCACAGAATCGATCTCTTCCTTATTTTCATTTTGTCCATAAGTATCTTTGTGTTCAGTAACAAGATTGAGCAATCTATTTGTTTGACTATCCTCAAAACTGATTTCAAAAAAATCATCATTTATCTTAGGTGTAAAAATACTCATTTGTTATCCTTTGTGTTAGACTCTAAATCTTTTATTTGATGAGATTGTGAAAATGCAGCAAGTAACTTTTGGAAGCTCTCATTTATCTTTGAATGTGATGTGAGAATCTCTTTTAAGTTCTCATTACTCTGTGCTTCATTAAAAATGTTGAGTGAGAATTCTTTGTAAATAGAGTTGAGTTTGGCATTCTCTTTAGCGATAGCTTTTTTGATAGTCGCAGCGTATTTTTCTCTTAAACTTTTAATATATGGTGTCTCCATTTTGCAGCCTTTCTTTTGGTGTTATATCAAATAATAACATATAAGTAACAATATATAACATAAAATACTTGACTAATTTGATATTTTTTGTGATAATGCTGTTTTTAAGAATATGCAGGATAGGAAAAAAGGTGCAAAATGTAATACATTTCTCAACCTTTTTTCCACAAATTTGGCAATTTGTCCTGTTCTAGCGAAGCTCTTAAGTCTCAATTCTTGCTTTGCAAAATTGAGAGAAGTCCTAGCAGAATCTCTAAAAAGATTGCTAGGAAGTCATCCTTATCTTTAATATAAGTAAAACAAAAAGGGACGAGGAGTTTTGTTGATAAATGCTTTTGGCATTTTTAAACAAAAGAGTAGGCATACACCAAAGAAAAATGGAACAGAGGTAGGCAATGACAAGTAAAAGCAAGATGATGTCTTTTAGACTTTCGGCACAAAATGCAGATACACTTGCTAGCCTTTCTAAAGAGTTGCATATTTCTAAATCAAGCATACTAAACGACCTACTAAACAATCACTTACAAACAAAGCAGAATCTAAAGCTTTTGCGTTTTTGTGCTAGAAATAGTGATGAAGCTTATCAAATCATCAAAGTATCTCTAAGCAAAGAAGAATATCTAACCCTTAAAGCTTTTGCTACAAATTCCATTGTAGGTTCTGTGCCAAAACTCATTAAATTCCACACACTCAATATGATTTATGATTCTAAAATTTTAGATAATAAAGAGATAGAGGCTCTAGCACATACTCGTGCAGAATTAAACAAAATTGGCTCCAATATTAATCAAATTGCACGCTCTCTCAATATGCAAAATGAATATAAAGCTGATATGGAATTATTACAAATGTTAGAGAGTCTTAATACCATACTCATACAGCTCTCTAGTGATATAAAAAATCTTTGTGCTTCTTCACAAAGGTTATGCAAATGAGTAGTGCACCAAATTATTTGCGTAAGCGTTACAATGACGAAGAATTACTCGAGTGGAAGGCTAAGAAAGTAAAACTTGTGCGTCTTGAACACGCAAAAATTAATGAAATAAATAAGGCAAGAGCAAAAACGAAACCACTTCTCTCTCATAAACAAATTGCAGCAAATAATCCAGCCAAAGCAAAGCTATTAAAACGAGAAAAACTTGCAAACAACGGCTATGAAGTAATATTTAAAATCACTTCAAACGCAAAAAACATAAAGCAATTAGCAAAACATCTTGACTATATCTCAAGAAAAGGAACATTAGAGCTATTGGATTCTGATTTAAACACATACATTAGTAAATCACAGCTTGCATACTGCATAGAAAATTATCAAAATGGCTATGTGATTCCAAATGAAAATGAAAACAAAAAAGAGTGCAGAGAAACATACAATATGATTTTTTCAATGCGTGATTATGATGATTGTGATAGCACCTCTCTCAAAAATGCTGCTTTTGAAACAATAAAACAACTCTATCCAAATGCACATTTCACATTAGCATTTCATAGCGATACCGATAATCCACACTGCCATATTTGTCTGAAAGCCACCAACAATGATGGAAGTCGCATCGATATTAAAAAAGCCGATTGCACCAAGATTCGAAAAACATTTGCAGATAATCTCAATAAGCGTGGAATCTATGCGCTTGCCACACGCAAAAGAGATAGCATTCGTGGTCGACAAATAGCAAATAATATTACAGAATCCATAGAGCCAAAGACACTGCACGAGCATAATGCCAAACCACATTATTATAGAATACTAAATTTTGGGGAAGCCCCATATAATAATGACAATCTTAATAAGCCTAGCTATTTTGTGCGATACTACACACGCAAAGGCGATGTAACGCTTTGGGGACAGAATCTACGACAAATAGTAGAAGATTCTAAGCTACAAAGGGGAGAATACGCACGCATTGTCAAAATTGGCTATGAATTACACCCTTATAGTTTTGATAAAAAGATTAAAGGCAAGCTCTATACTATTAGCACTGCTAGGAAAGTGGCTAAATGGGATATTTCTATCCTCAATCGTGCAGAAAAAGAATGCCCAAAACTCCCCGAAGTCAAAATCAAAACAACCATAACGCCAAAAGAAATCCAGCAAGTAGAGCCCACAAAGCTTACACACAGCACACCAAAACGCTACACCAAGCAAGAGTGGGCAAGGTATTACGCAAACAAAAAGACAAAACTAACACAAAATAAACAACAAAGGAGTGAGAATGCAAGAACCACATCAAGAACATACACAAGAGAAGAATGGGCAAGATTCAATGCAGGACACAATAGGGCAGAATTTAGTAGAGCAGATAAAGACAGAGCAAGCAGAGAGTTTAAAACAAGATTCTATGCCACAAGAAATGCCGCCTTACACAAGTCCAACTCTCCTGCTTTTAGAGATAGCCCCAAACCCTATGCCGATATGTGTCCAGTGTCCCAAAGCAATGTGGCACATAGCCAAAAATCCACAAAACCCACAAGAGACAACAATCAGGTGTTTTTGTCAAGCAATGCACAGCATAACCTATCAAGCACCACAAGAGAACAATCCAAAAAGCGAAACAATGATAGAGCATTGTGATGGGCAATTAGCAGCTTTGCAGGAGTTGGGAGAGAGTGAATAGATTCAATTTGCAACAACATCATTCTTGCTCATCTTATAATCCTCTAAATTTGGGCTATTAGAAAATTCTTGATAGCCCAAACCTCTCACTTCTCAAACCCTTTGCTATCTAGCCACGCACTCAATGCTTGGGTGAAAATATAAGTCTGTGTTTCTATCCTTTTAGCATTTTCACTATTTTGATAGCGTTTTAATCGTTCTATCAGATCTATTGGTAGTAAAACGCTAAAAACCTTATTGTCTTTGTTTTTAGATTCTAGCTTTGTTTTGCGCTTTGGCTTTGAATTAGATTCTGTCTCTTTGTTTTCAGCTCTGCCACCATTTTCAAATTCGCTTTCACTTAAAGCCCGACTTAGCGGCTGTGTTGCTTGTTTTTTGAATCCACTCATTTCCTTATCCTTAAAATTAAAATATTGTAAGTATTTTATAATAAAATAATTTACAAGATTTTAAAAGTATTTATAATGCTTTTTCATAATCTCTGCCAAATGCTACAATTTCACCACATAGTGCATTAAACTCATCTCTTGCCTTGTTATCCTCAAACTCATCTAGGCTCTTGCCATCAATGACTGCCCTCTTATATGCTCTGCGTTCATAGATAAGAGAATCTAAGACTGCGACATTCTCTAATTCTTTCTCTTTAATAGCAGATTCTACAAATTCCTTTAGCTCGGATATTTCCTTGCTTAAAAATGGATTAGGACTAATCCTGTTTAAGAGAATCAGACAATGCAATTTTGGATTATTCTCTTTTGCAAGATTAAAAAGTTCTAGCATTCTATCTAGCACAATCACATCGTATTGACTAGGGATTGTGGGGATTATAAGCAAATCTGCCTTATTCATAGCAATGCGCATTTCCTTGCTATCAGTCCCGCCTGTATCAATAATCACGCAGTCATTTTTACTCTCTTGCAAACTGATTTCATCTTTGAGAGAGCTACCAATTTTACTGACATTTGAAAAGAGGGGCGCAAGATTACTATCGCTTCTATTGTTACTAAAAATTTCACTGCTTCGCTGTGGATCTGCATCGATAAGCGTTACTCTATCGCCCTCTTTGGCAAGATAACAGGCAAGATTGACAGCTATTGTTGTCTTACCGCTACCGCCTTTTTCATTGACTACCGCAATTATCATTTTTTACCCTTTTTACCCTTTTCGAATTCCTTAAAAGACTCTTCGGTTAGCAATTCAAAACCCGGTACATCTGCAAATACTCCATCTGGAACTGGCTCTAGTTTTCCTTTTGTGCTTTTTATTGCTTTAAACTTTGCTATGCACTTCTTAATTAATGGATCAAAATCAATACTTTTGCTCCCAGCAATCAGTTCATTGTTAATTGCTTTTAGTATTTCTGCGTGCAATGGCTCACAAAATTTAACATCCAAATCTTGTCCATTAAAGGATTCCCAAATATCTTCATTAATGTAAATATGCACACAAGTTATTCCTCCATCTCTATCTTCTGTATCAACAGAAATTCTATTAATATAATCCAGCCTAAACATCTCTTGATTCCATTCGCTTTGAAATACGACAAATCTTTGAGTCCCTTGAGTGTTGTTTTTATTTGTTTTCATTGTAACTCCTTTTTTATATAATTATTTATAATTATATAAAAGTAAAGTAAATAAAATATTTTTATTTTAAAATAAAAACAAATATTTTAAATTTATAAATTTTAAACACTTATAAAAATATATAAATATTTTAAAATACTTTTTCTTACAATATTTTATCTATCCATTCGTGTCTTTTCCATTGTTGCCTTGATTTCAAAAGATTTAGGTGAGAAATTACTTACATAACCCCTTGTGCTACTCATCTTTTGAATCTCTTTTATCACTTGACTATTATCCTTGCGCAGTGCATCTAAATATGTGGCATTAGGATATTCGTTATGTTTGACTTGTTTGCTTAAGAATGCCACTAATTCGTCATTCTTGCGTAGCTTTTCCTCTTGCGCCTCTATATGCTTATCAACATTAGAAGCAAAGTTATTGATTCTAGCCCATAAGCCGTTAAATTTAATCACACTCCTAAAATCATTTTGTAAAATATTATTTGGATTGATTGTGTATGTGAGATTATCGGGCTCAATGTAGTTATTAGCAGAATCCGCAAGATAAAAGCTAAAGCTTTTCATATCGTTACTAAAAGAGCCACCAATACTAAACCCTCGATATTTGAAGAATACTGCTTCATTGTCGCCACTATTAAAGAGAGTATCAAAATTCTTCCAAAAGGCTTTCTCTAGTGCCACTTGCTGTGGATTTTCTTTCTTTGGAGTTTCTTTATTTTCTTGTGTATTTCCTGTATTTTTTGATTCAGCCCTTATTTCATAGGGCTTAAACTCTCTGCTTGCTACATCAAAGCACTCACATTTAAAATGTTCTCCCTTTGGATTTGCACTCAAAATCTCTTTAAATGTTCTTAAATCATTTAATTCTTTTTCCCATAGTGGCTTTATTTCGATATTTTTACGTAATGCTTCTTCATTGTCAAACAACTCTTTTTTAAATGCTGCTTCTTTAGCATTCTCTTTTCGCAATTCGTTTGCTAGCTGAATCTGCAATAACATAAGTGGATTACCCACTGCTTCAGCTTTCATTTCTCCTGCACTTGCGCTTCCCATAGAGACTTCATCAATTTCTCGCACGCTCTTATCAGCATTTCTAAATTGCTCTATGCTTTTTGCCTTGCTTTCTATGGTTTGCCACATACGTGCATCATAGGTCTTTTCTGTGGCATAGCGTAGCTCTTCAATGGCAAAATGTTCGCCATATTTTGCGTGCAAGAGGTTGCCTTGCCTGATGAATCGCCCATTACTTTGCTCTAAATCACTCGGTCGCCACGGACAATCTAAATGATGAATAGCTACACCTCTTTGCTGAACATTTGTGCCCGCTCCCATTTTAGAGCGAGAACCGATTAAAACACGCACTTCGCCACGATTAACTTTATCAAATAAGGCTTGTTTTTGTAGCGGTGTCTTGGCATCGTGGATAAAAGCAATCTCTCTTTGTGGAATCCCTTTTGCCACTAGTTTTTTAAGCACATCGCTATATACATCAAACCTAGCTTGTGAAGCTATTATTTCATCATTGCTTTTTTCCTCTGATTCTATACTCTCGCTTATCTCATCGCTATCCATTATAACATTGAGATTTGCCACTTCTTTTGCTTCTGCTTTGGCAATGGCTTCAATCTCTGCTTCACTCATCTCTCTATCGCAAGCTATCTTTTGGCTATGTATCTTTGGTGTGCTTAAATCACAAAATATAAGCTGTGTGCCTCTATCTTCCTGCCATTGTTCCCACCTCTTGAAGACTTCATTGGCTAAAAGAGAGCTTTTAGATTCTGCATAATCGTTTGCATTAGAATCTATTAAGCGGTAATCTAGCCCTGCTTTTCTTGCGTCTGTCGTGCAGGCTAGCACATTATTGCGTCTTGGATCATCTTTGAAATGCTCCATACGCCATACAATAGAACCCATATTCCAAGTGCCATCCTCAAGCTGATAACCGATAAAATGTGCCACATCTTCACTTCTAGGAGCAATAATATTTATGGGCTTACCATTTGCAAGTGGTGGCACAAAGTTTGGATTGAGCCGCAAAATATCGGCATTTGTTACAATATGTGTATTAGCACGATACATATCACTTAATTCGCTTATATTATTGAACTTGCTAAATCTCGTAACAAGCTTATAATTTATACCACTAGAATCTAGCTCAAAATCATTGACACTTTCCCCAAAACAAGAAGCCCAAGAATCAAAAGATTCAATACCTTTCTCTTTTAAAAGCTGTGGCTGCAAATACCTCTGCATTGTATAAAGTTCAGTCACAGAATTACTTATTGGTGTGCCTGTAAGAAACATTACACGTTTATCATTTGCGTGTAGATATTTTGTAAGCACATAGAGATTTTGTGCTTTTTGGCTAGGTTCTCGTGTACCAAGTCCTAACACATTTTTCATTTTAGTATTCACGCCTAGATTTTTAAATTCGTGTGCTTCATCAATAACTATGCTATCCACGCCAAGCTCGCTAAAATCAATGGATTTTGTTTTGGATTCTCTATTTTTGTGTAATTGATTTTCTAGCTTTGTGAGCATTTTGTCTATGCGATTAATATCACGCTTTTCTTTTAGTTCATTTTTGAATGCTTCTAGCTCTTCCTTTGCTTCTAAAATATAATCCTCATAAAATTCATTTGGCATTGGAATCTTTTCAAGCTGGGAATGTGCCATAATTACACAATCCCAATTATTAGAAGCAATCTTTGCATAAAACTCTTCGCGTCTATTTGGGCTTAAATCCTCTTTGGTAGCTACTAGAATGTTTGCATTTGGATAGGCATCATAAAAGTCTTTATTCCACTGCTCTGTGATGTGGTTTGGCACAATCACTAGCGGCTTATTGATAAGCCCCATTCGTTTTTGCTCCATAAGGGCGCAAATGGTGCTAAGTGTTTTGCCTGCTCCTACTTGATGATCTAGTAATATGGATTTATTTTGAATAGCTGCCCATATTGCATCTTTTTGGTGCGGATAAAGCTCTTTTGCAGAAGAGAAGCCAGGCAAACTCAAATGTGAGCCATCATATTTGCGTGTAATATGTGTATTAAAGGTTTCATTATAGATGTGTTCTAAATGTTCTCTTCTATCGATATCTTTAAAAATCCATTCCTTGAAAGCAAATTTAAGATTCTCAATCTTTTCATTTACAATCGCTGTGGCTTCGTGGTCTGTTTCCCTTTCAGGTTCGCCATTTTTATCAAATCGTGTCGTGCTAGGCTTTGTAAGAATCAAGGCATTATTAGCAAAAGCATATTCTAGTATTGTGCTAGGATAGATATTATGACGCTCGCCCTTATAGCCATATTTGTGAATTGCTTCTGTGCTCACATTAGAATCCTTGCAGCCAACCCTCCAGCCTAAACGCTTACTATGCTCAACGCCTATATCTGCCCTATCTAGTCCAAATTGTTCGGCAATAAACTCCTCATAGTAATTGGCTGGAATCCACGAAGTCCCCAAAGTTACTGAAATATCAGCAGCTTTTATATCTTTAGGCAAGGATTCTTTTAGGGCTTCTAAATTTACTCGCAAGCTCTCATCGCCAGCATTTACAAGATTCTCTACTTCTTTATATTTTGCTTTGACATTGCCACTTAGATATAAATCAGCACTTAAATATTGCGATTTGTCTAAATGATTGACAAAGATAAGTTTTTGTTCTAGCAAATCATTAAAGATTGCTTCTTTTTCCATTTGCGGCAATGCAGATTCTATCCACTCATTATTGATTGCACCATAGATACTAAGACTTGCCATAAGCGCATCTTTTGGTGTTTTTATAACATATTCTTTAGCAGGGCGAATAGTGCGTGTGTGAAAAATATCTGCTTTAATGGCACTAGGTTTTCTTGGCTCTACACCATTCTTTTTAGCTGCCTCCCTGCCTATACCCTTATCATACTGCTTTTCAAGGGCGGTAATCTTATTACATTCAGGATCTATGGAGCGATAGAGTGCAATATTGCGTGGATTGCTAAGATAGCCATAATTTTTTACAAAGCTATCATAAGCTTGATTTAGCTCTGCTCTTTTATTAACAAGTCTTGTATCATCATCGGCAATATTGCTTTGTTCCAATGCAACAAGCCCATTAAATGTATCTCTAATGGCGATAAAGCCTCTAATTTTTTCAATCTCTTTATCTGTATAGTTTCGTTCAGTTGAACGCAATCTACCCTTTGTATCTACCACCTGATATACATTGCCATCAACAATACATAAGCTTCTCTCTTTCAAACCGCTTATATAACGTGCAATATTCTCATATTGTGGAGCATTGGGATTTAAATAGCTACTTTTATATTTAAAGATTGGTTCGTGGTATTGGTAAATATCTTTAGGGAGAGTAGCAATAATGTCAGCAATCTCTTGTTTTAAATCCTTGCCGCTATCTTTTACTGCGAGTTTTTCACCCCATTTTGTACTAACAAAAGCAAGATCACCTAGAATGTGATGTCTGTGATTAAAAAAATATTCATTGACATTAGCATTACCACCTGCATTCTTGCTTTTTACCCACGCTTGATTGATGTTTTTATCCAATCCCTTTTTAAAAAAGACAATATCGCTTGTTACTTCTGCGTTTGTGTCTTTAAATACATTATTTGGTAGGCGAATTGCACCTATAAAAGTTGCTTCTTTAGCAATTTTTGCTCTTATGGTTTCATTTTGTTTATCCAAAAAGCCACTACTCACTACAAATGCAGCGATCCCATCGTCCTTTAGATTCTTAATGGCATTAAGCATAAAAAAGTCGCAAACTTTCCCTTCGCCATTTTCGTTTCCTGTATCTTTATCACCATAAGGCGGATTGCCAATAAAAGCGTCAAAATTACGATTAAAACTCACTCTCTCAAAGGCTTTATTTTCTAAGTTTGCTTGTGGATAGAGAAGTTTAGCTATATCGTATGTGATAGTATCCAATTCTGTTCCGTGTATTTTATAGTTAGATTCTGGCATATAGCCGATAAATCGTCCATTACCACAGCTTGGCTCATAGATGTGCTTTGTGTTAGAATCATTGTTTAACCCAAAATGTTCTAAGCTTTTATAAATGCTATCAATAATAAATTTAGGAGTATAGTAGGCATCAGTGCAGCTTCGTTCTAATCTTGCTAGTTCTTGCTCATTGCGCACTACTTGACAAAGCATCGCATATTCTTTTGCATAGTCGCCATTGAATTTACCATTGATTATTGTAGCCATACCACCAAAACCACTAAACTTGCTTAGAATCTCTTTTTGTTCCTCTGTTGGCATTGCCTTACTAGCTTGCAATTCTTTTAGTGTGGATATAGCGGCAATATTGGCTTCAAACCTAGTTCGCAAACCTTTAATGGTGATGTCTTCGTTTAGTTTGTAGTTTTCGCCCACTACCAAATCTTCTTCATCAGTTAAAAGACTCGGAACTTCGCCGCTTTTTCTTGCAGCTGTAAAGTTTGGTATTTGTGTGGTGATGTCACTATGTGGCTGTGCTTGATAAAGAAGCGATGTTTGTTTATCTAGTAAATCCCCTCCGCTAGATTCTCCTTGTGTTCGCTCACTAGAATATCCCATATATTGTTGTGGTTGGGACTCATACTGCTTTGTAGCTCCATCCACGCTAGGCAATACTGATTGGGGCTTACTCCTATTGCCTCCAATGCCTGATAAGGCGTTAGATTCGCTATATTGGGCAGAAGTGATGCTTGCATAAACGCCTCTATCTCCGCTTCTAGCTGCTTCTTCGCTAAATAAGTCAGTCTGTCGTAATCCGCTGCTTTTATTGATTTGGGATAGAGATGTTTTGCCCATCGCACTAGGATCACCATTATCCAGCGATGATGATAATGGTTCTCTATTGCTTGGTTCATTGTCTCCTTTGCTAGCGGATTGAGATATTGGCTTGTCTCTTGCCATTCGTCCTCTATTATCGTCCAAATCTTCCTGTCGAAATAAAACTCTATCGGTGGTTCTGCTAGAATTCTTGGCAATTTTCTTTCTAGCTTGCTTGTCTCTTGCACCCATATCTCCTCGTGTATGGTCATATTCCCATATCCGTCGTATCCCTCCTCTTTCGCTCTCTTTATAAATGCTTCCTGCTGTGCCGCTGTCGCTTGGAATTTCGTCATACCTATCGCTAAAAGCTCCGCTAGTTTGCTCTTGTCCTTGAAATAATTCTCTATCTGTTCTTTGGTCTCTATATCTATTGTTTGGGTTGAGGACATCATTTTGAAGTTCTCCTTTCTCATCATAGTAGTCAAAGACATCAAAAAGGGTAGGTTGCCTTACCTCTTGTGTTTTTGCTTTTGCCATTATAACTCCTTTAAAGTAAATAAAATAAAAAAAAAGTAAAAATAAGTATAAAATTGTATTTACTTATTGCTTACCAAAAACAGGTTTTCCATTCTTTTCTACTGCAGTAAATTTACAACCATTACTAAACTCACTACACCCATAGAATACACCCTTTCCGCTTTTTAATCTACGCAAATGCCCTTTTTTACATCGTGGGCACATAATCGCTCCTGCGATTTTTATATCTAGGTTTGCCTTTTTGATATTTTCAATCTCAAGTCTTACAGAATCTAACACATCACGCAAGAACTCTTCCTTGCTCATCTCACCCTTTTCAATGCTTTTTTGGTATTCAAACCAAAGGGCTGTCATATCAGGATTTGAGAGCATAGGACTTACGCATTTAATCAAATCACGTCCAAGTTGAGTGGATTTGATATGTTGCTTCTTATCACTGCTGCAAGTAATAAAGCCTTGCGTGATAAGCTTATCTATCATTTCGCTTCGTGTTGCAGGTGTGCCTATACCACCACTCTCACCTTTCTTATCTTTGTCCTTTTCAATAAGTAGTTTTTTAATAGTTTCATTTTTTACATATTTTGCGACTTGGTTTAAGTCTTTTAAAAGTGTTGTCATAGTGTATTGTGGTAGTGGCTTTGTTTGGAGTGTCTTTATCTCGCTAGATTGTAGAATGGCAGTATTGCTTTTGATATTTTCTAAATCTAGCTCTACTTCATCGTTTTCCTCGCTAGACTCTCTAAAGACAGCCTTAAAACCACTTTTTGTAGTTTTAGAGGCACTTGTGCTAAACTTTATATTATCATGCTCTAGCTCTACACTATATGCGATATACTCCCTTGCTTCATAAAACTGCATAGCAAAGCGTTTGACAATAAGCATATAAATATTTTTCTCTGCTTCGCTCAATTTAGCAAACTCAAACTTGCTGTTAAGAGGGATTATCCCATAGTGAGCAGAGAGATTCTTATCATTAAATGCTTTGCTTTTAATGATAAGATTGGCTTTACTTAGAAAATCCTGTGCTCCTATGTTTGACTTAACTGTCTCCAATATCCCTTTACTTTGTTCATAAATCTTTTCAGGCAGATATTGACAATCGCTTCGGTTATAGCTTATAGCTTTGTATTTTTCTCGCAGTGTTTGTGTATAGGCTAGAGTATCTTTTGGTGAATAGCCATAAAGCTTTGCAGCTTCAGTTTGTAGCACCAAGAGATTGTAGGGCAATGGCGGATTTTCTTTTTTTGGTGTTTTTGTAATCTTAATGTTAAATTGTTTAGATTCTATGGCTACTTTTATTTTTTCAATTTCAGTCTTATCTAAAACCTTTTGTTCTGTCTTTAGATTGGCTTTAATATGTGTAGAATCTACTATAAACTCACCACACAAACTATAATAATCTATGCTTTTAAAATTCTCATTTTGTATATCTCTATCAACAATGAGGCTTAAAATAGGTGTCATCACACGACCAACCCTTAGTGTTGTATTACCCCCTTTAGCACGATAAGCACAAGTATATGCTCTTGTAAGATTTATGCCCACAATCCAATCAGCAACACTTCTAGCAAAGCCTCTATCACTCATTGTCTTAAACTCACTATTTGGACGTGCCTTTTGTATTTCTTCACGCACTGCTTCAGGTGTGATGTCATTGATTAGCACACGTTTTATAGGCTTTGTGTTTTTAGCATAGTCTAAAATCTCATCAATAAGAATCTGCCCTTCATCATCGCTATCGCCGCAGTGCATAATCTCGCTAATTTCTTTCTTGTGAATAAGCTTTGTGATTTCCTTTAGCTGTTTTTGACTTTGTTCTAGTGGCTTATATTCATATTTTTCAATATTAAATGGCAAATGGTTTATATCCCATCTTTTCCATTCATCTTTATAGTCTTCAGGCTTATAAAGCTCTAATAAATGCCCAAAGCTCCAAGTGATATAATCACTACCCTTTGTGTAGTATCCTACACCTTTATTAGAAAAGCTCTTAAACTCGCCACTTAATGCCGCTGCTATTGCCTTTGCTAAGTCTGGTTTTTCTGCTATAAAAAGTCTCATTTGCTCTCCTTGCGTGTTGTAATTAAATGTTTCATCGTTCCACCCCTTTGTCTTTGGTGTTATCTTTTGCATTGCTCTTAAATCCTTTTTGAGCGATTTCATCTATTTTTTGTTTCATTTTGATAATGGCGGATTCTGAAACATTTGTGAGATTATTCGTATTTTCTAAAGAAGCTGAATTTTGTGGTATAATGCTATCAGAAGCTGATGAAAGTGTGCTTGACACAACATTTGCGCCCGTGTAGGCTTGTCCTGCTGTGTGGAGAGAGAGGGCGTCTCCACCATTGGCTTCCATTTTTTCCTTAAGTCTTTGTAGTCTATCAAAATCCCTTATTCTTTTCTTGTTTGCATGAAATATCTCATTTGCACCCTCTTTGCTTTTAATGACAACATCTCCCATTTTTTCTATATCAAGTTTTTTAGCAACTAAAATTTCTTGTTCTTTAGAGAAATAAGGATTTTTCATAATCAAATCAGGCTCACTCACAACCTTTTCTATCACTTCTTTTACTTCATCTTTATCTTTAAACATTTCAGGGTGTCGTTCGTATAGAATCTGCAAATCTGCAATAGCTTGCTCTTCTCCTAATAAATCCACAAGAGACTTACAGAGATGAAAAATCGCTATTTCTCTCTCTTTTTCACTCATCTATCTTGCTCTCTATCAACAGATTTTTGTTTTGCGCTATCTTTTAAGCCTTTTCCATGCATAAGATTCTCTATCTTTTGCTTCATTCTAGCAATGGCAGATTCTTGTGGCTTATTATTTTCAAAGTAGGCTTTTTCATCTTTGACTTCTTTAAGAAATGCTTCTAAACTGCCAGCTTCTATTCTTTGCTTGCGTTCAGAAGCTATAAATTCATCGCCAGATTCGTAGTGCATTTGCATAAGCTCATAGTCTTCCGTAATAGACTTATAAAGAATCTGCGCATCCTTAGGATGCAATGAATTAAAGAATGCAGAAAATTCCTCTGCTTTTTCTTGAAGTTCTTTTTCTTCTAATTGAAAGTTAGCTATTGTTGCCATATAAAATCCTTTAAATCAATTTCCATAAAAGGAACAAAGATTCCTTTTATGTTATATCAGAGCCTATCGCTCATTATCCTTGCTAGGCTGCTCCTTATTCTGTGTAGTAGCTTTTGCAGCATTTTGCTCTTGCTTGGTTGTTACACTTACACCCTCTTTGCTAATCACTGCGTAAGCACCCTCACCTTTGTCAATCAAGGCTTGCTTCAAGTCTTTGTCAAGAATATTGACCCTAGCAGCTAAATTTGTATGCTCATTACCCTCTTTATCCTGCCAATTACTTGTAGTAAGGGAGCCAACGAAGTTTTTACCTGCTGCATTTTGATCATTAAGCATATAAAAGCTTTTGCCATCTTTTTCTACTTTATTAAAGTAGATTAAGTCGCTACCATCTTGGATTTCACTATTAAGTGGTTTTAGGCTCACATTGCCATTTTTTTGAACATTGAGCCAGTAGCTTTGCCATTTTGGTTCTGCTCCATCTATACTTTGCTTAAAACTCACATTGAGCTTTTCAATGCCAAGACTTTTAGCTTGTATTGCTTCTTCTAGGACATTTATTGCCGCAGTTTTTGCCGCCATAAGCTTCTTTTCATCAGCCTTAGTTACATAGTCCATTTGTGAATTACTATTTAATACTACATTTTGATTTGCATCTAGTTTTGCTATTGCCATTTTTGCTCCTTAATTAAAATTTTTGCCTGTGTTATACGCGTGCTCATCCATAGTATGTTTGTGTTAGATTTTCATTTTCCACCCCCTAAATTGATTATGTATTCTTTACTATCATTATTAATTGTCGCACTTTTGGGAATAGAGAGAATAATTTCGTTTTTGTTGTTTTTGAGAAGTTTTACGCTATCTAGCTTTTCACTTAAAGTATTAAATTTAGATTCAATCTGTTTATATTCACTATATTTACTGAAAGCTAAAAGGCTGAAAGCACCGCATAAAAAGCCTATAAATACTGCCGCAAATAACAACACAAAGATAGATTTCTTGATATTGTTGATATAGTTAAAAAGAGAATGTAGCTGTTCTTTTTGAGAATCTAATTGTTTTTTGAAAGCCTCGTTTTGTGCTTTTGTTTGTAATTGCAGATTCTTATTTTGAGTCTCTAAAAAAGCATTGATATTCTCTGTATGTTTTTTATAGAAATCAGATTCAAGTTCATTGATTGCACCTAAATTTGCAGAAAGCTTCTTTTTGGCGTTTTCATCTACGTTTTTTATAAGTGTGCCAATGTCTATAAAAAACTGCTTTAAAGACACTCTTACTTCCATGCTTTGTTCCAAGCTATCACTCATATCTTTGAGTGCTTCATCGAGTTTTATAGAATTTAGCTTTTCTGCAAAATCCCCAAGAGAATCATTGATAAGCTTTAGTAGATTGATAAAATTCTGCTCTTTTTGACTCAGTGAATTATCAAAGAAGTTGTCTATCTTTTGAAATTCATTATTAAGCCTATCGCTTTGTATGATAAAATCGCTGAGAATGCCAAGAACTTCATTAGATTCTATAACTTCTGTTTTGCTTTTAAGGGAATCTATCTTGTCATTTAATCCATTTAAAAGTGCTTTGGCATTAGCAATACCATCCATAAAATGATATGCCCTGCCACCAAGCAAATCATCGAGTGCAGCTCTATGTGGGCTTATTGTTGCAATATCACTAGATTCTTCTATATCAGCGGATTCGCCCACTTCATTTGGATTAGGAGAATCAATATTAGAAGAATCAATGTTTGATTCTATTGCTTCAGTATCCATTCGCAGAATCCCCATTGTTTCTATATGGATTGATTGGCTCATTGGGCTCTTCTATTGGATCAATGATAAGCGGATTGACTTCTTTTTCATCATTGAGTGTAGCTTTAGAGCTAAAAAACATTATCTTCACCCTATCTCTTAAGCCTCTTGCTAAGTCAATAGGCTGCACATCGATATAAGCAATGACCCCATTTGCCTTAAAGTAATTGCGATATTGTATGGCGAGATTCTTTTCGCCTAAAATAATGATTTTGTCAGCATTATGTGCCAACAAAAAGACTTTCACCATTTGATTATTTTCAAACAAATAATCACCCTTTGCTTGTGCTTCTACCTCATACGCCCAATTGCTTTCTTTAAGCTTTTTGTCTCTTGGCACAAAGCTATATCGCTGCTCTAAAAGTGCATTATTTATACTTTGAGAGGTTGCACCCCATTCAATTTGCACAGGCTTTTTGCTACACGC
Organism: uncultured Helicobacter sp.; assembly: GCA_944323645.1. Taxonomy (GTDB): domain Bacteria; phylum Campylobacterota; class Campylobacteria; order Campylobacterales; family Helicobacteraceae; genus Helicobacter_B. The sequence continues at coordinate 11,730 of CALUTE010000019.1, read as the reverse complement.
ACTTACTGCTAACACTATTGCCGCTGCTGCTGCTACTTGCATTACTTTTTTCATTTTATCTCCTTTTGGGTTGGTATTGTGATAGCGCATTCTCCATTTAAGATTGCACTCTCTAACTCATCTCGGTTAGGTATGCCTTTAATATTTTTTAGAGATCCGCTAACTGCCTTAAACTTATCCATAAAATAGCTATCACTATAATAAAAAGCCTTATTGGCTAGAATTGGCTTACCACTATCAATAGTAATAAGCTCTTTACTAAAATCCATTTCTCGCAATTCTTGTGGTAGCATTAAAGCTCTTTGCGTTTCGCTTATACTTCTGCTACCACCACCACTTCCACCGTGATTATGACTTCTGCTTGTTTGCTTAACCGTCTTATTTCCTAAAATCTTGCTAATGGCTTCTGCGTCCTCTTGCTCTCTTGGGGCATAAAATATCTGACAAGCGTGGTTAGTTAGCAGCGTTTTTGCACCCTCTTTGCCATAACCATCAGGCACAGGTGTTTCTAATTGAGAAAGTGATTGGTATATAGTAAGTAGTCGCAAATTGTATCCTGCAATAAAGCTAACTCCTTTTTGTAACACAGGAATCCTACCCGGAGCAGTAAATTCGTCCATAAGCAATAAGCAAGCATATTTAAGCGTGTCGTTTTGTTGTGGTAACTCTTTGGTATTTAGTAAAATCAATTGGGACCAAAAAATATTTAAGATAAATTGTGCATTTGCTAATTGATCTGGAGTAATACCAATGTAGATAGTCATCTTTTTCTTGCGTAACTCTCGTAAATCAAAATCACTTGTAGCAGTAGAGAGCCTTAAAGTTTCACTTTCAAATGCACTAATAGGTGCATTAAAGCTTGCCATTATGCTTGATTTTGTATTATCACTATCTACATTAAAATATGTGGATAGCCGCCTATTTGTCGCTTCACTAATCACACCTATATCTTTTAAGAAGCTATAAGTAGATTCAAAGCCTTTAACCTCGTTTTCTCCGACTTTAAACTCAAATCCTTTACTTAATTGTAAAAGTCCATAAAAGTTAAATTCAGCCTTAAGATTGTAAAGCGACAAGAACGCCTTGCCATCTTCGGTTAATGCTAAATCCTTATAGAGATAACAAAGCCCTATAAAAAGGTTTTGTGCCTGCTGACTCCAAAACGCATCTTTACCATCGCTTGGATAGATAATGTTTGCCAAATCCATAAGCTGTGAATCGCAATGCTCGGTATCTAACATATCGATATAGGTAAAAGGATTATATCGATGTGTGCGATTAGAAAATGGATTAAACAAATACACTTCATTTCCAAGTTTTTCTGCACGATAGCGGCTTGTATAATCAAAGCATTCTTGTTTAATATCCTGTACCACTGCAGATTCTTGCCATTCTAAAAGGTTAGGAATAACAATTCCAACGCCCTTTCCGCTTCTTGTGGGTGCTCCTAATGCAACAAACTGCGCTCCGCCAAACTTGAGAAATTTATTGCCATATTTACCGATGATAATGCCACGTTTTACATTATTGTTTTTATCGCCAAAAAGCCCAGCTTTGCGAATCTCACTTGCATTTGCAAACCTCGCTTCACCATATAGGCTCTCTTTTTGTTGCATAAACACAATAGCAGCTATCAAAATAATGGCACTTAAAATAATTGCTAGCAGAAGCGACACCCACGCATTTGGATAGCCTTTATCTATAGCTTCATAAATAAAGTTCAAATGCCATATTTTAATGGCTTTTGCCATAGGAATCTTATTGATAATAAGCACTATGAAACCACTCATAATATAGCTTAGAGCTAAAAGCGGAATGCTTAAAAAAATAGCTTTTGCTATATTATTATCTTTCATAATCTTTTGCCTTTGGTATTTCTTTCTCTGCCTCATTGAGTGCATCTTTTAGACTAATGATGCGTTGTTGCATTTCCTCTACAAACTCATCTAGTTTGTCTTGCATATCCAAGATTTGCTCTCTTAAAGCCTTTACTTGTTCTTCATTCATTGTCTCTCCTTTACATTATTGGGATTGATAAACATCATTTTTCTTGCTCCTTTTTTGTGGATTTATCTTGCGGATTACGTTTAGACATACCTTTTTCAATCTCTGCAATTTTTTGCTTCATTCTAGCAATGGCAGATTCTGCAGATAATTTGTCTTTTGTGGTATTTTGTGCTATACTTTCACTAGCAGGACGGAGAAAATTGGGGTCATTAATCTGTCGGTGAGGCTGACCCTGCTCACCCACTCCTGCTTGATTTATCTTTCTTTGTCCTCTTTCACTTTCTGAATAACTTGTCAAAAGCCTGTGGGTGTCTTTACCCTTAATTTCGTATTTTCTTTCGCCATAAGTTAATGTTTTTTCATCATTAGCCTTTGCTTTCCAAGTGTATCCTTGATATTGTGGATTATATTCTGCCTCTACATTCTTAGCTACTTTAGGAAAGCTTAGTAGCTCTTGTGTGGTTATCATTCCTCTAAGATTTGGATTATCAAGGTGTTTTTGTTTCTCTTTATCCATAAATTCCTTATCCACAAGAATATCTCCCACATTGCTTTTGACAATCGTGCTAGGTTTTTCATTCTCTAGCACTTTATACATCTTGTTGCTTTCTTTTTTGGAGTCTTTATCCCAAGCAATATCTTTAAGATTTTGTAGAGTATCTTTTATAGAATCTAGGCTCTCTTGTATAGCAGATACTTGAGATTCTAGTTTTATGATTTCTTGTTGCAATGCTTTCTTATCCATTATTTACCGCCTCTTTGAAATACACTTCGCTAATCCTGCGTTTGCCATTGTGTGCGTAAATGTGAATAATGACATCTATTAGGTCATGTAGCATTGTCATAATTTGTTCATAAGGGATTTTTTGTCCTTGTGGATTTTGTAAAATCATCATTGCCAATCGTTTAAAGCAGTCTTTGCTACTCCCTGCGTGGCAGCTTGTCAAGCTACCTCCATGTCCGCTTGATAAAACATTTATAAAATCATATGTTTCAGCTCCACGCAACTCGGCTAACAAGATTCTGTCTGGCTTCATACGCAAGCAGCTTTTAAGGAGTGTTGCAGAATTTAAAAAATCATCACTCTTTGCTTCACTTGGATAAAAAAGCTGCACGAAGTTTTTATGCGTAAAAAATACGATTTCCTCCACATCTTCAATGGTTATAAGTCTTGAATCAAGTGGGATAAAATCTATGAGGCTTTTCATAAATGTGGTTTTACCGCTACCTGTTTCACCACAAATAATCACATTTTTGCCATAACTAACTGCAGTGCTTATAAAGCTCTCATAGTCTCCTTTTTTGTATAAATCAAGCAGTTTGCTATCTTTTTGATTTAAAGCGTTAGTGGCAGGTTCAATTTCACTAAAAAGCCCTTGTTTAGAAAAGTCGCTCATCACAAATCGAGTCCGACTAGGTTTCCTAATAGTAATAGAAATATGATCTTTTTTGCTTGCAGGTGGTAGTACTATCTGTACTCTTTCGCCACTCACCAATACGCAGCTAAGAATCGGTCTTGCCTTATCGATTTGATCTTCTTTGTAGCTAGCAGCTGCTTGGGCGAATGCTTCGGCATTTTCAAAGGTTATATGCGTAGATTCACATTGCCATATACCATTTGTGTCTTGATACCAAATTAAATCATCGCCGTTGTAACAAATTTCATTAATGGAATCATCTTGTAAATATTTACCAAAGAAATTATCAGCATATTTTTTTAGGCTTACACTCATTTTTCCCTCCTTAAGCGCAATTGATACACCTTGCTAAAATCTATGTCTTTATTGACATAAACACCCACTAGGTCGCCGTGATTGCGATAAATAGTCGGTTTTATGTTTATAGTCTGTCGTAATGCTGTATTGGCTAATTGGTTTGCTTGCATAGGGCTATACATCTGTGTATTTGGTGCAATTTGAGCATTTACATATTGTCCAAGTGATTTGATTGTGCCATCAATAATGCTAAGCAGAATTGCTGCACCAAATCTTGTTACATAATGATTGTTTCTTTCGCCCTCAATGCCAGCTCCACCAAGTGGATCTGTTCCGCCACTATCCACAGGTATTACAATATTATTTGGTGTTCGTATTTCGCTCCATATTACATAAAGTCGTGAGCTACCATCGGTTACATCTGCATTTGTGTAACTACCACTTATTTGAGAACCTTTTTCTATTAAGAGTGTTTGCCCATTTGCTGAATAAATATCACTTGCCACAATGCAGCCTATGCTTCCCTTTAGCTCGCTTACTATTTTAGTTTGCAAGCTACAAGGAATATAAGTATTTTTAGGCAAAAGCAACGATTGGTCAAAATTGCTAAAATACGCACTTGTAGGCTGATATACCTCGCCTTTGAAATCTGTGTTTTGCCTATAATCAGTCGATTCACTAAAGCCGCTTATGCCTGCGGCTGCTTGTGCTTCAGCATTGGCAGTCATTAGGGCATTGTAGTCTATATTTTTGGTTTGCTCTATCATAGAATTTAATGCCTGAAGTGTCTTTTGCTCCATTTCTGCTGGGTCTAGCTTTTCTTTCTGTTTATCATTGGCTTCTTTTGCTGCTTCACCACCACGAGGACTTATCACACCCACGCTTGTCCCTTTTATAATTCGTGGCTTCATAAAACCATCTTTGGTAAGCCACCAAGGCTGCTGCTCTTTTTTGGTCTCATTGCCAAAGTTATCATTAAAAGTGAGTTGTGGCTCAAAAGTCTCATTGTTTTTGACACTATCTAGCAAATCATTATTCTTTTGCTTATTGTTATCTAGCCCCAAATCACTTAATAAGCCATTGCCGCTAGATTCTACTTCTGTAAAATCATTATCTTGTTCAAAATTGTCTTTGTTATTTGCATCTTCATTGGTATTAAGCACGGAGAGATTCTTATTGTTGTCTGCGTCTTTTTCCTTGCTATTTGCATTGCTACTAAAGTTAAAGCTTAATAGGAGTAGCAATAGAATAAATAATGCACCACCCACTATTGACACTACACCTATTAAGCGTTTGCTTCCGCCCTCACTTTCTAATAAGACATTAGCATTATTGTTCGCTTCTCTATTTTCCATTTAAAAGCTCCCTTTTTACTTCTGCTTCATTGCTTGTTTCGGGTGCTTTTGGCAATGGATTAATCGCATAGCCTTTATTAAAAATGCCTACTAATTTATTACCACTTCTAAGTAGAATCTTTTTATGGATAGAGTGGATAACAAGAATAGAGAATTTACCTTCTTTCTTAATGTGCTGATTGACGATTTGCTCCTCTCCATCATAGGCAAAAGCACTTGGGAATACTTTTGTGTTATCAAAGCCAAGATAAGTAAAAACGCCATCATCGTATGCAAAGTCAGGAGTGATATTATCAGCTCCCTTATTCACTTTCATATAATAATTCCAATTGCGTGGCACTGCTGTGCGATTTAGGCTTTTTTGTAATTTATCAATCTCTATAGCTCTATCAAGTCTCTTTTTGGCTCTCTCTATGGCTTCGTCCTCTATTTTTGGATAAGTAAAACTCATTTTATAAATTTTCTTTTTGGCGTTTAATACCAAATCAAATACATAGAAATTTATATTTGTTGTTACTATTAAATTTGTCTTCCAAGTTTGAGGTATAGGATCTATTATCATTTCTTTTTCTGCACCATTTGCCATAGGGTCTGGATTATGGACAAATTTAGTCGTTACAGACCTTGGCTTAATAAATAGCAGGTTTTCTCTATCGATGATTTCCCAACCCTCGCTAAAACCAGTTGCGATGTTGATAACTCGCTCGTTTGGGGCAAACTCTACCACACTCACATAACCATTTGCTGTTGTGATAGTTAGCACATCTTGTGCATTAAACACTGCATAAGTGATTTTTGAATCAAAAGTGCTATTAGTAGGTATACTTGCCCCAAAACTTGTCGCTACAAATATACAAATTAATACTAGTTTTCTCATCGTTTTATATCCTCATCTATTCTGTAAGTTAGGACTTTAAAACCAAGCGGATTGATATGTCGCATACTCTCTTTAAAGGCTATATTTTGATATTCATAGCTTAGGGTTATGATGCGATATTGATTGACAATGCTTCTATTGCTTAGGTTTTTAATCGCTAGATTTGTTCTGATTGTGGCAGTTTTTACGCCATTAGATTCTGTAAGAACAATTGAGAGAACATCAACATTAATCTGTATATTATTTTTAAATACCCTATCTCTAGCGTTTTCGCCCTTATAAATGTCCTTATAATCAGCTGCTACCCTATCACTACTCAAGGTAAGCACAAGCTCATAATCCCTATTTAACATATCATAGAAATATCCCTCTCTTGCCCTTACATAACTATTGATAAAATGCTTATCTAATGCTTCATTGTGATTTATTTGCTCAGTGTCTAGGATAGTTATAATATCCACAGCACCTGTTGTATCATTGACACGAACAAGATATGGTTCAGTAGTTTTTAGTGGTGTTAGAAGCATAACTGCCATAATGGATAAGAGAGATAAAACACCACAAAAAAAGGCAAACATATAGGCTCTTTTATTACTTTGTTCTACCATATAACGCAGACTAGATTCAAAATCTAATGCTTCTTTATAGCTACCCGATGTATCTAATTGCTCATCAAACTCACTTTGATATGTTCTATCAAACTCCCTAGATTTGACTTTGAGTGTAGACTTGATTTTTTCTATTATTTGTTTCATTTGACCTCTTTTAATTCTTTTTCATTGATTGGAACAAATGTATTTGTATCACGAAATATTTCCTTATATGGATCTACTTCCTTGCTACTACAAGCCATAAGCAACACAACCACTATACTTCCCAATATTATGGATTTCAAATCTATTCTCATCTCTTTAGCCTCTCATTTTTGATAACAAAGCCTTGCCAGCATTTGCTGCTATTGCAGCACTTCCACCCATAGCTTTTGCAGCTATATTCCCTGCTGCTCCAGCTAAACCACCACTTTTCATAGCAGAACCTATGCTTTGTCCTACTGCACCTCCCATAGCTCCCATAGCCGCTTTACCAACGGCTTTTGAACTTCTGCCTAGTGCTGCTCCTGCTACTTGTGAAGCCCCAACACCACTCATCGCAGAATCTAGACTCACCTGTGCGAGATTTTGTGCAAGAGATTTAATGACTTTTATGATTTGCACTAGCACAAAGCTTATAAGAACCACTTCAAGTGCTTGTTGCACCATATTTATCACTTCAAATTCTTTTAATTCTGCTACATTAAAGATTTGAGCCATAGCCGATTGGCAGAATGATAGAAACATAAATAAAAACAAAAGCGTAAAAGTATTGGAAAGTAGGAGCTGACACCATTGTGTAAAGACTTGTTTGGTGGCTTGAAACATTAGACAAAATAGTGCTAATGGTAATACTATGATAAGAAAGGCATTACTTACACTGCAGGCAATAATAGAGAAGAATAACTCAAAGCTAATGGCAACAAAGCATATCATTATAATAACTATAATAAGTGCTGTGAATGGAATTGCGCTATTAGGACTTTCTTTCCAAAGAATCTGTATATAATCCAATACTGCATTGACAAGATCATCTAGCTTTGCATAAAAGTCTATACCGCCTCCAACCCATTCATAAATCGCTTTTATCGCATCAATAGAATAATACAGCCACATTCCAGAGCCCATAACAAAGGAGAGAATAAATGCTTTTCGTCCCAAATCCCATACAAGATCCCTGATAGGATCTTGACTTTTTCCTGCTAGGACTAGATAGCCCTTATACATAATGCTTAGCGTTATGATTCCGCTAAGCAATAGTTGAAGCTGCTGTAGCTTATCATCAAAGCTCATTTGCTGAAGATTTTCAAGCAAGTTATCTACAATGTAGCCTATGCTTGTAAAAATATCTACTTTCATACTACTGCTTGCCTACATTCCTGTATTTTTCTGACACACTATATCTAGCAGCCATACCCTTTGCAAAAAGCTCTTCTTGTTGTTCTTGTATTATCCGCTCATTATTTCTGTATTCCAACGACTCCAATTCATTAAGAGCTTTTGCTTTTTCCATTTCTGCTTGTGTGGCACGAATAGCTAGAGCAGCGTTTTCTCTATCTTTTTGACTCCTTGCTCTATCAAACTCTTTAATTTGCTTATCTAATTGTTTTTGTAGTCTGCGGATAATATTTCCATAATCACTATGTTGTTTGATTCCAGCAGCATAATTAATGCTATTTCTTAGGCAAATATTTAACGCATCATCTTTTAGTCCTTGACACTTATCATAGAGATTGTAGTTGTCTGTGTATTTTTTGTATTTATCATTGAAAAAGCCTTGTGGATCGCTTAATACTTCTTTATTAAACTGATCCATATCTTCTTTAGCCTGATAAATATCACTTATATCTCTACTGACATTGTTTATATCTCCTAGTAAGTCGCCAAGCCCCAATGTTTCATTGGTAAATTCAGTAGCGTGCTTGTCCATTTCTTGTATTGCACGAACAGAATCGCTTACTTGCTTTGCATAAGATGCTATTTGCTGAATCGCACTTATGGTGTTTTGAACCAAATTTGTAGGATCAATAACAGGAAAGCCCGCCAATAGATTTGTACTCAACACCATAGTCATTGTAACTGATATTATTACCTTACGCATTTTTATATACCTCCTTTAATGTGGTTATTTTTGCCTCAAGGCTCATCTCTTGATTGTTGAAAATATTCTCAATCGTGTCTATATAAGAAGCACCAGTACTAAGTATCATTAGATTTTCTTTGCCAAGAGTGCTTAAATCAAGTGTGGCAATCACACTTTCGTCCTGCCTCTTAATCAAGAATTGTCGCTTCACAGGCTGAAAGTCTTTAATAATCTGATATTCGTCCGCACTAAGATTTAAGCCTGTTATATAATCCTCCTCTTTTGCTAAAGGATTTGGTAAAAAAATCTTTGTAGCACTTTGCTCTATCAATGTCTTTGCAATAGGTAGTTTTAAAAAATCCTCTACACTTTGTGTAGCAAGACGCAAGAATCCATTTTGTTTTCTTATAGTTTTGAATTTATTTTTAACCTCTTCTGCGACCACTTCGTTTTCTAGCCATTTCCACGCCTCATCTATATCAATCACAAGCCTGCGTCCATCGGCTAGACTCATAACACGCCAAAGAATGAAATAACTAAGGATTCCATTAACATCTTTATCATCTAAAAACTCTGTCCCATCAATACCATAAATGCTGATGTCATCGCTAAATTCTAAAACATCATTTCCATTATCAAACACCCAACCAAATTGCTTGCCCTTTTTAAATGCCATTAGTCTTGCTTTTAGGGAATTGTTATCATTAATATCCTCTGTAAGATTCTCTAATAATAGCGATATAGGGAATTTGCGTTCATCTTTTTTAAACTCTCGCATAATAAATTCCACTGCATCACTTAATTTTTTCTCTTCTTTGGCATTTAGAGATTCACCTTTACGAGTAACAAGCATTGACACCAAACTTTTTAATGCTCTTAAATTTTCAGCAGTGTTTTCCACCATAAATGGATTAAATCCTGTTGGCTTACCATTTTCTATTTTTATATACTTGCCGCCCGCACAAAGAATATTGCCCAATGCTCCATAGTCTTTATCTAAGTAAATGCTTGTAAATTTACGTTTATCTATTGGTGTGGATTCTGGAAAAGTGTTAGGGTCTTTGTATTTTTGCATTTGATTAAAGGTAAAATTCATAAAAACCGTTTTACCACCACCGCTTTGTCCTAATATCAGTGAATTTGCCAAAAACAGCTCACCAAAATCATCTTTATTATTATTACTTTGATGAAAATTAAGATAGTATGGGCTTTTATTTGGTGTTTTTAACATACACACTGCTTCACCCCAGCAATTTTTATCTCGCTTGCCACTACTAAAGTTATGCAAAGCAATGAGACTTGAATAATTTGCAGTGCTAATCTTATGGATTCTTGGACGCAAAGTAAAATTGCAGGGTATTTGAGAAAAATAACTAGCTGGTAGAGCAAGCTCTGCAATACTTGTTAAAATACCTATTTCATTTAAAAGGGTAATAGTTTTATTTGTATTGTCTTTGCATTCCTCTAATGTATCGCCAAATACAATGATGACAAAGTGATAATTGCCAAAGCCTATTTCTCCACTTGCTAAATCATCTAGTGCCTGTTCTATTTGCACCATTTGTGATATAGAATCATCTTCTACACTCTTTAATCTACCTGCTTGTGTCTTTAAGGCAGATTTTGCCTCTATTTGTGGTAGCGGCACATAACTTTGCGTGATGGTAAATTCGCAATTCAGATACATCAAGGCATCTAAAATACCCGCATAGGTTGTGCTTGAATAATCTTTAACCTCAATAGCTCGACAGAATTTGTGTTCATCATTGTTATAGTTTATTTGTGCGGTTTTGTGTTCGAAGTAAATATTGTTTAATCCACCACTTAGGTATTCATATAAGGGCATATCCAAAATACGAGCAGGGGTAAATCTACCACTTATTAAGTAGTTGTAAAACTCAAGCTGTTTAGAAAACCTAACACCATTCTGTTCGTATTCACCCAAGAGAACAACACCAAATTGCTTGATATTACTCTCAAATCTTGCTCTATATTCCCTAAATGTATATAAGAAACTTACAAGCTGCTTTTTCTTATCTTGTAAGCTTGCTTTTTTAAATACACCTTTATCTAAACGCCCAAGAGGTGAGTAAATAATGGTAATATAAAGACTATTTCTCAATAATGCCTTATTACCGAAAGATTGCTTGTATTTCTCATCAATATCTCTCAAATAAGGATTGTCAAAGACTGAATCCAAGCTATCATTAATTCTATGTCGCACATTATGGAAATAAAAGCTAATAGGCTCATTACTAAATGCACGAAAACACATATTCAGTGATTCATTAATAAAAGCGAGGTTCGAATCACTTTCAGCCTCAAAGCAAACACCATCAATCTTATAAGTACTTACAAGCAAATAATCTTTTGTCATTACCACACTTGGTGCGATAATGCTTGAATATGGGATTAATTTCTCAAAGTTTGGCTCATTGTGTAGTGCAACAATACTAAGCTTTGGTACTTCTGCATTTGGTATGTGCTTTTTGGTATAGTTTGCTGCAGAGTAAGTCTTAATGCTATGAAATTTCTTGCTTAATGGATTTGTTAGAAACATTGCTTTTAGCATAATAAGCCGAAAGATATAAGGATCTTTCTTTGCCATTGCCTTCTCTATAAAAAATATAGGAATAGCAAGTGGCAACAAAATAAAACTCTGCGTCCAAAAAATTATTAAAATAAATACAGCAAATGTCATCAAAAGAGGTATCATAGGCACACCAAACAACAATGCTGGACGCGTTAATCCCTTAAACAATGGCTGAACCATAAGCATTCCTAACTAGATTAGTTAATTAAAAGCCCAGCAATAGTACTTGCTGAGCCAAACAAAACTCCACCAAGCAAAGCTGGAGCAACCTCCTGCAAGACTCGGTTTTGAAACATAATTTTAAAAGCCGCCCACATAATTGAGATGGTCAAGACAACGACACCCACAGCAAACAAAGCATTACTGATGCTGTTCATAAGAGTATCCACCTTTGCTAATCCACCTGCAGCAAACGCAATATTAGGCAATAAAGCCGACAAAAGCACGATAAATACACTTTTACAAGATTTAATCATAATGGACTCCTTTTGGAACTAAAATTGAACGATT
>CALUTE010000018.1 GCA_944323645.1 uncultured Helicobacter sp. | reverse complement strand
CACTTCATTATAGGCACTCATTTCTTTGTGATAATACTCTATGAGGCTTAAAAAATGCTCTTTCTCAATCTCTTTTATGAAAGATTCCATAAAAGAAAAGTCGATATGATGTGTGTAATTACGAGAATCTTCCTTTATGGAATCTAGCGGAAGCACGGGTAGCAATACTTTAACTTCTTGTAAATTTTTCACACTAAAAGAGGTATTGCCCCAAGAAAATATAGAAAAACTTTTTCTCATACTAGCGATTAAAAAATTTGCTCTATATCTATTAAGTTTTGCAAGCTTAAGATAAAAAATCTTAAGCTTATCGCCTGTGAAATATGGCTTATCTTGGTAAAACATTGTAGCGGTATCTTGCCCAAAGCTTATCGTATTTGCAGGATTTAAAAAACTTGTATCTTGCGTGATGTAACCACGAATACCATTATTTGTTTCTCCTCTTGCTACATATGGATAAAGTCCGCCAAATTTTATTTTATTAGCATCAAATTTTTTCTTTGGTGTTGCAATCTCAAACAAATCGCCGATTCTAAATTCCTGCCATTTGCTTGTATCTAGGCTTTTTAATGCCCTTTGTGTGAGGCAAGAAAGAGCGTGAGTGATGAAATTTTGTTTCTTAGAATCTAAAAGAGAGCCACCATAGAGTAAATAATCCTCTAGGCTACTAAATGCCCCCCGTTTAGAATCTTCATTTTGTAATTTTGCAAAGTCTTGCAAAATTACTTTTTCTTGCTCTGTAAGCTTATAATCTTTTAAGCCAGTAGTTAAGAGATATGCCTCAAGTTCTTCTAGTCTTTCTGCCTCAAGTTCTTTAATATAAGATTCCATATACTCAAAGGCTATTTCAAATTTATTCTCATTACAAGAAGGAAGCACGGGTAAGGAGATAAAATGTTTTTCCAAGCTACCTATTCTGTATTGTTTTCCATATCCAAACCTTACTTTAGCTTTGTTAATCAATGTGCTTATATATTGTAAGCAGTATCTATTCATAGGATTTTTAGCTGTCAAAACCAATATATTATCATCACAACAAAATGGATTAATATGCACAAAAGAATTACAAAACATATCAATAGTAATAGCGTTGCTAAAAATTTTTTGATTTATGTTATTTATAAATCCTTTTACTCCTTGATTATTTTCTCCAGCAGTAACTAAGGGGTATTGCCCATCAATTCTTTCACTTTTTACTAATCTAGTCCCTCTTTCATAGTTAAACAAATCAATAAGCTTAAAGTCCATATAAAAGCCCCCACTTTGCTTGAAGTTTTCTTCAAGCTTTCTCAAGCGGGGGCTTAGTATTTTCCCCGCAAATCCTCTTTGGCATTATTTTTTAGCACATTGCTAACCTCCCACGCTAGATACTCACTTACGCATTTTTTAAAGTCCTCTAGTGTGGGCTTTGTATCTATGCTTTTGTGCTGTGCGTAAGTCCAGTCCTTACCCTCTAGGCTTATACAATCCTCTATGTAATGCTCTTTGTAATAATTCAAATAAGAGTTGCCATATAGTACGACATTCACAAGCTCTTCATACCTTGCCTTAGCATTATCGGTATCTTTGAGATTTACACTTGCTTTTGATTTTTTCCTTGCGGCTCTTGTGTAGCCATCGGTGCTAAAATCTATAAATTTTACCTTTTGTTTTATATCGTGCTTTGTGCCTACCTCAAAGACATAGATAGCTGTTTGCACACTGCTTTTGCCTACAAATAAATCTGAAGGCATTTTGATACTTGCTAAAAGTGTGGAATGCTCTAAAATCTCTTTTGTGTAGGGCAGTCCATTGCCTGAACCTGCGTTTTCTTGGATAATGATAACCGCTCTACCTTTAGACATACGCTTTAAGGCTCTCTCTACAAAGATAAAGCCCTTGCCACTTGCAGAATAGGGAGGATTTAGCAAAAATACATCAGCTGGGAATTTAGAATCTTTCTTATCACCCTGCTCGTAATTACCCTCAAACTGCGTAAGACTGTCTTTGTTGAGTAAATTTGCACTACCATCATCAAGCAAAATCATATTTAAGATTCCAAGCAGATAAATATCAACTCGCTTTTCTATGCCTAGAAGCTGGTAGGCTTTGATATGGGCTATTTTTAGCTCTTTTTCCTTTGGGCTTTGTATATTTTCACAATCTTTTATCATCGCATTCATAGCAGAGATGAGAAAGGCTCCCGAGCCTGTGGCATAATCCCATACATAAGAATCTTTATTTACCTTAGCAAGTTTTACCATTACATCAACGACATAGCGAGGCGTTAGCACCACATCATTTTTCTCGCTATCTGGCACAGCTAGCCATTTGGTAAGGGAGTTAAAGAGTCTGCCTGCGATGTCAGCGGTTTGGAGCTTTTTGACAAGTGGGAGGATATTATCACATACGATTGTGTAGGTTTTTTTAAGCGGAGTTTCATCTGTGTCTTGCAAGAGCGTGTTAGTATAGCTTGATTTATTCCACAAATTTGAGTGGATAAAGGCTTTTTCTAATTCATTGATTAAAAGAGCAATTTTTTCTTGTGGCAATTTTCTTTCGGCTAGAAAATCTTTGATTTTATTGATAAAGATAATACCATCGTTGGAATTTGCTCCTAGCTCTCCTTTGAGCTCATCGGGCTTTAGTGGTGAAACCTTGTCCTTTACGCCCTGTGCTGCCATTATCATACCTACAAGCAGAGCTACACGCATATTTGGATTAATGTTTAAAAGTTCATCGTGCAAAAATTGATTAAGAGCATTAAGTTTAGATTCTATATCGCTTTCTAAAGATTCTATAGTTTTTTCACGTTCTTTATCACTAAGACTTAAAGAATCTATGGTGCGTAAAAATTCACTTAAATGCTCTTTAGAAAAGATTGAGAGGTCTTTGAAATCGCCAATCTTTTTAGGCACAGAGAGATTTTTGCGATTAAGATAATAAAAGGCATATTCTTGCTTTAGCTCTTTAGTGTCCTCATAGCCATTGATACCTACGGCTATAACCTCATCATAATCGGTGTAATCTAAAATGGCATTGGCATAATGCACCGCACCATTTAAGGCATAATCACTAATGTTTGTGAAATTAAAATTACCATTTTTATCAAGATTTTCAACTTCATCTTGTTTTAGCTTTTGCAATCTGCCTCTTGTGCCTTTGACTTCTATCATCACAGGCATTTTGCGTAAATTTTCATCTTGCAAGAAAAGTTTTATGTCGGGGCGATTGCCTCCCTCGCCACCCTTTTTGCTTGGGTACCTTTTGAGGGCTTCTTCTATTTGCGTGTTTATGTTTTGTGTTTTTGTAAAGTATGAAATTCCTAGATTTCTTAACTGCTCTTTGGCATTATCCTCTATGATTTCCTCTATACTTGCCATATTATAATCCTTTTATTTAAGGTATTTTCAACTTGCTTTGTTTTCATCTGTGCTTTTATGGGCTTTAATCTTACTTTTACATTATTCTGCTTTTCCGCAAGATTCTTAGCTGCTTTGATTTAAGTTTGTAATTATAGCAGGGTAAATATTAAAAGTTATAGAACACTATCAAGGTTATAAGGTGGGATTGTGTCCTACCTTGCTTTGCCTGCTTATTTTAAAGGAAAGATAAAAAGGGAGAGTTGTGAAAATATTGCCTAAAAATACTTGAGATTCTATAAATTGAGATTCTAAAAAGAAATGAAATGCTACCAAATACACAAAGTGCCTCCCATATATATAAAGAAGTGCTTGGGAGTATTCAGGAGTGTCTAAAATCTAGCCAAAGACAAGCAAAGAGGCATAAGCCTCACTGCTTTTACTTGAATCTAAAAAATATAAAATTTAATTCTTATCCTTATCCACTAGCTTGCCCGCTCCAATCCAAGGCATCATCGCACGCAATCGCTCACCCACTTGCTCGATTTTATGATTTGCTAGATTCTTGCGTTCGGCATTCATTCGTGCATAGCCTGCTTTTCGCTCCAAGATAAAATCTTTTGCAAATCGCCCCTCTTGAATGTCAGAGAGAATCTCTTTCATCGCCTTTTTAGATTGCTCATTTATCACACGCGGACCGCTTACCATATCGCCGTATTCTGCGGTGTTTGAGATAGAATAGCGCATAGTTGCCAAGCCCCCCTCATACATCAAATCAACGATGAGCTTTAGCTCGTGCAAACACTCAAAATACGCCATCTCTTCAGGGTATCCTGCCTCTACTAGCGTCTCAAATCCCGCTTTGACAAGGCTACTCACCCCACCACAAAGCACCGCTTGCTCACCAAATAAATCCGTCTCTGTCTCATCTTTGAAAGTTGTCTCGATGATTCCGCTTCGCCCACCGCCGATTGCTGCGGCATAGCTTAGTGCAATCGCCTTTGCATCGCCCTTGCTTGTGTCTTGCTCCACCGCGATTAAATCTGGAATCCCACCGCCTCTCACAAACTCGCTTCGCACAGTGTGTCCGGGGGCTTTTGGTGCGACCATAATCACGCCCACGCCTTTTGGAGCTTTGATTTGCCCAAAGTGGATATTAAATCCATGCCCAAAGGCGATGATTTTATCCTCGCTCAAATGTGCTTTAATGTCTCTCTCAAACACATCAGCTTGCAATTCATCAGGGATTAGAATCATCACCACATCCGCCCATTTTGTCGCCTCGCTGACTTCTAGGACTTTGAAGTTTTTTGCCTCCGCTTTGCCCCAGCTTTTGCCGCCTTTATATAGCCCGATGACCACCTCCACGCCAGAATCTCTTAGATTCTCCGCATGTGCGTGTCCCTGACTTCCAAAGCCGATGATAGCTACTTTTTTCTTTTGGATAAGCCCCAAATCACAATCTTTATCGTAATATACTTTTAATGCCATAGCTGCGCTCCTTGAATATAGTTATTAGTGCATAGGATTATAAGTCAAATATGCTTATATTTTTTTAAATAAGTTCGACATCTAGGGTTAAAGTAGGCGTAATATCTTGCATATTCTACGATAAATCTAATACTTTTGGGATTTTATGTGTTATAATGCAGGGCAAATTTGACGTATTTTCTAGGAATGTTGATGATTGAATGGATGCAAAAACATAAAAAATGGCTAGTTGTTACGATATGGATTGCTACGATTGCTTTTATTGGCGCAGGAGGCTTTGCTTGGGGTGTGTATGACTATTCGCTTTCGGGAGATTCTGTTGCCAAAGTCGGCAAAATAACAATTAGCAAAGCCGAATATATGATGCGCTATCAAGAGGAGTTTGATGAACGAAATAAACGTTTAGGAGGAGATTTTGACGAAGCGCAAGCAAAAAATATGGGGCTAGACACATATGTACTTAATGGTCTTATATCCAATGCGCTTATTCGCAATTACGCTTTGGATTTGGGATTGCGCGTGAGTGATGAGGAGCTAGCACACGAGATTAGCTCTAGTAAAGATTTTGATTTTTTAAAAACTGATGGTGTTTTTGATATAGCCAAATATGATGCCTTTATTGCTGCACAAGGAATGAAAAAGCAGTACTTTGAGGAGCGCGTTCGTGATAGTATTTTGACAAAAAAAGTAGTCGCTTTACTGTTTCCACAAATCGTGCGCGCGACACCATTCCCTGCTACCGGACTTGAGCGAGATAGTTTAAACTTTGGGCTTAGTATTAGTGATAATATTGAGCTTGGCGTGATTTATGGCAATTCAATTCCTATACAACCAAACGAAAAAGATCTCAAAAAATTCTGGGAAGGAATTAAAGAATCTTATAAAACACCAGCTTCTTATAAAATCCAAGCAGTTATAACCAAGACTAAAGATCAGAGTTATAGCGATGAGGAGCTTAAGAAATTTTATGAACAAAACTATATCACACAAGGCAATGATCCAATACCAGAATCCATAAAGACCCAAGTAATTGAAGCACTTCAGCAGCAAAAAGCAAAAATACAAGCGCTTAAAATATACACTGATTTACAAAAATCGCGCGCAGATTCTGCAGAAGAGTTTATTATCTCACAAGATAGTACTGCCTATAGTAGCGAGATTTTATCAGCTCTAGAATCTAGCACACCCAATGCTGTTTTGAAACCCTTAGCATTTGGTGAAGATTTCATTACAATCAAGGTAATAGAAAAAACTGCCCCACAAGTGCAAGATTTTGCTGATGTTGCCTCCTTGGTCAAAAAAGAGTATATACATCAAATGCGCTTACAAGAGCTCGAGAATATGGCTAAATCGCGGCTTAGTACTTTTGCTGGAGAGCGCATTAATAATGTAAGACTGCCGAGCCAAGAGGAGATTTCTTTGCAAACTTACAAGATTGGGAATTTGGATTTTTATACCTCAATGAGTCTTTTACAAAATATATTTGATAGCCCAAAAAGCGTAAATTATGCTATAATAGGAGAAAATGCTTTTTTGTTTAGGATTCTTTCTCAATCAGCCACGCCATTTCAGGGTGCTGTCTATATTGATGCAATCATCAATCAGACTAAAATGGAGTTGATGACAAGACTTGTTTTCGAATTTTTGGAACAAAAATATGGCGTAAAGAAATTTATTTAGGGCATATAGGAGGAGTATTTGGCGCAGACAGTTTTAGGTATTGACATAGGATCTAGCAAAATATGTGCAGTGATTGCTGATGTCAGAGATGGTGTGCCACACATTATAGGAATGGGCAAGCATCGTTCGCAGGGCGTAAAGAAAGGTTTAGTTGTCAATATTGATTTGGCAAGTAAGGCGATTCGGGCTGCCATTACAGATGCTAAACGTATGGCTGGTGCAGAATCACTTAATAAGGCTATCGTTTCTATTTCTGGTGCTTATACAAAGAGTGTTGAGAGTTCTGGTGTTTATAACGTTGCAGCAAACGAAATAGGAATTAAAGAAATTGGGCAAGCACTTGTTAATGCTGTATATAATGCTGCAATACCACTGGAGTTTGAAGTAATTCAAGTGTTGCCTTATAAATTTGTGCTTGATCAGGATATTGTTGAAGATCCTATGGGAATGACAGGGCGTAGGCTAGAAGTCTATGTACATATCGTGACAGCTCAGCATTCAAGCCTAGAAAATCTACGGAAAACCATACACCTTGCAGGTGTGGAAATACAAAATATCGTACTTTCCTCCTATGCCGCTTCTATCACTGTGCTTAGCGATGATGAAAAAGAGCTTGGTGTGGCTTGCATAGATATTGGTGGAAGCACTTGTGAAATTATGATTCATGATGGCAATGCAATGCGCTACAACAATTTCCTTGGTGTTGGGTCACACCATATCACAAGTGATCTTGCGATGGCGCTTAATACCAAGATTCCAGCAGCAGAGGAAGTAAAAATTGCTTATGGAAATCTTTGCAGCAGTGAGAGTGAGCAACGTATAGAGGTGCCATCTGTTGGTGTAGATGATGCAGTGCATTTCGTTATGCTTAATGAAGCACAAAATGTTATTAAAATGCGTGTAGTAGAAACTTTTGGTGTTCTTGCTCGCTATATCGAGCAAAGTGGGCTAAAAGATAGATTGGGGGCTGGCGTAGTCCTTACAGGTGGAATGATGAATATGCAAGGTATTCGAGAGCTTGCTAAGGCGTTTTTTCAGGATATGCCAACACGCATTTCTAAGCCCATTGAAATGCCCGGGCTTTTTGACGAACTGCGAGACCCTGCGTTTTCTGCGGTACTTGGGTTGATCTGGTATGGAGCAGGCAAACATACAAACTATGAGCGTGATTCGATGTCCAAAATATGTTATAAAGAGTCCAAGTCTCTTGATGATGATATGCCCTTTGCATCACAACCAACTTATATAGATAACCAAAATTTTCAACAAAACATTATGGATACGGATCTTTCCGATCTTAGAGAGAATCTTAAGCAAAAAAGTGACGCTTACACGGCTTCTAGCAGAAAAGAATCTACCATTATGGGTAGATTTAAGGAATCTATGACAAAAATTGCAGAGAAACTATTTTAGAAAGGACACGTATGGCACAAGATATGAGCATTGATGTACAAGAAATTAGACATACCAAAGGACCAAGGATTGTTGTAGTTGGTGTAGGAGGTGGTGGCTCAAATATGGTCTCTCACCTGTATCAAAACAATGCCCACGATGATCTTACATTAATCGTTGCAAATACTGATAATCAGCATCTTGGTGCTTGTCCTGTGCCAAACAAAATTCAACTAGGGGAGCGCATTACAGGCGGTCTTGGTGCTGGAGCTGATGACGAGATAGGCAAGAAAGCAACTCTTGAAAGTACAGAAACCATAAAGGAATATCTAGCTGGTGCGAATATGGTGATTGTATGTGTTGGGCTTGGAGGCGGAACAGGCACAGGAGCAGCACCAGTTGTCGCACAAATAGCTAAAGATCTGGGCGCAGTAACCATTTCTATTGCTACAAAGCCCTTTGCTTTTGAAGGATCTCAACGTGCAAAAGTAGCGCAAAGGGGTTTTGAAGAACTTAATAAAGTTAGTGATTCTATTATTGTTGTGCCAAATGATAAATTACGTTCTATAATTGGTAGAAACACTGGTGTTCGCGAAAGTTTTAAAATAGTAGATAATGTCCTTGCACGCGCTGCGGGTGGAATCTCAAGTGTGGTTTTGAAATATAGTCCAGATGATGTCAATGTGGATTTTGCAGATCTTAAAAAAGTGATAACAACTTATAAGGGCTTAGCGCTTATGGGCTTAGGAGAAGGTAGTGGCGAGAATGCTTGTCTTAACGCATTACGTAATGCTATTGAATCTCCTCTTTTTGATAATCTTTCCATTAATGGCGCAAAGGGAATCATTTTAAATTTTGAGTTTAACCCTGATTATCCATTCACGCAGGTTACTGAGGCTATGGAGTTTATTAATGAAATAGCTGATGGCGATGACAATTTAATTATCTTTGGTACGCGTACAGATGAGAATTTAGCGGTTGATTTTATGCGTATAACAGTAATAGCTACGGGGTTTGAGAAAAACATTACATCTTCTACGCCAACAAACACCACTCAAGCATCAGTAGAATCTATTACTCAAGAAAAAATACTAAATTCCCCTTTTTCATTTGATGTGGCATTAGTGAGTGGAGGCGATGAAATTGTCGATTATGATAAACCTACTTATATGCGACACAAAAAAGACTAAATTAGATGGGTCTCTCTTTGGGTTTTGGCGATATTTATATTGTTAGGCAAATTGGTTTGTTTTTCAAATAAAAGTTTTTAATACTTCTATTTGAAAGGTTTAAATTTGCCCAATAAAGACATCTAGCATCAACTAGATCTAGGCTTATTTTTGCACTTTTGTTGATATGGTTTTTTGGGAAATTTTGCTAAATTGACTGGGGTTGATAGGCTTAAACCACAATGCCTAGCCAAGTTTTCTAAGCTTTGATTGAAAAAATAATGTTACAATGCAACAATTTTATTTAAGGACATACAATGTATGGTCGTGCTTGTAGCAAAAGATTTTTTTATTTATTTTGTGTGTTTGGTGTTATTACTATACCATTGTGTATGCAGGCAGAATCCAATTCCCAACTAGAATCTAGCACAAAAAGCACCGCTATAGGTGATCCAAAAAAAATTGTTGGAGGCATAGCAATTAAAGTCAATGGTGATCCAATCACACTATACGAAATACAGCATACTATGCAAACACAGCATTTTTCAAAGACTCAAGCCCAAGATTTTCTTGTTGCCCAGTGCCTTAAAAAACAAGAGATTAAGCGTCTTAATATTGTTGTTGATGAAATGCGTCTAGATCAGGAGGTTCAGGCAGTTGCTGCACAAAACAGAATGAGCTATCAACAGTTTCTCAATGCGCTCTATCAAGAAGGTATAACATTAGAAATCTACAAAGAACGACTAAAAGATCAGATTCAGACACGAGAGCTTATGCGTAATATCTTGCTTTCTTCAGATGTCTCAAGTGAAGAGGAAATGCGAAAGTACTACAATAACCACAGAGACGATTTTATCATTCCTACGGAAATACAAACTATGCGTTATAGCGCCAAAGATCCAAAACTCCTTGAACGTGCTATATCAAACACACTTGTTAGTATTAATGGCGTTGAGAAAACTCCAGAAAAATTAACACTTAATATGCTTAATCCACAGATTGCTCAAATGTTTTCTTCAATCCAAACAGGACAGTTTACACCTATTCTTGATGCGGGCAATGGTAGGTATGTGGCATTTTTAGTACAAGAAAAATTAGGTGAGAGCACTATGAGTTTTGAAGAAGCCAAAAACTATATTGCACAAAAAATCGCCCAAACCAGTCAGGATCAAATTCTTGATGAATATTTTGAAAAAATAAAACTTAAAGCCCATATTGAATATGTGCGACTCCCTTAAGGTTGATTATGCTTGGTGTTTTGAGATTGCATACCAAAAAGAGGGCTTATGTTTGATGCTATAGCCTTTTTATATCGCGATCCTCTATTTGGAATTATTATTTTGATAGCAATTATTACGATTTTGGTTTTTGCAGATTATGGGCGCAATAAGTATCGAGCAAAAAAACGCCAGATCGCTATAGAAAATTTTACAAAGTCATACAATGAAAATGCCCCAAGTGATGAATTTGTTGATTTCTTATCACTTGCTAAAAATCCAATTCCTCCGCTACTTTTGCTTGCAAAAACATATGCTCGCGCCGGTGATAGTGCCTATGCGATAAAAATTTATTTAGCAATGCTAGAAAAAACACGCGATATTCAAGAAAAAATCATCGTCTTAGAATCTCTTGGTATTACTTATTTTGAGGCGGGATTTTTGCAACGTGCAAAAAATATTTTTTTAGAGATTTTAAAAATATATCCACGCAACGCACAGATTCTTAGCTATCTTATGCGTACGCACGAGAGTATGGGAGAATATCAAGATGCACTTGATGTTTTGGAATGTTTTGATGAGCTAAGCACGCCCAAAGAACAGCAAGAAAACGAAC
Source organism: uncultured Helicobacter sp. (assembly GCA_944323645.1). GTDB lineage: Bacteria > Campylobacterota > Campylobacteria > Campylobacterales > Helicobacteraceae > Helicobacter_B. The sequence continues at coordinate 20,718 of CALUTE010000018.1, read as the reverse complement.
ATATCAGGACGTACTTGCACTTTATGCTGCTTGCGCATAACCATATTTTGCCTTTTCATAAAAAAAATAAAGAAATTATCGAACTTATGCATTATAGCGGTATGATCAATCGTTTAGGACTAGATTATTTGTTTGTCTATGCACGCGAACTCTTTTGGGAAGAGTTATTGCGTATGCCCTCAATTGAGTTTTGTCTTGATATCCTTTGGCGTTGCAAACAAGAGGAGATTCCTTTTGATATTTTATCTAAGCGAACAGATATTGTTGATGTGTTTGTGGCAAAGGGCTATTTGCAACGACCAGAATCTAGTGTGGCTAAAACACAAGAAGATAGGAATCTTTTAGATTCTAAAGACCATCAGGCTCCTGCAGTACCCTTAAAGACCAAAAAAACACCCTTCGAACTGGAGGTTTTATGTATACTTAGAAGATATTCTAAACAAAAAGGGGATTTAATATTTGAATACCGTTGCCATCATTGTAAGAACCTTTTTCCATTTGATTCATATCGTTGCCCAATATGTGCAAATGTCGGGGAAATGGATCTTGCTTATAGACTCAAAGAATATTCTATGGAGATATTATGAAAAAAATCACAATTTATACCGATGGTTCATCACTTGGGAATCCTGGTTTTGGTGGATATTGTGGAATATTGCTTTACAGAGATAAAGAAAAAATAATCAGTGGTAGTGTGGCAAATACAACCAACAATCGTATGGAACTTATGGCACTTTTGCAGTCTCTTAGAATCCTAAAAGAGCCTTGCGAAATTGATTTATATACAGATTCTCAATATGTCGTTCAAGGTATTAATGAATGGCTTGAAGGCTGGATGAAAAAGAATTTTCGTGAAGTCAAAAATCCGGATTTATGGAGAGAGTATGTTGGGTTATCTAAACCACATAATATTAAAGCATACTGGGTAAAAGGACACGATGGTAATGCTATGAATGAAAAATGTGATAAAATTGCACGTTTTGAAGCTAAACAACTTCAAGATGCTGCAAATAATATGCAAGAGCCATCGCTCAACATATAAAGGAATACAATGAATCTTGCTGTCTTAGAGCTTCGTTTGGGTTATCACTTTCAAAATAAACATTTATTGATAGAAGCCTTGACACACCGTAGTTGTATGAAGCCATATAACAATGAGCGTCTTGAGTTTTTGGGTGATGCCGTGTTGGATTTGCTAGTAGGGGAGTATCTGTTTGAACGCTTTCCCAAATATGATGAAGGCAAACTTTCAAAAATGCGCTCTAGTCTTGTAAATGAAAAAAGTTTTGCACTCTTTGGTCGAGGATTTGGACTTGGAGAAATGCTTAGACTTTCTGTAAGTGAGGAGCAAAATCACGGAAGACAAAAAGATTCTCTACTTTCTAATGCCTTTGAGGCAGTTATTGGTGCAATATACAGAGAAGCCGGAATTGAATGTGTACGCAAAATTGTCTATGGTGTTTTGAGCGCACATTATCCCAATATGCAAATACAAGATCTAACAATTGATTATAAAACTGCATTGCAAGAAATGACACAAGAGCTTTTTGGGGCATTGCCCGTGTATGAATTACTTGAACAAAGCGGACCAGATCATCAAAAGGAGTTTGTTGTGCAAATCTCTATTTGCAACGCTATCTATGGATCAGCACAAGGATCATCTAAGAAGTCTGCTCAGCAAGCTTGTGCTAAAATCGCTTATGAAATTCTCACCAAAAAAAAATCGACCATAAAAACAACCCACCAATCCCTAAAAGATCCCACCAAATTTGCAAAAAAAAAGCCAAGCTACCCAAAGCGTTCTAACCACACAAAGGAGAAAAATATATGAATACCTTTGGGCAGGCATTGCGTGTAACGACATTTGGAGAGTCTCACGGAGCAGGTATTGGCTGTGTTATTGATGGCTTTCCTGCAGGGATTGTTATCGATGAGCACTTGTTGCAAAAAGAAATGTTAAGGAGAAAACCCGGTAAAACATCGTATGCTACACCAAGAAAAGAAGATGATCAAGTCGAGATTTTAAGCGGTGTTTTTGAAGGTGTCAGTACAGGAACACCCATAGCACTTTTTATCCCAAACACCAATACCAAATCAAAAGATTATACCGCTTTCAAGGATATATTTCGCCCCGGACACGCAGACTTTACATATTATAGTAAATATGGCATACGTGATTATCGTGGTGGTGGCAGGAGCTCTGCACGCGAGAGTGCAGCGCGCGTAGCAAGTGGCGCTTTTGCCAAAATGCTCTTAAAGCCTTTTGGTATTATGTGTGAAAGTGGTATTTTACATATTGGAGATTGTGAGGGGAGAACACTTGATTTTACTTATGCAAAATCAAGCGAAATTTTTGCGCTTGATAAAGAAAAAGAGCCTATCCAAAAGCGTATTATTTTAGAAGCAAAAAAACGTGGTGATAGTGTTGGCGGTTGTGCTATCGTCCGTGCTTATGGAAATAAAGATGTCTTACGTGGGCTTGGCGAGCCTTTGTATTATAAACTTGATAGTGCTATTGGTGCGATGATGATGGGGCTAAATGGCGTTAAGGCTCTTGAGATAGGTGATGGCATAGAATCTAGTAAGCGATATGGTAGCCAAAACAATGACCCTATAGATCCTAATGGTTTTGTAAGTAATTATTGTGGTGGTATGCTTGGTGGGATTAGTACAGGAGAAGAAATTGTGGTAAAGGTATATTTTAAGCCAACACCCAGTATTTTTCTGCCACAAAGCACAATCGATATATCCAAACAGCCTAAAGAACTTGCGTTAAAGGGCAGACATGATCCTTGTATTGCTGTGCGTGGAAGCGTGGTTTGTGAAAGTATGCTAGCACTCATCCTTGCAGATATGCTACTACTACGAAGTAAAGACAACTTATACCATCTACAAGCAGTGTTTAAAGCATATGAATAGACTTGTTAAAAAACTGCTTGCTCTTTGGTTGTGTGTATTGTTATTACAACCTTTAAATGCACATAGCTCGGATTGGTTTGAAACTTGGGGCGATGTATTTCAGTTTTTACCCCTTATGGCAGGCGCTTATAGTCTTGCACGACAAGATTATGAAGGAATTGCGCAACTAGCACTGGGCACTGGTACAACACTCGCAATCACATTTGCAAGCAAATACACATTTGTAGGAATTTCTCAAGCCAATGAGAATGCAGCAGGTATTAGTCGAAGACCCAATAACGGTGGCTTTGATGGCTTTCCAAGCGGGCATACCTCATCGGCTTTTAGTGCAGCAGGATATATGCAAAAACGTTATGGCTGGAAATTTGGCTTACCAACAACTTTACTGGCAACTTCAGTTGGAATCTCACGCGTAGTGAGTGAGCATCACACAGTTTTGCAAGTACTTGTAGGTGCGCTACTTGGCTATGGCGTGAGTTATCTTTTTGCTAAAAGATTGGAAAATATCGTACTTGATGTTGGAGTACATAGCGAACCCATATCGCTTGGCTACGAAAATATAGTATATAAGGTTGGGTTTTCTTATAGATTCTAGCTAGAATCTAACCGCCACTAAACCAAACCCCCATAAAGCGTTCGCCAAGCCCTCCACTAAGCAATGTGCGCACACCAAGCACTTCTCGCTCATATACTTTCATAGAGGCATACTTTTTATAAGATTCAAGCAAAGAAATAATACCAAAATCAATGAGCATAGTATTAAGCCTTGCTTGTTGTATAAGCCTTGCACCATATTGTGCAAAAAGCTTGTGCAAGATAGTAAAATCAACATCATAGGTAATATCACAATCCCCGAATAATATTGGGAGATTCTCTATAATCTCATCAAAACCTAACACTCTATGTTGTTTGTAGCCACGCAGAGAAAAACCACCAGAATTTCCCAAAGGTGCATAATCAAAACTAATAAAATGCCAATGTCTAAAATGCTCGCTGAAGGAACAAATCTCTTGCACAAAAGTCTCCCAAAAGATAGGTACTTCTCCTGTCGTGATACCATAGCGTTCTGCAAACGCAAAAGCTTTAGAGAACCTTACTTGGTCTGTGTTTGACAAAGAATCTATCGCATTAAAGTCGCGCCAAATAAGCTTTGGATTGTCGTTTGGATTTGACTGCAAGTCTAAGCTAGATTCTGAAATAGGCTTTGTCTTTTGTTGTTTGGGAGTAGAGTTTATAATACAGGCAAGTTTATTATTCAAAATAAGCTCACAAGAAAATGCATCAAAAAGCTCATTGCTCACAAAAAATGCATCACCACGAGTATTTATCGGAATATCTTGCAAGTTTTTTGCATGAATGATTGGATAGCCTTTAAGGCGTAACATATATTGTTGGTTGTTGCGTAATTCTTCCAAAGGCTCAATAATATAAAAGCTTGTATGCTCTAAAACACCTTCACTTAAAGCACTTAAAAACTCATAAATATCAACTATAAGATTGGCATTGTGTGTGCCTATTTCGATGATAGAGAGTGGTAGGTTGATTTTACCATTCTCCAAGAGAGATAAGAGAAAGTACGCAATGCTTCCACCAAAAAACTTAGAAGCGCTCACAGCAGTGTAGAAATCCCCATCTTTACCTATGAGTGCCTTACGATAATAGCCGTGCTCGCCATAAAGCCATCTGTGCAAGTATGACCCAAAAAGCTCTTCCATTCTAAAATCTATAAAAATAGTTTAAACCAAAACGTATATGTTCAAAACGTCGTGGCACAACAAAAGTAAAAGATTGTATATCAAATTTTAGTCGTGAAAAGAAAGGCATACTTAGCACAAACTCAATTTGGTGATGATTTTGCACCCCAATGCCAAAACCAAGTTGTGGAGCAATTTCTTGCATAAAGACATTTGTTATGTCTTTTTTGTAGTAGGAGAATCCATATTCAATGCCAACAAGTGTATTTAAAAATACATTTTTGCCACGATAAAATATCCATTCATAGCCCACATCTATACCATACTTGAGCCCATTAAAAAATTCAATTTCTTCATAAGCTTTGTTGGCATACTCGTAAAACGAAAGGCGAGAGAATCCAAGCTTGAAATTATAGCGAAGTGCGTGGCGATAATTGAAACGGTAGATTCCACCAAATATACCAAGAACATTGCCATCAAACCCATGAAGTTTTCTAGATGCAGCATCTGATACGGCAGGGTCTTGATAAAATATAACCCTATTACCACTGATAAAGCTAACTCCAAGTGCAAAGCTATGTCTTTGAAAGCTGGGGTTAGAATTCATAGAGATTTGTTGTTGATCATCTATCTCTTGCGGATTAAAAGGTTCTCCATAGCATACAATACATAGTGCAAGCAGGACACAAAAGACTCTTAACATTGTAGACCTTTCTGTGAAGCTATATCACAACCAAATTCTACTTAGAGTATCTTATAAATAAATTAATGTGTGTCAAAGTGGATTCTTGGATCAACAAGCGTATAAACAATATCTCCAATAATCCCAATGAGTAAGCTTAATAGTGTGAAAACATAGAGTGTGCCAAATACCACAGGGTAATCTCTGTTTAAAATACTTTCATACCCCAAAAGTCCAAGTCCATCAAGACTAAAAATAATCTCTATCATTAAGCTTCCACTGATAAATACTCCTAGAAATGCACTTGGAAAAGAAGCAATTACAAGCAACATAGCGTTGCGAAAGATATGTCCATATAGCACCCGTTTTTCTCCTGCTCCTTTAGCATAAGCATTTAAAACATAGGCTTTGTGCATTTCCTCCAAAAAAGAGTTTTTACTAAGTAGGGTAAGGTAGGCAAATCCCCCAAGTGTGAGGCATAACACAGGTAGGGTTATATGCCAAAGATAATCACAAAGCTTACCAAATGTACTAAGCGTACCAAAATCATCACTTACAAGCCCTCGTAGCGGAAAAATATGCCAGGTGCTTGCAAACAGTACGATAAATACTATACCAAATAAAAATGCAGGAATGGCATTGCATACCACAATAAAAAAGGAAGAAGTAGAATCTAATAGTGAACCATTTTTTCGAGCTTTATAAATCCCAAGAGGAATTGAGATCAGATAGATGAGTAAAGTGCTAAAAATGCCAAGGCTAACAGAAACGGGAAGTTTTTCTAGGATAAGATCCCATACATTGATTTTGCGATAATAGCTAGTGCCCAAATCAAATACAATATAAGATTTGAGCAAGATAACAAAACGTTCTAAAATATTTTTATCAAATCCGTATTGGATTTTTAGATCTTCTATAAGCTCTTGTGGCAAGGATCGACTTGCCTTGTAATCGCTTGTTTTGAACCCAACACCAGCTTCGGTTTGCGCACTTGCTTCAAGCTTACTAACTATATGCTCTACCGGACCTCCTGGTGCAAGCTGAATAATAAAAAAATTAAGTGCCACAATGCCAAATAAAGTAGGGACAAGGAGCATAAGCCGTTTTGCGATATAAGCAAGCATAGCATTTCTTTGGAGGAATTTTTGGGATTATAATACGCTTAGACTTAAAAACTCTAATGAGGTAGAATTTTAATATCCATAGTATTATGTCCAAGAATTTTTGTAATACTTACCATTTCCTTATCCAAGCTCTTGCTACAATTGCATCATAAATATTATCACCGAAAATGCGCTTTACAAACAACATAGGTTTTGCCATAAAACCAATAAGATATCGAGTTTTAGGACGTTTAGCTAAAATGGCTTTTAGGATTGTTTTTGCAATAAGGCTGGGAGGTGAAAGCATATTGTCTGTATAGTTTTGCTCCATTGATTTTGCTGTTTGCATACAGGCTTGTGCATAGGCACCATTTGCGCTTATTTGTTGCAAATTCTGTGCTGCGATATGCCCCCAATCCGTCTTGATACCGCCTGGCTCAATGAGTACGACATCAATCCCAAAGGGTTTAAGTTCTAAGCGTAAGCAGTCCGAAAATCCCTCAAGAGCAAATTTACTTGCGTGATACCAGCCTCCAAAAGGTGTCCATACTTTACCAGCAATCGAGCCCACATTGATGATTTTTCCGCTTTTTTGTGCGCGCATACTTGGCAACACAAGTTGTATTAGTGAAGCAAGCGAAAAAAGATTGATTTGAAATTGTTCTTTAGCCTTATCAAGTGGGACATCTTCTATTGCTCCATACAATCCATATCCTGCATTATTAATGAGTATATCAATACGACCCTCTTTTTGCAAGATTGTTGTAACACATTGCGTGATAGATTCTTGTATCATCAAATCTAAAAATAGAACTTCAATCCCTGCTTGTGCTAAATCCTGCATTTGCTCAGTTCTACGTGCGCACGCATAAACTTTGAAATTATGCTGCTTTGCAAGTAGAGCTGTTTCTTTGCCTATACCGCTACTTGCGCCAGTGATAAGAAGTACTTGTTCTTGTTTCATACATATCCTTTTAGTTAAAATCTGGGTTCCGTTGTGGTTGTGGGTGCTGAACAAAGACTGTTTTTAGTGCTTCAAGAGTTGCTTCAAAGCTGACAGATTGTTTTTCCTCTTGTTTTAAAAACTCTTCCATAGCTGGTTTGATTCCAAGTGCATAATCAAGTTCTGCATCACTTCCACGTTGGTAAGAGCCAATGCGTATGAGAATCTCATTTTCTTTTAGCAAGGCATAGTAGCGACGAAATTTCTGAATAAGTATTTTATGTTCTTCAGTAATAATATCACTACTTACACGTGAAGCCGAAGAAAGTACATCAATAGGTGGATAGATTCCAAAATCTGTAAGTCCCCTATCAAGCACAATGTGCCCATCAAGGATCGATCTAGCTTGGTCAGCTATAGGATCACTAAGATCATCTCCTTCTACAAGAACCGTAAAAAATGCTGTGATAGAGCCTTTGCCCTCTTCTTTGCCTGCACGTTCCATAAGTTGGGGCATTAGCGTTAAAACAGAAGGAGGGTAACCTTTGCTTGTTGGAGGCTCACCAAGTGCTAGTCCAATCTCTCTTTGTGCCATAGCAAAGCGTGTAACAGAATCCATAATGAATAGTACATCTTTGCCTTGTGATTTGAAATACTCTGCAACCGCCATAGCACTAAATGCACCATATTTTCGCATAAGTGGAGAATCATCACTGGTAGCAACTACAAGTACCGTATTTTGCAAATCACCCCCAAGTGATTTGTGAATAAATTCTGGCACCTCTCTTCCGCGCTCACCAATAAGAGCAACCACCTTGATTGGTGCACTACTCCCACGTACAATCATTCCCATAAGTGTAGATTTTCCAACCCCAGATCCAGCAAAAATTCCAAGTTTTTGCCCTTTGCCACAAGTAAGCAACCCATTTATAGAACGCACTCCTACATCAAACACCTCATCAATAATACCTCGCCTAAGAGCGCGAATGGGTGGTGTGATAATGGGGATATGCATAGGATCTATAAGCTCTGGCTTATCATCTATAGGTACCCCTAGTGGGTCAAACACTCTGCCAAGCATAGATTCAGACATAGGAAAAGTAAGTCCATTTTTTTCTATCATTACCATATCATTAATTCCAAAGTGCTCTACAAACGAAAAAGGATTAAAACCAAATGATTGCCCTTCGCTTAGGGTTACTATACCAAGCGATTGCTTTTCATCTTTGTGAATAATTTTGACAATATCACCAACTGAAGGACTAATACCTTTCGCATAGATAATAGTTGGAGTGATTTTGAAGACCATACCATATTGGGGCGAGAGATTGGGACGATTTGCAAGCTTGCTCTTGAGTGAATCAAGCGACATAGCACTCCTTAAAAGCCTAAAGTTTGTGTAATTTTATAATGTTTTTTGCTATTTTTGGCTAAAATAGCTGAATTTACTCCAAATTTGACCATAAAGGGATGTTGATGAATATTCAAGCGACTAAAATCAATACTGCCAATGCGCTTGCAAAAGGCAAAATAGCACTGCACGATCTTGAGCAAAAACTCAATGCTCTTGCGCAAAAAGCAAGTAAAACAATTAAAATGGCAGGTTTTCGACAAGGTAAAGTGCCTGTAAATATCGTCAAGTCGCGCTATAAAGATTCTTTGCAGCAAGACGCAGAACGAGAGATGATACAAGAAATGCTTACACTTGCCCTAAAAGACTTAAAAATTGATCCAAAAGGGCTTGTTGGCGACCCATTAATAACAAAATTTGAAAAAGGTGATGAGGCGATTGATGTTGAAATAAAAATTTCGCTTTTTCCAGAATTTACGCTAGAGGGGCTAGAATCTAAACTTCCAACGCCAAAAATCCCAACTCCAAACCAAAAGGATATTGATGAAAGATTGGATATGATAGCCCTCGCCCAAGCACCACTTACAGAATCTAAAGAAAAGATTGTCAAAAAAAATCATACAGTCAATATTGATTTTGAAGGATTTGTTGATGGCGTAGCGTTTGAAGGCGGCAAAGCAAATGGATTTGATCTAACAATTGGTAGCGGGCAATTTATCCCTGGCTTTGAAGACGCTCTTATTGGTTCTAAGCTTGGTGAAGAGAAGAATATTGATGTGCAATTTCCAGAAAATTATCATTCAAAAACACTTGCAGGCAAGCCAGCAACTTTTAAGGTAAAAATCAACAAGATTCAAGAAAAAATAAAAAGCGCCATTGATGATGTGCTTGCACAAAAGGTGTTAGGTAATGAAAAATCAACGCTGCAAGAGTTGCAAGCCCAGATAAAAACAGAGCTAACAAATGAACTTAAAATGCGTCATTATAATGATGAAATGAAGCAAAAATGTCTTGATGCTTTAGATAATGGATTTGATTTTGATTTGCCAGAGGCAATTATTGAGAAAGAAATGGATGTGCTCTTTCGTAATGCACTTTCTAGTATGCCTCAAGATGAACTTAAAATATATCAACAAGATGCGCAAAAAGCGAAAGATAAACGAGAATCTTTCCGAGAAGAAGCAAAAAAAAGCGTGAAAGTAACATTTATCATTGATGCAATCGCTAAACATAAAAAGATTGATGTGAGCGATAATGAAGTGATGTCTGCAATTTATTATGAATCAATGATGCAAGGACAGAATCCAAAGGAAATTTTGGAATACTACAAGAGCAACAATCTTCTTCCTGCCGTAAAAATGGCGATGATAGAAGATCGCGTATTGCATCGCTTGCTAGATGAAAAAGCGGGCATAGAGAATACAAACTTAGATAAAAAAACAGAACCCAGCAAACCAACTAAAGCTTCTGCACAAAAAACAAGCAAATCCAAAACGGTACAAAAGGCACAACAATGAACTATATTCCCTATGTAATCGAAAAAACAGGACGAGGTGAGCGTAGCTATGATATCTACTCACGCTTGCTTAAAGATAGGGTGATTTTATTAAGCGGTGAAATCAATGATATGGTGGCAAGCTCTATTGTAGCGCAGCTGCTATTTCTTGAAGCCGAAGATCCACAAAAAGATATAAATCTCTATATTAATTCTCCCGGTGGCGTTATCACAAGTGCATTTAGTATTTATGATACCATGCAATACATTCGCCCAGATGTTTGCACCATTTGCATCGGACAGGCAGCAAGTGCTGGTGCTTTTTTGTTAAGTTGTGGACAAAAGGGTAAGCGATATTCTTTGCCAAACTCTCGCATTATGATCCACCAGCCACTTGGTGGAGCGCAGGGGCAAGCAACTGATATTGAGATTCAGGCAAAAGAGATTCTACGTCTTAAGGCTGCACTTAATGATATTATGGCAAAGAGTACTGGACAATCCTATAAAAAAATTGCGCAAGATACTGAAAGGGATTTTTTTATGAGTGCTAAAGAAGCACAAGAATATGGACTAATCGATAAAATTCTCACAAAGAGTGCTAAGTAGTCTTGGCAATCTGAAGGAATATGATGGATAAAAAACAACAAGAAAAGGCATCGGACATAGGTGCAAACCCTTTTTTGTCTGGGATCAATCCGAATGTTTCTGACTCTTCATTTGAGTTTGATATTGCACTAGGTAGTGGGGATAGTGGGGATGTTTTGGAGGCTATTAGCAGGCTTTCAGAATCTGCTATGCAGACCATTAATGAAGAGGCTCTTCCTTGTCTTCCGTCTAATTATCGCTTATATTTTGAAAAATTTTTGCAAAAAGAACCTGTAAGCGTGCGAGAAAAAATACGTTCCATTATGAATATGCAATCTGATCTCGAGAATCGTGCGTTAGTATTTGAAAAATCAGTAGGTGAAAGCTTGCGCATCATTAAACAGGTGTTAAATTGTATGTCTGTTGTGTATCAAAACTTTTTGATTGCTCAAAATGTTGTCAAACAATACTCAAAAGATATGGAACAAGCTGACAATAAATTAACACTACGCAATGTTATGGATTTTTTTATCCGAGATATGGATAAGGTTACCAAAATTACTTCAAAACAGCTTGACCAAATTCGAGATTTGTATGCTAGAAGCGACAAAAATATGAAGCAAATTAGCCAAAATTCTGTTTATGATCTCACACTTGATGTATATAATAAAAGTTATTTTGCTACTGTTTTAGAGAAAGAACAAAAGCTTTGTATGGAGTTTAATCACTCTTCTATTCTTGTTTATGTCACACTTTCTCAAGAAATCACAAAAAATCTCGGGCAGGAATCGCCTGTATTTATGATGTTGCTAAAAACAATGGCAAAATTTTTGCAAAAACACGTTCAAGGCAGTGATTTTGTCGCGTATATGGGGGAAGGAATCTTTGGAATTCTGCTCAAATATTCTGATATGATCCAGGCACAAGAGCTTTGTGTATCGCTTTATCAAGCCGCCCAAATCACTGATGTATTTGTGGGAGATGTAAATTTACAACTTGATATTACTTCAAGTATTGCTAAGATTATGCCTGATAGATCTATTGATGAGACCAAGAGCGCGTGTCTTTCCACACTTAAAATTGCACTAGAAGAGAAACAACATTGTAAAATTTATCAACAGGATGATATAAATGGCGATTCTGTCCATACTTAAATACCCCCATCCTACCTTAAAGAAACAATCCGAAAAAGTAACAGCTTTTGATAGTGCGCTTCATACCCTACTGGATAATATGTATGAAACAATGACAAGCACAAATGGTATAGGACTTGCAGCTATCCAAGTTGGAGTGCCTTTGCGCATTTTGATAATTAATATTCCACGCGAAGAAGATGGCAACCAATACGAAGAAGATACACTTGAAATCATTAATCCAACGTTTCTCAAAACGGAGGGCGTAGTAGTTTATCAGGAAGGCTGCTTATCAGTGCCTGGATTTTATGAAGATATAGAACGCTTCAAGGAAGTAAGCATAGCATATCAAGATCGATTTGGAGAGGAAAAAGTTTTGCAAGCAGAAGGACTGTTAGCGATCGCACTACAACACGAAATTGATCACCTAAATGGTGTATTATTTGTCGATAAACTTCCTATTTTAAGACGTAAAAAATTTGAAAAAGAGTTAAAAAAATTGCAAAAATCCAAAAAGGACTAGGAGTTACGCTAGTGCAACTAAAATGATAAAAGACAACAGTATTCAAGCCTTTGTAGATTCTACCATTTATAACAGAATAAAATGCTAATGCATTGCTTTTGCCAGATCTTAGCATACCTCTAGCACATTATTGCGTATTATACAATTTGCACGCTGGAACTAGCTTTAAAAGACTATTTCAGTAGATTTTAGCAGTTTATTACACGATAATTCTCATTAATGCTAGTTTAATGAGCCCAAGCAGAATCTAAAATATAAATTGCCATTGGAGAACTAGAGTTGCGCTCCCAATCCAGAATCTAACGATAATTTCAGATTCTAGCTATAAATGCTTAAAAGCTTTAGGGCGTGCAGAATCCAAATTTTAGAAGCTAGATCCCAAAAAATCAAAGTGTTTTTAAGCAAATCCATTTTAAATTCTAAAACCATAATACCACTTAAACCTACCAAGCCCAACACGATATAAAAATGCAAATTTGCCCTTTTCTAACCCAATTTTAAAGCTAAAAATCTTATAATATTCGCGCCTGAATAATTCGTGTTTCTTTCTTGGCGAGTCCGTTAATTCGAAGTAATTTAGGCTTGGTAGCGGTTTTTGTGTGTCGGTATTTTCGTTTGCAACCTTATAAAAGGGTGAGAATCTGCCGCCTAAGAGAATCCTCCAGCCTTATTTGTAGCTTGATATATTGGGCTGCACATTTTAAAGTAGCGGTTATTTGGGTACATTGTCATTTGGGGTTTTGTATGCAGAAGCAAAAAATTTTGGTTGTGGGAAATGGGGGGCGCGAGTATGCCATAGGCTTACATTTACGTAAAGACAATCGTATCGGAGCAATATTTTTTGCACCAGGCAATGCAGGAACTAGCTTACTTGGCGAAAATCTTGCTCTTTCCCAAAACCAAGATATTGTGCTTTTTTGCCAAAAAGAACATATTGACTGGGTCATTATAGGTGGTGAAACACCTCTTGTAGAGGGGCTTAGTGATGCATTACGTACAGCAAATATCAAAGTCTTTGGTCCAAGTCAAGCTGCCGCGCAACTTGAAGGTTCAAAAGCTTTTATGAAAGACTTTGTCGCCACACACAATATCCCAACAGCACGCTACCTACAAACAAATAATATACAAGAAGCAAAACGATTTGCGCATTCCTTGCCTCTGCCTATTGTTATCAAGGCGAGTGGATTGTGTGCTGGAAAGGGCGTTATCATCGCTCAAACCTATGAAGAAGCAGAATCCACAATAGATTCTATGTTAAGCGGTAAGAGCTTTGGGGCTGCTGGGGAGCGCATTGTGATAGAGGAGTTTTTGAGAGGGTATGAGCTTTCTGTTTTTGGAATTTGTGATGGTAGCCATTTTGTTTTATTGCCCGCTTGCCAAGATCACAAACAACTCTATGATAATGACAAGGGTCCAAATACAGGAGGTATGGGTGCATACGCGCCAACCCCATTATGTGATGCAATCTTACAAGACAAAATTGCCAAACGTATTTTTGCCCCAACTCTTGCTGGTATGAAGGAGCGTGGCACACCTTTTTGTGGTGTTCTTTTTGCAGGCATTATGGTCGTACAAGGTGAGCCTTACTTACTTGAATTTAATGTTCGCTTTGGAGATCCAGAATGCGAAGTGCTGCTACCACTACTCAAAACACCCCTACTTGATATTTGCGTAGCTACGCATAATGAACAAATCGCAAACCTTACACTTGAAATCGATAAACGATACTGCGTTGGTGTCGTGCTTGCAAGCCATAATTATCCTTTTGGTTCTTCAACGCCCCACCCTATGACGATACGCCCATTTGATACCCATCTTGGAGAAATATGCTATGCAGGAGTGAGTCAAAGTACCGCCAAAGCAGATTCTGCTACAGGAGAATCTAGTACAAAATCAATGCTTGCAAGTGGTGGTCGTGTAGCAGTCGCTGTGGGATACGCAACAACCCTGCATCAAGCCAAAGCTAATGCTTATACGATTCTAGAATCTATCGATTTTGTTGGTAAAATCTATCGTAAAGATATTGCTGATAAAGCCCTGCAATAAGGAGCAAGAATGAATGATGAGCGCATAGAAGAAACACTGGATCGTGAAGATATACAAATAGCATCTCTTGATAAGCGCTTTTTTGCCTTTATAGTTGATGCACTCCTTATTGCTACTCTTGCAAGTATTATTAACATTGAGACAATTGTGCAGCTCAACACACAGGGTTTTCGCGATACTATACAAGCTCTCAATGCAATACCTATGCTATTTTTACAGATATTTGCACTTGGTTTTTTCTACCAAGGGCTTTTTACCTTTTGGTATGGTGCAAGTCTTGGTAAAATGCTCTTTAAAATCCAAGTTATTAGCATTGATATGTTGGATTCCCCAAGTTTGCTGCGTAGTTTTACGCGAGCTTTTTTGCGTGAATTTTCACAAGTCATCTATTACATTCCCTTTGTGTTTGCATTTGGTGATAATTTCAAACGTACACTCTATGATCGGATAACACACACGATTGTTATTTCTCAAAAGCGTTAAGAAGGACTTATGTGCTCGGTCGTATTGTTGTATTGCTACTACTACTAGGCACACATAGTATCGCACAAAACACGGGCATAACCAAATACGATCAAAGTAATCAAAAAATATTCGAGCTTCTTGCTGATAATGTACATAGTGCGGATAATATCATTCACGCTATTGGTCATGCAATACTTATTAGTAAAGATATATATGCGCTTGCTGATGCAATTGATTATGATATGGAACGCAAAGAAGTATATGTAAGTGGTGATGTGCGCATATATCGTGATGATAATCTTTTAGTACGTACACAGGAGGCGCGCTTTGCACTAGATGATAAATATGGATTGATTGAGCCTTTTTATTTACAAGATGTCGCATCAGGAATGTGGATTAGCTCTAAAAGTGGAGAGTCAAAAAACGAAAAATACACTTTTAAACAAGCAACAGCATCAAGCTGCTCTCTGCAAAATCCAATTTGGCGCATGGAGGCTTCATCAGGTACCTATTCTAATGAGACGAAATATGTTTCTTTCTGGAATCCACGCGTCTATATAGGCGATGTGCCTATTTTGTATTTTCCTTATTTTAGCGGATCTACTGATATGTCACGCAAAAGTGGGCTTTTAATGCCCTATTTTGTATCCTCCAATACAGAGGGACTTGTTTATTCTCAACCATATTATATTGCACCAAAATCCTCTTGGGATATTACTATTTCTCCACAAATACGGACAGAAAGAGGACTTGGAGGAATGATTGAATTTCGCGCGCTAGATTCTAAGCTTGATCGTACCTATGCTGAATTTGGATTTTTGCATAACTTTGATGACTATATACAGCGTTTTAACATCAGAAACCAAAACGTCTATGGCTTCCGTATATATCATCTAGGCAATCGCCCATTACAAAAATATTTTAAACTACAAAAAGACCTCGACAATGGACTTTATATTAATTTCGCTCATATGAATGACTTGGATTATTATCGCCTACGCCAAGTTTATAAACGCGTTTATGATATGTCATACACCTCAAAGGCAAATGCTTTTATTCAAACCGATAAGCATTATGTAGGGCTAAATTTTAGATATTTCCTTAATCTCATCACGCTCGATAATTCAAGTACATTCCAATCTGTGCCTAATTTTCAATACCATAAATATATGGATTCTCTCTTTTTTCGCCACTTAATGTATTCAATTGATTATCAATTCAAAAATACAATCCGCCAAATAGGCTATGGCTATATTGAAAATGGCTTACGCATACCTGTTGGCTTACAATTTTCTATCTTTAAAAAATACTTATCCATTGGTATTTGGAATGAGTTTTATGCGGAGAATCTAGCTGTTACCCAAATAGAAAATAGCTATATTCCAACAAGCGCAAGAAGTGGCAATGTCTTTTCAGCAAATTATTCTATTTCATTAAATTCTGATCTCTCACGCAGCTACAATCATTTTTTTCATACAATCCAATTTGAAGCCCTATTCAATGGTCCCTACTTATTTTATAACAACGGGCTTTTAAGCCAAGAAGTTGGTGATATTGCCACACAAATACGCAACCAAAGTATTGATATGCGCAACAATAATCCTATGTACAATACCTCACAATATGCAAACAAATTCCCTATAATGTTGCCTAATGGCAGTATGTATTTTTATGATGATATTTGGGATCCTTCTGGGATTAATTCATACTCTATTATCAACCAAACACTCGATCTAAAACTCTCCCAATATTTTTTTACTAACGATGGAATGAGCTTATTTGATTGGCGGATTTTTCAGCGCCTTAACTTTGATGAATTGAACAACTCAACCAATGCCAACCCACAAGGTATTATCGATTCTAGTGTTATTGCTAAACGTCCTTTAGAAAACAAACTTAGCTTCTCACCCACACGACATCTAACTCTTTCAACAAGTTTATTTTATTCATTTTATATGCGTAGAGTACCAGAAGTTGCACTAACTGCAACCTTTAAGAAAAACTATTTTTCTTCTTTTATCTCTTACTACTACAAAGATAGACAAGCTTATGATTTTTTAACAGACACGATTTTACAACAAGTTGGCTCAAACTACTTACGCGCAAATATCTCTCACGATTTTCGTTTATTTGCGTTTTCAGCTTCAGCTGGGTATGATATTAATAGTAATACATTGCTGGATTGGGAAATTGGAGTGTTCAAAAATATACGTTGTTTTGGTATAGGGCTTAAATTTAGCAATCGTCGTCGTCCTATGCTCACTAATGACCCACAAAACCCACTCTATATCCATCAGGATTTCTATATCCGCCTTATGCTCAATTTCTCACCGCTCACAAGTGCTGGGCTAACAACAAGATTCTAAAAGGAGTCCTACTTGGTACAGATACCGCGATTTGAAGATAGACAAGAGGCATTTGTTAAGCTCTATGATGAATTGCTTAATTGCCATATTAACACAGAAAATAGTATCGTTCTTTCAACAAGTTTTGATGGCTTATTTTTTGCCGATAAACTTGCTCAAAAGCTAGAATCTAGCTTGGATTTGCTTTTTTGCGCACCAATACTTGCACCAATGAATAGCGATTGTGAAATCGCTACTGTAAGCGAAAATATGGATATTATTATGAATGAACCTCTGATTGATTCGTTTGGAATCTCGCTTGATTTTGTATATGGTGAAGCACAACGTACTTATGAAGAGGTGATTATTCCTAGAATCTACAAATTCCGAAAAGGCACAACCCTAAGCGAACTCAAACAAAAAAATATTTTTCTCATCGATCAAGGTATCGAAACAGGTATTACGATGAACCTTGCTATCAAAACTTGTATTCAAAAAAAAGCAAAAAGCATTTATGTACTTGCGCCTGTTATTTCTACTGATATAGCAAAACTCCTTAGCAATGTAAGTGATGCGCTTATTGTTGTGCACAGGCTCGATTATTTTGTTGAAACCGAGCAGTACTACAAACATCTACCCAAAATTAGCGAAGAGGAAGCCCTTGCTATAATGAACAAATACATCACAAAAAAAAGCCTATTTCCAAAGGAGAAAAATGCAATCAGTTGATATTATCCTAGAAAATCTAGTAGAAAATTATAAGCTTAATTACATCGCTAAACAAGCCTTTGGTAGTGTGTGGTATCGCTCTGGAGGCAGCGTATTACTTGCAAGTGTAGCTGTTGAAGAAAGCCCGATTGATGGAGAGTTTTTACCACTTACAGTACAATATCTTCAAAAATCTTATGCGATTCGCAAAATTCCGGGTGGGTTCATCAAGCGTGAAGGCAAGCCAAGTGAATTTGAAATTCTTACCTCGCGCCTTATTGATCGCACATTGCGTCCGCTTTTTCCTGTAGGCTATTGCTACCCTACGCAAATTACAATTTTTGTTTTAAGCTATGATGGGGTGAGTGATTTACAAGTCTGCGCCCTGCATGCAGCAGCAAATGCACTCCTTGTTTCTGGGTTTGATTTTATTCCACCTGTAAGCAGTGTTCGTATAGGTAAGGTGAAGCAAGATTTTATCATCAACCCAACAATGCAAGAACGTAAGGATTCTGTACTAGATCTGTATGTTTCTGGCACACGAGATGAAATACTAATGATAGAAATGAAAGGTAGCGATGAAAGTCTAGATGAAGAAGAGCTCTGTGCTGCGATTGCGCTTGCACAAAAAGTCATTTCTAAAGATTCTCAAAACTATGATAATGGACTGCTTCCTTTTAAAGCACCTATTAGAACTTTTCCTCCACGAACCATACAAACACACCCTCATATTTATACACACATTGCAAACCACTATGCCAAAGAAGTTAAAACCGCTCTGCTTGCTATGAGCAAAAGTGAGCGTAGTAGTGAGCTAGATTCTATTGCGCATTTGGTAAGCACGGACAATCCTGAATGGGACATACAAGCTATACAAGATATGCTAAGGCTCTATAAAAAACATCAGGTGCGCACAATGATTTTGCAAGAAAGCAAACGCGCTGATGGCAGAGGGCTTGAAGAAATACGCCCTATTAGCATCGAGACAAATATTTTACCTTGCGCTCATTCTAGCGCGCTTTTTACGCGAGGACAAACGCAAGCCCTTGTTGTTTGCACATTAGGAAGTGATAGCGATGCGCAAACTCAAGAAGACTTTGATGGAAGCACGAAAGAAAAGTTTATGCTACACTATAACTTCCCTGCTTTTAGCGTAGGAGAGGCAGGAATGATAGGAAATGTAGGGCGCAGAGAACTAGGACATGGCAATCTCGCCAAAAAAGCCCTAGAATCTAGCATAAGTGATGTGCCACATACGATTCGACTTGTATCAGAAATCCTAGAATCTAATGGTTCAAGCTCTATGGCAAGCGTATGCGGCGGATCTTTGGCATTACGCGCTTGCGGGCTTACAAATAATCTTGTTGCAGGAGTGGCAATGGGGCTTGTGATAGAGGGAGATCAATACGCTGTGCTCACAGATATTATGGGATTAGAAGATCACGATGGTGATATGGATTTTAAGGTTGCTGGCACGCGCAACTGTATTACTGCAATGCAGATGGATATTAAACTTGGTGGCATAGATTCTAGAATCTTGAAAGACGCCTTATATCAAGCCAAACGTGCCAGAATGCAGATTCTGCGTATTATGGAAGAGGCAGCTGAAGAAATCGTTCTTAACGACGCAATACTACCTAAAAGTGAGCGTTTTGATATCCCTAGCAATAAGATTCCAGACATCATAGGACAGGGTGGAAAAACCATAAAAAACATTATTGAACGCTTTAAGGTTAGTATTGATATTGATAAAGAACAAAGCGTATTGCAAATCAATGCAGAATCCAAACAATCTCTAGCTGAAGCAAAAGCTTTTATCCAGCAACTCATCACCCCGCAATCCTACAAAAATGGCGAGATTATCGATGGTATTATCAAAAAAATCACAGATTTTGGTATCTTTGTCCAGCTTCCAAAAGGCAATGACGGGCTCTTACACATTAGCAAAATTCCAAATAGCAAACAACCTCTCTCTTATCATTTTAATGAGGGAGAAGTATTGCAATGCGAGATTATTGGTAGCTCAAAAGGCAAAGTAGAGCTTGCTTTAGCTTCTTTTTAGCTTGATTTTGCCATAATCATACCGCATCGACTACACGAGTAGGGGAAGAATCCGAAAGGTAGCAACATATTACAAAGGAGTTAGAATGAAAGCATTACTTGTTTTATGCTTTGGTTTTTTGGCGTTTGCATTTGCAGGCGAAAGTGTGTTTAATGGAAGTGATTTGTCTCTTTTGATGTCGCTCTCTATTGCTGGTGGTGTTGTTGGTTTAGGTATTGCAGCACTTGGTGGTGCTATTGGTATGGGAAATGCGGCAGCAGCAACCATTTCTGGAACAGCAAGAAATCCCGGAATTGGCGGAAAACTTCTTGGAACAATGTTTATCGCGCTTGCACTTATTGAAGCACAAGTTATTTATACACTTGTTTTTGCAATCATCGCAATCTATGGTAATCCATTCTTACCAGAATCTAAAGCGATTGTAGAAGCATTCACTGCACTTTTACAATAATCTCTCCCCTGCTTTAGGCAGGGTATGCGCTGGTGGTGGAACTGGTAGACACACCATCTTGAGGGGGTGGCGGGGCGACCCGTGCGAGTTCAAGTCTCGCTCAGCGCACCATTTTAGAATTTAGAGCCGGGGTGGTGAAATTGGTAGACGCGCTAGACTCAAAATCTAGTAGGGGCAACCCTGTGTCGGTTCGATTCCGACCCTCGGCACCAC
>CALUTE010000017.1 GCA_944323645.1 uncultured Helicobacter sp. | reverse complement strand
GCTGGACAACGATCGGTCTCATGACGTAGGCAAGCAAAAAATGCAAAAAGATGTTCAGAGATGTTGTGAATGCGAGATAGTACATTGATTCTAATGTATAAAAATATTGCCAATACGATAAGCAATAGAGAGATACAAATAGAGATAATAACCACAGTTTCTAGTCGATAAAGAGAGGCATAAACAGAATCTTTGGGTGCTACAGCTAATATACTCCAAAATATACCTGTATTGATTCCAACTTCAAACACTTTTAGTTCTGCCATTGTGTTTATACCCTTATAGGTTGTGTAGTCGAATAAACCACCTTCTTGTTTGGTAATAGCTTCGATAATAGCATTGGCAGAAGTATGAGTGCTTTTATCTTGGAAAGAATTACCAAGCATTGTCTTATCTGGGTGTATTGCTATAGTTCCATCTTGTGAAAGTACCATACGATAATCGTTTTGAAATGCTGAAAGTTTATCATCAAGTATGGCTCCTGATATAGTACTGAGGTCTATAAATACTCCAGTTAATCCAATGATTTGACCACTCTTACTTTTAAGCGGTACATTGATTGCAAAGCCAAGGCGCTCACCTTGTTTTGCAATATTAACATATCTTGGCTCACCAATACTTGGTTTCCCTGTGGCTAGCGCTTTTTTTACGCTGCCAAATTCCAAAATCGCCATATCAGCGGAAAGCATTTCAATACCGCCTACTTTATCTGGATTTTTATCGTGAGTAAGTATCATAAATTCGCCATTACTAAGGCGATTTTTTGGATTGATTATGTTTTCATTTTTGTAGCTACTATCTTTGATATAAATATAAGCATACATCCCAGAAATATTGCCATCAATCATTGCTTTAAGCTGTGATTCAAGCATATCTTGATGACTTTTAGTATTGCCACTACTAACAATATCCTCTAATGAAGCTTGAATACTAGCAAGTGTCATATAGGCGCTATTAATGTCGTTACGGATAATTTCAACAGATTCATCTGCAACAGCTGAAAGAAGGCGTTCTGAAATATGTGTTTGCTCTTTATCAACATTGTATACTACAATCATTAAAAGCCCAAGCATACAAATAAAAACAATAGAGCCGATACTTAAGACGATTTTTGTTCCAAGCTTGAGTGAAGACATTTGGGAATCCTTTAGGAATATTTAAAACAAAGATTCTAACAAAAAAATCATAATAAAATAAATATAACACGATTGTAGTTACAAGATTGTAACCAATATAGGCAGACAAACAAAATTAAAAGGCAACTATCATAACAAATGCAATAAAATAAAACTCTCTCCTAAGAGTTGGTTAGCCAAGAAAAAAACTATAACCAAACGAGGCGATATAATATCCTAGTAATGAAAAGAGGTATGCTACAATGGTGGTAAAAGCAAAAAGATAGAGTACAAATTTTATTCCTCCAGCCTCGCGCCCAAACGTAATAGTTGCCGCAAAACACGGAATATAGAACATTACAAATACGATAAATGCAATCGCTGTGGGAAACGAAACATTATCTCGCAAGCTTTTTTGCAATGAATAAGATGTCTCATCTACTTCATCACCAAGCGCATAGAGGATACCAAGTGTTGAAACTACAACTTCTTTCGCAGCAAATCCAGCCACTATAGCGATAGAAAGTCTCCAGTCGAAATCCATAGGAGCAAAAACAGGTTCCAAAATTTCACCAATTCTACCTGAATATGTCTGCCGCAAGAATGCTTCGGAATACTCGTTGTTTAAGTACCATAATTCTTCTTGTTGATTATTTGATTTTGATGCTAAAAGTTCCTGTTTTTTGACTTCAAAATGCTGCTCTAAAGCTTCGTTTTTAGGATATTGTGAGGCAAACCATATGAGTAGTGAGCCCAAAAAGATAAATCCACCGGCTTTTTTTAGAAACATCACTGCTTTGCTCCAAATACTAAACCAAACACTTCTCCAGCTCGGCATTCGGTATTTTGGCATTTCCATAACAAAAGGCTCTTCATAACCTCCAAAAATAGAGAGTTTTAAAAATTTTGCCATAAAAAGTGCGACAATAGCACCAAAAAGATAGATCCCAAAGAGCACAGCACCTGCGTATTGTTCCTCAAAAAATGCGCCAATAAAAAGCACATAAATAGGTAATCGTGCGCTACAACTCATAAACCCTATAACAAAAAGCGTGATTAATCGCTCATTGCGGTTTTTGAGTGTTCTTGTTGCCATATATGCTGGCACAGAGCAGCCAAACCCAGCCACCAAAGGCACAAAACTTTTGCCATGGAGTCCAAATTTATGAAAAAATCCATCAAGTAAAAATGCAACGCGTGCCATATAGCCGCTCCCCTCCAAAATGGCAATTCCAAAATATAACACCATAATAAGTGGCAAAAATGCAAGAATAGTTCCAACACCACCGATAATACCATCACATAAAAGAGAAGCCAGTTCGGGAGAGACAATATGTTCATACAGGATTTTAGCAAGACTTGCAAATCCTTCTTCAATATAGTCCTTGAAAAACCCGCCCACATAAAAGGTGAGTTCAAAAAGTACAAACATAAAGCTAAGAAAGATCGGAATCCCCCAGATTCTATGCAATAAAAGAGCATCTATTTTTTTGGTTTTTTGTAGAGTGGTTTTGGGATATTTGGTAACTTCTTGTGCTGCTCCTCGACCATATGCTATGGCATCGTGGTTGAAGATGTGCTGTATATTCTCCTCGTCCATAGCTATTTTGAGTGTTGCCATAGCGGTATTAACACATTGTGTGATTTGTGAATAGCTTGGCTTGTCGTGTAAATATGCATAAAGTGCATTATCCATTTTAAGTAGTAAAATAGCGATCTGACGCGGTGAGAAGGGAACTTTAGAATCTGGATAGGTTTGAAGCTCATAAAATGAATTGGCAGTGATGAAATGTTCAATATGAGCAATTTGTTTTTCTATCTCATCATTATAAACACGCTTAGAAGCACAAAATGGCTTAGAAGCAACATTAAGAATAACATCAAGAAGTTTTGTGAGATTATATCCATTGCTCGCAGAAATAGGCACGCAAGGCACACCCAGAATCTCACATAACAATTTATCATTAATGTCTATGCCTTCTTTTGAGGCTTCATCAATCATATTTAGTGCAATAACCATCTTTACGCCAAGATCCATAATCTGCCCACTAAGTGCCAGATTGCGTTCGAGATTGGTAGAATCTACCACATTAAGTATAAGATCATACTGCCTAGATTCTAGAAAATCTTTAGAGATTTTTTCTTCGGGTGAATAATCATTAAGCGAGTATGTTCCAGGTAAATCGATAATGATGATTTGTGTGTCATTGTATGTGAGGGTGGCTTGTGTTTTTTGCACAGTTACGCCACTAAAATTTCCTACCTTTAGATGTTTACCGCTTAGGGCGTTGATGAGGAGGCTTTTGCCGACATTTGGTTGTCCTATGAGTGCTATAGTGAGTTGTTTGGTGGTCGTAGAAATCATATATATCCCAGATTGTAATATTGTTGCGAGATTATATAGTAAGATTGATTATTGTAACCTTATACCAAAATCCTGATACTTTACGCAATATACACTAAACTCTTGCCATTCAAGACTTGTATGTGTAGAATCTATTTCAACTCTGCCCAATTTGTACCAAGACTTATGCTAGATTCTAGCGGAACATTGAGCGCATAGATTGTGTTCATAATATGTGCAATTTCTTGAGCTCTTTCTTTTGCGCCTTCTTGTGGCAGCTCAAAAATCAGCTCATCATGGACTTGAAGGAGTATTTTTACGGGTGTGTTTTTAAAAGTTTCATAGATTTTTAACATTGCCATTTTCATAAGATCTGCCGCACTTCCTTGAAAAATTGAATTGATTCCTTCGCGTAGATAATTTGCTTTCATAAGCTCTGTGGCATTAGAAAAATCAAAATATCGCCTATGCCCTAGCAATGTCTCTGAGTAGCCAAGTGAGAGAATTTCTTCTTCTTTGGATTTTAGAAAATCTTTCACCGTTGGAAAGGATTTGAAATAACTCTGTATATAAGAGCGCGCTTCCTTAGGGGGGATTTTTAGCGTTTTTGAGAGTTTTTGTGCGCCCATTCCATAGATGAGCCCAAAATTTATGCTTTTTGCCACATTGCGTTTTTGTTCTGCTTGTGCAGATCCAAAAATAATCCTAGCTGTTTGGAGATGAATATCAAGATGATGTTCAAAAGCTTCAAGCAAGGCACTATCTTGCGAAAAATGTGCCAAAAGTCGCAATTCAATCTGGGAATAATCCACAGAAAGCAGCATATTGTCTTTGCTACTTGTGATAAAGCCAGCGCGGATCATTTTGCCTTGTTCGGTGCGTACAGGGATATTTTGGATATTGGGACTTTTTGAGCTAAGGCGTCCTGTCGCCGTACCTGTCTGGAGAAAAGAGCTATGGATTCTACCATTGAGATTAAGTCTTAAAATGGGTTCGACATAGGTGTTTTTGAGTTTAGATATCTCGCGGTATTCTAGGATTTTTGGGATCACAGGGTGGGAGTCTAAAAGCGTTAGAAGGGTTTTTTCATCAGTACTATAACCGCCTTTTATTTGGCGCTGGGCTTTTAGCCCTAGATTCTCAAACAATACGATACCAAGCTGTTTTGGGGAATTAATATTAAAGACATTATCACAAAGCTTAAAAATTTCTTGTTCAATAGCAAAAAGTTCCTTGCTAAAACGTTTTGATAGACTTTTGAAATATTCCACATCCACCATAATGCCATTGTTTTCCATTTCCATAAGCACGTAAATAAAAGGGTATTCTAGCTGTTTAGCAAGTGTTGTAATTGCTTGCAGCCCCTTGGATTCTAAATCATTTTTTAGATCATAAAAAAGTGCCATACTAGCAGCAGCATCTTCTGCGGCATATTGTGTGGCAGTTTCTATGAGCACTTGTGAGAAATTCTGATGATCACCAAGCACTTCGCTAAAAGACAACATCTCATAACCAAAGCGCTTCTTCATTTGCTCATCAAGCCCTATTTTGCTGACGCTATCATATAGCCAAGCAAGAATCATAGAATCATAAATCTCGCGTTTAGGAGCAATCCCTAATGTTTGTGCAATTTTTAGATCGTACTTGAGGTTGTGTCCTATGATAGGGTGGGCGAAAATCATTTGTATTGCCTGACACGCATCTTGCATACTCATCTGATCTTGGATTCCAAGATAATTGTGTCCCACTGGCACATAGTATGCGTTATAACTATCAATACAAAAACTAAACCCAACAAGCTTTGCTTCATTTGTGTTAAGGCTTGTCGTCTCGCAATCATAGGCTATTATTGTATCCTTAGGGAGAGGCTTTATGAGTGCTTGGACTTCTTTTAGTGTGTAGAGTGTATGTGCCTTGAAGGCAAATGCACTTTGTGTCGTGTTTATTTTCTGCCCACCTAAGCCTTTTGTACCATATTTGGTGTAGTCTTTATATTTGGTGTTCATTGGCTCTTTATTGAGGCGTTGGACGATTTTGACAAACTCATATTTCATCATATCATCAAGAATAAGGTTTAGGGGATTTTCTGCTGGCATTTTGATTGTTTGAAAATCAAAATGTTCCAATATGTCTGTTTTAAGCGTTACAAGCTGACGACTTAAATAGGCTTTGTCTTTATTTTCTATAATGAGTTGGGCTATGCGCTTGCTTACTACTCCATCTAATTCATCGCTTCTAGCATATATCGCATCAAGACTGCCAAAATGTTCAATGAGCTTGCAAGCAGTTTTTGCCCCAACACCTTTGATTCCGGGTACATTGTCGCTTGGATCGCCAACAAGGCTTTGATAGTCAATAAAATCTTTTGGCATAACTCCAAATTTATTCATACATTCTGGTTCGCGAATCTCTACGTTTTTTATCGGGTCAAACAAAAATGTGTTGGCATCGATAAGTTGATAGAGATCTTTGTCGTGACTTATGATTTTTGTCTCAAGATTCTGTGCTTTGGCAAGATGTGCAAGCGAGGCGATCACATCATCAGCTTCATATCCTTCGCAAGAGAGATTAACAAAGCCCATTTTTTCTATCCATTCTATAGCTATAGGAAGCTGAAGCAACAAGTCTTGCGGCGTTTCTTGGCGATTGGCTTTATAGAGAGAGTATATTTCTTTGCGCCTATTTGTTCCTCCGCCTTCTAGCGCAAATATGATGTAGTCAGTGGGATTGGTTTTATAAAATTTCATAATAAGATTGGCAAATCCCATTAAAAGCCCTGTAGGGAAGCCTTGTGAGTTTTGCAGCTGTGGTAGGGCGTAAAAACTACGAAAAAAGAACCCAAAGGTATCTATAATGATAAGTTGTCGCATAAAAAACCTTTATGCATTATTATGCAGAATCTTAAGGTGGCATATTATAGCGCGATTTTTTCAACATCACTAAGGATTTGTTCATACAGAGTAGTAGCCCTAAGAGTGCAGATATTTGGGAATCGCGAGCGAATAAAGGTGGCTTGACGTTTGGCAAGTTGGCACGTGTGCGTGATAATACGATCAACAAGAGCATTAGAATCTAACATTGTATCAAAATATGCAAGCGTTTCTTTTAGCCCAATCGCTTTAAATGGCTGAATTTCTCGACCATAATGCCCCAAAAGCCAGCGCGCTTCACTAAGCAAACCAGAATCTAACATCACATTCGTGCGAGTTTTAATGCGATCTTTTAACTCTTCGCGCGATATGGCAATAGAATAAAGCGCAATATCTGTGATAAGAGGAGATTTTGTGTGTGTGGCAAAATAAAGGCTTGGGGTTGTGTTTGTTGCAAAATAGATTTGTAGTAGTTTATGGATTCTGTAAGTATCTTGTGGTGCGATATTTTTTGCGCTGTGCTCATCGATATGTTCTAAAAATGCGTACGCATTTGGCAAAGTTGCTATGCTATGGTTGATAGATTCTAGGGTAACAGAATCTATTGTTGGCATGGGCGAAAGCCCTTGCAGCATACAATCTAAGTAGAATCCACTTCCACCAACAAGGAGCAACACGCGTTTTTTACACATTTGTAAAGCTTCTTGAAACAGTGCGCAAAACACACCTGCACTGCAGTGCTCATTGGGTTCTAGGACATTGATTCCATAATGGCGGACAGAATCTAGCTCGCTTGGGGTGGGCTTGGCAGAGGCAATATCCACGTAGTTATAAATACTAAGAGAATCTATTGAAAAAATCTCTGCATCTAGGGCTTTGGCAAGCCGCAAGGCAAGGGCTGATTTGCCGCTTGCTGTGGGTGCTACAATGGCTATAAGATATGGAGTTTTGGCATAGTTTTTATTCTGCAGTAAGGTATTTGTGCATAAAGAAGGTTTTTGCATACAATTAGCGAGATTTAGGGTATTTGGCTTCTTGGGAGAGGCTAAGTACAAGTCCTATAGCGAGGCAATTTGCAAGCATAGAGCTCCCCCCATAGCTTAGAAATGGCACAGCAATTCCTTTTAAAGGAATTAGTCCAGCAATCCCAAGAGCATTGATAAGAAAGCTTAGCCCTATTAGCATAGCAATCCCTACACAAAAAAGATAATACACATCGTTTTGGACACGATTGGCGTTTTTAAGGATACGAAATACCACAAGCATCATAAGCAAAGCACACCCAAACAACCCTATAAACCCGATTTCTTCAGTGATACCAGCAAGTACCATATCTGTATGTACTTCACTTAAAAACCCAAGCTTAATTGTGCCATCTCCTAGCCCACTACCTAGCAAACCACCATTATAAAAAGCATTGCTTGCGTGGTAGATTTGATAAGGCTCTGGAAGATTCTCTACACGCAAAAAATCACCAAATCTTTGCGGTAAAATCGCCAAGATAGAATCCTGTGCGTTTGCCCACCATAGCTTTAGTCGCAGGATTCTGTGTGGAGAAATTGCAATAAACAACGTTGCAAGCGCACTGCTTACAAGAAGCAAAATCCCAAATAGCCCAGAACTTCCTCCCGCAGCAATCAGCATAACAACAAGTGTAAGCGCCAAAAGTACAACCTGCCCCAAGTCGTTTTGTAACACTGCTAGCAGCACAACAGCGATAAGAAACACTGCTATATAGGGTAGAATAACAAGGATCTCTTGTGAAATTGTGCGTTTTTGGTTGTCGGCAAATTTACGCGAAAAACTCCACGCTAGAAAGAAAACAAAACCAATTTTAAAAAACTCACTTGGCGCGATAGAAATAAAAGGCAGGCGAATCCAACGTTTCGCACCACCTGCAGAAGTCGCCATACTCTCTGGTAAAAATGGCATAAGCAGCATAAGTACAAACGCAGAAAAAAAGAGCAAGAATCCAAACTTTAAAAAATACTTTTCAGGCGCAATCTGCGCAAACAACCACATCAAAAAAATCCCAATAACTGCGCTAATAAGCTCGCGCTCAAAAAAATGAAAACTGGAATAATGATACAGCAGTACTGCATAAGTTGAAAGCGAATAGCTCATCACCACCCCAATGGCAATCAGCATACACACATAAATAAACAGCTTAGAATCCGCACGAAAATCCACAAAAGCCTGCCTAAGAAAAATAAACAAGATTCTATACTAAAAAGTCTTGTGGAATCCTAAAGGCGCGAAACTACTTAGGTCGGTTAGGATAAGCTAGAATCTAGCGCGCCTTGTGTGCTGGCTTTCAAGGTATTGTGTCAATCCCCAAGCGATGATAAAAACAATACAGCGAAACTGCATAAAAATCTGGCTAAATATAGTGATAGATAGCCTGCTAAATGACAAATCATAGCGATATGCTAGGTATGGCAAAATACCAATACAACAAATCATCAAAACTTCAAGCGCCAACACAATATAAAATAGACGCTGTTTCGTATAGGAAGCAAGCTTTGCATAAAACACAATAAACAAGGGAATAAACAGAACACTTAGGAGTTCTAAACGCGTAAGCAGCCCCCAAAAATAAATACCAACACTCATAAGAAAAACCCAAAATATCAGATAATCTCGCACTTTTTGGGCAAGATAAAGACTTGCTACAAGCTCTCCCAAAAAGATACTAAACATCACAACAGAATAAGCAAAAGCAAGCTCTGCATAAAGTTGTACCACGGGAGCACTCAAAGTAATGGTATGGATAATAAGCTGCAAGGAAGCAAAGATGATATAAAGTGCTTTTATCGTTTGAAGAGACACCCAGTCTTGCGCACTATCATTAGAGCTAGCAGAATCTAGATTCTGCATATTTGGGCTTAAGGTATTTTTGATATGCACAATACAATCAGTTAGCCACCACACTGCCACCACAAAGGCTATGATAAGTGTCAGATACTCTATCGCGGGAGCTGCGAGTTTAAAATAGTATGTGGCAAGATTATTGGCATATAAAAGAAACACAAAGTATAGTAGCACTGCTAGCTTGCCAATCCCAAGTGCTATATTACCTTTGTAGAATCTATCAATCCCCAAATATCCAAAACAGATTCCAAGCAGTATGGTTGTTGTATTTGCTCGCCTCATCATCGCTCCTATGCGTTTAAGATTCTAGCTAAAAAATAAATTTAAGCCCTTGCTTGTGGGTTTGAACCCCATAATATATGCCCAAAAAATCATAATCATCAAATGTATGAAGCTGAAACCAAAAACAAGCCGAGCAATACGCAAAGCCAATAAGCACACCAAATATAAACCGCGCTATAAAAGCTAAGAATGCTAAAATATATTCACTAAAGCTTTGCAAACGCTTATAGGGCTTTGTTTTCAAAACCATTGCGCAATACTTAATAACATAATATCCGCTTGCTAGTACTACCCCTAAAGGTATAAGAGCTAGTACTCCACTAAGCTTCACTAGCAAAAACCCACTTATACCACCAAAATTTAATAGCACTGCTATGCTAAATGCAAACATCAACACACTTCGTTGTACAAACCACCTATACCCTAGTGCCAAAAACAGCGGAATATGCACAACAAAAAGATAATAGAGATATAAAATCACGCGCCACAAAAGCTCCAAAGGCTCGCGCTCAAAGAGTGGGGCGTGGTTGTAGTAGAATCTATGCAAGGCGATAAGCCCCATCATACAGAGCGGATACAGGACAAAGCCAATGATACTAAGTGCTAAAGTTTTTTTGCTAAATCGCATAAAGACTCCTAGAATCTTATAGAACTTCCACCATACCAGCACTGATTACTCGCACACGCAAAACCTTTTTGGTTGCTGGGTTGAGTGCCTTGATGATTTGGTTTTTTGTGCCATTTTGTAGAGCTTCTAGCATAGTTTGAATCGATAGATTCTCGTTGGTTAAAGTGCCTGTTATCATTTCGCCTTTATGCACTAGAATGCGATCTTGGGTCTTATCGATTGTGATGATAGCATTTGGTGTGATGATTGAGCGCGCTGAAACTTCGCCAAGTGCATTTGGTGCAAGAGGCATAGATTTTAACTGATCTAGTGTGATGCGTTCTTGTTTGGCATTTTGCTCGGTAATATCACTATGTGAGGCAATAAGGCTTAGAGCGCGCAGTATTGTAATATCTGCTTGCACACTATAAGTGATAGGTATAGAAAGTTGGCTTTGGTTTTTTTCTACAAGTGCCACAAGCGTGCCGGTGTTTTTGGTAGCGAAACTTTTTTGGGGCGTGATTTTAAGAATCGTGCTAGATTCTAGGTTTATGGGGAATTGCACTTGTACAGATTCTATGTGTATTTGGTAGTTTTCATAGGCTTTTGCATACAAAGATGTGATATAACCCACAATAATATCTTCGCCACACGCTGTGCAAGGCAGGGCTATTTGTGCTAGATTCTGCTTTTCAGGGTTTATTTGTGTAGGGGTATTTGCGCCAACAAAACAAACAAGCAGAATCTGCCATATTAATGCGTATTTGGTGTATATTTTCAATGATAATCCTTGTGCTAAACTTTCTGGACAAACTCTTGCATAATCGAGCGCACATTGCCACCAAAGTTAATTGTAAGCTTATCATCTTGTATGGCTAGGATTATTCCCATACCAAAGATTTTATGCTTTATTACATCGCCTTTTGCAAAAGTATGCGCATTGTTGTCGTTTGTTTTCTTGGCGGATTGTTTGTTTGGCAGAATCCCAGCTTCACGCACAAAACGCGAGATTCCAAGCTCTTCACGCCTACCTTTGTAGAATCTAGAATGCACATTAGAGAGAAAAAGCTTATTTTTCGCGCGTGTGAAGGCAACATAGGCGAGCCGCCTTTCTTCTTGTATATCGCTTTCATCGCGCACAAGTGGAAAAAACCCCTCCTCTAAGCCCACGATAAATACATAAGAAAACTCTAGCCCCTTTGAGCTATGCACGCTCATACAGCATACACTATTCTCTATATCTACATCAAGCCCAGATGACAGACTCAAATCGTTCAAAAAGTCATCAAGCCCAAGATGAGGATTTTGCAAAATATAATCGCGAAAGTATCCATAAAGCTCTTCAATATTTGCGCGCCTATCAATATCATCTTGGGTATTTTTGGTGGTACTTAGCAGGTCGATTTTTTCATCAAACATTTCTAAAAAATCTAGCGCGCTCTTATCCAGACATTCTCTTAGTATATCAAGGGTTGCAAAAAGTTCTGTGAGTGCTTCTTTTTGTGAGATAGAGAGGATATTATCAAGCTTGCCTTGTGTTAGTGCTTTATGCACGCTTAGATTCTGGTGTGTCGCTGTGGCTAGGATTTTATCTTGTGTAACCTTGCCAATGCCGCGTCTTGGGATATTTATAATGCGCTCAAGAGAAAAATTATCATCATAATCTAGTATGAGCCGAAAATATGCTAGAGCGTTTTTCACTTCTGCGCGTTCATAAAACCTTGTAGCACCAATAAGGCGATAAGGGATTCTAGCGCGGTTAAGCCCTTCTTCTATGCTTCGTGATAGCGCGTTTAGGCGGAATAAAATCGCGATTTCTTGCGGACTCTCTCCTTGGCTTATAAGCTCTTGGATTTTTGTGGCGATTGTATCTGCTTCTTGTACCTCGTTTTCACTTGAGATGAGCTCTACTTGCTCGCCATCACCTTGTGTGCTAATAAGATCCTTGCCAAGACGATTGTGATTATGCGCTATAAGTGCATTTGCTGCGCGTAAAATAGGCTCTTTTGAGCGATAATTTTCTTGGAGTTTGATAATATGAGCTTTAGCAAACATTGCGCTAAAATTCAAAATATAATTGACATCAGCGCCTCTCCAACTATAAATACTCTGATCATCATCACCCACGACACAAAGGTTATTGTGCGTACTACACAGCTTGCGCAAAAGCTCTATTTGCAGATAGTTTGTATCTTGGTATTCATCGACCATAATATAGTTATATTGCATTGAAACTTCGCGCGCGACTTGTTCATTGGCGCAAAGTATATGATAACTAAGCAGTAATAGATCATCAAAATCTAACATATTGTTTGCTTGCAAAAAGTTATCATAGGCTTCATAAGCAAGGCTTAAATCTTTGTATTTTTGACTATTTGCTTCTTGTATGGCTTGCTTCGGAGAGATAATTTGGTTTTTGCACGAAGAGATAAACCCAAGAATCTGGGCGGGAGTGTAGTGCGCTAAAAGTGTCGGAGAGAGCTTTTTTACCACGCGTTTTTGGTCATCAGTATCTAGCAGATTAAAAGTTGGTGCGCGCCCCAAATGATGGATATAGAATTTTAAAAACAACAACCCAAAGCGGTGAAAAGTGCAAAGCAGTGGTGGTACTGTCAGAGGAGTTTGTAATAAAGCCAGCGCGCGGGTACGCATTTCATTAGCGGCTTTGTTAGTGAAAGTGAGTGTAAGTGTAGAGCTTGGGGGTATCCCTACTTCTTGGATAAGATATGCAAGGCGTGTGGTGATAGTCTTTGTCTTGCCACTGCCAGCACCTGCTAGAATCAAAAGTGCACCATCAATATGTGTAGCAGCTTCTCTTTGGGCATTGTTAAGCGAGGCAAGTATGGTATCCATTGATTATTGCGGGTCTTTAGTGGGGTGTTGGGCAGATTTTAGATTCTCCTGATTCTCTTTAGCCTCAAGTTCATAGGCGTAGATCTTTTGCGTATCGATTTGGAAGTCAAAAAATTCGGATCGAAAATTTGCAACAGAAATGAAACTATAACTAGCTGCAGCGGCTTTATAGTTTTGAGCAGCTTGGTAGAGAAGACCAAGCGCATAGCGTGCCTCATACGCAGTTGGGGTTTCCATTTTGGCAAGCTGCAAAAGCAGTACGGCATCTGCATTGTTCCCGGCGCCAACTGCTGAAACTGCAGCCAAAAAACGCGTGTTACTATCATTTTCTTGGAGTTCATCAAGTAGCGTGCTATACATCATATAGGCTTTTTGAAAATCTCGCTGATAGATATGAATAAGCCCTAGTGTTTGTAACACACCACGGGGATTACTCTCTTGGCTCATAAGGTGGTTTTGCATAATGAGTGCTTGGTTTTGCAAAGATCCTGTGATAAAGCCGGTATAAACATAAAGCTCACGTGGCAGCGCTCCACCATAATACAGAGGGCGCAAATCAAGTGTATCAGAATTGAAGAGGTTATACATACTAATGCTAATATCTTGCAAGCTATCACCGAAGTTTTTGGTCAAAATCGCCATAATATTAACTACGACATCATTGGGATAAATTGTTTTAAGTGCATCGATATGCTTTAGCATTGCATTTTTATTTTTGCTTTTTAGCGCATAAACAAACTCAAGTGCATAAAAAATGGGCTCTTTTAGGCGTGCTTTCTCGATCCAATCACTTTCTTGGATTTGATTATCGTTGATATAGTTGAGGAAATTTTCGATAAATGCTTTGTTTGTTGGGTTATCAAATTCTTGCTCTTGAAAATCTTGTGTCATATCAGATACGATGCGATCGGTGTTTTTATGGCTAAAACGTCCGGTAAGTACGGCAAAAATCCCTGATAAAAAGTCGTTTCTATCAAGATAATATGCGCGAATAAATTGTGCATAGGCATCATCATATTGTCCAAGTTGCGCATAGACAAGCCCTAGATTGTAGTATAAAATCGCATGATTTGGATTGCTTAAAGTGGCATTTTTTAAAAATGTTAGTGCCAAACGCAAATCTTTACTCTCTAGCTCTACGAGTGTATGGATAATTTCCTTATCGATTTTTGATGTCGTAGCAGAACGCAAAAGTACATTGCGCCCTTCAGTTATATTGATATGAGCTAGATGGCTTGCTTGAGCTATTTCTTCTAAAGCACGCTTTGCATCAAACACCTTATAAGGCGCAAAATAAAAGAGCATTTTATAGCCAAGCTTATCTTTATTCTCAAAGTCTCGCTCCCAAAAGGTTTTTTGCGCAAGGCTTACATCAAAAAGCTCTGGATTAATCACAACACGTATTGGGTATGTGGTTTTGGCAATATTAAAGATTCGTTTATTGGAGGCTATGCTGTCTAGATTTTGGGCAGAAGCCGAGTAATTGCCAAGCTTTAAATCAATGATTTGTATTGCCATAAGCGATTCTACATCGTTATTGTGGTCTTGGAGATAGCGCATAAGGCGTCCTTTTGCCTTTGCATATTCGGCTTTTCTAGCATAAAGAAGTCCTATTGCTTTATTGTCTTCTGGGTTAGCAGCCTTTTTTAGGTGTTCTAGAGCGTTTGTATCATCACCAAAGATAGTGAAAATATGCGCAGCTAAGCGGTTATTTTGCGTGCCAAAATCAGGAGAGTTTGGGTTAAGTAATGGGCTTAGTGCCTCAAAATAGCGATCTTTATAATATGATAAAAGTGCATAAGCATAGCTATAAAAAGGCTCGCTTGCAATTTCGCTCATATTGTCATTGGCAATTTTTAGATAATAACTATAAAGATCGAAACGTTCTAGCTTCAATGCTGCTACTGCGGCATTAATAGAGCTTGCGGAAACATTTTGTCCAGTTTGAATAGAGTCTCCATAGGCGGCGATAGAGTTTTCATAAGCGCTTGATTTAAACTCCATAGTGCCAAGATTGTACTTCGCTATTGATTGTGAATAATCTGCAATTTTTCGGAATACTTCATAGGCTTCTTGGCGATATCCTTGATCATAAAGTAGATTACCCTTTATGATGAGGTTATCAACACTAGAATCCTGTGCATTTTCTGAAGCAGTAGGGAGTGGCTCTGCAACAAGTTTTGCCATTTCTTCTTGGGAGAGTTGTATGGATTGTGCTTGTGTGTCTTTTTGTTGTGTTGAATCCGATTTTTTGCTTGGCAAAAGCGCAACAATAAGCGCTACAAGCAACAATAGCATAAGCAACCCAACACCACCCAAAACACTGTAAAAGGCAACTTTGTTTTGTTTAAGCCGATCTAGCACTGGGTTATTAAATAATGGTATAAGTCTATTTTTAAGGGAGGCTATAATGCCTTTAATTCTATCACCAAGTTTGTTGGAATTACCACCTTGTGTTTGCTCATTTGCGTGTTCTTCTTGAATACTATTAATATCAGGCATAGTATCAAACTTTTGGCATATAGGCTTCTAAGGCTTTAGGAATCGCAATGCTTCCGTCTTGATTTTGGTAGTTTTCCATAATTGCAATGAGTGTGCGCCCAACTGCCAAGGAGGAGCCATTGAGTGTATGAACAAGGGTATTTTTTTTGCCATCTTTGAAGCGTATTTTTGCTCTACGTGCTTGAAAATCACGTGTGTTAGATATAGAACTAATTTCGCGATAACAATTTTGCCCCGGGAGCCATACCTCAATATCCACAGTATTACTCGCACTAAAGCCCAAATCTCCGCCACAAAGCTGCACAAGACGATGCGGCAACTCAAGTGCTTGCAAAATCCCGCTTGCAGTTGCTATCATCTTTTCTTGCATTGCATTGCTTTGATCAGGATGCGTGATAGCTACAAGCTCAACTTTGTCAAACTGATGTTGGCGTATCATTCCTCTTGTATCGCGCCCAGCACTTCCTGCTTCTTTACGAAAGCAGGGTGTGTATGCTGTGAGCATAATGGGTAGTTGATCAGAAGGAATAATACAGTCATTATAGAGGTTTGTAAGTGTAATTTCTGAAGTAGAGATGAGGTAGAGACTATGACCTTTAGCCTTCATACCGCGTGTGTTTTTGGATTCTGAAACCTGCTCCATTTGTGCATCAATTTCTTCTTGTGTGCTTGCAAGCTTAAACATATCTTCTTCAAACTTCGGAAGCTGTCCTG
Source organism: uncultured Helicobacter sp. (assembly GCA_944323645.1). Taxonomy (GTDB): domain Bacteria; phylum Campylobacterota; class Campylobacteria; order Campylobacterales; family Helicobacteraceae; genus Helicobacter_B. Next base: position 26,578 of record CALUTE010000017.1, on the reverse strand, counting down.
TGCCAAAAAGCATATCACTATTAACAATAACGGGTGTCGCTACAAGTTCAAAGCCAGCTTTTTGATTCTCATCAATCATAAAGTTAATCAACGCGCGATTGAGTTGCGCGCCCATACCTCGAAGCACCGAAAATCTGGATTTTGCAAGTTTTACACCTGCACTAAAATCAATCCAACCATTTTTTTCTGCAAGTTCGAAATGTTCCTTGGGGCTGAATTCAAAGTGGCGTGGCTCAAGGATTCTTGCGAGTTCGATGTTGTCTTGTTCGCTATCGCCAATTGGGGTTTTGTCATCTGGAAGATTGGGGATACTATAGAGCAAGGATTCTAGCTGCTCTTGGGTCTGGCGTAAATTCTCAAGCTTTTTGGCTATAGCAGTTTTGTTTTGTTCAAGTTCATTGCGAAGAGTATGAAGTGAGTCATCAGGAGCATTTTGTGCTTTAAGCTGACCAAAGGTTTTAGAGTTTTTATTTTGCTTTTCTTGGAGGGATTCAAGCTGTTGTTTTTGTGTTTTTAGGGTGCTTGCTAATGTTTTTAGTGCTGCTAGATCTTCAGAATCTACCTTTTTGTGCTCTAGTTTTTTTGCGACATTTGTGAAGTCTTGTAGAAGCAATTTAGTATCTATCATAGAAGACGCCCTTATTTTGTATGCTCTAGAATCTTTGTGCTAGTGTGCTAAGCGCTTGAAGCTTATGCACTTTTGCTAGATTCTACCAAAAAATCATTGAATACTCAATGCTTTGCTAGTAAGTGCGATATGTTTTGATAAGTTGTATTCAAAGGTTGAATAAAAACAAAACTTGCTATAATCACGCCTTTATTTTGCAATAGGAGCGCGCTTGAAAACCCCTTTTTCAAAAATCCCTAGATTCTCGCCCAACAAATTCTCACCTTTCCATAGAGGGATCCAAAATGGGGTGCGTGGTGAGCTTCAAGCAAAATTCAAGCTAAGAGGGCGACTACAAGTTTTAATAGGACTTATTTTTTCAATTGTTATGGCACTTTTGGCTGGGGCTATTAGTGCGTATTATTTTGATGCAGATATACAAGTGGCTGGGTTTGTCGGCATACTTTGTTTGCTTATTATCCTTTGGACAAACCAAGCATTGCCACTTGGTATTGTCTCTTTGCTTCCTATTGTGCTGTTTCCTTCCTTTGGTATTCTTGATGTAAAGAGTGCGACAAGCAATTATGCAAATCCTATCATTTTTTTGTTCCTAGGTGGGTTTATGCTCGCTACTGCAGTGGAGAAAATCGGTTTGCACAGAATTATTGCCAAAAAGTTCTTAAGCCTTTTTCCACCAACACCAAAAGGTGTTATAACAGCACTTGGAGTGGTGAGTGTGGCACTAGGAAGTGCGCTTTCAAACTCAACTGTAGCTTTATTGCTTATTCCTGTTGCGCTTTCTATTTCGCAAGATAGTGTGCTAAAGACCCGGTTTTTACTTGCAGTAGCATTTGGGGCAAGCATTAGTGGAATCACAACACCTATTGGCACGCCACCAAATCTTATTTTCATCGGATTTTTGGGTGAGGTTGGGTTTGCAAATATTGGGTTTGTAACTTGGATTATTATGATGCTGCCTTTGACATTATCTATGTTGTATGCTATGGTCAAGCTTTTATCATACGGACTTGAAAACCAGAATCTAGAAGTAGAGGTTTTTAAAGATGTCAGTATCTCCTCTACACACAAGCGATTGCTTGTTATGGTGTGCATATTGCTTGTAGTCTTACTGCTAAACTCTCCCATAAAGCCTTTTTACAATGGGCTTGGACTTAATGAAAATGTTATACTTCTTGCATTTGGGCTTTTGATGTTTGTACCAAAGCTTGGGTTTTTGAAATGGGAAGATTCAAAAGAAATCCCTTATGAGATTAACTTTTTGTTTGGGGCTGGGTTTTGTATCGCTATGGCAATTTCAAAACTGCAGCTAGGCGATGCGTTTAAGCCTATATTTGAATATTTTGGTACATTGCCTATTTTGATTTTTATCCTTTGTGTGTGCTTTCTTGTGCTATGTTTGACGATGTTTATTAGCTCTACTGCGCTTATTACAATTCTGCTTTCTATTATTTATGCTTCAACAAAATCATTCCTTGATCCACAAATGCAAAGCCTGGTAATGTTGGTGGCAACTATTTGCGTAGGATTCTCATTTATGTTCCCTATCTCGACTCCGCCAAATGCCATTGTCTTTAGTAAAGGTGGTGTGAAGATCTGGGATATGTTTCGGTTTGGAATAATGCTAAGTTGTATTGGTATTGTGCTGATTTTAGGGTTTTCTATGTTATACTGGAGATTATTTTTATAGTTATATTAGAAACATTTATTATCTTAAGGAGTAACTTATGATACTCAATGGAGAATATATATCATTACAAGATATATCATTACAAGATTTGCTTGTCCAATATGGTTGGAGTGCCGATCTCATAGCACTTGAGGTCAATGGAAAAATCATTCCGCGTTCCGAGTTTGATACCCTCATTTTACGCCAAGATGATAGGATAGAGATTGTAAGTTTTGTTGGAGGTGGGTGAGGTGAAAGTTATCTTTAATGGTGAGGTGATACACACATCTGCAAAAGATAGCTTAGAGTTTTTTACATCGCACACGCAAGGTGGAGATGAGGTGTGGATTCTCAATGGATTTGCTACAAAGGAGCCTATTGCTCTGCAAGAAAATGATGAACTTTTTTGCATAAAAAAGGGTGTATTACCTAAAGAAGAAGTGCTAGAATCTATGATGCGTGCTAGGCATACGCCAAAACTTCACCACAAGCTCAAATCCGCAAAGGTAGCAATTTGTGGGCTTGGTGGGCTTGGATCGCATATTGCTATTATGCTTGCGCGGGTTGGTGTAGGAACGCTAAGGCTTATTGATTTTGATAGCATTGAACCTAGCAATCTCAACAGGCAATCCTATATGGTAGAGGATCTAGGTAAGCCAAAAACAAAAGCGCTTGCAGAGCAAATCACGCGCATTAATCCTTTTATTACCACAGAGCCACTGCATTTAAAGATTGAGCAAGATAATATCAAACAAGCACTAGATGGGGTTGATATTGTTTGTGAAGCATTTGATAATGCACATACAAAGGCTATGCTTGCTCAGAGTTTTCATACATTCTTTCCTGATACACCTCTCATTTGTGCTTCTGGTTTGGCTGGGTTTGGAGATTCTAACACGATTCGCACTAAAAAAATTACTCCTTATCTTTATGTTTGTGGCGATTTAGAAAACGGCGCGCAAGTTGGGCGCGGACTTATGGCACCTCGTGTTGTGCTTTGCGCTGCTCATCAAGCAAATCTTGTGGTTGAGCTTTTATCTAGCAAAGGAATATAAATGGACACATTAATATTAGGTTCATATAAATTTGAGAGTCGCTTTATTCTTGGTTCTGGTAAGTATTCGCTTAGTCTTATCAAAGCTGCGATTGAAGAGGCAAATGCTCAAATTATCACACTTGCTTTGCGACGTGCAGACACAGGAGCAAAAGAAAATATCTTAGACTTTATTCCAAAGCATATCACACTACTGCCAAACACCTCTGGAGCAAGAAATGCCGCTGAAGCACTTAGAATCGCACGCCTTGCTAGAGAAATTTGCAAAAGCGATTTGATAAAAATTGAAGTTATTAGAGACACAAAATATCTCTTGCCAGATAATTATGAAACAACAAAGGCTACTGAATTACTCGCAAAAGAAGGCTTTATACCGCTGCCTTATATGTATCCAGATTTGTATGCAGCACGAGATATGAAAAACGCAGGTGCAGCAGCGATTATGCCGCTTGGATCACCTATTGGAAGCAATCAAGGACTACAGACAAAAGAATTTATCCAGATTCTTATAGATGAAATTGAGTTGCCTATTATTGTTGATGCAGGGCTTGGGAATCCAGCCCAAGCTTGCGAAGCTATGCAAATGGGAGCAAGTGCTGTTATGGTTAATACTGCTATTGCTAATGCGCATAATGTACAAGCAATGGCAAAAGCCTTTGCATTGGCTGTGCGGGCTGGGCGCGAGGCGTTTTTGGCTGGAATCCCTCCTATTTCATCTGCGAGTGCCTCTTCTCCTTTAACTGGATTTTTGCGAGATTAGCTATGGTAGGAGATGATATTTTTACATTCCAGCCACATATGCAACAGATAGATTCTGATATCTTTGCAAATGTTTTATCACATATACAGAGCTATGATCCAGCACAATACACCACACAAGATGTGTTTGAAGCACTTCGTGCTAGACAATGCAATATCCATCACCTCAAGGCTTTGCTTTCATACGCAGCCGAGCCACATTTAGAGGCTATAGCAAGGCATTCTCGTGCTATTACACGGCGTTATTTTGGTAATACAATTGCACTTTTTACGCCCTTATATCTTAGCAATTTTTGTGAGAGTAAGTGCGTGTATTGTGGATTCCAGAAAGGCAACAAAATTGCAAGAGCAAAACTAGATGAAAAAGAAATTCATGCCGAAATGCAAGCAATCGCACAAAGCGGTTTGCAAGAAGTGCTGCTTCTTACAGGAGAGGGGCGCGAGTATGCGAGTGTTGAATACATTGCCAATGCTTGTAGGATCGCTAGGGAGTACTTTAAGGTTGTTGGCGTTGAAGTGTATCCTATGAATATCGATGAATATGAGCTTTTGCATAAAAATGGTTGCGAGTTTGTAACAATTTTCCAAGAAACTTATAATCCTAAGCGATATGCTAGAATCCATATTTTTGGAGAAAAAAGAGTTATGCCTTATCGGTTTTGTGGTCAAGAGAGGGCTATTCTGGCAGGAATGAGAGGGGTTGGCTTTGGGGCGTTGCTTGGGATTGATGATTTTAGGCAAGATGCACTTGCTACAGCTTTGCACGCATATTTTATTCAAAATCACTATTCCCATAGCGAAATCTCCCTTTCTATTCCGCGTTTGCGCCCGATTATTAACAACAACCGCATAGGTCCAAAAGATGTCAGCGAAGCAAGACTTCTGCAAGTGCTTTGTGCTTATAGGCTGTTTTTACCTTTTGCTAGTATTACAATCTCAAGTCGTGAGCGCAGCGGTTTTAGAGACAATGCCATAACACTTGGAGCAACCAAGATGAGTGCTGGGGTTTCTGTGGGGATAGGTGAGCATAGTAGTACTAAAAAGGGTGATGACCAGTTTGAGGTTTCAGATTCTAGAGGGGTAGAGGAGATTATAGCTATCCTTAAAGCAAAGAATCTACAGCCTGTAATGAGTGATAGCGTGTATGTCGGCTAGATTAGTTGCTATAACAGATACTACCTGCTGCAAGAATGATTTTTTGGTGCGCATAGAAGCGCTTGTGCAAGCAGGTATTGATATGTTGATTTTGCGTGAAAAACATTTGTGCCAAGAGGAGTATTTTTCACTTGCAAAAGAAGTGTTAAGGTTGTGCAAAAAATATGATGTGCTTTGCGCATTGCATAGATTCTATGAGGTTGCCTTGCGGCTTAAAAGCGATGCATTTCACTGCCCTTTTGAATATCGAGCGATTTTAGGCGAAATACGTACCCATTTTAAGATTCTGGGGGCTTCTATTCATAGCATTGAGGAGCTAAAAGTTCTAGAATCTAGCATAGATTATGCGATAGTTGGACATATTTTTGCAAGCAAATCAAAGCCTAATCTTACACCAAAAGGTCTGCAGATTTTGCGAGATATACGCCAGTCTTGTGATATAGATCTTTTTGCTATTGGTGGAATAGGGTTGGAGAATCTAGCAAGGCTAAAAGGTTTAGGAATACAAGGCGTATGTATGCGTTCTGCCTTAATGGAGTGTGAGAATATAGCCTTATATGTCAGGCAATGCAAGGAGATATTAGTATAATTTAGCCAATGGGTACGAGCATTTGCGGATGTTTGTTGAGCAGAAGTGCTACGTGTTCTGTTTTGGTAGAAAACAATGCAAATGCTTTAGAGTGCACCATACGCTCTTCAAATGGCAGAAAGTGTAGCACCGCTTCGTTAAAGTCATTGAGATGGAAAATAGGGTTTTTGATCGTACTTTTTATGATTTGTACCTTTTTACCAAAGCCCCTTCCAAGTGCTTCATAGTTTTTAAGAATCGCATCTTGATGGTGGGCATCGGGCTCAAAGTCATAGACTTGAATATCCATTTTGGTCTGGATAGCTACATCAAAAATTACACTAGAAATATTCTCGCCTTCATTCATCTCTTCATTGACTACTACAACGCTTGTTTTTGCTTCTTTTAGGCTAAGAGAGCCAGTTTTTAAGACAGGCGATGCTGTCTTAAAAAGCACCTTGCGATTTGTGCGTGAGGAGAATATTTCTTTTCCCACTACGATAAGCCCAATCTTTTTGGCGCTATCGTTTTGTAGCTTTTGGGCGAAGCTTAGATTTTGGTAATCAAAATTTAGGACAATACTTGGATCGTGCGCACATATTTCTTTGATCGCATAAATCATATCAAAGTTTGAAGGATTGAGCACATTGACAAATAATTTTGTTGAGCGTATGAGGTTATGAAAAAAAATTGCCTGCTCAATGTCTGCAAACAAGACATTAGGTTTTTGTAGGAGCATATCAACATAGACGTGAATATCGCGCCCAAATGGCGAGGGAAACTGCCCAATGTCAGATTTTATCTGTTTGTAGATATTGGTAAGTGTTTTTGGATCGCCTGCGACAAGGACGATATCTTGTGGCTGAATTACAAGAGAAAATGTGCTTAGTAGCAGCTTATTCTGGCGATAAAGACCAATGATTTTATAGTTTTTTTGCTGGATTGATCCGATGTGTCGATAAGCAAAAGCACTCCCAAAAGGCACTCCAACCTCCATAATCTCGCCCTTTCCTAGTCCGAATCCACGCGGGATAATAGGGACATTAGGCAGGCGCGATATAAACTGCCCTGCTACCACATCAGAATCATCGATAAAAATTGTACGCTCATTTTTATGGGTAAGATATTCTTCATCAAAGCCACTTGCAAATGTCACAAATCTTGCTTCTTTACAAATTTTTCGGCAAATATCAAACACTGCACGCTTTTGGGCTGGATCTTCGATGATTAAAAACACATCACTTAGCTCGTTACCACGGTGTTCTTCGAAAGTTTGGTTAAGGTGAAAAGCTGAAGTAAAGTCAAAATGATAAAAATGAAAAGCGCTTGGGATTTTTTCTGGAATCATAGAAGGATCTTTTACGATCACTACATAAAGATTGTTACTAAAATATTTTTCCAATACAGAATCAAGAAATGTTTTTGCAACAACTCCATCTAGGACAAGCACAACTTTCTTCACGCCATTCCTTATTGTCAAAATAAATCAGTATTATAGCAAAAAAGTTCTGAGGCAAATATTGTAAAAACCGCATAATTGGACTGACTTTTGCTTACTTTCAATAATTTTCGCTAGAATGCGTAACAGCACAAGTGGCAATAAGTTATAAGGGATTGTTGTATGGTGGAGAAATTTTGTACAGTATGGCAAAATTGTAAAAGGCAAGGCAAAAATGTCACTTTGTATGCGTTTTTAAGCCTTTTTTGTTTGTTTGGTGTTAGTGGGTGTTCGCTTTTTGATTATATTCAGCGTAAGGCAACACAAGGCAATATCATAGGCAATGATTGGCAGATTGCAAAGATTATCGTGGGTGATGAGGTATTTTATGCGCCTCAAATGCTTGCAAAAATTGCCAAGTATAAATTAGATGAGCAAGATCAAGAGAATTCAAATGATGATCAAAATACCGAACAAGATGCAAAAGATTTTGCAGAATCTATCAAAGAAGCTAGCAAGCTAGCAGAGTTTGCTAGCTTAGATCGTGCTAAACTGCAAGAATTAGCACGGATTGATGAAGTGGCCACCCTAAATTTTGACATAGCACAAGGGAGAATTTCTGGGCAAAGCGGTTGCGGGTCGTATTTTGCAAGCTATGTTTGGAGTGATAAAAAGCACATTGAAATCACTGCTGGCAATTCAACACGCAAGATCTGCTCACCAAATGAAATATCGCGTTTTGAATTTCGTCTTATACGTGGGTTTGAAGGCAACTTTAGCGTTTCCCAAAGCAGCAAAACAAATCTACTGCTCGAAAATCAAGAACTAAAGATTTATCTTTATAGGCAATAAGGAATAGGCAATAAGGAGCTATGATGAAGTATGGCTTATTGATAGCATTGTGTTTTTTTGTGGCATACAGTGCTCAAAAGCCTGCTGTGTTTGAGCGTTGTATTGCTTGCCATGGTGAGCAAGGGCAACATATAGCACCCGGCTCAAAAGGTAATATAACAATTGCTGGGCTTAGCAAACAAAAAGTTATTGCGGATTTGCGAGGGTATCGTGCCAAAACTGCCAATAATGGTGGCGCAAAAAACGTTATGTATATCCAAGCACAAAATCTTAGTGATGAAGAGATAGAAGCCTTGGCAAGCTATATTTCCACTCTTCCCAAAGCACCTTAAGCAAGTTATTGCAAAGGTAGTATTTAGAGCTTCTTTGAGAGAAAGGGGACATAATGGCATATATTCGTCTTGATTCTTTGGCGTTTGAGCACAATCTCAATACTATATCGCATCATATTGCTAGTACTATCCAATCCGCTCCAGAGTTGGCACTTGTCTTAAAGGACAATGCCTATGGGCATGGATTGACACAAATCGCTTCCTTAGCGCATTCTTGGGGCATACAGAGTGTGTTTGTAAAAAACTATGCAGAAGCTATGCAGATTTATGAGCTTTTTCCGGTAATTACGACTTTATATGGTGAAGTGCCTTATGATGCACCAAGCAATATTTGGCATTCTATTGCTTCTTTAGCAGAGTTAGAGGCAATGCTTGCGTGGTTTCCTGATAAGGCTTGCGGATATAGCACACAAGCTATGCTAAAAAATTCACCACAAGAAGTGTCTAAAATCCCAAGCATCCCATACCAACGCACGATTGAACTCAAAGTAAATATTGGTATGAATCGTAATGGTCTTGCAGCAGATGAACTAGATTCTGCCTTGATGCTTCTTGAACGCTCTCCGCATATACGACTTGGTGGAGTTTTTGCTCACAATGGCTATGGGGATAATGATGATAGGGGTTTTATGCAGTCTATACAGAGATTTTATGCGATTAAGCAACGTGTCCTTCTTTGGTCTGAGCGCAACCATATCCCACGCCCTAGATTTCATTCTCTAAGCACAAGTGGAGCTTTACGCTTTTATGCACAGCAAAGAGAGCTTTGCAAGGAGTGGAGATTAGATTCTGCTTTGTTTGATGATATTGTGCGGATTGGGATTGGTGCTTATGGTTATCATACAAGTGATGTGCCACTACATATTCAACTAAGACCAGTAGCAAGTTTATGGGCGAAAAAAATATCCTCTCTTTTTTTAAAAAAGGGCGAACGTATTGGCTATGGTGGCGTTAGTAAGGTGCGAAAAGATGGGGTTTTTAGCACATATGATGTGGGCTATGGTGATGGATTGTTTCGTTTGAGTGGAAGCGAGGGTCGATTGTTTTGTGCAAGTGGTGAGGAGATTTTACCAGTTATGTCTATGGACAACTTCTCTTGCCAGAGCGAGAAAAAAGAGATTTGTGTATTTGATGATGTGCGTGGATGGGCACAAACTTTTAGAACAATTCCATATGTGATTTTGACACATCTTTCGCCATTTTTACCTCGCGTAGTGGTGTAGTGCTTATGCGTTTTATCTATAATCATACACCAATTGAGTTTTATTTCGCGCATAGTCCGCGTGATTTTGTTGTTCAAGAGATCCCACTCTACAAATTTAGCGGTAGTGGCGAGCACCAGATTCTGCAAATACGCAAAAAACACCTCACCACTTTTGATCTTATCAAGCTTCTTAGCAAGCATTTTAATATTCATCCAAAAGATATAGGTTATGCAGGCTTAAAAGACAAATCTGCCACTACCACGCAGTTTATCTCTCTGCCAAAAAAAAGTACTCACAGCTTAGAATCTCGCTTTGATACGCTAGAGCGTGAGCATAATATCAAGCTGCTTTCCGTAACTTTGCACAACAATAAATTGCGTTTAGGACATCTTAAGGGCAATCGTTTTTTTATACGACTTAAAAAGGTCGGTCAAGCTCAAGCAAGCAAACTAGAATCTGTCCTTGGCATTGTTGGCAAAAATGGTTTTCCAAACTTTTTTGGATTTCAGCGTTTTGGGATTTATGGAGATAACTACAAACTTGGGTGGGCGCACCACAATGCCACAAAAGCAGTGCATAAGCATTCTGTACCTAATGATACATCTTATGCTGCATTGTTTAGCACTTATATGAACCAAAATAAGCCTAAAATACCAAAAATACAACGCACAATGCGAGATTTCCTCATAGCAAGTTATCAGAGTTTTTTGTTCAATGCGTGGCTTGAAGCACGCGTACATTTGAGTGTGTGGGTCAATACTTTTTCTCCAGCAGAGATGAAAGAAATTCTAGCACATAAGCTGTATCATAACTCACCAAAGCAGACTCAACAACAGCCTTGGCAGGATTTTTTAGATTCTGAATATTCGCAAAATTTTATAAGCACACTACTAGCGCACAATATCAAAGAAAATCTCACCTCTTTGTATGGACAGACACAGATATTTAAGTTACTTAGCGGGGATTTGTGTTGTCATTATCCCTATGGCAAACTCTTTATGCTAGAATCTATTAATGCATATGAAAGTGAGCGTTTCGCGCAAAGGGGTTTTGCACCAACGGGATTACTTAGTGGCAAACACCAAAAGCTTTCTATGGGCAGTGCCTTGGCATTAGAGTGTGCATTTCTTGAAAATCTAAATGCAAGCAGTGCAAGACGCTATGCTTGGGTATGGGCAGATGATATACAGAGTGTTTATAAACCACAAGATGCACATTTTGAGCTTAATTTTAGCCTGCCAAAGGGTGCGTATGCTACCACGTTTTTGGAACAGCTTGCGCGTAAGAAATTGCACTATACTATTGCAAAAGAGGAGCTAGTATGAGTTTTGATATGATTATACGTAAAAATATTGTAAAAACATATGCAGCACTTGGGTTGTATATTGCGATCTTTGTATTTGTTGGATTGCTTGTAGATATTGTCCGAATCGATGCTCCAAGCTTGGAGTATGGGTTTTATATGCTTTTGAGTTTGCAGGTTTTTCCACTTATTACAGTACTTGCTGGGCTTGCTGCGGTAGGGGTTATTTGGTATAGTTTGTCGCGTTTTGATGCGATTATGCTTGAAGGTGATGCATACGAGCTTATCCCAGAATCTACACGTCTAGCGCCATTGCAAGCGCGTATCCGAAATGCATTTGATGATGTGCTTATGCGCGCAGGTTTTAGGGTAGCACCGCGTTTATATCTGATTGATGCACCTTATATGAATGCATTTGCAAGCGGTTGGAGCGAGGAGAATTCGCTTGTAGCAGTTACAAGTAAGCTTGCTCAAACGTTAAGCGATCAAGAGTTAAAAGCAGTGTTAGCGCACGAGCTAAGCCATATTCGGCACGGAGATGTGCGACTTACGATGTGTGTTGGGATTTTGAGTAATATTTTGTTGCTTGTATGTAATAGTGCTGTGTGGATGTTTCTTGGTAACAATCGCTCTGAAGGCGCACAAAAAGCCCGCACTATTTTGTTAATCTTGCAGTTTGTATTGCCGCTTTTGACACTTTGGCTACAAATGTTTTTGAGTCGTTCTAGAGAGTATATGGCAGATGCGGGAAGTGCATACCTTATGCATAATCCAGAGCCGCTTGTTAGTGCACTAAAAAAGATTTCAGATAACTATGCGCGTTATGATTTTTCACAAGTTGATACAAACCCTACACGAAAAGCAGCTTATATCTTTGGCGATGCCTTTAGTACGCACCCAAGCCTAGAGAATAGAATACGATCTTTATATGGGCAATGATGATAAGATTTTAGATTCTGAAGATTCCAAAAGGTGCATTACTATGTAGAATCTAAAATCTTTGCGCTCTAGCAGCTATATGTCGTGATAAACTCAAATGGATGTGGTCGTCCTTCCCAAGGCCAGATCTCTGTTTCAAACTTGTATTGCTTATATGTTTGAATAAACTCTTCGCTAAACACGCCCCCTTTTTCAAGATAGGCTTTATCGACAAGCATTTCCTCTATAGCGTGGCGCAGGGTGTGAGGAAGCTGTTTTATACCCTTTTCTCGGATTTCATCAAGTGTAAGTTCAAATAGATTTATCTCCATAGGTTTGCCCGGGTGGATTTTGTTTGCGATACCATCAAGTCCCGCCATAAGCATAGAAGCAAATGCCAAATAAGGGTTACTAGAGCTGTCTGGAAATCTAAATTCCATTCTCTTTGCTTTTTCGCCGCTGTTGTAAGGGATTCTGATGCTAGCACTACGATTTTGTGCAGAATATGTCAAAATACTAGGTGCTTCAAACCCTGGAATCAATCGTTTGTAGGAATTGGTACTAGGATTTGTGAAAGCCGCAAGAGCGCGTGCATGTTTGAGTACGCCCCCTAAAAAATAGAGTGCTAATTCACTAAGTCCCTCATACGCATCGCCAGCAAAGAGGTTTTTGCCTCCTTTCCAAATACTGATATGTACGTGCATTCCGCTACCATTGTCGCCATAAAGAGGTTTTGGCATAAAGGTTGCGGTTTTACCATTTAGGTGTGCAACCATTTTTACGACATATTTTAGCTTTTGTACGTTATCTGCTGCTTCAAGCATATCGCCAAATTTTACTCCGATTTCACCCTGTCCTTGTGCCACCTCGTGATGTACTACAAAAGTTTCTAAGCCAACCTGATTAAGCACCTTAACCATTTCAGCGCGTAAATCCATCATAGAATCCACTGGTGGTACCGGAAAATAGCCGCCTTTTGTACCGGGACGATGTCCAATATTGACCCCCTCAAACTCGCGTGTTCGATTCCATTCACCCTCTTCAGAATCTATCTCATAGTATTGACAATTAACAGAATCTTTGATTTTTACAGAATCAAATACAAAGAACTCATTTTCTGGTCCATAATATGCCACATCGCCAACACCACTTTCTTTAAGGTACTTCATTGCGCGTTTGACGATACTGCGTGGGCATTTTTCATAAGGTTCATTCTTGTAGATATCCCAAATATCACAAAAAACCACAACTGTAGTATCAGCAGTAAAAGGATCAATAAAATAGCGTACTGGATCAGGGATAAGTACCATATCAGATTTATTGACAGGCTGCCAAGCAGGGAGTGAGCTACCATCAAATGGGATTCCATAAAAACTCTCCTCATCAACAGCACTTATCGAAAAACTCAAATGATGCCACACACCTTTAATATCAGTAAAGCGAAAATCGATAAACTCCACTTCGTTTTCTTTACAAAACTGGAAAAACTCTGATATTGCTTTTTTGTCGATTTGTCGATTTGTGATTTTAGCCATCGCTAGCTCCTTGTGTCAATATGATTGTTGGCATAGTTGCCCTAAAATTTGTTTAAGCTTTTTAAATCTTAGATAGGCGCAACGCCCGAAATGTTATCGTTTATTTGATTAAAATGGTATTAGTATCTACAGAATCTAATGTAAATTTCATTAAAAAATATTTTTAAAGTTGTTTTTTTTGATCCACTTAATGAGAAAACTGCATCACATTGACTTAAGGAGTTTTGGTATGAAGAAATGTTTTGCAATGCTACTTTGGAGTATATTACTACTAATTACACCGAATCTGGTTATTGCATCAGGCTTTAGGCTTGCTGAGCAAAGTCTTAATGGAGTTGCATTAAATTCTGCTTATGTTGCTGGGGCAAGTGGCGCGGATTCTACCTATTATAACCCCGCAAATATGGGGCTTGATGAGCGAGCAGAGATTGAGCTAAATGGAACGCTTATCTTAGTGCCCGGCTTTAATTTTACCACAGAAAATCGAGACAAAGGGGCTTCAGCATTAGGAGGGATAATACAATCTGGTTGTGCACAACCCGGAGCCTGCCCCGCTTATGTTGATGGTACAGCAGACACATCGATGAATTTTGCACCAAAAGCATTTATAAAGACAAAAGCTTTTAAGCCACATTCTTCCACAAAGATTACTTTTGGTGCTTCTATGACAACTCCCTCTGGGCTTGCGATGAATTGGGGAGGACAAGGTGGAAGCTTTTTAGATGATGTCTCTATTTATATGATTGAATTAAACCCTGTTGCAAGTATTAGTTTTAACGATGTGATTTCTATTGGTGGGGGTTGGCGAGCGATTTACTCTGGAGGTGCGTTTAATAACACACTCTATGTACCTTATGATGTGCCCGGACTTTCTCAAGGTACAACAAAAGTCGAGCAAAAATCTCAAGCAAAAGATTGGGGTATGGGGTGGAATGCGGGCTTAAGTATTCGCCCTATCAAATCTCTCACAATAGCAGCAACTTATCGCTCATCTGTGCATTTTGATATGAAAGGAAAGCTTGATGCAATCGCAAATGTCAATCCCGTGATAGCCGATGTAATACCTGTTGATATGGATGCTGATTTGACACTTAGCACAGATATGCCTGCTATTTTAGCTGTCGCGATTGCACAAGACTTTGGACGTTTAAAGGCGGAATTTGTCTATGAATACACCTTTTGGAGTCAGGCAAATATTTTTGAGTTTGGGTATGCCAACCAAGTTTTTAATCCTGATACAATCCTTGGAAGCATAAATGTTGGCGATATGATGGGTGCGGCAGATTATGGTGCTGTGGCGATGGGTCGTGGCTGGAAAAATTCAAGTGCATATCGATTGGGGCTTACCTACACCACCGAAAAAGCACGCCTAATGGCTTCTTGCGCGTTTGATGAAACACCAGCTCCTCAAGGTCGGTTTGGGATTCCTGATGCAAATGCTTATATGGCAGGGATAGGTGCGAGATATAAGATATGGCAAGATAAGGTTGATGTCGGGGTTGGGTATTCGATTGCACTAAAAGACAACACGAGAAGTTTTATCCAGTCTAAAGATGGTTTAGGACAGCTACACCTAATAACATTGGGCGCAAAATATATTTTCTAACCCCTTTGGAGTGCAAATCACCTCCATTTTGGGGTTAATTAGGTATATGTGCAGGAGGTTGGTTCTTATTTTCTTGATTTTTTGAGAGATTTTGCTTGGTTTTTTAGAGTAGAATACTGCTGCATTCGTTGCAATACTCTTCGGTAAGGCGCAGAATCCTTTTCATATATTTTTGGCGAATAGTCATTGTGGCTTGGTGTAGAGCTAATGCTTGCTGGTATAATGCTATGAATCAATACAAAATCCTCAATCGTGTCAATGCGCTCTATATTTGGTATATAATCTTTATTGAGATAGGCTTCTCTTGCGCAAACATCAAAGCGTAATTCTTCTAAAAACTCTTTGCGATCTTGTCTAGAATCTAGCTTGATAAAATGGGTCTGGTAAATCATTGTATCTTTATCGCTAGGGTTTTTTGCGCCTCCATAGATAAAATTTCCCAAGCTATACACAATTTTTTTACCCTTGTATTCCTCGATACCCTGCAAAACGTGAGGGTGATGACCAATTACCATATCTGCCCCAGAATCTATCGTAAAATGAGCGAGCTCACGTTGTGCTGCGTTAGGATAGTGCATTCTCTCTTCACCCCAATGGAATGTAAAAATCACAATATCAGCCCCCTTAGAGCGCAAAAGATCGATTTCTTTTTTTACTTGAGACTTTATGCCTAGATTCCAGCCCCTATGTCCGGCAAGCCCAAAGCGTATGCCATTGACTTCATAAAGATGTATGATCCCCTCACCAAATACAGCGAGCCCCGCATTACTTAAATGTTCAATCGTATCTTGAAATCCTTGTGCCCCATAATCACGCGAATGATTGTTGGCAACATTTAGTGCTTCAAACCCTGCTATTTTCAGAATCTCTGTGTAACGCGACGTACCCTTAAATGAAAAAGGTTTTTCAAAAGCATTTTTAAGGTTTTTATCACTCAATACGCCTTCCATATTGCCAATAGTGAGATCATCGCTTAAAAGCACCTCGCGCACACCTGCAGAAAAATAAGCAAAATCTTCATTGACTTCAGCAAACTTAGCATTAAAAGTTTGACCTGATGACCCCTTATAATCTCCAAGTACATTATCCCCAACAAAACTTAGTTTTGCACTTGTTGGAATGTGAGCAGTGCATTTTCCAGATTCTAGGACAAAAATTTCCCTTGTTGAAAGATCCATATCTTGCTCAGTGATTGCTTGTGCCTTGTCTTCATCAAGAGTATGTGCGCAAGAACACAAAAAAAATGCAACACAAAATATACCAAAACATCTAATCAATAGTGATATATCTATTTTCAAAACCATTCCTTTTACAATACTACTCTTTGATGATTTGTAGAGCGTGCAGGAAGGTTAATGATTCTAGTTGCATACCTGTTGTCATATTTTTTAGTGTAAATGTATGACTTAGATATTCATTTTCACCAATGATAAGGCAATATTCGTGCCCTTTGTTATTTGCATAAGTCAGTTGCTTTTTGAGTTTTGTAGTATCGGGATAGACTTCTGTAGAAACTTTACTGCGGCGCAAAGATTCCGCAATCTTATGTGCATAGCCAAAATAGGACTTATCCATACATACAATGAGTACCCGCGCACTTGTTTGTCGCCCTTCTAATAACTTGAGTTCTTGTAATGCTGCAAGCAATCTATCTAGCCCAATGCTTGCACCCACACCACTTAGCGGATCTTTTGAAAAGGTTTTTGTAAGATTATCATACCTACCACCAGAACATACGCTACCAATGCCTTTTAGTCGATCAAGTGTTGTCTCATAAACAATTCCTGTATAATAGCCAAGTCCGCGTGCTATAGAGAAATTGACACGACACACTGATTTATCCATTTCCAAATCTTTGATAATCTCAAACATCTCTTCAAGCTCTTCTAACCCCCTTTTTAACTCATCATTCCACTCTTTCATATATGCCACGGAAGCAAAAAACTCATCAAAGGCAATGGTTTGTTTTGTGGTGATAATTTTTAAAATGTGCTCTATTTTTTCTGTGTCATTAAGCAGTGTAGCTTGCAACTCCTTTGCTACTCCCTCTGTACCGATTTTTTCGATTTTGTCGATAATGCGCAAAAATGCCTCAACCTCTTGTATTCCAAAATACTTGCAGATTCCATTTAAAATACTACGATGATTAACCCAAATTGTAAATTCTTCTATTTCCAATGCCACAAATGAAGCATAAATCACCTCGATAACTTCCGCATCACACGCAATAGAATTGCTTCCAATAAAATCAAAATCGCATTGTGTAAATTCTCTGTATCTCCCTCTTTGCGCACGCTCTCCACGAAATACATTACCAATTGCAAAGCGTTTAAATGGCAAATCTAGCTCATTTTTATATTGCGATATGAAGCGCGCTAAAGGTACAGTTTGATCAAACCGTAACACAACATCGCGCCCCCCATTGTCTTTGAAGCGGTACAGTTCTTTTTGTATTTCATCGCTACCGTGCTTTGCAAGAATATCTGCGTATTCAAGATGTGGTGTTTCAATAGGTACAAACCCAAAGCTCTTAAATACATCTG
Organism: uncultured Helicobacter sp.; assembly: GCA_944323645.1. GTDB lineage: Bacteria > Campylobacterota > Campylobacteria > Campylobacterales > Helicobacteraceae > Helicobacter_B. The sequence goes on along the minus strand of CALUTE010000017.1, from coordinate 9,016 downwards.
ATAGAATCTGGATAAGATTCTGTTTTGCCATTGCCTCCCTTGGTAAACAGTCGTGGAATCCACTAAGCGTACGCGGAGTAACCAATCTTTGTTCTGCCATACTCTAAACTCCATATCAATCTAAAATCAGCCAATAATTGTGCTTGAAAAGTTTTGAGATATTACAACAAAGTTGCTAAAATTCACAAGCACAAAATGAAATTGACATAGCGATATATTGTGAGTTATAAAGGGGTGTAGATGAAAATTCTTCTGCGACTGCCTAATTGGCTAGGCGATGGGGTAATGAGCACACCAGTACTAGAGCTTCTTAAACATTTATTTCCTAGCGCCTCTTTTTATCTCGTTGCTCCACCAACAATTCTTGATCTTTTTACACTGGATTCTGCTATTACTGGGAAGTTTGAAGACACAACCAAACAAGCAAAGAATAGATTCTACGCCACCTGGCAATTAGGGCGCAAAATACACACCACAATAGGCGAAATCGATATTGCAATAAGCCTTACAAACCACTTCTACTCTGCACTTCTTTTGTATGCTACTAGAGCAAAAATACGCATAGGCTATAAGCGTTTTTTTGGTCGTATGCTTCTCACGCACTCTCTTGCTCGTCAAAAAAATATCCACCAGGTAATGAGCTATGCCTTTTTGCTTACACCACTTCTTGAGAATCCAAGCTATAATAAAGGGTGCTTAACGAAAGATTCTCTAAAAGAACTCGTGTCAAAGCCGCTTTTACACCTCCCTACAAACATATCTGCACAGAAAACACACTTAATCATTGGGCTAAATCCTGGTGCAGCATATGGAAGCGCAAAATGCTATTTGCCTGAATACTTTGCTGCCATAGCAGCGCATTTTGTTTCCAATGGAGTAGAAGTGCGAATATATGGCATATATCAAGATGCCCCACTAGCAGAATCTATTATTATGCAGGCACAAGCTATTCTTACGCAAGAGAACCTAACGCAAACACTACAAACAGATTCTAGCACGCAAGATTCTAGACTGCAGCTGCTTATCAATCGCTGTGGCAAAACAAGCATTCAAGAACTTATGAGCGAGATTAGTGAGCTTAGTGTATTTGTGAGTAATGATAGCGGCTCTATGCATATTGCAAGTGCGCTCAATATCCCTACAATAGGAATTTTTGGACCAACTAATGCCGAAGAAACAGCACCCTATAAAGCAGAACATTTCACGCTCCTTAGTGCCAACCTCGCTTGCGCACCCTGCAAAAAGCGAGTTTGTCCGCTTGTGCATCATAATTGTATGAAAAATATCACACCCAATATGGTGATACAAGCTATAAATAACGCATTAAACAAACAAATATCACAAGTTAGTTAGATATATTGTAGAATCTATGTTTTACAGATAAGGAGTCCTTATGTTGTTTGACTTTTCTTTCCAAAGTGCGCTCGTAAAATATCGTCTTCTTAGTAATACTATTACACCACGTCCTATCGCTTGGGTAGCAAGCACAAGCACATCTGGCATAGTGAATCTTGCTCCATTTAGCTTCTTTGGTGTTGTAAGCTCAAATCCTCCGATTTTTTCGATCTGTCTTAGTACAAAATCTGATGGCAGCCCAAAAGATACATTGCAGAATATTATTGCTACTAAAAAAGCAACGCTCAATCTTGTTATGGTGGATTTTTTGCCAAAACTAGAGCAAACTGCCAAAGAGCTTGATGCAGACAAAAGCGAAGCAAGCGTATTTGATATCTCCCTAAAACTCATAGATAACGATTATCCACCAATTGCAGAGGGTGTGCGGGTCGCACATTTTTGTGATTTATATGATGTACTAGATTTTGGTGGTACGGAAAAAACCCTGTTCCTTGAAGCGAAAAGCTGTTATGTCGATGACGAAATCTATCGTGATGATTTGCGGTTTATGCCACCACATTTAGGTAGGGTGGGGAAATACTACTTGCAAGTAAGTGAGCTTATTGATCCAAATATCACATAACCTCTAAAGATATAATAGTACGGTTAAAGTAAAACTAAAATACACGACTTTTGAAGCTCTAGCAACTACGCCTTGGTATAGTGCTATTTTTTGGCATTTGCTTCATTGACTCGAAGCTTTCTTCCCATAAACTCGGTGTTATCAAGCGCACTAATAGCCTCTAGCGCACTTTCATCTTCCATTTCTACAAAGCCAAAGCCTTTTGCCCTGCCTGTTTCACGATCGTTAATAAGCTTGACAGAATGTACAGTCCCAAATTTGCCAAATAGTGTCATCATCTCTTCATTAGTGGTAGAGTATGGAAGGTTGCCAACATAAATACTTTTCACGCTTATCTCCCGTGCTTAGATTCTCTAAAGTGTTGCAAGCTAGCTTCCAAAAACTCTAGAATCTTAGCAGGCTTTAAGCTCAAACACCATTAGAAGTGCCTAATCATAGGCTTTTTGTGCTTAAAGTTTATTGAATCAACCATTACTCATTTCTAAGTACACTCAATATATCAATTTTAGAAGCTTTTTTGGCAGGATAGTATGAGGATAGGCAGATGATGATAATAGCCCCAACAAGCGTAGCAATAAAATCAAGCATATCCAAATCTAGAGGTAGCTTACTGATACCATACACATCAGCAGGCAAACTCACAATAGGAAAAGTATCAAGTACCCACAATACAACTCCACTAAGCAAGACACCAAAGACAATACCTCCCAAGCCTATGCTTGCCCCAATTGCAAAAAATATCTTTTGAACCTCTTGCCTACTTGCTCCAAGACTTAATAAAAGCGCGATTTCCTTGCGGCGATTCATAACAACCATAAGTAGAGAGCTGATAATATTAAAACTTGCCATAAGGATAATGAGCATTAGTACAATAAATAGGACATTTTTTTCCAAATTCATTGCGGCAAATAGATTACTGTTGCGCTCCCACCAGCCTTCTATGCCAATATGGGTAAGTCCTTTGGAATCTAAATATTGGCGTAGATTCTGTTTGTCTTCCATAGGCTTTGGAGAATAGATATGTACGCCATCATAGAGACCTTGTGGAAGATTTTTTATGGCACCAAGTGCTTGGATATTGGCATACATATAAGCAGAATCATAGCTGCTAATTCCCGAACTAAAAGATCCCACAAGCATAAAGCGCTTCATAATCGGGCTTAATACAAGCCCAGTTGGTTCAAGCTGAGTAAAAAAAAGGGTGATTTTATCGCCCAGCGTTAGAAAGTGTGCATTACTTATGGGCTCTCCAACTACGATTGAAAAGCGTTCTTGCATAAAATAGTCCCTCTCATCTTTATTTGCAAAAGCCTTAGCAAATACCGGATTAATCAATGCTTCTTTATGTGCATCAACCCCAAAGAGCATAGCTGCTTCCATAGAACCATTTATGCGAGCAACAGCTTGAGTATAGAGGTAAGGGCTAAAACGCATATGTGAAAATCGTCCTTCTAATTCTTGTATGAGATCATCACGAATACCTTGTTGATTTAGCGCAAAAATCGTTAATGGATAACTCATTACAAAAAGGCGTTTCTCAAATTCCTTGCTCATACCATTCATAATTGCCATAGCAACAATAAGTACCATAACCCCAACACCTATGCCTAAAAATGCAAGAAGTGCAGTGATAGAAATAAAGGGCTGTGTTCTATCAAAACGCAAAAACTTTTTGTGCAAAAACCATACGATGCTCTTTGGCATAGTGCGTGGAGGTATATCTTTGCTTCTGTCAGTGTGGTTTAATTGCTTTGGCATTATTGTGCTAATACCCCTTTCTTGGGACCACTTCTGCCATGGCATAGTTTGTACTTTTTGCCACTCCCACAAGGACAAGGATCATTACGTGCGATTTTTTTGCCATTTCTTAATGGACTTAGCCCAAAATCTTCTGTTGCAAGGTTTTCTTCGATGCTATCTTTGTTGTAATTAAGGTGCTGCTGTGAAGTTTGCAAATCGCTTAGGATTTCTTGTGTTTGCTCTTGATTAGATTCTGGTGCTTGGAGCTGGAGAATATGTAGCATTTTTATTGATTGAAGCTTGATTTGCTCAATGAGCTCTATAAATAAATTGTAGCTTTCTTTTTTGTATTCTACGAGTGGATCTTTTTGATTATAGCCACGCAAAGAAATTCCGGTTTTTAGCGTATCCATTGTGTAAAGATGTTCGCGCCATAATGTATCAAGGGTTTGTAGATATATAATTCGCTCTATTTCGTTGCGCTGCTCTTGGCTGATATGCGCCATTTTTTCTTCATAGCTTGTAGTAAGTGCTTGGGCTATATGCTGGATATATTCACCCTCGCTTAGATTCTCAAGTTCGCTTGGATTTAGATCATACCCAAACTCTTCTTTTAGGGCGTTGCACACTGCTACCACATCAAGCCCTACATCATCTTGGTTGAAACGCACACGCTCAACAAGTGTCTCCAGTGCAAAAAGGCGATTTTGCTCTACACGCTCACGCATATCATAGGTAGAATCCAACAACTCATCGCGAAATTTATACACACTTTTGCGCTGTTCATTGGCGACATCATCATACTCAAGCAAATGCTTACGCGATTCAAAATGCAGATTCTCGACCTTTTTTTGTGCATTTTGGACAGAACGCGTTACAAGCCCCGATTCGATATGTTCGCCTTCTTTAAGTCCTAATCGCTCCATAATGCCTTTCAGCTTATCGCTACCAAAAATCCGAAGTAGCGCATCTTCAAGGCTAAGATAAAACTGACTCACGCCCGGATCGCCCTGCCTTCCAGAACGTCCGCGTAGCTGGTTGTCTATACGGCGAGATTCATGGCGCTCTGTGCCAATTATATAGAGTCCGCCTAATGCTTTTATTTCATCATCAATTTTAATATCCACACCCCGTCCTGCCATATTGGTAGCAATGGTTACAGAGCCTTTAAGCCCAGCATCTTTTATGATTTCTGATTCTTTAGTATGCTGTTTGGCGTTTAGAACGGTGTGGGGGATTTTTTCTTTTTTGAGAAGCTCGTGCAGAATCTCACTTTTTTCAATGCTAGCGGTTCCCACAAGCACAGGCTGCCCTTTAGCGTAGAGTTCTTTTATTTTGCTAATAACGGCATTAAACTTCTCTCGCTCACTTTTGTAAATCAAATCATTTAAGTCTTTGCGCATAATAGGCATATTAGTCGGGATAGAAACCACTTCAAGATTATAAATCTGCAAAAATTCACTCGCTTCAGTTTGGGCTGTACCAGTCATTCCTGCAAGCTTATCATAGAGTCGAAAATAGTTTTGGAATGTAATATCTGCAAGCGTTTGACTTTCTTCTTTAATGGCGACTTTCTCTTTTGCTTCAAGTGCTTGATGCAACCCTTCGCTAAAGCGTCTTCCCTCACTCAAGCGTCCGGTAAATTCATCGACAATCACCACCTCCCCTTCTTGAATTACGTAGTCTTTGTCTTTAAAAAACAAAAAGTTCGCCTTAAGCGCTTGGTCAAGATGGTGTGAAAGCAAAGCGTTTTCTATGCTATATAGATTCTCGACTTTAAATAGTTTTTCGGCTTTTTTGATGCCTTCCTCGGTAATAAGTATGACACGATTTTTTTCATCGATGCTAAAATCCTTGCCTGCTTCCATTTGTCGAGCGACATTGTCTGCCATTTGATAGTTTTCCATTTTTCGGTTGGTTGGTCCTGAAATAATAAGGGGTGTGCGCGCTTCATCAATCAGGATAGAATCTACTTCATCGATAATGGCGTATGAATGGTGTTTTTGTACTTTGGATTCTAAGTCATATTTCATATTATCGCGCAAATAATCAAAGCCAAATTCATTGTTAGTACCATATACAATATCACTTGCATAAGCACTAAGTCGCTCGCTATCGTCTTTTAGCTCGGCGGTGATAACCCCCACGCTATAGCCTAGAAATTCATACAATACGCCCATTTCACTTGCATCACGTTTTGCAAGATAGTCATTGACAGTTACTACATGCACTCCCTTGCCACCTAACGCATTAAGCGAAACAGCAAGAGTTGCTACAAGAGTCTTTCCTTCTCCTGTCTTCATTTCGGCAATGCGCCCATCATTTAGCACCATACCGCCAATAAGCTGTACATCAAAATGGCGCATACCAAGCACACGCTTGCTTGCTTCCCTAGTGATAGCAAAGCTTTCTTCTAGCACAGAATCTAGGCTTTCCCCTTCATTTACACGTACTTTAAGTGCTTCAAAGTGTTCTTTGAGCTGTGCATCATCTAATGATTCGTACTTGGATTCTAAGGCATTTATGGCTGTGACACGCTTTTGATATTTGCGAATCAACTTATCATTGTGCGTGCCAAACATTTTGCCAAACAACGATCGAAGCATACAATGACCTTTTAAGACAAAGTTTAGGTAAGAGGGAATTATAATGCAACTATGGTAAAATTGTGTTTAAGCCTAACAACTATAACTTCTTGGCAATTTCAACAGCATTATAAGCAAGCAAACACGCAAACATCAAAAACAATACCCCACTAACACGATCAACCCACAACAAAGCACGCTCGTTGAATACTTGACGAAAAAACCCTCCTGCCATAATCACACAAACAAATGCGAAAAATAGTGAGCAAAACAGCACCACGATGCTTAGTAAAAGTGTTTCTCCAATAAACTGTGTAACAATGACTGCGAAAAACAAGATCGCCTTGGGGTTTGAGAGATTTACAAAAAGTGCGCGCAAAAATGTATCAGGTGTCGTGCTAGACGCATTAAACGAATCATTGGCATTGCTAGCAGAGCCTGTGGCGAGATTTTTGGAGCAATTTTTTTGGGCTAGTTCTTGTGGGAGTGGTGCGTTTGTGCTAGTATAGATAGTAAAGCTAATATACCCCAAATACACGCAACCAATGACACTTAAGATAATTTGGGCGATTGAGTGGCTAAGAAAATGCGTCAATCCAAAATAAACAAAAACCAAATATACAATCCAACCGCTTGCAATACCACCAAGCACAATAAAGCCGCGTCTTATCCCAAAGGCAACTGTATTACGCAAAACAAGCAAAATATCTGGTCCAGGAGTAATAGCGCTAACAAACCCAACAACAAACAAAGCAACAAGCGCTTCCATACTCTATCTATTCAGCTTGCTTTCTATTATTTTAGGCTAACTCTAGCTTGCAGAATCTATACATCTGATGAGTAGGGGTGCAAAATCGCTGGATTTGGCAGCATACAAACAGCTGAAGGATCTTTACCCTCATAATCAAGCTTGCTTAAAAGATCGCGTGCAATGTTAAGACGTGCAGCTTTTTTATCGTTAGATTTGACAACAATCCAAGGAGAATGTGGCGTGTGTGTTCGAGAGAGCATTTTTTCAAAAACGGTTGTATATTCGTCCCACAAATCAAGCGATTTAGAATCTATGGGGCTTAGTTTCCACATTCGTAATGGATCGGTTTTTCTACGTTTGATTCTGCGTTTTTGCTCCTCTTGTCCTACATCAAGAAAATATTTAAAAATAATGATTCCGCTTGCAATCAACATTTGCTCAAGATTGCTCACTTGATAGATAAATTGTTTGTATTCATCTTGTGTGCAAAATCCCATAACGCGTTCAACACCAGCTCGGTTGTACCAACTGCGATCAAAAAATACAATCTCACCTCCGCTAGGAAGCGCATTGACATAGCGTGTAAAATACCATTGCGTTTTTTCTGTTTCTGTTGGTTTAGGTAGCGCTACGACACGATAACCACGCTGGTTTAAATGCTCAGTTAGAGATTTTATCACACCGCCCTTACCCGCTGCATCGCGCCCTTCTAAGATAATAAGAACTTTTTTGTTGTTCTTTTTTACCCAATTTTGCATCTTTAAAAGCTCAATTTGGAGTTTTTCAAGCTCTTCAAGATAAAAACCCTCTTTCATCTTACCATTTTTCTTGTAGATCTCTTTGGCGTGATCCTTGTTAGATTCTGGACGAATGGTAATAGCTTTTTTGGTTACCTTTGGTTCTTTTTTGTTGCTCATCCCTAACTCCTTTTGGCTTTTTAAGATTAAATTTTAATTATAAAATTTTTAGCTAAAATAAACTTTAATACTATATTAAGGCTTTCATAACGATTAAGGAACAGAGATGTCTTCAACCAATATATATTTTTTTACCATAGATTCTGATGCCGCTCACACGCTTTGTTCGGAAATGCTTGCACACTATGGACTTACTTGGGAACATCAGTCATCTGGTGCGCGCATAAGCGGTGAAAGATTAGACGAGTTTGTGCAATGGGTGCAGGGGTTTTTTGGCAGTAGTGTCGCAGTTGGAGATTCCCTAGAATCTATAGCCTTTAGCCGACTTAAAACACTAAAATTAAAACTTGCCACCGCAGAGAGTTGTACAGGGGGGCTTTTGGCGTATTATTTTACAAGTCTTAGTGGCATTTCAGAAGTCTTTTTAGGAGGAGTGATAAGCTATGCCAATACTATTAAAGAACAATTACTTGATGTGCGTACTACAACACTTGAAGATTTTGGAGCTGTGAGTGAACAAGTCGTAGCACAGATGTTAAGCGGAGCATTGAAACATTTTGGAGCAGATGTGGCAATTGCAAGCTCTGGTGTAGCAGGACCTAATGGAGGTAGCGCACTAAAACCAGTTGGTACAGTGTTTTTGGGTGTGCAAGTCGCAGGGAAAGCACCCTGTATTGAGCATCATTTTTTTGAGCCACATACCTCATCACACGCCTCGATCCACGCTGCAAAAGGAGTGTTAAGCCCCCGTCAAAGTATTCAAGATCAGGCATGCACGAAAGCTATTGAAATATTATTAAAAAATATTTAGCTGCTTACTAGCCCTTGACAAAAAGCACTAAAACAATATACAATTGCAATTTTTATTACGCAGACCCGCTAGCTCAGCTGGTAGAGCAATTCCCTTTTAAGGAATGGGCCGTTGGTTCGAATCCAACGCGGGTCACCATTTGATTAAGTGTAGTGGCCCCTTCATCTAACGGTTAGGATACCACCCTTTCACGGTGGCTACAGGGGTTCGAATCCCCTAGGGGTCACCACTTTT
>CALUTE010000016.1 GCA_944323645.1 uncultured Helicobacter sp. | reverse complement strand
AAACGAATTTTTTTAAACATTTTTGATAAGTTTTTATAAAAAATGGCAAAAAAGTTACAATATTTGTATAGGCAAGTATTGAAGAATGGCAATTTAATTATTTTCCTGCGCTGATTAGGATCACAAAAAAAGGTACACTTAAAAGTCTTTACGCTACAATCCGTGTTCTACAATTCCAGAATGAGGGTGAAATGGCAGCACACGAAGTACGACTCAAACACAAAAAAATATACGATCCACATTCTAATGAAAGCGTTAATGATAGGCGGATTTTTGGTGGAAAACCTACAGCGATTTTTGATCTTAATCGTGTGAAATACCAGTGGGCTTATAAATTATGGAAAACTATGCTCGCAAATACGTGGTTTCCTGAAGAAGTAAATATGGTACCTGACAAGCGTGACTATGAGAGGGGGCTAACAGAGCAAGAGAAAATAGGTTATGATAGGGCACTTGCACAGCTTATTTTTATGGATTCTCTTCAGACAAACAATCTCAACGATAATATAAACCCCTATATTACAAGCCCTGAACTCAATCTTGTTTTTATACGTCAAGCTTTCGAGGAGGCGCTCCATTCGCAAAGCTATGCAGTTATGGTGGAATCTATTTCGGCAAATACAGACGAAATCTACGATATGTGGCGCTCTGATATGCAGCTACGCAACAAAAACGACTATATCGCAAATATCTACATTGGACTTGCAGAGAATCCTACAGAGCGTAACTTTATCAAGGCTCTTTTTGCCAACCAGATTCTAGAAGGAATTTATTTTTATAGTGGATTTTGTTTTTTCTACACACTTGCACGCACGGGAAAAATGCTTGGTTCTGCACAGATGATTCGTTTCATTCAGCGCGATGAGATTACACATTTGTATTTATTTCAGCATACGATAAATACGTTGCGCAAAGAGCGTGCTGACCTTTTTACAAAAAGCCTTGAGGAAGAAGTGATAGAGATGTTTAAGGGTGCTGTTGATGTGGAATCTGCTTGGGGCGATTATATTACGCAAGGGCAGATTCTAGGACTCACTTCAGGCATTATCAGACAATATATAGAATATCTAGCAGATGAGCGCTTAAGCAAAGTTGGGTTGCCTAGAATCTATAATGCCACACACCCTATTAAATGGGTAGATTCTTTTTCTAGCTTTAATGAGCAAAAAACAAACTTCTTTGAAGCGAAGGTAACAAACTACACAAAAGGGAGCATAAACTTCGATGATTTTTAAAGACATATATACGCTACAAATCAAGACAAAGCAAAAGTTCGAGGAGAATTTAGCGCGCGTACTGAAAGCAATACAAGAGAGTGAAGAGGGTGCTATCTTGCTTACACCCGAGCTTGTGTTTAGTGGGTTTTGCTACCAAAAAATGGAAGAAGCAAATGAATTTAGCAAATATGCAACCGAGCAATTGCTCAAAGCCAGTGCCAAACATACAATCATCACTACAATGATTGAAAAAAAGAGACACAAATTTTATAACAATCTTAAAGTCTTTTCTGGGGGTGAGCTTGTTCATAAACAAGCAAAATATGAGCTTTTTTTGCTTGGTGATGAGCATTTGCACTTTGCTCCAGGTTCTATTAATGAGATTATTCCATTCCGTATTGATAGCATTAATTGTGGAGCACTTGTGTGTTTTGAACTACGTTTTATAGAGCTTTGGAGCCGACTTAAAGGGGTTGATATTATTTTTATCCCAGCACAATGGGGTAAAGCACGCAAAGATCATTTTGAAACTCTTTGCAAAGCACTTGCTATTGCCAATGAAAGCTTTGTAGTCGCAAGCGGCAGTGCAAGTTTGAATATGGCAAAATCTAGTGCTATTATTAGCCCTTATGGTAGAGTTTATAAAGATGATAGCCTTGAAGTGATTCATGCAAAAATTGATCTCGCTGAGGTTGAAAAAATGCGCAAATACATTAATATAGGGCTCAAGGAATGCACCAGATAAAAGGACATTTTATGTGTAATGAGATTGCAAAAGTATTTCCCTTGCAATCTTTTGTGCGTCAAGCTTTAGAGTCTGTCAATAGAGAAGATTTTGTGCCAGATTTTTATAAGCATTTAGCCTATGGTCTTGATCCGCTACCAATGGACGCACAGCAGTGGATTTCTTCGCCACTAACGGTTGCTAAAATGACGCAATTTTTAACGCCCGGGGATAGTGTGCTTGAAATAGGTTGTGGGAGCGGATATCAAGCGATGGTGCTTTCAAAAATCTTTCGGCGTGTGTTTAGTATTGAGCGCATTGAGCGACTTTTATTTGAGGCACGGCTAAGAATCCGAAAAAGCTGTGCGAGCAATATTCATACGAAATTTGGTGATGGGCAGTGCGGCTGGGAAGAGTTTGCTCCTTATGATAGAATTTTATTTTCAGCTTGTCTTGATGGCGAGATCCCCCAAGCACTCATCGATCAGTTGGAAGAAGGAGGAATTTTGGTCGCACCTATGAGTATAGCATCAGAATCTAGCGACACAGTATTGACCACTTCATTTGCCAAGTCAAAACAGAGTCAAGCATCTACACAGGTGATTAAGCGTTTTACTAAGCGTAATGGTGTTCTTACAGATGAAGAGGTTTTAGAATCTTGTTTGTTTGTGCCAGTGATTAGTGGGATTGAGCGCTAAGTTATGGAGGTTTTGCGCGAGTTTAGCATTGCTCCTGATATATTTTGGCAAACACTTTGTGAATTGCCCTATGGCATTACTGATAAGATTTTGCTATGTGGGGTTGGGGCGGTATTTGGTGCAGCATTTGTCTGGCTTTTTATTCGTAGGCTGTTTTTGCGAAATGAATACATATCTAGGGAGAGGGAATCTAGTATATTCAATGCTTCTCCTTACCATAGCAGCATAGAATCCATACCAGATTCTTTTGCATTACCTTACAGCAAGAGAGGATTTGCTTGGATTCTTTTAGGCGGTGCTATGTGTGCTTTGTCTGGCTATGTGCTTGTATCGCTTGTTGCTATGTTATGGGTATGGGCTATTGTGGTGCTTGTCATTGCGCTTTGTGCGTGGGATATTGCTTGTTATGCGGTTTTAGATTGGCAGAATTTGGCGCTTTTTGTGCTTGCACTCGGTAAGGGGTTTTTGCCATTTTTTGTGATAGCTGGACAAGAGTTTTCTTTGGATATACCTTTGCATATATTTTCTGATGTATTGCTTGGTGCTGGGCTTTTAGCGGTATTTAGTACACTTGGGAAAATGCTTCTACACAAAGAAGTACTTGGCGAAGCGGATATTTTGTTTTGTGCAAGCGTGAGTGGGCTTGTTGGGTTTTATAATATGATTTTATGCATTTTTTGGGGTTGTGTTCTAGCAAGCTTGGTAGTGATTTGTGCTAAAATTTTGGTTAGACACACAAAAACACCAACTATGATTCCTTTAATTCCTTATATTGTTGGTGGCTTGGCGCTAGGGCTTTTGATAGGAGTACTGCAATGATGAAGCGGTATTTATTCTATTCTGTTGCACAGATTTTTTTACCATTTTTTATCGTATTGTTTTTTATCGCTTCTGTTGTTTTACTTATTGGACTTGCAACTGTTACGCAGTTTGTTAAACTAAATATTTGGGATTTAGGACAGATCTTTTTGTATTCTATGCCAAATGGCATTTTTTTTATCATTCCTATTACCTTTTTTTGTGCTTGTGTTCTTGGACTCTCCAAACTCTCTTTTGATTATGAGTTGCTTGTACTTTTTTCACTTGGGATTGCACCACGCAAGATTCTTGGTATGTTTGTTGGGATTAGTGTTTTTGTAAGCATTGTGCTATTGTTTTTTTCGCTAGCACTTATTCCTCTCTCTAAAAGTGCTTATGCTAATTTTATGGCACAAAAGCGTGCTGAAGTTAATATCAACATTAAAGCTGGTGAATTTGGGCAAAAGCTTGGTGATTGGCTTGTGTATGTGGATAGAGTTAGGGATAAGCATTATGAAGGATTAGTACTGTTTTCAAGCAATCTGGAATCTCAAGAAAGCTTTGTGTTAGCACAGGAAGGCGAGATTATTAATGATGATGGGGTCTTTACACTTATTTTGCGTAATGGAAGTGCATATTTTACTGAGCCAAATCAGGTGCAACGCGTGGATTTTGCGCAAATGCGAGTGAATACCAAGCTTGATGAAGTAAATCTTAGCTCGTATGATTTGTGGGCGTATTGGAAGAGTGCTTTTGAGGGTAATCATTCCCAAGCGCGCCGACTTGCTCAAGCGCTTATTACTTCGCTTTTCCCTATCGCAAGTGTTTTTCTTATAGTACTTTTTGGTGTAGCAAACCCAAGGTTTCATAAGAATCTTAGCTATGCGTATTTGCTTATAAGCGTTGGGGGGTATTTTGTTGCTATGCATATTCTTAGCCAAAACGCACCTTTTGTTGGCATTATTTTTTTACCACTGGTATGGTTTATTGGTTCATACTTATTATATCGACGGTTTATTGTGCGCGTGTATTAGAATCTAGTAGATTTTGTATAGTGTTATAAGTATAAAAATTTAGCATTGAGATATGTGCTATCAAGAGTATATAATATTGCTTAGAAGTATTTGTGAGCGACAACATATTGTTTTGTGGTGCATTTAGATTTAATATTTTGCACAATCACAAATGTTTTGTTGCAAAAAGTACTATATCGATATTTTAAACTGTTGAATTATCACAATATTTCTTTGTTGGATTCTATGTAAAGTGTTATTGCAGAATAAAAAACAAAATTAAGATATAATGCATTTATTTATTTTTGGATACAAAGATGTACAATGCAAAAAAGCAATCAGAAAAACTTAAGTGATAAAATCTATGATCATGTGATTGAAGCTATTAGGCAAGGCAAGCTCAAGCCTAAGGATAGAATTAAAGAACAGGATCTAATCCAAGAAACAGGATCTAGCCGTACTCCTATACGCGAAGCTCTCGGTATTTTGCTAAACGAAGGTATTTTAGTGCAAGATGGTAAAAAGGGGCTAATGGTTGCTGGGCTGGATTTAATTTCTATCACAAAGCTTTATGAAATGCGGGAATTTTTAGAAGGAGAGGCAGCAAGATTGGCTACTTTGTTTGCCTCTGAAGTAGAAGTAGAGATATTAAGCAATATTGTCAAAGCGCATAAAACAATTGATAATATTGTCGAAGCTAGAGCAAATAATCTTTTATTTCATGAGACGATTTATCGTTGTTCAAACAACCATTATCTTTTTAAAACGATGCAAAATTTGGACCGATCTCTAATTTTGCTTGGTGAAAGTACATTGGCAAAGCCGGGCAGAATTTTAGAATCCTATCAAGAACATTATAATATTGTTGAGGCTATTAAACAGGGCGATGAAAATAAAGCGCAAAAAATGGCAAGATTTCATATTCATCAGGCATACAAAATACGGCTCGAGAGAATTTTGAAGTACAATCCATAATATTCCTTTTGTTATAGTGTATTTACTTGCTGTAGCCATCTTGTACTGTTGATATTTTTATGTTTCATACTTTAAGAAAGTAGGTATTTGTAACAGTTTTAATTTTTTTGAATACAAAAGAATACTTTTATATAATAAAAAAACTAAAAACACTTTATAATTACTTTGGAAATAGCACAAAAGGTAAAGAGATTAGAACATATGTTTAGAAAAAATGGATTCTATGACAGACAACAAAGAGGAGAATTATAATGCAAATAAAAGAATTTGATGTGATTGTGATTGGGGGTGGAAATGCCGCTTTGTGTGCAGCGATTAGTGCAAAGGAGAATGATAAGAATCTAAAAATTGCCCTTTTGGAATCTTCACCTAAAAAATGGCGTGGTGGAAATTCCCAGCATACAAGAAATCTTCGTTCTATGCACGATGCCCCCACCGATGTTTTGAGCGATAGATATAGCGAAGATGAATTTTTTGATGATGTCTTTAAGGTAACCAAAGGACAGACGAATGAAGAATATGCGAGGTTTGTCATCTCACATACACCAGAAGCGGTAGTGTGGGCAAAAAATCACGGAGTTAGATTCCAACCCTCAATGCGTGGAACCTTACATTTAGGACGCACTAATGCCTTTTTTCTAGGTGGTGGCAAGTCGCTTGTAAATGCGTATTTTGCATACGCTAAAGAGCTTGGAATCGAGATTTTTTATGAATATGAGGCTCTAGACTTAGTCGTGAATGAGAAAACTTGCAAGGAAGTCTTGGTGCTAAATAAACACAAAAATGAGGAGATAAGATTCCAAGCGAAAGCCTTTGTCATCGCAAGTGGTGGCTTTGAATCTAATCTTGAATGGCTACAAGAAGCGTGGGGTGAGAAAGCAAAAAACTTCATCATACGCGGCACACGATTCAATCAAGGCAAAATGCTCAAAGCCTTGCAAAAAGCAAATGCAAAAATCATCGGCGACCCAACACAAGGGCATATGGTAGCTATCGATGCGAGGACTCCCAAATATGATGGCGGAATTGCTTCAAGAGTGGATTGTGTCTCTTTGGGGATTGTGGTAAATAAATATGCAAAAAGATTCTATGATGAGGGTGAGGACTTTTGGCCTAAACGCTATGCGATTTGGGGTAGGCTAGTGGCACAACAAGATGAACAGATTGCTTTTTCTATCACAGATTCTAAAGTGCAAAAATGCTATATGCCTTCACTTTTCCCGCCCATTGTAGCAGAAAGCATCAAAGAATTAGCAGAGAAAATTGGGCTAGATTCTAAGGCATTAGAACAGACTATAAAGCAATACAATGCAAGTGTGATTGATGGTGAATTTAACCACACGATACAAGATAATTGCCATACAAAAGGCTTAGATATAGAAAAGACACATTGGGCTTTGCGGCTAGATTCTCCGCCATTTTATGCCTATCCTTTGCGTCCGGGCATTACTTTTACCTATATGGGTGTCAAGGTTGATAAAAACGCACAAGTGTATGCAAATGATGAGAATCTGTTTGACAATCTTTTTGCTGCAGGGGAGATTATGGCTGGGAATATCCTCACACAAGGTTATGTAGCAGGATTTGGTATGAGTATAGGAACGGTCTTTGGCAGATTAGCTGGAGAGAATGCTGCTAAAAGTGTCAATGCCATACAGACTGCACACAGAATCTAAAGGAGCAAAAATGCAACAAACACAACCTATTTGGACTATCGTAGAATCTAAAGAAGATTCTAACATCTATACTATCGCAACAAGGTCTTGCGTGATTTGCAATTCATGTCGGTATTGTGAGGGACTTTGTGCGGTTTTTCCTGCTATGGAGAAATACCGAGAGTTTTCGGACAAAGAGATTGATTATTTGGCAAATCTCTGCCATCAATGCAGCGAATGTTTTTATGATTGTCAATATGCTCCACCTCATGAATTTGGCGTATCTATCCCTACGCAATTTGCACAAGCACGAAAAGAAAGCTACAAAAAATATGTTTTTCCAAGCTTTCTAGGCAAAGCATTTGATAGCAATGCATGGCTTACAACTATTCTTTTGGTGGTAGCTTTATTTGTAGGATTTTTTGGGGCTTCTAGTGGTATTTCTAGTGAGGTTTCTAATGGTATTTTTGGAGCTTTTAATGCAGCTTTTGGCAATGTGGAATCAAAGGGCATAGAATCACAAGGCAATTTCTTTGCGGTGATTCCTTATAACTATATGGTTAGTGTTTTTAGCCTTGTCTCAATCTTTGTGTTTATTGCTTTGATAGCGGGGGTTGTACGATTTGCTAAGGCGATTGAGTTAAGGGGCGTGAATGGCAAGGTGTTTATGCAAAGCCTCAAAGATGCTTTGAGTCTTAGATATTTGGGCGGGCATAAGAGCGAAGGCTGCACTTATCCTAATGAAAAGCGAAGTAATGTGCGGAGAATCTACCATCATTTCACAGCGTATGGATTCCTATTTTGCTTCATCGCTACAAGCCTAGCGGCATTTTATCATCATTTCTTGCATCTCTCTGCTCCTTATGACATCACGCAGTTACCCAAGCTTTTTGGATTCATTGGCGGAATCTTACTTTGCATTGGGACTTTGGGGCTTTTTGTCTTGAAATTGGTAGCTGACAAGGAAATCGTAGATAAAGAAAGTGTATCGATGGATTATGTATTTTTGTTTATGCTTTTTATCGTGAGCTTTAGCGGATTATTTTTGATGGTTGTGCGAGAAAGTGCGATGTTATCGTATGCGTTGTGGTTTCATCTAAGTACGATTTTGGTATTTTTTCTTATGATTCCCTACTCAAAATTCGTGCATATTTTCTATCGTTTTATTGCATTGCTAAAATACAACGCGGAAGAGGGGCATTAAAATATTCCCTGATAGGTGCTTTGAGCTAGTAGCAAGCTTAACAAAAGCTTCAGAGCGCCTCAAAAAGTTATTGTTTATAAATTGTACTCTTGATACGACCAGGGACAAAACCAAACCTGCTATGCTTAAGGAATTCTTATTTTTGGTTTTTTGCTAATGTTATAATGAGAGCACGAAGCTCTTCGAATTTTTTATGTACTTCTGTGTCGGTAGCGCGATTAACAAATGTACCATTAGAATATTCTTTTAGGTATATTTCCTGTTTTTGTGGTGGCTTGATTGTGGTAGAGAGAAGGTTTTTTGGCACATAAGCGCGGATTTCAAGTGGGGCTTGTCCAAGTTGTTCAAAGATCTCTTGAAACTCAGTGCGATAGTGTTTTAAACAATACATAATATCTTTTGTTTTATAATGATTGAAGTTGTAAGCATAGCTTGGGTGATTAAAACAAAACAGTAGTTTTGGCGCACGGTATGAGATACATAAAAGGTTTTGTTGCATATCAAGTGGTAGAATGTTTTTTAAACGCT
Organism: uncultured Helicobacter sp.; assembly: GCA_944323645.1. Lineage (GTDB taxonomy): Bacteria > Campylobacterota > Campylobacteria > Campylobacterales > Helicobacteraceae > Helicobacter_B. Next base: position 38,308 of record CALUTE010000016.1, on the reverse strand, counting down.
CCAGAGTCTTACGTGTGTGTAAGCGTTTGATGAGTTGTGCGTGTTCTTTATTTGCAAGAAAAGAGGAGAGAATATGTCGTATTTGTTTCATAGATTAATTATAACATATTGTGTGTGTATGATAGGTTTTTTTGTAAGTGGATGTGGGTTTAAAGCAAATCCATACTATGGTAATACAAGTGCTACAAAAAGTTTTAGCGATCTTGAGATGATTGAGAGCAAGATTGAATAGCATAAGCTTTGTTAAGTTGTTTTGCAAATATAGATAATGATAGGGAGTAGCAATGCCTTGTAGATTCTTAGCAATTATTTTATTGCTTGGTGCTACTATATATACATTTCTTGAAGCAGAATCTAGCCTGCGTGGCGAGCTAGATTCTAGTGTGCAAAATAATATCTTGATCGATCCCAAACAAGATCAGACAAAACTAGAATCTACCAAGCAAGATCTTACTTCTACCGTTTCTAAGCCACTTTATAGCACTGGGTTTGGTAGAGCACTTTATTTTTTGTATGGTGGGCAGTTTGATTTTTATTTGGATAATCTTGAAGGATCAGATGAGTTATGGGGGACACGCACATTGTATGCCGTACGGGTAAGCCCAGAAATAGGGCTTGGTATAGGCAAGCATTCTGTGATGTTTGGAGGCTTTTTGCTGCAAAATATGGGGGCAAGTACCTTCCCTACAAAAGCAAATATTAGTACATATTATGCATACAATAGTGAATGTTTTAGTGCATATTTAGGGATCTTTCCACGTACAAAATGGCAAGGTATGTATCCGCTATCTTTTTTCCGTAAAGACTTTTTATTTTTTACACCAAATTCTAATGGAATGGCACTGCAGTATCATTCTAAGCCCTCTTTGATACACACAAGTGGCGAGTTCATTTTTGATTGGTTTGGTGGAAATCTAGCAAAGCGCTATGATGAGTTTTTTGCGCTTTTTGAAGGTAAAGTAATGCTGTGGGATACATTATATGTGCGCACAAATGGTTTAGTGTATCATTTTAAAAATGCTGATGTGTTGGGGCAAGATGGGGTGTATGATCCCAATAACCCAAACAGTCCAGACACACAACTTATGGATAGAATTCTTTATAACTTTACGCTTGGCGCTTCTTTTGTGCGTTTTCTTCCATATCTTGATAGGGCAGATATTGGGTTTAGTGCGCTTGGACAACTTGAGCGAAAGCGTCGTATGAGTGGGCTTGGAGCTTTTTATTCTGGGATTGGGTACCAGTTGGATGTCGCGCTTGCTTACAAAGGCTTTGGAATTGAAGAGAGCTATTATTTTGGAAAGCCACAAATGCGATATTTTAGTGAATATGGAGAGGGATTTTATGATGGATTGCCATTGTATCAGGCTACAGCATTTAATCGCATAAATGCTTACTATGAGTATAAAAATGATTTTTTGAAACTCAATGTGAGTTTTATGTTTTATACTTTTTCTTCTAATCTTGCTTTGCAACAAATGCTCACACTCACTTTTGATACACATAAACTTTTTGCACCAAAACTTTTGAGAAGATTCTAGATTCTCATACTTCTTTTACATCACAAACTCATTTCGATTCTCAAACTCTTTTAGAATCTCAAGATTCTTTAGATATTAAAAATAATACAGAATCTTTCAATTCTCACAATACTATACAATCTGTAGAATCTAGAATCTACATACATTTGTCAAATTCATATTCTAGGGCTGAATTCTGTGCAAGATTTATTTAGAAAAATTCTCTCGAAATCCCCATTCTTTTGCCATTTGCTCAATCTGTGTGTATGTAAGTTTGATAGAGAGGCTTTCAGCACTTTGTCCAAGATGGTCTAGAATTTCTCCATTGGGCATAGCAATAAGACTATCACCATAAAATTCCCAGTTTTGTCCACCAACATCACATTGTCCTACACGATTAGCCCGCACAAGTGCACAACCATTTAAAAACGCTCTCATTTTACATAATTCCCTCCAGCGCACGCAAGAATCAAATGTATTGGCACTTGGTAACAGTACAACATCGACTCCGCGCTTTTTAAGCCTATACCATATTTCATCAAAATGGATTTCAAAGCCAAAAAGCATAGCAATTTTGAGGTTGTTTAAATTAATAATCAAAGGGTCCTTGAATCTTTGGCATCTAGGATTTGCAAAAAAGCTAGCCTCATTCCAGTGTTCATACGCAATAAGGCGTTGTTGAGTGTAATAACGAGGTGTTTTAGATTCTGGATTAATGTAGATAATCTGTTTATATGGTTTATTATCACTAATCATAACAAGTGGGGCAACAAAATAAAGCCCATACTTCTTGGCAAGGGTTTTTAGAAATGTAAGTTGGGCATTACAATTCTTGGCAAGTGTTTGCATAGATAGGTCGCAAAGTTGTGTGAAAAATGGTGTTAGCACATATTCTGGCAAAAGCACAAGTGTACCTTCTTGCAACTTATGACAAAACAATACAAAACGCGAGTCATCAGGCTCAAATGTTGTTTGCTGAAAAATGGTGATACGCATATTTATGCCTTATTTGGATATCTTGGAGATAGCATTGTTTGCAGAATCTAATTTAGATTTTGTGTTAGATTCTATCTGTGTTTCTTGTGCTTTTATTTCCTCATAGGCTATTTTTGCATTTTCAAGCATACTTTGGGCTTCTTTTAGTTCTCGCATACCTTGCTTATACAGGGCGAGACTCTCCTTTAGACTTAGATCTTGCGCATTTAGTTTGCTTAGAATTTCTTTTGTTTTTTGGATTTTCTCTTCAAAATGTTCCATATCACCCCTTTTTAATGTTTAAAACTTTGTGCAAGCGCATAAAACAAAATACCTACAATCACAAGTGGATCAACATAGCGCACTACAAACAACCAAAGCGCAAAAGTCCAACCCGATAAAAAGTCTTTTGTATAGCATATGAGCATTTCTTTTTTTATAATAAATCCCACAAAAACAATCGAAACAAACGCGCCAAATGGCATAATTACACTTGTACTTATAATATTAAACCACGTAAATATGTTTTTTTCGCTAAATGTTAGTGCTTTTTCAAACAGGGGACTTTGCGAAAATAGCGCCAAAAGCCCAAGCGCAAAAACCGCCAAACTCACCCAAAATGTCGCGGCTTTTCGTGTAAATCCTCTATGTTTCATAAGATAGTACACACTTGGCTCAAGAAGTGAAATGGTTGAGGTAATACCCGCAAAAAGCAATGTACTCAAAAATGCAACACATAGCACCTGCCCTACATTCCCAAACTCTGAAAATATCAGTGGGAGCGCGATAAAAACAAGGTTTGTTCTATCGCTATGCTCGCTAAGATTCCCATTGTAGCCAAAGAAAAAGGTAAAAATCACAAGCCCAGCAATAAGCGAAATCATAAGTCCGGGCAGCACAACCCAAAGAGCAGATTTAAGTAGATTTTGGTTGGTTTGACTTGCTGCAGCATAGGTGATTATTGTCCCAACACCAAGTGAGAGTGAAAAAAACATCTGTGCAAGTGCTTCTATTAGGACATTTGGTGTGATGACTTGGTATTTGAAATCAAACAAAAAATGCACTGCTTGCCAAAAAGCAGGCTGAAAAGCAGCATATACCAAAAGTCCAATAAAAATAATAAAAAGTAGTGGCATAAGTACGACATTTAACCGCTCTATTCCCTCTTTTACACCAAGTGAGACAATAAGTCCTGTTAGCCCCAAAACTACGCTAAAGCCTAGAATCTGATAAGAGATCTTGTCGGTTTTAAGCGCATAAAGAATGGCTTGCGAGCTTGCCATATCATTTGGTAGAGAAAAGCTTACCCAAAAAAGATAATACAAAATCTGCCCTAAAACCACTGCGTAAAATGATAAAATCAAAGGACCACCAAGTAGGATAATCCCTACAAAACCCCAGTGTCTCTTAGGGCTAGAGTCTAGATTCGCAAAGCAATGAATGACATCGCTTTGTCCTTTATTACCAATAATCATATCGGCTATAAGGAGGCTTGTGCCTATACAAAGTGCTAGAATCAAAAATAATAATACAAATGCACTGCCACCCATTTCACCTGCCATATAAGGAAAACGCCAAATATGCCCAAGCCCAATGGAGCTTCCCAAGGTCGCTAGAATAAAGCCAATTTTTGAAAAAGAATGCACACCTATCCTTTTAGCTAGATTCTAGAACAACGCCAATCCAAGCAATAAGCACAACAAGTGGAGCGACATAACGTATGATAAAAAACCATAGCCTAAACATTCTATCGCTTAAAAAACTTTTTGTCATCAAACGTATGCGTTCTTCACCCACAACATAGCCAATAAAAATCACACTAAGCAATGCTCCAAAAGGCATAATAACTGATGAACTAGCAGCATCAACCCATACAAAAAGGGCTTTGCCAAAAACGCTAAGATTTACCGCAGAATCTTTATAAAGCGAAAAAATCAATATAAGCCCAACAATATAAATTGCTAACACAATAAGCCACGTGGTTGTTTTGCGCTCTTTGTTGTGTTTTTGGACAAAGTACATAACACTTGGTTCAAGAAGTGAGATAGTTGAGGTGATGCCTGCAAATGCAAGCCCTAAGAAAAAGAGCACGGAGATAATAACACCTGCAAACCCCATTTTACTAAAGGCAATGGGTAATGCTTTGAACACAAGCCCTGTTCCTTCTGCAACTTCTACACCATATTCATACACAAAGGTAAAAATCATAGCACCAGCAATAAGAGAAATAAGAATTCCACATAGCACAATATATAGAGCACTTTCAAGAAGATTTTGCTTTTGATTGGTTGAAGCAGCGTAGGTGATGATGATTCCAACGCCAAGTGAGAGTGAAAAACACATTTGCCCCATTGCTGCAACAACAACATTGGCATTAATCGCTTGGTATTTGAAATCAAACAAAAAATGCACTGCTTGCCAAAAAGCAGGCTGAAAAGCAGCATATACCAAAAGTCCAATAAAAATAATAAAAAGTAGTGGCATAAGTACGACATTTAACCGCTCTATTCCCTCTTTTACACCAAGTGAGACAATAAGTCCTGTTAGCCCCAAAACTACGCTAAAGCCTAGAATCTGATAAGAGATCTTGTCGGTTTTAAGCGCATAAAGAATGGCTTGCGAGCTTGCCATATCATTTGGTAGAGAAAAGCTTACCCAAAAAAGATAATACAAAATCTGCCCTAAAACCACTGCGTAAAATGATAAAATCAAAGGACCACCAAGTAGGATAATCCCTACAAAACCCCAGTGTCTCTTAGGGCTAGAGTCTAGATTCGCAAAGCAATGAATGACATCGCTTTGTCCTTTATTACCAATAATCATATCGGCTATAAGGAGGCTTGTGCCTATACAAAGTGCTAGAATCAAAAATAATAATACAAATGCACTGCCACCCATTTCACCTGCCATATAAGGAAAACGCCAAATATGCCCAAGCCCAACTGAACTTCCTAGCGTCGCCAAAATAAAACCAAACTTAGAAAAACCATTCATTTATGTGCCCCAACAATTCGTAATCTAAGGCATTATAACGAATATTCCTTAAAACTTACACTGCCTTATGCATTGATCTTAATCCCATTTAGATTATAAACTAGAATCAGAATCTTTGTAACACTTTAGATTCTCTAAAGCTAGATTTTGCACTTTCATTCTGTATGATACGACACCTATATAAGGCTAGACAGAATCTTAGATTGTTTATAGAGGTCAAAAAACCTTTACCTGTAAATTTTGACCTATTTAGAGGCTTTGTTATACTAAAAAGTTTTATGTGAAGTAAAAATTGGGCAGGAAACGTGCGTATTGGAGTTGTCTTAAATCCAAAAATTTTGTAAAAATGCCAAGGTGCGATATATAGTCCTATGGCTTAGTTTTTACTACTCTGGTTATTTTGTTGTAATGTGCGCAAGAAAATCTTCAGATTTTTGGCAGCTTGGCGGATTCGCTTTTCGTTTTCAATAAGCGCAAAACGTACATAACCCTCACCATGATGCCCAAAGCCAACACCCGGACTTACTGCGATTCTAGCCTCTTTCAAAAGTCTTTTGCAAAATTCCATACTTCCTAAATGCTCTGCACAACTAGGAAGTTTTGCCCAAATAAACATACTTGCTTTTGGGCTTTTCATCTCCCAACCAGCTTCACCAAAAGACTTTACAAGCACTTCCATACGCTTTTGGTATTTTGTTTTTATCTCTTCAACACAGCTTTGATCTCCATCAAGCGCGATTGTAGCAGCGATCTGCATAGGTGTGTAGATTCCATAATCAAGCCAACTTTTAATTTTTTGCAGAGCTTGCACCATTTTAGCATTGCCCACGACAAAACCTACGCGCCACCCCGCCATATTATAACTTTTGCTCAATGTATAGCTTTCTACTGCCACATCTGTCGCCCCAGGAATCTCCAAAATACTAGGTGTTTTGTATCCATCAAAGCAAAGCTCGGCATACGCAATATCTGAAAGAATGTAGAATCTCTCCTCTTTAGCAAGAGCCACAAGCCGCTCATAAAAACTTTTGTAAGCAATCGTGGTGGTTGGATTATGCGGGAAATTTACCACGACAAATTTTGGTTTAGGGACATTTTCACAAAGAGTTTGTGTGAGATTAGCAAAAAAATCATCTTCATCAAGTTCCATATTTTCATTCCATTTGATAGGAAAATTATGCACATTTGCACCATTAAGGATAAAGGCATAGGAGTGGATAGGATATGCTGGCTCTGGCACCACAGCACTATCGCCGGGATTTGTGATCGCTTGCACAAGATGGGCATAGCCTTCCTTGCTACCCATAACGACACAGGCTTGAGTTTCTGGGTCTAAATCCACATTGTATGTGCGTTTATACCAATTACAAATTGCTAGGCGTAACTTATAGATTCCCTTACTTACAGAATATCCGTGATTTCTTGGTTTTTGGGCAGCCTCGCACATTTTGTCGATGATATGTTGCGGTGTGGCTCCATCTGGATTGCCCATAGAAAAGTCAATCACATCTTCGCCACTTTGACGCATTTGGATTTTGATCTCATTTATGGCTGCAAACACATACTTAGGCAAACGCTTTATTTTTTCAAACTGAATCTCATCAAACATTCTCTGCTCCTTGTTTATTAAGTCTAAGCATGATTAAGGCAAAAACTCCACTTCGATTTGTTTGATAATATCGGGATTATACACATCTGTTATCATAATAAATGCGATACGATCATCAATACGCATATTGATTGAATTTTTGGGGTTGCGTTCGATAATGAGGTTCGTAATTTCTAGATTTTTGTTATAGCATACGATACGGGGTGTCCATTTGGGATTAGCACTAATTTTTAGATTTCCATTTTTTACGACACGAAACCAATACTGCCCACTCACTTCACGTAATGAGAGCGTACCCTTTGTCTCAAGTGATTTGGCGTTGAGCAAGGTAGGATTGCGTGCCTCAACTATATATGCCCATTCATTGATACTATTGCGCATAATGTCTTTTAGAGAAAAACCTCTTTTTTGTAATTCACTAAGAAGAATCATTGGGTCAAGTGCGTGTTCAGTGATAAGCGAGAATCTAATGGTGGAGGTGTTATTGATTTTGCTTGCTTGAGAGACTAAAAAATAGGAATATCCCATGGAGGAAAGCACGTTGTTGAGTGTATAGCTTAGAATGATTGGAGAAGCCTGCGCACTAAAAGAAACGCTAAGATCCATTGGTTTTGGAAACTTAAGCATAAGTAAACCATTGTTTTTTAGCTCGTATGCAATTGCGCCAATATTGAGCTGATTGCTATCAAGATAGAATTTTGCCCGATTGGAAAAAATGGTGTTAATAAAATTTTTATTTTGCGAATAGGTTGTTGTCCCAATGAGTTCTTGGATTTTATCATCAAGCATATCTCCAAAAACTATGCTACAAAATAAGATCCATATAAGAGTAGAGCGGGCAAAAAAACATTGCTTCTTGTGCATCATCGTGCCTGTTCGGAAAGTCGCCTATATGTTTGAGGATCAATTTTTCTGAATCCATTGTCTGGCTCATAGATAAAATATAGTGGGTAACTGCCTTTTTCAAAGGTGAAAGGTTCGCCATTCATTGTGAGATTAAAATTGCTATGCCCAAAGGCGAGTAGCCAACGATGGTTGTCAGTTTTGATTGAATAGGTGGTGCTTGTTACACCTTGATACTTTCTACGATTGGTATCTAGATCGACAATATCAAACCATAGCATAACATCTGTAGAGATAAGCATATTTTTACTTTTAGCTTCCGTGTTATTTTGTGGTGCTTGATCGGATACACTGGTAGTATTAGATTCTGAGTTTTGCGTAGAATCTGTTATGTCCTGTACACTAACATCAAGCACGTTTTCGTCTGGAATCTGTGTTGAATTCTGTGATTCTTGTTCTTGTGGAGTATCGGATTGTATGTTTGATGAGGTTGCATCATCAATTATAATAGTTTCTTCATTTTCGCCATTTTCAATAATGATTGTTGGCGATTTTGATTCCTCTGCTGGCATTTCTTTGGTATATTTGCTTGCAATGTTTTGGTAGAGTAAATATATGAGAATCACGACAACTACGCATACAAGCGTGAAATAAAACTTCTGTTTAGAGTTGGCTTGTTTTTTGCGTTCATCGATTGTGTCGTAGCGCTGTTTTTGTGTGTCTAGACTTAAATCTCGCACTTCAACTTTTTCAGGCTCTTGCGAAGTTTGTTTGTTATGATACTCATCAAATGCTTTGAGGATATCAGAGAGATCAAGCTTGTATTCGCGCTCAAGGATCTGTAAAAACCCTACCAAATGCACCCTTTGGATATTTTGAAAATTATTATCCAAAATATCCTGGATTCTTGATGTTGAGATTTTTGTTTGATTAGCGATTTCTTTGATGCCAATTTTCCGTAGTTTTTCTAAGTTTTCTTCCATCATTTAGCCTTTATTAGAATCTAAATATGCTAGCATTATGCCTGCCGCCACACTTACGTTAAGAGAGTTAAAATCGTGGTACATTTTTATGCTTAGTATTTTATCAAGTTTTTTTGTAATTTTAGTATATAATCCACGTGCTTCCTCACCCAAAAAAAGCGCCCATTTTTCTTTTGGGTAAAAAGTTGCAATGTTTTCTCCTTGCATATCTGCACCATAACAGGCAAATCCAGCATTTTTTAATTCATTGATAGCATCAAGTACATTTGTTGTTGTACAAAAGGGTATATCAAAGGCTGCACCTGATGAGGCGCGCAGAATCTGTTCGATTTTTGGTGATTGGATATGTGCAATGAGGATTGCTTCTATACCTAATGCATAAGCACTGCGAAAAATCCCTCCAATATTACCCATATCGCTAATACCACATAATACAAGGATTTTTTGGTATTGTTTAATGATGGCAAAGGGTATTGGTTCTAGTGGCATAATCTTGGCAAAAATACCTTGATGATTTCTGCCATTTGCAAGTGCTTGCGCCCTTTTGGTATCAAGACGCAAGATAGGTTTATTGAGCTTACGTAGTTTGCGAAAAACATCTTGTGGCATTTCTTTGGCAAGATAAAACTCTAAAATTTTATTTTTATGATGTTTTATAGCATAAAAAACAATTTGCTTTCCATAGATAATCATATTGCTCTCACCTAGGTATTTTCTAGTAGAGTTTTGTAAATATGTTTTGTACTTGTCTTATGGAGGCGTGCTAAGAGTTTAGCTTTGGTTTTTGGTGCAAGTGGCAATGCACAAATATCATCTTCATAAAGAGTAAGACTTGCTTTTGTGTTTGCTTGGATAATAAGAACCCACTCTCCTTGTATATTTGTTGAGTGGAGTGCCTTTAAAACTTCTGTTGGTGTTCCCAAAAAGTGTTGTTGGTGTAATTTTGTCATTTCTTTTATTGCAAATAGTGATGCATCTGGGAGAAGGAAGATGAGATCTTTGAGCGTTTCTAGTAGTCGATGAGGGCTTTCATAAACAATCACAGGCAAATTAGAAGTTATAAGGTGTAGAATCTGAATATGCCTATCTTTTTGCTTGTGTGCTAAAAATCCACCAAATACAAATCCTTGCGAGGCGATACCACTAAATGCCCAAGCAGTAGTGAGGGCACAACAGCCGGGCAATACTTCATAAGGGAGATTATGTGTTTGAGCATATGCTACAAGAGCAGCCCCAGGGTCACATATACTTGGCGACCCTGCATCGCTAAGATAGATGATTTCTTTTGTGAAAAAATCTGGTGAAAGTGAAGCGAGATAATCATTCTGATTGTGCGTATGAAATGATATAAATGTTTTCGTATTAGAATCTAAGCTTATAGCAGAGGAGACCATACGTAATGAATTGATAATTTCTGCAAAACGTCCTTGCAAAAGCGTATAGAGTTTTTTTGCGATTCTAGTATCCTCACATAATACAACTTCCGCACGTCCTAGTGCTTCTATACTTCGTAATGTAATATCTTTGAGATTTCCAATAGGCGTGGGAATTAGTGTTAGCACAGGCTTAGAGTTATTTAAGATTGTATTTTTGCCTAAATTTTTCGACTCTTCCTGTAGCATCGGCTATTTTGTCGCTACCAGTATAAAAAGGGTGGCAAAAGCTAGAAATATCAATACGAAGCTGTGGTTTGGTACTAAGAACCTCGATTTCCTTGCCACTTGTAACACAAGTTACTTTGCAGGGGACATATTCTGGATGGATACCTTTTTTCATAAACAATCCTTTAATAACATAGTAAAAGCTGAAATTATAGCAAAAAATATTAAAAATTCTTTTAAGAGGGAGCTTGCTTCTATTTACATAATATATGTTTTGTAACTTTTCAAAGATAGTGCGAAAAGATATGGAATTTATAAGTACTTAGATTATTTGGTATTGTGCTATAAAGTTAAATAATCCTTGTGGGTAAGGTGGATACGAAAGCGTGCTGCGTAATGGCAGAAAGCTTATCTTTAAATTATTTATGTTAGAATCCTCCTTACCTCAAATAAAAGGAGTCTTAATGCGGTATTGTAAAAAATGTGTGATGCCTGATACGCGACCAGGTATTGCTTTTGATAGCGATGGTGTTTGTATGCCTTGCAAAAATCACGAACGCAAGCAAAAAGTAGATTATGAAGTGCGTTTTGAAGAGTTTAAAAGACTTTGTGATAAATATCGTGGAAGCAATGGTTCTTCTTGGGATTGTGCGATTGCTGTTAGTGGCGGTAAAGATTCACATTTTCAAACCTATATGATGAAAGAAGTTATGGGGCTTAACCCAATCTTGTTTTCTGTAGAGGATAATTTCTCAATGACTGAAGCAGGTAAGCATAATTTGCGCAACATTTCTGAAGAGTTTGGTTGTCATCTTATTACCTTGAAGCCAGATATACGCACACAAAAGGTATTAATGCGCAAAACTTTTGAACAGTATGGGAAGCCCACTTGGTTTATTGATAGGTTGATTTATACATATCCTATTCATATGGCACTTAAGTTCAACACACCACTCCTCGTATATGGTGAGAATGTCAGCTATGAATATGGTGGTAGCGATAGCGAGGAAACTTATAGTGCGCGTGCAATTTTAAGCAATGGTGTTGCAAGCGATATACCTCTTGATGAAATCATTGATGATTCGATTACACGCAAAGATCTTGATCTTACTATTGCCCCCCCCCCCTTCAGATTTTAACAAGCTAGATCCAATTTATCTTTCTTATTTTGTCCCTTGGAATTCCTATTCAAACTATATTTTTGCAAAATCACGCGGCTTTCACGATTTGAATAATGAATGGGATAGAAGTATGTGTGCAGAAAATTTTGATCAAGTGGATTCTGTAGCGTACCTTGTGCATGCTTGGATGAAATATCCTAAGTTTGGTCATGCGTGTGCAACTGATTATGCGGCACGATTTGTTCGCTATGGAATGATGAGTCGTGATGAAGCTATAGAGATTGTGCGCGAGCGCGACCACAATCTTGACCCAAAAGCCGTGGAGGATTTTTGTCGCTTTGCTGGGTATAGAGAAAGTGAGTTTTGGGCGATTATTGATCGTTTTTATAATCGCGATTTATTTATAAAAGATAGTTTTGGGCACTGGGTGCTTAAAAACCCTGTATGGAATACTAAATAAAGGAGTATGCAATGAATTCTTTAGCAGACGAGAAAAATAATGAAAGCATAGTAGCTAAATGGGGGGGGGGGGGGTAAATTCCCAACAAACATATGAAGAAAAATATGCCAAAGGCTATGGTGTCTTATATCCTGAAGGACATGTCATACGATTTTATGAGAGAATCATAAAATACGAGCTCGGGCTTCAGGGAGGAAAAATACTTGATTTTGGTTGTGGTAATGGTACGCATGCAGCATATTTTATGAGTAAAGGATTTGAAGTCTATGGTGTAGATATTATCCAAGAGGCAATTACGCAAGCCTCTAAGATTATGGGATCAAAAGCCAAGCTAATTACACCAAACCAAAGCCTAAAGGGTGTATTTTCTGAACAACAGGGCGGTATGTTTGATATAGTATTTGCCAATCAAAGCCTTTATTATCTAGACAAAAAGCACTTATCTTTATGTGTCCAAGAGCTTTATGAGATGTGTACGCAAGGCGGAATATGCTTTTTTACAATGATGAGCCGTAAAAGTGGCTATGCTAAATGCATTACTCAAGAATTAGACAATGGATTGAGCGAGGTGAGTCTTACAGGAAGACTTAATGAAACAAGTTATATTCATTTTGTGCGTGATACAAGTGAATTAGCAACAATATTTGCTCCTTTTATGACGCTTTATATTGGCGAGTATGATATGTTCTATCTTTATGAGCCATATAGCGTAGAAGGAAGCGGACATCACTATATTTTTATTGGTAGAAAGGAATAGTATGCAAATAAATCGCACACACGATACATTTTATGCGCAAGAATCACATAAACATAATACAAAAGAAAGTTTTAAATACATTGCCAAAAAAGCTAGAGAATCTCTAGAACGATATGCTATTTTCGGGGGGGGGGGGGTAAAATCCTCGATATAGGCTGCTCAAATGGTGATTTTTTATTTTATTTGAGCGAGATTTTTCCGAATGCAGAACTTTCTGGCGTAGATATTTTGCCAACATTACTTGAAAAAACAAAAACAGATTTTTTAGCATTACAAAGACCTTGTCCAACGCTTTATCTTGGTGATATTGTAAGTGGTGAGGGTTTGCCTAAAATGAAGTTTGATATGGTATTTTTTAATGGTGTGGTTGGGATTTTTGACGATTTACAAAAACCTTTGGAACATTTTTGTTCTTTGATTGCTCCAAATGGAGTGGGATATATTTGGGGCGTGTTTAATCCTTTTCCACTTGATGTATTCGTGAAGAGTAGGGCAGTAGGGGCTACGCATTTGGAATCCGGGTGGAATATTCATTCACAAGCAAGTCTTCGCATTATGCTAAAAAATCTAGGATATAATGCAGTGTTTTATGATGATTTTGAGATTGGGATTGATTTGCCACAAAGCGATGATTATCTGCGCACTTGGACATTCAAACTAGAAAATGGCAAACGTGCTATTATCAATGGGCTTGGAATTATACATTCCTTTGTGCTTGTTGAGGTTAGATCTGATTGCACATAATGCCACTCCAGATTCTTCTTACATAATCTTATATCACCTCAAAACTTGCTATAATCAATATATTTATTATAGCGAGGAATGTGTATGAGAGTACAGGCAGTGGCATTGCCCATATGGTATATTTGCCTAGTTGTTTGTATTAGTTTTGCAAGAGAATCTAGTGCAACAAGTTCTCTTGCACAATCTTTTGAACTTTTCCAAAAGCCAAGTAACAAAGACACACTTATTATCGTAGCACTTTTTACCACGACACCTTCAAATATCAAGTTTAAAAAAATAGAATCTAATTCTTGGCAAGAACGTGAGCAACATAATAGGGAGCTTTTAGATTCTAATGTAATCCCAAATCGCACACCCACCCCTCCTCCTGTGCCAGCACCACTTATGCCAGAGCTAGCAAAAGAGCCTAGTACAAAAATAGAATTCATCATTTCCTATAAGGCTTTGAGCCAAAATGGCATTATTACTGGAGAGCGTTATAGTATTTCTGACCCTATCAATCTCAAATCCAACAGACTAAAAGTTGCATATACCTGTGCGCTTAACACACCTATCAATGATATAATAACAGATGATGAGCTTTATGCGATCAAGTATATTTTGACACATTATCAAGAAGAAGTGCTAGAATGCTTAAGGCGTGGTCGCGTGGGTGTGCGCTATGATGGCAGGGTGCAAGAGTCAATCTATCTTAATGATAGCACTCTATTAGAAATTCCTCCCCAACGTGTTTTAGCGTATTTTGATAATCGCTATTTGATTTTAGAGGTGTTAAAGGAGTAGTATGAAAATTGCAATCGTAGAAGATGATATTAATATGCGCAAGAGTTTGGAATTGTTTTTTAAAGAGCATAAAGATCTACACATTGTTACCTTTCGCAGCCCAAAAGATGCGCTAAAAGAGCTAGATTCTAGTTTTGAGCTTGTTATCACAGACCTCAATATGCCCCATATGAATGGATTAGAGTTTTTAAAACAACTCAACAATCGGTATGAAATGATTGTTATCACAGGCAATGCCACACTACATTCTGCGATAGATTCTATCCGACTTGGAGTCAAGGATTTTTTTCAAAAACCTTTCGACCCAGAGCTTTTGCTAGAAGCGATTTATCGTAGCAAAAAAATCATCGAGTTTCAAAAAATCCATACAAAAACCACCTCCGTACAGACTTCGCTTATTAACAAGCAAAACCCATTTATCGGATCAAGTCCTTCTCTGGAATCCATTAAGGCTAAAGCACTTAAAGTTGCTATGACAGATTCTAGTGTGCTTCTTATGGGGGCAAGTGGCGTTGGCAAAGAGGTATTTGCGCGCTTTATCCACGAAAATTCCTCGCGTGCTAAAAAGCCTTTTGTAGCTATCAATATGGCAGCAATCCCAGAACATCTTTTGGAGAGCGAGTTGTTTGGCTATGAGAAAGGTGCTTTTACTGATGCACTTAATACAAAGCAAGGATTGTTTGAATTAGCTGATGGCGGAACACTTTTTTTGGATGAGATTGGAGAAATGCCAATAATGTTGCAAGCAAAACTCTTGCGCGCAATCCAAGAAAAAGAAGTAACGCGACTTGGCGGCAGCAAGCCTATTGCTTTCGATGTGCGTTTTATTTCAGCAACCAATGCAAATCTTGAAGAAAAGATTGCAGGTAAAGCGTTTCGTGAGGATCTCTACTATCGTTTGCAAACGATTCCCATAAGAATCCCGGCTTTAAAAGATCGTAAAGAAGAGGTATTGCCTATTGCTAATTGGAAGCTTGAGCTTGTTGTTGCCCAGTATGGATTTGCTCAAAAGACTTTTTCTAAAGAAGCGCAAGATGCGCTGCTTGCTTATGAGTGGTATGGGAATATTCGAGAACTACTTTCTGTGGTTGAGCGCGCTGCTATTTTGAGTGATGGTGATATAATAACACCAAAGGATTTATTCTTAGAATCTAGAGTGCAGCAAGATCAAAACAAAATTGAAACACTAGAAAAGCAGCTTTTAAATGAGGTGCTTACTGACTGCAAAGGCGATACATCAAAAGTAAGTAAGATTCTTGGAATAAATGAGGAGGTTTTAGCCTATAAGCTCGCTAAATACAATATTACTTTTAACTAAAAATAAAGGATTATATGGTAGTATCGCAATTTGTTAGGTTACAGATTGAATTTAGCAAAATTAAAACTTTAGGAAGAGAATGTCGGATATTATAGGCTTTAAACAAAATGGTACAATTTTTGATCTTCAGAGTGTTGCTGCAAAAAATGGTATGAGCATAGAGGACCTATACCAAAGAACTAGAGATTCCCACTACGATTTATCTTCATTTGGTGAAAAGATTTTATTTGATAATTCCAAAGATGCACTAGCGATCATTCGTCATTCTTGCGCGCACCTTATGGCACAAGCAATCAAAGAACTATATCCAGATGCAAAATTTTTTGTTGGACCTGTGGTAGAAGAAGGATTCTACTATGATTTTAAGACAAATGTAAAAATTGGTGAAGAAGACTTGCCAAAGATTGAGCAAAAGATGAAAGAGTTAGCCAAAAAAGGCTGCCTCATAAAAAAAACAACTTTGTCGCGCAAGGAGGCAGAATCCCGCTTCGCTAATGATGAATTAAAAATAGCAGTAATGAGTCGCATACAAGGCGATGAGTTTGGAGTGTATGTCCAAGGCGATTTTGAAGATCTCTGTCGCGGTCCGCATTTACCCACCACAAAGCTTTTGCATAGTTTCAAACTTACAAAGCTTGCTGGCGCATATTTGGGTGGTGATGAAAATGCTGAAATGCTTATAAGAATTTATGGCATAGCTTTTGCTGATAAGCCAACACTTAGCGCCTATCTTCATCAGCTAGAAGAGGCAAAAAAACGAGATCATCGAAAGATTGGTCAAGAAATGGGACTTTTTTGCTTTGATGAGCAAATTGGCGCAGGTTTGCCTATTTGGTTACCTGCTGGTGCTAGGCTTCGGCGAAGGATCGAGGAGCTCTTGACGCGTGCGCTGATTATAAGAGAATATGAACCAGTGCGTGCACCCGAGATTCTCAAGAGTGAAGTATGGAAGATCAGCGGACATTACGATAATTATAAAGAAAATATGTATTTTACTAACATTGATGAGGTTGAGTATGGTATAAAACCCATGAATTGTGTTGGACACATAAAAGTTTATCAGAGCACAAAGCGAAGTTATAGAGATTTACCGCTACGTTTTTATGAATATGGCATTGTGCATCGCCATGAGAAAAGTGGGGTACTTCACGGGCTTTTGCGCGTTCGAGAATTTACCCAAGATGATGCACACATTTTTTGTCTTCCAAGCCAAATAGAATCAGAAGTAAATAATATTTTAAATTTTACACACAAGATTATGCAAGCTTTTGGGTTTAGTTATGAAATGGAGCTTTCGACTCGACCTGATAAATCAATTGGTGATGAAGCAATATGGGATCAGGCTACTACTGCGCTCAAGCGCGCCTTAGAATCTAACCAAATTACCTATAATATTGATGAGGGTGGCGGCGCATTTTATGGTCCAAAAATTGATATAAAAATTACAGATGCGATTGGGCGCAAATGGCAGTGCGGAACGATACAAGTCGATATGAATCTACCTAATCGTTTTGGGCTTGAATATACTGATGAGAACAATCTCGCTAAACAGCCTGTGATGTTGCATAGGGCAATTTTGGGCAGTTTTGAGCGATTTGTAGCGATTTTGTGTGAGCATTTTGGTGGGGAGTTTCCTTTTGCTATAGCACCCACACAGGTTGTGATTGTTCCTATTAGCCATGAGCAAGTAGAATATGCACAATCTATCCAGTTTGCTTTGAGAGAAATTGGTGCATATGCTGAAATAAGTGATAAGCACGAGACACTCAATAAGCGCATAAGAAACGCAGAAAAGCAGCGTGTACCTATGATTGTGGTCATAGGAGCTAAAGAAGTAGAATCAAAGACACTTGCTATTCGAGATCGCCGTGCCAAAAAGCAATATACTTTAGATGAAGGAGCATTTTTGAAAGAAATAAAATCCAAAATGAAAGAGGTTAGCTTTTGAACAAAGAAGAAATTTTGCTTAATGAGGAAATACACTTCAGCGAGGTGCGATGCGTTGATAGCAATGGCGAAGTTTATGGTATTATCTCTGCTAAAGAAGCGCAAAGTATAGCAAATTCAAGAGGGCTTGATTTAGTATGTGTCTCGCCAAATGCTAAGCCCCCAGTGTGTAAAATAATGAACTATGGTAAATATCGCTACCATATGGAAAAAAAGCAAAAGGAAGCAAGAAAAAAGCAAAAGCAAATCGATATTAAAGAGATAAAGCTATCTGCGCAGATTGCCCAAAATGACATTAACTATAAAGTTAAACACGCTAAAGAATTTATTGCTAGCGGTAAATATGTACGCTTTAAAGTCGTACTAAAAGGGCGGGAAACAAGCGATCCGCAACTTGGTATTTCTGTTTTGAATCGCGTGGAAGAAATGATGGCAGATGTTGCCCAACCAGAAAAGGAGCCAAAAGCAGAAGGGCGTTTTGTAAGCTGGCTATTTGTACCAAAGCGCTAGCCAGCAGTTAGGTCTTTTTGAAAGAATAGCGTGTTATAGGCTTTTTATTTACTTGACTTTGCAACTTAAAATAAGAATCCAACTCATTATAAATTTTTTAATGCAAGAAATTCTACGATACAAATTTCCTAAAATCTAGTCCCCATAGAAAATTCAAAGCTTGATGTGTAATCACCGCGCTGTTCGTTAAAGCGTTTGATTGGAAAGATAATTACAAGAGGTCCCATAGGAGAAATCCACTCTATTGCTATCCCCATAGAAGCGCGCCATTCAAGATTATGTGATCCTTGCCCAAGAATGCCATAGCTTTTGAAATCTGCGTAGCCATTGCGGTCGGTTTTGAATGTTAAGAACCCATAATCTACAAACAGTGCCAGACGCATTTTGGCAGCTTCCAAAATCCCATAGCTAAGTTCAATAGAGTTTGCAAACATTCCATCACCCCCAACCCATAGCCCAACACTATCTCTAGGGGTAATTGAGCCAGATCGAAATCCTCGAATCGTAGTTACCCCACCCATATAGAAGGTATTATTGAGTGGCAAAAAATCTTCAGTATTGTAGCGGAAAAGGTAGCCACCTTGTGCCTTATAGCGCGCAATCAAATCAATTCCTACAAGGGATCGTAGATGATAGTAGAGCCCAAGTCTTGCATAGACCTTGGCATTACGAACAGTTCCGCCTACACCAGCGAATTGTGCATATACAGAGGCAATCACGCCATTTTTGGGAAAATAGTAGTCATCAGTGTTGTCAAAGCTAAGGCTTGGTGTAAGAGAGGAAGTGACAGGAAAACGATGTTCTCTGTCCCAGATTCCACAGAGCGTAGTTTGATCACTAGAACTGCTTCCAGTATTGCCAGTAAAGCACTGTGAATTTGCGGAGTAGTAGCGCTCATAAAGTGGTGAAACAAAGTCGTATGTATGTACCACATTAATATCATAGCCAAGTGAAGCACGTAAAGTAGGCAATAAAAGTCGCCCAAGGCTTAGGCTAAAGCCTCCGCTCTGTTCAGTATAGACATAATTAATATAGTAGTTTCCATAAATACTGCTAGATGCTGAAAATCTTGAATCAAAAATACGTGGATTGGTTAAAGAAATATTTCCAGAAAATTGCCTCCCACTATAATTACGTGTTTGTCCATAATAGTTAAACTGATATGTCTGCCCTGTACCTGTAGAAATATTGGCATAAATACTACCGCTTTGCCCTGTACCAAAGAGATTGCGCTCACTGATAGAGCCATTTATCATAAGCCCACCATAGCTTCCATAACCAAGACCAAATTGTATTTGTCCAGACCTTCCTTCTGTAACATTGATGAGCAAATCCATAGAGTCTTCACTCACACGCCGTTCATCGATTTTGACATTATCAAAAAAACCAAGCCTTCTTAGAGCATTTTCAGATTCTGTTATTTTAGAGAGACTGTATTCATCACCAGGAGCCAACAGAATTTCTCGGCGGATAATGCGATCTCCTGTGCGTGTATTTCCTGAGATAAGAACATCACTGATGCGAACTTTATCACCGGTTTGAATATGGTAGATGACTCGTACTTGCGCATTTGTTTCATCTTTATCTAGGTCAGGGCGCACTTGAGCAAATGCATAGCCTTTATCAGCAATGAGACGCTTTAATGTTTGTGCATCAGCACGCAAATCCTCAATGTTAAATATTTCTTTTTTGCGCACTTTGAGCGCTTTATGTAAAGTTGTAAGTGCTATGACATCATTATCTATACGAATATCAATATCACTCACTTTATACTGTGTCCCTTCGGTGATTTTATAATAAAGTGTAGCGGAAAGGTTGTTAAAATTTGCACTCAAAAAGGGGGTGGAAACATTTGCATCTAAAAAGCCATTACGCATATAAACATCTTGGATTCTAAGACTATCATATTCAAGCTCTTGCAGTCGTAATTTACCATCATTCAAACCCCACATCCAGCCTGCAAAATCGCGCTCTTTATTTGCGCTCAAAGATTCTAGCTTAGAAACTTTGAGTTTTTTTCTGCCATCATAATAGGCTTTGCGGATGAGAATATTATCACCCCGATTGACATGAAACACAATCGCGTATGCGTCTGCGTTATCAGCTTTAGTAAGCTCTTCTTGCACGATTGAACCATAATAGCCTTGGTATTCTAATACATTCTTTAAGACTTCTTTGGCTCTCTCTATTTTTTGGTCATCAAAGCTTTCGCCCTTTTTGATACCCATTTGTGTGTAGAGAGTCTGTTTTTCTTGGTCACTTCCATAACCCTTTATTTCTATACTTGCTACACGTGATTTCTCGGTGAAATAAAACACGAGCGCACCATTATCAAAGGTCGCATAAATATCTTTGAAATAACCTTGATTATAAAATGCAAGAACTGCTTCATTGACTTGTTTAGATTCTAGTGTATCGCCTATTTTTATACCAGAAATTTCGCTTGCGAGCATATCGGAGAGAGATTGCAAACCGACATATTGTATAGAGGTAATGGTAGCTGCCCATACATTCGTTACCAATACTAAAGAGATCGCCACCCCACATAATAATTGCTTTGACAAGACAGACCTTAACATATATAGATTTTTAAGTGCTTATTATACTAAGCAAATGTAATGATTTGGCTTAAATTTCAGGGTGTGCGCTTTGTCGCTGTTTATGTGTACAAACACATTTATGAGATATTGCTCAACCTGTTTTTGTTATATAATGCTGAAAATTGTCTTAAGGGGCTTGACATTATAAAAAATCTTTTTTGATTTTTGCAAGCATTGTTCTAGCATACTATAGCCCATTTGCTAGCATAGATGGTGGATATGGTATGGGTATTTAGACAATACCACTGCTGCACTGAATTTCTTAATCACAGTAGCTTTTGTGTTGGGATATTTGCTAGTGTGGGAAGTGCTCTTCGATTTTTGGTTGAATCCAAAACTAAAGGCGAGATTCCAATCACTAGGAGGGGTAGAATTTTCCTTTGATATTGGCAAACATAATAGGATTGATATAACTCCTATTTATTATGTGGAGCATTGAGACATTTGCTAAGCTATATGGCGAAATATATGTGCCAAATCTCACTTCTTTAGGATACAAATTTATATTATGGTATTTTTCTGATATTTGCTTTGTTAAACAAAAAGCATCAAAAGAAACCCTAGAAAGGCTTATATCTTGCAAATACGAAAAAGATTATGTGGTGTTATCAAGAATGAAGCAGAATCTAGTTAGATTCTGCAATATAAATCATAAAAATCTAAAGTTTTTCTATAAGCTTTTGCATAAGTTTTATTTCTTTTTCTTGGTCTTTGATGATACGTTTGGCAATGGAACGCACTGTGTCATTTTTTGAATACTTTAGCAGGATTTTTGAGCTTTCAATTGCGCCTTGATGGTGTGCAATCATCGCTATACAAAAATCTTTTTGAATATTTTCTTGTGCAGAATCTGTTTTAGCACTCGGTGCCATCATAGTAGCCATCATCTTATTCATACTTTCTTTAGATTCTGATATAAAAGCCTCTTTTTGAGATTCTGGAATTTGTGTGTTTTGTACACCTTTCTCAAGGAGAGTTTTGAATGCATTAATTTCCTTTTCTTGTGTGGTAATGATGTTTGTAAGAAGTTTTTGGAGTGTTTTGTTATCCGTATGAGGTAGCAAAAGCTTGGCAGAATCTATCGCACCTTGGTGATGTGGGATCATATCTGTGAGATAAAATGTTTCTATCTCGCCTTGAAATGGTGTCTCTTGGTGCATCATTGGCATATGCATAGCATCTATGATTTGCTTAGACGTTATGTGTTGTTGTGCAGATGTAGCACTGTGATCGTGGTGGTGATGATTTGCAAAGCCAAATACTGCAAGCAAGCAACTTATGATTAATACTTTCATTACAATCTCCTTGTGTAAGATAAAGGGAGTCATTGTATAGAATAGGTATTAATCATCAGTTAATATAAATAAATCTAGATTCTGGTATTTGCATTTGGTATAAATGCAAGCTTCATTTAGAATTGATCCATAAGATTTGCTGCTTTAATGAGTCGATCTTTATCGAAATGCGTGTAGATTCTGCTTGTGTTAAGATCTGCGTGTCCCAATGCTTCTTGCACAAGCACAAGATCCTTGTGGCGTTGATACAGCAATGTGGCAAAAGAGTGGCGCAACATATGTGCCCCCATCTTTTCCTTATGGATTCCGATATGAAGTAGAATCTTACGTACGATTCGATATACATAGGGTTGGCTTAATGGCTTGCCACTTTTGTTGCAAAATAGCAAATTATTTTTTATGTTTGGAATATTTTGGCGCTGTGTGAGCCATTGGCAATAAAGGTTTTCAATATGTGTTGCCTTTATCATTACAACACGATGTTTATCTCCTTTGCCTTGAATATTTAGCATATAAATATCACCTTCTTTGATGACCTTTTGGGCAATGAGATTGATCGCTTCGCTGACGCGGATTCCGGTGTAAATGATGAATTTGACAATGAGTCTATCACGGGCTTGGGTACTTGGATTCATAGGTGTTGTATCAATAGATTTTAAAAACTCTTCTATCTCATTGACTTTGAGAAAAACAGGAAGTTTAAGCCCGCTTTTACCACGCGTTCCAGCAAGGTTTTTTAGTGCAATATTGAGAATATGAGATTTACCATTTTCATCTTCATTATGTTTATCAATAAAACCAAAAAACCCAATAAGCACAATACGATAATTGCGTTTGGTGGCATTTGAGAGTCGAGCTGTGCTTAATGTGATAAATTCAGACAAAAACGCCTCATCGATTTCTTTTAGGCTGATAAGATGTGTGGTTTTGAGATGTTTGCCGAGCTTAATAAGCGGTAATGCATAGGTGTTGATTCCTATCATTCCCGAATTGCGCGCCTTTTTTATGGCGCGCTCAAAGTCTTTTAGCGTCTCTGCCAAACGGATTTCTTCTAAACTCTCACTAAGTGAGTGTGTATTGTGAATGTGTCGATTTGAAAGGGTTGTGATTTTATGTACAAAAAATTTGCTTAGCCAAAACAAATAATTGCGTGAGAGACTTTGAAATGGCTCTAACTTGTAGGTCATAACATACCTTTAGAGATTCTTTAGAGGCAGATTTTAGCATAATCACACTTGTTCATTCCTCAAAAATACTTTTGTTGATACTATTTTTTATTGTCAAAAAACTTACCACACACATAATGATGCACAACAAGACGAACAAAAATACCCCAAGATAAAGCCACACCATATGGTTATTTGCTATTTCATACATTTTAAACACTGCCATTACCACCGCTGCACTTGGGAATGTGAAAGCCCACCACGAGAGGAAAAACTTGAGTTTCAAAAAGCTTTTATACAAAAAGAAAAACAAAAACACAAAAAAGAGCATAATACTAAAGAGGAATTGCGCAAAAAAATCATAGCCCTCCAGCTTCACATAAGTGCTAAACCCCATACTAGGTGGTGCTAGCATTATGAAGAGTGTGGGGATAAATTTCTGTGCAAGCTGGTCGTGAAAAAGGATTCTATAAAAGATAATAATAAAAAGCACGACATAAAAAAACATCGCAATATCAAAGTAATACCACAAAAATCCAAACTCTTTCTTGCCTGCTGCTACCACGATGATATTACCCACTATGGGAATAAACCACGCAGGATTAGAATGCTTGAGTTCCATATTGTTGCGTATCCAAAAGGCAATCACATAAAAGGTAAGAAATGTCTGTATCACAATCCCTAAGGCAAAGAGCACATCATACATCATCGTGTATTCTTCAAACAGCTTTGCAAGTAGCAAGAGCGAAATAGGGAAGGTCGAAAAAAAGTTGATTTTTATGGGGTGGTTAAACTCTGCTTTGATAGATTCTGGAGCAAGGAGGGCTTTGTACAAATAGCAAACAACAAACATAGCAAAAAGCCCACCCACCCCATAGCGCATACAGTTAAAGACACTATAAATCTCACTTCTAACATCAAGCCTTGCGATACTAAGCGCTTCGCCTAGCTCAAAAATAGCCAAAACAAATCCTGAAAGCCCCATAGTAACTGCAAAAAACATTATTGGAAATTTTTTTAACATCGTGTCTGCTCGCTCAAAATTTAAGCGTGTAATATAGCATAACTCTTGATTTTTAGTGCCTGATATTTATATTTTGTAAAGCAAATAAGCACAATCTAGATTCTGATTAGAATTTAGATTGTGTTAAAACCATACATTATCAGAAAGCAGATTCTGCAACTTTTGCGGGCACTTTATAGTGATAGATTCTGATAGTTTTTTGGGATTTTCGTTCTATATTTTGATAGTGGCATAGTTGCAAGATTGGGGCTAGCCAAGGGAGTTTGGCTAGTTTAAAATGTATAGGAATATCCAACCATACCAATAATATGGCGATAATTAGAGGGGTTATTTATTTGGTTTTGTCCGCCACCCCCGGTTTGTATTATGTTTTGTTCAATGCTAAAGGTCGGAATTTTCACGCTAAGGTCTATACGATGTTTGCCTCCAGCAATAAGGCTAACCCCAAGATTAATCGGCATAATAAAGCCACTAGCTATATCTGTTGTTGTGGTAACATTGCCACTTTGTTCGGTTGCAGTGCTCGCCATAGCACCATATCCAAAACCAATCCCTGCAAATGCTCCAAGTGCAATAATATCATTAGTGTAGAAGTTTATGAGGGCATCAATATTAACGTTGATATAATGCAAGCGTTCAGAGCTGGTTGTAGTCGTGCTAGTTTGGTTTGTTATAGCAGTATCTCTCATACTATTAACACCATAGATATAATCCACATAGCCACGTATCCCAAAACGATCGGAAAAGTAGTGGTTGTAGCCAAACTTTGCTCCAATATTAAGATATTGGGGAGCATATGAGATTTTGGTGGTTGTAAGATTATTTTGATTGCCTTGATTGTTGCTTTCATAATTTCTCTGAAAATCAATGGTATAGCCCGTGTCAATCCCAAAGAAAAATCCACTACGAACATTCTTACTACTTTCATCAGCAAAAGCAAAAAATGGCAAAGTACTTAGGTTCGCTGCCAGAAAAACATTGAAGAAGTATTTTTGCATATTTTGCACCATATAACCTCCTTGAACACTTGTTTAGATTAAAAAGCCTGAATTATAGTGCATATAAAGTAAATATATTACAAACAAAATTGACCCCTTATTACTAGATTTTGAGAATTTATCCAGCATTGTTTGTATTTATTTGTTTTAAAGACGAAATTTTAGACAATATGCATTTAAAGTATTTTCTTAAGGAAACGCTATGGATTTGAGTGCATATTATCAGTGGTTTAAGGCATTGCATATTATTAGTATTATTGCGTGGATGGCGGGGCTTTTTTATTTGCCGCGTTTATTTGTGTATCACAGCGAACACCGTGGTGTTGTTGATTTTGTACAAATTGTAAAACTCCAAGAATATCGTTTGTTTGCTTATATTATGCGCCCAGCAATGCTAGCCAGCATTTTTAGTGGGCTTTTGCTATTATGGCTTAATCCTGCTATTTTTAAGAGTGGAATGTGGATACATATCAAACTAACACTTGTTGTATTTTTGCTTGTATATCATATTGTTTGTGGCATAATCGTCAGCAAAATGCAAAAAGATGCCTGCACTCTTAGTGGGCGATTTTTCCGCGTGTTTAATGAAATCCCTACATTACTTGCAATTGGGATTGTTTTGTGTGCGGTGTTGAAGTTTTAATATTCTTGTAAGATGATTATGTTGGGCACGCTATTGGCACGATAAAGGATGTAAAGGATTGGTATGGCAAAAC
Organism: uncultured Helicobacter sp.; assembly: GCA_944323645.1. Lineage (GTDB taxonomy): Bacteria > Campylobacterota > Campylobacteria > Campylobacterales > Helicobacteraceae > Helicobacter_B. Next base: position 12,344 of record CALUTE010000016.1, on the reverse strand, counting down.
TTTGGGATGGACGTTTTGTTCTAGAATCTAGCGCGCTTTTAGAGCGTTTTAATGCTTCAATAAACTTCGATAAAAAGCTTTGGAGGTATGATATTTTGGGTTCGCGCGCCCATGCTAGAATGCTTGGACGTATCGGAGTGCTAAGTGAGCAAGAATGCACACAGATTGATTCTGCTTTGTGTGCAATTGAGCAAGAGATTGAAGCGGGGCACTTTGCATTTAGACTTGAAGATGAAGATATTCATATGGCGATAGAATCTGCCTTAAGCAAGCGCATAGGCGATGTGGGCAAAAAGCTTCACACCGCACGTTCGCGTAATGATCAAGTAGCGTTAGATTTTCGTATGTATGTGCTTGATAGTATTTGCCTTGTTTCTACATCTTTGCTTACGCTTATACAGGAGATTCTAACAATCGCAAGCTCACATACACGCACTCTTCTTCCGGGTATGACACATCTTCAGCACGCCCAACCAGTAAGCCTTGCTTTTCACCTTGTGGCTTGGTGCGCTAGCTTTAAGCGCGATGTGGAGAGATTAGAATCTAGTTTTTTGCGTAACAACTATATGCCTCTTGGTTCTGGTGCGCTTGCAGGAACACCCTATAATAACGATAGAGCTAGCATAAGTGAGGAGCTTGCTTTTTTTGCACCCACGCTAAATGCTATGGATTCTGTGAGTGATAGGGATTTCGCGCTTGATTTGTTGTATGATTTGGCTATGCTTGGTATGCATATTTCGCGCGTTGCAGAAGAGCTTGTATTGTGGAGTAGTAGCGAGTTTGGGTTTTTGTGCTTAAGTGATGCGTACGCGACTGGTAGCTCGATAATGCCACAGAAAAAAAACCCTGATGTCCCCGAACTCTTACGCGGTAAATCAGGGCGATTTTATGGAAATCTTGTGCGCTTGCTTGTGGTGATGAAATCGCTTCCGCTTGCATACAATAAAGACACCCAAGAAGATAAAGAAGCTGTGTTTGATAGCGTAGAAAATATGCTTATAAGCCTTGAGATTCTAACTGAAGCATTAAAAAGCGCAACATTTGATGTAAAAAAAATGAAAAAAGCTTGTGGGGTTGGGCATTTGAGTGCAACTGATTTGGCGGATTTTCTAGTACAAAAAGGTGGCATTCCTTTTCGAGAAGCACACCATATTACAGGGCTTGTTGTTGGGTTTGCGGAATCTAAAGGGTGTGATATTAGTGAATTAAGCGAAAGCCAAATACGATCTCTTAGCGAAAAAATCCCAGCAGGTGTAAAAGATGTGCTTTCACCAATGCATTCTATGAGCGCTCGCACAAGCCTTGGTGGCACTGCACCAAATGCAGTCAAAGCCCAAATACGTACGCTCAAACTTTGGGCAAGGCGCGCATATAAACGTATCCCAGCCCTAAAACATAGCAAAGGAATCCAATGAAACCAAACCCCACCCCACAGCAAGACAATAGTGCTACTGATATGAGTGCAAGGCAAGATAAAATCATTGCTATGTTTGATACAATCGCAAAAGACTATGACAAAGCTAATCGTATTTTGAGTCTTGGGATTGACATTTCTTGGCGTGTTGATGCGACAAAAAGAGCGTTTAAAGCACACTCTGACCAAACCAGCCAAAAGATACGGCGCGTACTTGATGTGGCGTGCGGCAGTGGCGATATGATCATACATTGGCAAAAGCGTGGAAAAAAGCTTGGTATTTGTATTGATGAAATTGTTGGGGTTGATCCCTCAAAAGAAATGCTTGAAGTTGCGAAGCAAAAGCTAAAACTACTAGATTCTAATACAGATTCCGCACTAGCAGAATCTAACACTACGCACATTAAGCTCTTTGAAGGTGAGGCAAAAGATTTATATATGATAGAAACCCAAAGTATAGATATTCTCTCTATCGCGTATGGCTTACGCAATGTGCTTGCCTACAAAGAAGCACTTAGTGAGTTTAAGCGCGTGCTAAAACGTGGCGGGGTGCTTGTTGTGCTAGATTTTTTCAAAAACAGCAATCCAAGCCTGCTAGATAAATGTATAAGCCTTTATACCAAACATATCCTCCCCATACTTGGCTTTCTTATCGCAAAAAACTACCAAGCCTATAAATACCTGCCAGATTCTATGGATTTGTTTCTAAGCCCTAGCGAACTAGGCGAGATATTGCAAGAAATGGGCTTTAGAATATGCGAGATTCGCGCATACAATGCTGGCATTTCACATCTTGTTTTAGCACAAAAGCTATGATTGAGAGGTTGTATGCAAGAAATTATAGATGATATTCTTCATTTTTCTTTTGAGTTTTCATGGCTAAAGTTGTTTGGCTCTTTGTGGGTGTTTGTGGCAAGCTTTGTTGTGGTGTTTCGAATACAGCGATATGCAGAAACATCAAACAAGGCAGACACAAAAGCCACATCAAAATCACAAAATTTTGAAGCGGTCTTTCTTGCTTGGGTTGGTGCATTTGCGCTTATACTATTTATATTTCAGGCACAACTTCTGTTTAGGAGCATTTCGCCATTTGAGATTATTATGGACTTTTTAAATACCATAATGTTTGAACTTGGTTTTGAGCAAGATATTTTGAAAGTAATAGCACTTGTCTTGGAAGTGGGCAATGTGTATATGCACATTATGTTTCTTATCATGCTTGCTGTTATAGTGCTTATGGTGTATTTGTTTATTCGCGTGGTTTTAGGCAGACAGCCCAAAATACAAGCAGGATTCTTTGAACACCAAGATCTTGCTAAAAATAAAATCTTTTGGCTGTATGTGGTGTTTGGCGTGATGTTGTTTTTGCTTTTTTGTGCGAGCTTTAATCTGTTTGAAATCGTATTTTGCGCGCTAAGACCAGAGATTCTTGAGCCTATTTCAATGCCGCATCCTTCGTATGGATCAATCGTTTTTGATAAGTGGAACCAAAAACATTTCAACTCATTAAACTATCTTGTCTATGCGCTTATCTCAATCACATTAAGTATGTCTCTTGCGCTTATTGTTTTGGTTAGCTTCATAGTTAAATCAATCAAACTTTCGCGCCATAGCATAGATTCTCTAGCAAAGACTTTGCAAGCAACAGAGATTAAAACTCCAAAAAAACTTTATGAACAGCGGCTTTTAAATATCATCGAGGAAATGGCACTTGCTAGCACGATGCCCATGCCGCGCGTTTTTGTAATGAAAGATGAGGATGGTATAAATGCTGCGTGCAGTGGGGAGAAATTTGGCAAAGCAGATGAGAGGATTGCGATTTTTGTCACCAAAGGCGCGATTACAAAACTCAATCGAGAGGAGCTACAAGGCGTGATAGGACATGAGTTTTCCCATGCCTTTCATCATGATGTAGCGCTCAATCTGCGTTTATTTAGCATTGTGTTTGCCTTTAGTTGCGTGGGGCTTGTGGGCGATATTATCCTGCGTTCCATAGGGAATAGCTCAAGCTCCCGCAATTCTAAGGATTCTGGCGGCAAGGGTGTGGCAGTTATTGCGGCTATAGCGCTTATCTTTATCGTTGTAGGATATTTGGGTTCACTTTTCTCAGCGATTATTCAAGCAGCCATAGCGCGTCAAAAAGAATTTTTAGCCGATGCCTCAAGTGCGCAATATACGCGCAATCCTAGCTGTCTTGTGAGCGCACTTGAAAAAATAGCCTCTTTGCAAAACGAACAAACAACAAAAGAACCTATCAGTACGCTTAATAATCAAACTGCCAAACCATGTGCGCATATGTTTTTCTTGCGGGCTTTCAAAGGGGTATTTGCAACGCACCCACCCTTGCATAAACGTATAGAATCTTTAAAAAAGATGTAAAATGGGTAGGTTTATTTATTTGCTACCAAAGAGTTTGGTTGGCTGAAATTTCTTATGCAACACTAATTGTGGATTCTGGTGCAGTTTTAGTCTCTAATGTGATAAATATAGAATCTTTTATTTGTTGGGTGGGTGCTTTGCTTTTACAAAAAGGAACAGAGTATAAGATTTTAAATTGCTTCGATATATTTATGTACATTTTGCACGATCCAATCTGGAGTGGAGGCTCCAGCAGTAATGCCGCACAATGTTTTGCCTACAAACCAGCTAGGTTCTATTTCATTTTCGTCTTCGATAAGATAGCTATCTTTGCAATGCTCAAGCGCTATCATTAGCAGCTGCTTAGTATTAGAAGATGTTTTGCCTCCAACGACAATCATCACATCTACTTCTTTGCTTAATTCCCGTGCTGCGCGCTGATTATCAAATGTGGCATTACAAATTGTATTAAAAACGCGCACTTCTGTGCAATTTTCTATAAGATAATTAGCGATTTGTGAAAACTTATCGATTTGCTTTGTGGTTTGTGAGATGAGCGCAACTTTACGCTTGAAAGAATGCGTTTTTAGCTCATCAAGGTTTGCCACGACAGTCGCTGTATTTTGTGCATAGCTCATCACTCCTTTTATTTCTGGGTGTTCTTGATCACCAAAAATAACAATTTCATAGCCTTCTTTGCTCATTTGTTCAACAATTTGTTGGGGTTTTGTAACAAATGGGCAGGTTGCATCAACAATGCGTACGTGTTTCTTGCGGATATGGGTAAGGTCTTGTTTTGGAATGCCGTGTGTGCGAATGATAAGCGTCGTATTGTCTTTTATATCATTGTAATCTTCTTTCAGCTCTACATCAAAATCGCGTTTTAGGCGGTTTATTTCTTGATAATTATGAATAAGCGGACCAAGTGTGAAACCACCTTTGTTTTTTTCTGCAAGCTTAATAGCCCTGCGCACACCAAAGCAAAATCCAAGTTTTTGTGCTAGTTTAACTTTCATAATACTTCTCTTATTGTGGTCTAGTTTGCACCGTAGTTATGGTTCGTAGAATCTCGACAAAATTGGGGAAAGAAGTTGCTATACAATTTGTATCATCGATACAAATTCTTTCACGTAACCCCATTATGGCAAAGCTCATTGCAATACGATGATCACCAAAGCTTTGCAAAACAGGGATAGAATCTAGTTTTATAGATTCTATCCCACCATAGATTTTATAACCATCTTCTTTCTCTTCACAAGTAATGCCCAATGCTTTAAGGTTTGTAAGCAATGTAGTGATCCGATCACTTTCTTTGACACGCAACTCCTTTGCGTTGCTTACTTCGCTTGTGCCTTGTGCATAGACCATAGCGATGCCAAGCGCTGGTAATTCATCAATAAGCCAAGCAATATTACTGTGAATATGTACAGCCTTAAGTGGTGCGTATTCTACATAAATATCGCCCACATCTTCATAGAGCGAATGTGTTGTGCGATATTCAATAATAGTTCCCATAGACTGCAGAATCTTGAATGCTTCAATGCGTGTCTTATTAAGCAGAACATTTTTTAGTACCACTGAGCTTTTGGGGGTAATAGCAGCTGCTAATGCAAAAAAGAATGCACTTGAAGGATCAGCTGGGATCGTTATTTCAATGCCTTTTAGTGGAGAGATTATTGGTTCTATATGAATAAGGCGATGCGTACTAGAATCTTCTATACGAAGTGGTGCGCCCATACCTTGCAACATTCGTTCTGTGTGATCACGCGTGAGTGTGGATTCTCTATAAATGCTTGATTCTTTGGCATTGAGTGCTGCAAGAATCATTGCTGATTTAACTTGAGCAGAGGCTATAGGGCTTGTGAAGTCAAAGCCATTTAATTTTCTGCCAAGAATACTGACAGGTGCAAATCCACCTTTGCGCATATAGATTGTCGCTCCTATTTCTTTGAGAGGGTTTGCTACTCGACACATTGGGCGTGCGCACAGATATTGATCACCACTTAAAACGAAATATCCCTCAATGCCAGCCAAAAGCCCAATAAATAAGCGCATAGCCGTACCGGCATTACCACAATCAAGCACGCAGTTTGGCTCTTGAATATTTTTTGGTGGTATGAGAGAAAAACTTGCAGAATCTTTAGTGAGCTCTTGAACTTGCAGTCCGAGATGTTTTGCTATAGAGAGAGTGTTTAGCGTATCTTCAGCAAGCAAATAATTACGGATAATGCTTGGTGTCGAGCTAAGGAGACTAAATATCACGGCACGATGTGAAATTGATTTATCAGGAGCGATGTTTGCAATTTCTTTGTGGAATCCAGATTCTCCTACAGGCGTAATATATAGCATTATAACTTGAGCCTTGCGTTAAAATTTTTTGTAAGCACTTCAAGAGCTTGGTCGATTCTTGTGGCAATTTGTTCTTCTGTAAGACTTACTTCTTGAGGTAAAAAGACAAGACGAATCGTAAGGGCAAATGCAGAATCTTCATAAATATCAAGCGGATAGAGTGTTTCAAGGTTTGGTATCTCTGCTGCTAAGAGAGCTTGCTTTATAGTATTAAATGGAATGGTTTTGTCGATGATAACTGTAATATCACGGGTATTTTTATGAAGTTTGGCAAATGGCTTGAAATGTTTTGGCGCAATACAAGGAAGGGTAGAGATTTGCGCAAAAAATGCATTGTGTAGCTCTAGCTTTTTCTCAAAGCTTGGGTGTAGTTTGGCGATAATACCTATGACTTTACCTTCTTGTATGATATCAGCACATATATAAGGATGAGCGTTTGAGATCGGAGCTTGGGATTTGACAAGTTCAAATGCACCAATGATAGCGCTGATTTCTTTAGCAAAAGTGTAAAAATCCCATTCTTGTCCTTTGGGATAAGGAAAAGCTTCTTTGATCTTAAGCCCACTCACAACAATACCAAGCTCCTTGCGCTCATTACGTTTTTCATCATAGACACTGCCTATTTCAAACATTTTTATGTTTTTAAAGCCTAGATTATGATTGCGTGCAGCTGACTCAAAGAGGGCTGGGATAAGACTTGTGCGTAAAGTATCAAGCTCTTTTGTGATAGGGTTACTAAGATCTAGTGCAGAATCTAGCACCGCATATCCCCATTCTTGCAGCTTTTTACGTTGATAAAAAACATAATGGATTGTTTCAAAAAAACCAAGATTTAGTGCTCTTTGGGCGATACTTCGTTCTGTTTTGTAAGCTGTAAGTGTTTGTGTAATCCTTTGTTTTTGCGCGCCTATATAGGGTAGGGAGGGAATGTTTTTGATTCCATAAATGCGTAAAAATTCTTCTGTAACATCTTGCTCACTGCGTATGTCGTGGCGATATTCTGGTGGTGTTAAACGCAAAAAGGCGCCATCACTGTTAGCATTAATTCGAAAATTAAGTTGTTTTAAAATCTGGGCTATTTCTTCTTTTTGTACATATTTTCCTATGGCTTGCACAATGGTATTAAAGCTCATTGTAATGACATTTTTTTCACTTTCTTCCATCATTTCGAGCTCTTGATAGCCCGAATAAATGGAGCATTGTGCATATGAATTGAGTGTATCACATAAAAAATTCATTCCTATGAGGAGTTCTGGGTTGCTCCCTCGCATAGAACGGTAGGTTACTGTCTCATCGCTTGGTATTTTGTTTGCAAAGAGACTTCTTGAGATAATTTCTGGCTCAATAAAGCTTGCCTGTAGGGCTACGAGAATAGGTAGTGTATCTGTTTTGGGTTTTGGTGCGTAGGTTTTGGCACCTATTGTACAAAGCTTGTTATTATTTGTATCAAATACGCATTCAAACCCATATTCATCACGCTTGATTTTTAGGGTATTTGGCGTTGTTGTCTCTTGTGGAAGCGTATAAATATCAAACAATACACCGCTCATATAGGTTGCAAAATTTTTGTGGTTTTCTAAAATATTATCACTAAGCATACCATTGTAGGCAAGCATAATTTGTTCTTTAATAGAGTTTTGGATACTCTGGATCTCCACCACTTTATACAAAAGTCGTGATTTAATATGATTTTCTACAAAAAGATTTAGCGCTCTTCCTATACCAAGTACAAGCCCATATTCTTTCTCTTTAGGTAGTTTCACAGGAAAATTATAAGCGCTTGCAAGCTCGCGTGCAATCCCTAAGACATACAAGCAATCCCCGCGATTTGGTGTGAGCGAGACCTCAAGAAGATATTGGTTAAAAAAGGCATAATCACTAAGTTCCTTGCCCAATATAAGCTCACCAATACTAGAATCTAACACCATAATTCCATCATTAATCGTGCTAAGTCCAAGTTCGTTTGAAGAACAAATCATTCCATAACTTTGTACGCCACGTATAGTGCTTTGTTTGATCTCAAAAAATGAGCTACCGCCCTCTTTTGGCGGAAGCTTTGCTCCAACAAGTGCAAGCGCTACATATTGATCTTTTGCAACATTTTTTGCTCCGCACACTATTTGCAGTGTTTGATCCCCAATATCTACCTGGCAAATATTGAGTTTATCAGCGTTTGGGTGAGGGGATTTTTCTAGTATTTTACCTACTACAACTTTTTTAGATATTTGCAATTTTTCAAGGCGTTCCACCTCTATACCTATTTCATTTAGAGTCTCGCACATTTGCATAATATCGATTTTTTCCAGATCAATAAAATACGATAAAAAATAGCTAGAAACTATCATTAAAACTGCTCCAATAATCGCAAATCGGTTTCAAAAAAGCTTCGTAAATCTCCAATACCAAAGCTCAACATACACAAGCGCTCTATGCCCATTCCAAAAGCATAACCGCTTACATCTTTATATCCAACAGCTTCAAAAACATTATGATGTACCATACCGCAACCAAGCACCTCTAGCCACCCTGTATGTGAGCATACTCTACAACCATCGCCGTGGCAAAAAATACAAGAGATATCCACTTCAGCACTTGGCTCTGTAAAGGGAAAAAATGAAGATCGAAAACGTACTTTAACAGCACCAAACATATAATGCAAAAAGCTTTCTAAAATGTATTTGAGATGAGCAAAATTTACAGCTCCTACTTCATCAACTACAAGCCCTTCTATTTGATGAAACATAGGGGTATGGGTAAGGTCATAATCGCGCCTAAATGTTGCACCAGGACAAATCATCTTGATGGGAGGAGACTGCAAAAGCATCGTGCGGATCTGCACTGGGGAGGTATGCGTGCGCAACAACTTAGAATCTTTAAAATAAAATGTATCTTGCATATCGCGTGCTGGGTGATATTCTGGGAGATTGAGTGCAGAGAAATTATGAAAGTCATCTTCGATGAGAGGACCTTCACACAAGTCATAATCCATACTAACAAAATAATCAATAATTTTATCCTTAGTATAGTTTATGGGATGACCTATGCTTGCCCTGCTTGTGAGATTAAAGAGACTGACATCAAGCTTTTGGTCTAATAGCTTAGATTCTAATTCTTTTTGTTCGAGTTCTTGTTTTTTGATTTCGTATTGGGTTTCAAAAGTGGAGCGCAGTGTGTTTAAGGTTTGTGCAAATGCCTTTTTCTCACTTGGCGGCATACTTTTTAGTTTGCTAAATTGTTCTGTCAAGATCCCCTTTTTACCAAGTACTTCTATGCGTATTTGTTCAAGTATTTCAAGAGTGCTTGCCAATGTCATTTGCTGTAAAAAGGGTTCCAACATAGGGTCTTTAAGTGTGTTTTTTTCGGAATTTTTTTGCATACTCTCCCCAAATAATAATAAGATAAATGTGAGATTTTAGCGAATTATTCTTAAGATTCCAATTTAGAGTTTAAAAGAAACTTTGAATCAACTATCAGAAATTTGCCTTAGCCCAAAGCTAAAGAATGATTCTACATTAGTTCTAGTGGTTTGGCTTAAAGAGTGCAATGAAAGTTGTAGCAAAGAGTATGAGCGCCACAATTCCAAATAGATTGACGATTCCATAGTTACGCACGATAGGTTGGGAGATGAAAGGTGAGATAAATTGCGCAAAAAACGTTACGGAGCTTAAAACCCCCATTGTTTTTGCGATGTGTTGTTTGCTTGCCATTGCTAGCAGACAAGAAGAGTTATTGACAATAACCATACCACCTCCAGATCCAACAAGCAACAAGCCTAATGATATTGAAATAATATTATGCAGTAAAAAAATAAGCAAAAAACCACTACCCATAAGCAAAAATCCAAGAATATAAATTGCTTTGATACTAAACTTTCTACGAATCATAGGGTATATCAATGATGTGAAACCATACGCAAATGCTGATGTTGAGATAGAAATGCCCACAAAAATAGTACTTTCACCAAGATGTGTTAGAAAATGAGGAATTTGTGTTGGAGATGTGTAGTATAAAGACATAGCCATAAAAGCAAAGAAGTATATGGGTAAAAACGGCACAATACTAAAGGGTTGATTGTCTTCTGTGATATGTGTTTTTTTCTTGCGTGTGCGCGGTTCAAAGAGGAAAAATCCCGCAAAAACAGCCAAGATGATCCCTCCTAAATACACACAAAAAGGATAGTGCCAATCATATAGGGCTAAAAATCCACCAAGACACATAAACAAAGCACTTCCACAAGCAGTGGCAAACCCTTGCAAGCCTAGTGCAACCTGTCTATCCTCGCCTATGTAATAATCTGCTACTAGTGCGCTTGCAGCCGTCATAACAAACGCTGTAGCAACACCAAAGAGCATTCTTGTAAAAAGAATCCAATAAATATTATCCCAAGCTATGGCTAAGGTTCCACTCACGCTCCAAGCAAACATCGCAGGAATAAGGAATTTCAGCCTTCCAAACTTATCAAGCAAAATACCACTAATTGGTGAAACAATCATTATAAACAATGCTGGGATTGTCAAAATAAGCTTAGAGAGAATATCAATATGTGAAATATGTGCAAAATGTGTCTCAATTGCTGGAATTGATGTTGCAACCACGGTACCTCCAAGTACCGTCATTGAAGTGCTAGCAAAGAGGGCAAACATAAACAATGGGCGGTGTGTGAGGTCGTGCATTTTTTGTTCAAATTTGTTTTGTCCAAATTTGTCAGGCTTCATTGATGTCCTTATGGGTCTAGAATCTATCAGGGTAGGATCTAACTACCAAGAAGCAACCTCTTTGTAACTTTATTATAGTCATAATCCAAAGATAAAGCAAGGATTTATAGGATTCTACTTCCTTATTTTTTGCACCCAAGATTTAAGAAATCTTGCTCAGAATGAGGGCTGATAGAGGTTTTGGCAAGTGCTTTGCCATTTTGTGTAGTGATGATTGTTTGCAATATGGCGAAGTTTGTATGCTCTTTAAGTAGAGAATTTTGCTTTGCCATATCTTGTAAGATTCTTGCATAATATACATCGCCACCATGGAATCCATCGATAAATTCACAATCATCATTGTGTAAAGTGTTTGGATTGTGATAGTTAAACACCTTAAGATTGAGTGCTTTCATTGTTGCAAATAGTTCATCAATATAGCCGTAGTTCTCTGCTTTTTCTTGCATTGCTGTATAAATGCTTGGCGCAATCGGTGGAATAAAAAGTACCACCTTGATATTGTTTTGTTCTAGCAGTGATAAAATCTTAAGCAAATCCGTTATTCTTGTCACATCGACAGTTTTAGCGTATTCAAACCGCGAATTGCCTTGCTCTATGCGCTGTAGCGTATTTGCAAAGTGTGCATCTTTAGTTGGTGTTTTTTCGAATACCTCTCCATATACATAAGAGCCATCGGGCAGAAAGCCTCTGCCTTTATTGATTGCATTGAGTCCTAGAGAATCTAGGGTGGTATAGGGATTGGTGATGAAGTGATTATCTATAATGTAGTGTAAGTGAAAAAACTCCCCTTGTGCAATTAATTGCAAGATAGTGAGGATCTTTTCTGCAGAAATACCTGTGCCAGTTATTGTGTGGTATGGGGCATCTCTGAAATTTGTAAAATATGGGGAGAAAAACCAAAAATCAAGTCCGAGTATAATGAGTTGTGGTTTATATATTTTAAGAATTTCTTCTAAGAAATACTCCCCTTCTTTTAGTGTATTCATAGCATTACCTGCATTCCCAAAAGAAGTGGTAAAATACTCCTGTCGAAACTGCAAAACTCTAGAGCTGCCAAGAGCAATAATATCAGGCTTTGTTTGCCTGATAAGCTCAAGTTTGTAGCCAAAAACATTTTCATTAAGTAGTGTGCCATACATTGAGCCATTTTTTTGCTGTCGTGTTACAATTGTGCTAAAGCTGTTGTGTTCATAAATATGGGAGAGATAATAAAGTATCGTTAAAAAACCTATACAAACGCTAGCAAGAGTTCCAAAAAATGCGATCACAAAAGTTTTTGGGTGCATTGGTTGTGTGCATAGTGTCTGTGTAAAATGACGCATATACCCTCCTTAGAAATTAAAATACAAAAACTGCTGGGTTTGGTTAATATATACAAGCCCTAAAAGAAACCATCCAATACAGCCACAAAGCGTAAAGATATTTGTCCTAAAACAACGCAACATCTCCACACTATTCCTAAACCACAAACATAATAACAACACCCCAAATATCCACAACAATACCAT
>CALUTE010000015.1 GCA_944323645.1 uncultured Helicobacter sp. | reverse complement strand
ATGGACAACAAAGGACAACTACTTTAAGTCTTTTTATTAGGGCTTTATATGAAAAAGCTCTTAGCCAAAAATCAAATGATATTTCTGTCTTACTCAATCACCTTTCATCTTGTCTTTGGGATATTAATCAACTAAATGGTGATATAGACTATTCTAAGCCACACTTAAAAAGCGATGTAGCGATAGATTCTGATAATGAACTTTTAGAACAAATCCTTAGCGATTCTTATGAATACGATAAGGAAAAAATCGATGATATTATTAAAAAATCTAAATCTAATTATGAAAAAAATTATCTCTTTTTTGTTAAGAAAATAGATGAATTGGCTAAAGAACAACCAACAAGTTGGTTTAATTTTTGTTTATGTCTTTTGCGTGATTGCATAGTGCTTCCTATTGAGTGCGATGGACAAGAAAATGCTTTAAGAATTTTTAATACCTTAAATAATAGAGGTGTGTCTTTAAGTGTATCAGATATTTTTAAGGGACTTATCTATCAAAGCAAAGAAAATAAAGAGCAAAGAGAACTATTTGCAAAAGAATGGAAAAACCTTGAAACGCAAATAGCAAATTCCCCTTATCTTAAAAATGAAAATATGGGGTTTTTATTCACGCAATACGAACACATAATAAGAGCTTTGCATAATGAAGTAGACACCGTGATACCAAGCCCACTAGAGTTTTTTACTAAAAAAGATAAAGCAAATTCTAAAAGCAAAAAAGTTAATTTTGGTGCAAATGATGATATGCTAGTAAAAGATGAAACCTTAGATAATATAAAAGAACTAGCAAATTTTTGGTCTAATCCAAAAGAGTATATGAGCTATGAGGCACAAAAATATTTTGATATTTTAAGCATTTTTCAAAATAGATTATGGCAAATGGTTCTTAGTATGTGTTTTTATGAATATAAGCCAGAGAAAAATCCTATTGATAGCAATATTTTTGATGAGGTTTTACCGCAAATAGTCAGCTACTGTGCCATCGGTCTTATCTATGGGAAAGGTGGTAATGCAGGACTTTTTTGGGGTTTTATGAAAGCAAATATTAATATAAAGGAAAAGAAAGATAAAATCTTTGAGTCTTCATTAAATATCTCAAATCTTGCTATGCCAAAACTTGAGTATTTTCTTGATTTTTCAACAAAGGCTTTACCCAAACAGATTCGTTTTATTTTGAGCATTTATGTTTTGATTTATGATAATAAGCAGGAATGGGAATGGAATCATAATAAGAAAAATCACAGTGTAATAAAAGGAGAAATTGAGCATATATTCCCACAAAAGTGGCAAAACACAAATTACAATAGCTGGAACATAGAGGACGCAAAGAAATATTTAGAACAAATCGGCAATAAAATGCTAATTGAGAAAAAGATTAATATAGAAGCGGGTAATGGCTACTTTGGCAAAAAGAAAGAAAAATATAAAGATTCTAAATTTTTAGAGGCTAAAGAATTAGCAAACTACCCAAAAGATGATTGGCTCAAAGAGGATATAGAAAAGCGAAATGAGGAAATATACGAAAGATTGAAAGAATTTTTTGCTAAAAATCTCTAAATGGTTTTAAAGAGCTTAGATTTTAATGCTTAAATTTTGCTTTTTCTTTGCGTATAGATTCCAAATTTTTATTAATATTTGAAGTTTCGCCCCTGCTTTCCCCATCTCTATCAGCATTCCCGCCAAAGCTTAACCAATTAAAACTTCCTAATATCATAAATTCCTCATCACATATCACGATTTTAGAGTGGTCATTACCCTCTTTTAGATGAAAGAGATCTGCATAACGATTTTGTAGCTCTGTGAAATATTCCTTTGATTTCTCATCTATACCTACCTTATCAAATTTATTACGCGGTTTCATGCCGTATTTAATAGTGATTTGTACCCCTCTTTCTAGGGCAGATTCTATAGAGTTTTTGTATTGCTCTATGATTTCATATCGCACCCACGGGCTTTGGATACATATCTCTTTTTTAGCGTTTTCAAAGGTATACAAAAAATACTTCTTATGCTCATTTGTCTCTATGGTCGCACCCTCGCTAAAATCTAGCTCTAATTTCTGCCTTATAAGCTCTGGGGTATTTGCTTGAAATTTTGCTTCATTATCTAAAAAGCCTTTGGAATCTTTTCTAGCAGATTCAAAGCTTGGTGTGTCGATGAGTTTGTCAAAAAGCTTGGTATATTCTCTATCGATTTCTAGTTTAGAATCAATGACTAAAATCTTTTTGCTTTCACTTTTGCTTTTATAAAAAAGACAAATATATTTTTTATAAAATTTCTTTGAGTCTATGTCGGTAATGTCTGTAATCTCGGCTTTATATGAGATGCTAGAATCTTGCTCTGATTCTTTGTGTGTGTTTTGTGTTGGGGGATTATTGCTTGTATTGTGATTCTTATGAGTGTTAGCCATATCTTTAGTGCTTTGTGCTTCAGAATGATTATGTTTTTGTGTTTCAGTGTAGGAATTTTCCTCATTATTTTGAGAATCTTTGTCATTTTCAGATTCTTGTTTTTGAGAGTTTTGGCTATTTTTGGAATCTTTATCGCTTGATTCTATATAGTCTAACCAGTTTAATGCCTCTACTAGCACGCTACGCAAAGTTTTATTATCACTAAAATCTTTGCCTAGATTCTCTATCCTTGGACGCAAGTCTTTACTTGAAGGCTTTAGCTTTATGCAGTCTTTAGAATCTGGCACATTAGATTCTAGCATTATATCTTTGCGGTTTCTTGTAACACATAGCCCCTTATTATCCCTTGCTACTTTTCCAAAGATTCCATCAAGTAGCACATAAGCACTCTCACTTTGTAAGATAGCCTCTTTTCTTGTATCTAGCATTTTGTGCCCACCTGTCGTAAGCCTTAAGGGATTTAGGCTTATAAACCCCCTTGTTTCTAAATCACTCAAAATACTTCCTAATATTTCAGAATCTAGCTGCGTGAGGGCTTGCAGTGTCTCCACATTACCCCGCTCTTGCAATGTGCCAAGATATTTGATACTCTCTAAAAGGCTTAGAATAATGGGGTGTAATGCTTGTTCTGTGATGATTTCATAATTTATTTTTGTCTTATACATCGGATAATACACTTCTTTAGTATCATACCAAATGTAGTCTTCGCCCTCACTATCCTCATTACCAATCTTTATAATAGAATCTAAAAAGCTTTCTTCGCTATCTTGACTTCTGTGTTGTGTCCTTTTGCTATCCATATAATAGTCCGCATATTTATGGGTCAAAAGCTCCATATCCACATTTTGTAATCCAAAGCTTGTTTCACTTTTATTCTTTTTCTTTGCCATTTTCTCTCCTTTTTATTTGCATTCTATGATTTGATAGTCTTGTTTATGCTTAATATCATTGATAATTTTTTCAAAGGGATTTTCACCCTTGCTTGTGTGAGCAGTATAGAGATACTCCATATCTCCTATAATGATTAAAAGACTCTTGGAGCGTGAAAGTGAGACATTCAGTCTTTTTTCATCAGCGATAAAGTCTATCTTTTGTCCGCCCTTTTTGCCTTTAACATTATTATTATTTTTGCTTTTAGAGCAACGCACACAGTCATAAATGATAATATCCCTATCGCTACCTTGAAAGCTATCGACTGTACCAATATCAAGGGCATAATCCTTTATGTCATGAGTATCCTTTATGTTATTATTATTCTTGCCCATTCCCTCTGCCAATTTTTTATAAAAGTCTTTAAACTCTTTTTTTATACTACTAAGTTTAGAATCTAAGAGTTGTTTTTGGTCTTTGTAGGGCGTGATGATTCCAATAGAATAGCCTAGATTCTTAGCCTTTAACTCGTTTAGAATCTGCCTTGTGTATCGCTCTATAAGCCTCGCATTACAACGATTGATTTTCCCTGTGCCTTTTTGTGTGTCCTCTTTATCTGGCATTTTACCTGTATCAAGCCACACTACACTTTTGCTAAAACATTCAAGTCCATGTTCTCTTTGTCTGCTTATAAAGTCTTGTGTAGTTAGCTCCCCGTCATAAAAAGCATTGCTATAGATATCGCAGATATTTTTGTATGCACGGTAGTTATGAGTCAATCTGTGTTGAAAATGCTTTATATGCTCTCTCTCCTCTTTATCCCGCTCCATTCGCTCATAGAGTCGCTCAAAAAATGATGTCCCCACTTCCTCTTTGGTATGTTTTTGACTTAGATTCTGTGCGACTTCATCATCTATCACAGGGGCTAACTGTTTATGGTCACCTACTAGCACGATTTTCTTAGCTTTGATACAAGGCACAAGTAATTCACTTAATGTCGCTCGTCCTGCCTCATCAATAATAGCAAAGTCAAAGGCTATATCTCTGAAGTTTTGCCACGAAGAGATTCCAATGAGTGTGCCAAAGATGATAGTGCAATGCTTTAAGAAAAGATTTGCGGTTTCATGGTCTCTGTCTCTTATGCTACTCGTTGTGGCGGTAAGATTTTGCAAACTTTCTAAGAATCTTTTTTGTAATTCTTGTAATTTAGATTCTATATATGGATTAGAATCTCTTATGGGATTTTTCTGTATCCTTTCGCGATTTTCTTGTATGAGTTTGTTTAGCACTTTTTCTGGTGTAAATTGCCTAGCTATTTCACTCATTTTGGATTCATCATTGCCTATGCGTAAGATTTTCTCATTGTCTTTAGCTATTTTTTCTAGCACATTATCTACGGCTTGATTGCTTTGTGAGGCGATGAGAATCTTATAGTGTTTGTGTCGCTTTTTGATTTGCCGTAACATTTCTGTAATTGTCGTGGTTTTCCCTGTGCCCGGTGGTCCTTGGATAAGTAAAATCTCACTACCAGATTCAAGGCTTAAAGCCTTTTGCACTGCCTCTTTTTGGTTAGAATCTAGATTATTATCAAAAAAAGATTCTATCTCTACCAAAGTATTTGGTGCTAGCTCTTTGGGATTATTGATTTTACGCAAAAGATTGGGGATAAGCACATTAGACTTTTGTAGTTCTTTTAATGCTCTGTCTTTTTTATTCCAAATAATCTCCTCTACTTGATAATCATAAGAGATTTCATAGATTATCCCTTTGGATAGTTCATTGAGATTGCTATACTTTTCTCTTTTTACAGTAAGCTCTAAGGTATCTTGATTATATTGTGCTACTTCACCCTTAAAGGTATCGCTACTATTGGAATCTTTTTCTCTAAATAATATCTTTTGCTTGGGCTTAAAATTTTTT
This sequence comes from uncultured Helicobacter sp., assembly GCA_944323645.1. Taxonomy (GTDB): domain Bacteria; phylum Campylobacterota; class Campylobacteria; order Campylobacterales; family Helicobacteraceae; genus Helicobacter_B. Next base: position 46,228 of record CALUTE010000015.1, on the reverse strand, counting down.
TCATTTTGAGAATTTTTATTTTTAGAATCTTGGCTCTGTGAATCTTGATGTGATGGTTTAGATTCTGTATCTTGTGTGCTTTTATCCTCGCTTTGCTCTTTGATTTTAGAATCTGGCAAGTGCTTTATGAGATGTTGTAATCCTCCTTTGTAGTGTCTCTCTAGCTCCTTGATATAGGTAGTTTTTTTAGAGGCTTTGCTATTTTGCTCTATCTTTGCTTTATCAAGCAAGATGAAAATAACCTCATCGCTACCATTTCTAATCTCTTTTATGATTCCATATTGGGTATTTTTCTTTTGCTGCAAGGTTTTATATTCAGCTTCTAGTAAGGCTTCCTCTGTGGCTATGGCTTGTTGGTCTAGCTTTTCTTTTTCTGCTCTGTATTTTGCCTCCTGAAACTTTTGGTGTAGAATCTCTTTTAATGATTCTATACTATCTCTCTTTGGGTTATAATAGCCTTTAGTCGTAAAGCTAAAATAATCTCTAAGCTCTATACTTTCCATATCAGCAATGATTTTTTCTATCCAAGTATACTCATTTTCATAGATTTTGTAACAAAACAAATGTTCATCGTCATTCTGCTCGGCAGAACATACAAAAACCAAATCACCAAGGGCAATTTCTAGTTGATCTTCATCTCTTTTCTTATCATAAACTTGCCGTATATATGCCTTATGTCCTTTTACTCTATCATTGATATGTTCCCAAAAATTGCGTGGGAATCCAAGATACTCGTTCATATCTCTCTCATTGTTTTCGCAGTATCGCTCCACCGTTGTGCTATGACACTGTATTTCGTAAATTTTTCTAGGCATTATAGAATCTAATAACCTCTCTAGCTTCTCTTTTATATCACACAAAGAGATTCTCTCACTTGGATTGAATAGACACATTTGCTTAACAAGCAAAAAAATCTCATTTTCACTATCCTCTAATTCATAATCACTTTGGACTTTTTGTAAGAGATAATCTAAGTCCTTTGGATTTGTGTAATGCTCCTCAAAGTCTATGTCCTCAAAATTATCAAGCAAAAGCTTTAGCATACAAAGCCCAAAAGAAAATATATCACTCCCTTTGCTTGTCTCGCTTTTAATTTCTATGTCTTCCCTGTGAGATTGTATATTGTGGGAATCTATAAGCACATTAGAATCTCTATGTGTTTGCACATCAAGATTTAGAAGCTCTAGCTGCTCGGGTGCGTAAAACCTCTTATCCGCATCTTCTAAAAGTGGGTAAAAATGACTCCGTCCAAAGTCTAACACAAACACGCGGTTATCATAGTCTACAAGTATATTGCTAGGGTTGATAGTGCCGTGGTAAAAGCCACATTTATGGATATGCCCTATCGCGGAGAGAATTTGCATATAGCATTGTAAAAGTCTTTGATAGTCTATGTCGCCCTTGCCATCTCTAAAAACTTTAGAATCAAGTGCCTTTGTCTCTTGGTAACGTTCTTGTATGAAATAAAAATATTTATCGTCCTCATCGACTTTTAGATTGCTAATATTTGGATGTGAAATGGAGCTAAGTTTTTGTGCAGTGTGGGAAAATGTAATACTTTGCAGTGATTGTGTAGTAGTATCCTTTGACTTTCGTGTGATTGTAAACTCTCTACTTTCTATTTTAGCGTAATAAGCATCATTACCCAAAACCTCTATAATCTCATATTTTCCTAGAATCTTTTTTGTATGCATTTGTTCACTTCCTTGCTAAGCAAATACACTATTATATCACAGTGCCATGTGTTGTTTGGATGATGGTGCATACAAAAGTATCAAATATGATTTAACTATTAATTTTGCAGCAAATATTGCCTTGGTTTGAGCGTTAGTGGCATTAGGTGTGAGTTGTGTTTTGAATGTACTCTGTGTTATTAAACCTATATCGTGATTTACCTCTTGACTTAGAGTAGCTCTCATTCTTTATACTTCCAAATGTAAAGAATCTTAAATCACAGCAGAGCCATTAGCTAGATTTAGATTCTTAAAAATCATAAGGAACAACAAATGAATGTTTTTGAAAAAGATCTAGCAGGAATGCCGCTAGATGGCAGAGATCCAGAAGTAGCCCCGATCATCGAAGTTATTAAACAAACCCAAAGGATAGTCGCAAGGCTTAATAGTGGTGTATATAGCGAAGAAGAGGTGCGGGATTTCCTCTCACAAATCACAGGGAGGGAGGTAGATTCTACCCTATGGCTTATCCCGCCTTTTTACACAGACTTTGGGCGTAATATCCATTTTGGCAAAAATGTCTTTGTCAATTCTGCTTGCACCTTTATGGATAGAGGTGGAATCTATATCGATGATGATGTTTTCATCGGTCCTAAAGTCAATCTCATTACGATTAATCACGATATCAATCCTTATAACCGCAATACGACTATTTGTAAGCCCATACATATAGAAAAACGCGTGTGGATAGGCGTGGCAGCGACTATTTTGCCCGGAGTAAGGATAGGAGAAAATTCTATCATAGGAGCAAATGCTGTGGTTACCAAAGATGTGCCGAGTAATACCATTGTGGGAGGAAATCCTGCTAGAATCCTTAAAAAGATTAAATCTTAGACTCTAAAGGCAAAATAATCAGAGGGCTAGATTTACCATACATAAAAAAGCAAAAAGCCTCCTAAAAATACCAACACCGCTATGAACACTATGGCGTTGAGTACTATCCAGCCACCACTTGCTAGTATGCCACCACGCTTATGCTTGCAAGGAGATTTGCGCCAAATGTGGCTGTAGCATTTAGCCCTTGCAGGCGTATTTTGTTGCGCGAATTAATGGTGTTGAGCAAGTAAATCTCCACGCCACCCCAACAAGAAATAAGCTTATCCAAAACCCCAAAAGCCCCGCCTCACAATCACCACAATCCCAGACATTACAGCACCACACCAAGCACGAGCGAGGGGTTAAGGTTTTAGCAGCACGACTAAAAAGAGGCTAGGCGAATACATCGCTATAAAATGCTAGACTAAGACATTTTTGAATCTATAGTGCTAAAATGTGCTGCATTCATAGGTAGTGGGATGGCATTCATCACCAAAGTCATAAGAGCAAAGCCAAGCGCACAGGAGCTAGTGGCAAGGATAAACGAGACTCTTTTAGACATTCTATGAGCGGTACTTTACGCTTTTGGCTTACTTGCAGCAGGGATAAGTTTAAGGGTAAGATGAGTAAGAAATTTATCACACAAAGCATTAGTACAAATATGAATGAACCAAGCAAAAAGGAGTGTTTGCACCCTAGTGTTCCTATCACAAAAGAACAAACAAGAGTGATAAATGCGCTACAAAATGTGGCAGATACAAGCAAGGTGCTTAAAGTGAATGGAGGGCTTTTGTTCGAGCAATCTTGGCAGAATGCAGCACTTGCACTAAAAGCACCATTTATTAGCCGCTGCGCTGCTAGTGTGTTAGAAAATGTCAGCAAACTCACCACCGCTCTGCTAATACCTTGTGGTAGTAAGATAATGTTTTGGCAATAGGCATAGATTGTCTCATTGAGCAAGAGATTTTTGTTTTCTGTTTTGCTTTCTTGAATAATGATTTTTTACCCAGCATTGATTGTATGGTTATAATCCACTTTTAGTTTTTTAGCTATTGAATAGATGTCTAATAGTGATCTACACTTTGCTTATTGTGCATTGCAAGACTCTCTAAAATGTTATCCTACTCTCCATATTAATTACAGCTTGCTCACGCATAATTGTTGCAATATTTAGATTTCAATTGATTTACCAACAAAACTCATCACAAAACTATCCCCCGCAAGAAACTTCTGTCTAGGATTATAAAACTAGATATTCAAATTACACAATCTCTCTAACGTGGCAAATTTCACCAAGACTCACAAAGACCCAACTTCTTGGGATTAAATAAATTTAAGTGCATTGGGGGCAGATCAAGCTTTCATAGCCATTATCTGCCAAATCAGGTGCTTTATAGATCCCAGAATCTACCTATTGCTCTCGCAAGCCTCAATGATATATTTTATCTTCTGTATGTCGTTTGTGAGGATTTTTCCATTTGCGCATTGGCGCTGTACCACACAATTGTGATACACAAAAGTTGCTAGCGGGGCTCCATTTTCGTAATAATAATGCCGCACTCCTACTCCGTTCTCATCTACAAACCATTTAGATTCTAGCTTTCCACTTGTTTCATAGTATGTTTTGTCTTCTTTCTCTTTGCCATTATCATACAACACCTCAAACCAGCGATTCCCATTTTCATAATACGCCTTGCGCAAACCCTCCATTTTATCGTTTTTAAATAGAACAATGTCTTGAATTCTGCCATTCATATAATATTCTGTAAGCAACCCCTCTTTGCTACCCATATCATAGGGAATCTCTGTTTTGAGTCTCCCGCTACGATAGTAATGCTTCGCAACGCCATGCAGTAAATCACCAGTATAGGGCTCTTCACTAGAGAGAACTCCCGTTTCATAATATCTCCGTTTGATACCTTCAATCTTTCCATTTTTATAAGGAGTCTCATACCTCGCTCCACCTTTAAAGACTTTTATTTCTTTGTATTTCTTGCCATCTTTATAGTATATCTCTAGTAATTCTGTGTATGAGTCATAATCTACAAATCTCTCCACGCAGCCGTTTAGTCTATCTTGCACACTTTGGCACTCTGGAGTATTATCTTGTAAAGACTGGCAACCAACACACAAAAAAACACAAAAAGCTACAAACACTATACGCATCTACAATCCTATTTCTTAGAATCTAATCTTTGATATGATATTATATCGAAAGTTCGCAAAAGACCTATGCAAGGAAGCGCCTATGAAGCCCGATGATACTTTGACAAAAATCCTCCATTTTGCCCAAACCCACAAAGATATAGAAATTGTAGTATTAGAAGGCTCACGAGCCAACAAACACGCCAAAAAGGATAGATTCCAAGATTATGATATAAGCTTTTTTATGGAGGATACTTTATCTCTGCGTCAAGATATTTCGTGGCTTGGGCATTTTGGCAAGGTTTTGATGATGCAAATGCCAGAATCTATGGAACTATTTCCACCGGATTTAAAAGATGGGTGGGAGAGCTATCTTGTGCTGTATGAAAATGGGGTAAAGATTGATTTTACGCTGATACCGCTAAGTGATGTGGAATATTATTTCACACACGAGAAACTTACACAAGTTTTGCTAGATAAAAATGATATAGTATCAAAGACTATGGGGCGTGAGATTATCCCAAGTGATGAGGATTTTTGGCTCAAACCCCTCACACAAAGAAGTTTTGATGATTGCCTAAATGAGTTTTATCATCTCAAAGGCTATGCTTTGCGAAGCTTTTTGCGTAACGAAGAGCTAGCGTATAACCACTACATAGATTCTATGCGCGAGACCTTACTTATCTTACTCTCATGGCAAGCAGCACTACAAAAGAGACTTAAAGCTCCCTCTAAAAAATCGCCCAAACATAATGCCGCGACACCAAGCTTTAGCTTCTCCTATGGCAAACACTATAAATACCTTCCGCACTCTATGCCCAAAAAGTACTACAAACTCTTGCTACAAACATACACACTAGGCAATTTGGCTAAGAGTCGCCGAGCTTTAAAAGCAATGCAAATTCTTTGTGATACAGCCACACATTACATAGCCAAACATACGGGTTTTATAGCCCCAAGCTACAAAGCAGCACTCAAAACCTACTACCGCGCGCTAAAAACCAAATAAGCTATAGTACCCAAACAAATCTCTTGTTAAGCCAAATCCAAACTTATTGTTAAATACCGCTTTTGTATAGTACTTATGTAAGATCTGCCAAATCAAGGTTGTATCATTTCAAGCACTTTTTTTTGATACAGAGCTAATGCTTCCTCTGAAGTTGCTTCAAAGCGTGTTACAAGCACTGGCGTTGTATTGCTGGCACGTACAAGTGCCCAACCCTCATCAAATATAATACGCACACCATCAATATCAATAATTTCCTTAATATGTGGAAAATCTTTTGGCGCTCTCATAAGCTTGTCTTTTAATTCCTGAATCTGGGCAAACTTGCGTTCTTCACTTGTGGCTATCTTGCCTTCGTTAGTTGCATACAACCTTGGTAGCCCTGCTATGGTTGCTTCGATTTGTTGTGGTGTAGAATCTACAAATAACAAAAGTGCTCGTAATGCCGCATAAAGTGCATCATCATAACCAAAATAGCGATCGTTAAAGAACAAATGCCCACTCATCTCTGCCGCTAAATGCGCATTCAATTCCTTAAGCTTTGTTTTGAGATTGCTATGTCCAGTCTTATACATAACAGCCTGTCCGATTTTGTTGATCTCATCATACATAATCTGCGAACATTTTACCTCGCCAATCACAATAGGATTTTTAATAGATTTGGCAATATCACGCGCAAACAAAATTGCCATTTCATCGCCTTTGTAGTTGTGGTTTGGAGTCATAAGCGCCACTCTATCCGCATCTCCATCAAATGCAATTCCAATAGGAATATTGTGTGCGGACATGTGATTTTTAATATCCTGCAAATTCTTTTCCTCACTTGGATCTGGGTGATGGTTTGGAAATGTGCCATCGGGCGTTGCAAAAAGACTTGTGTGCCTAATATTTAATGCTTCTAAAATATGTTCTAACCCGATTGCTCCCACGCCATTACCATAGTCGAGCACAACTTCATAAGGAAAATTTACAAGTTTCTCAAAATGTTTAATGCAAAACTTTTGATAGTTTTCAAGCGCATTGAGCTCTGTGATTTTAACATCTGAAGCGCAATATGCAATATCTAAAGTTGCCAATTCTTTACCAAGCGCTTGAATTTGTGCACCATAAAAAGGCTTTTGGCTAATTGTAATCTTAAAACCATTGTATTGTGGTGGATTGTGGCTCCCCGTAATCATCACCGAACTTTTTATTCCATATTGTATGCCGCCTTCAAAAGTCGCAAAATATGCAACTGGTGTTGGAATCATTCCCATAAAATATACTCGCACACCGCTTGCTATAAAGCCATCTTTTAGCCACTGATATAAAATAGGAGAATGCGTGCGAGCATCATACCCAATCGCCACTGATTGCTCATTGGTTGCCAAAACCCGCTTACCAAGCAAATATCCTATCTTAAAAACACACTCTTGCGTAAGATTCTGCTCATAAATCCCACGTATATCATACTCTCTAAAAATACTCATATCCATAGAAACTCCTTATTATGGTGTTTGCATACCAGAATCCGACATAGACTCCTGATTTTGTGCTTGTTGCTCGCTTGGCTTTGGTGCTTTAGTGCGCTCTTTTTCTAACTCACTAGCTTGCTTGCAAAGCGCGTGCCACTCGCTTTGTGCTTCTATTTTTGTGCATTTTTCAAAGTATTCTAATGCCTTTTGTGATTGTCCTTGTAGGTGGTAAATGCTTGCACTCTGATAAAAGAGCTGTTGCAATTCTTGCGCTTCAATCTTTTTAGATTCTAGTTTGCGCAAAATCTCTAAAGCTTTTGTGAAATTTTTGCTTTCTTTGAGTGCATTTACGAGGGCAAATTCTGCATAAGGCGTAAATTCATCTATTTTCAAAGTCTCTTGCAGTGTAAGAAGTGTGCTTGCATAAATTTCTGTGGTTGTTATATCTTTTTCATCAATAGCATACCCTAAAAGGGTCGCATATACGGGCAAAATCCGCTCATCTTTAGGAAAATGCTCCTTCAAAAATGGAAATAATCTCTTTGCCTCATCTCTGGAATCTAATGCGCTAAGAATCTTAAATAAAATAAAAGCTATGTCATAATGACTCTTTTGATTGATAGCAAGATGATATGCATCACGTGCGGCAAGTGAAGCATTTTTGTACTCACCAAGCTTATAGAGATTATCTGCCACACGATAAAGCCATTCTAGGCGTTCATTTGGTGTTGTACTAGATTCTACCATACCTTGTGTGATATTTTTGGCAATCGCAGCAAGCCCTGCCTGATTGGCACAATCAAAAGCAAATAATTTTTCTTGGGGCGTAAGGTTATAGGCAATAACTTGCAAGAGGTAAGTGTTGGTTGCACGACATTCCTTTTGTGCAATGGCTTCTTTTAGTAGCGCATCAAGCGCACTTTGATAGTGAGCTGATTGCTCCTCACCAGCATATAGGGTAAGTACCTCTTTGTATGCTCCTCTTTGTAATAGAATCTTAGCCGCCAAATCTTTAGCCTTGGCAGATTCTTCACCATTTGGGTATTTTGAAATAAGATAGGCATAATGTTTTAACTTATCCTCATCACTACCATCAACCACAAACAAAATCTCGTCATCTCGTCTTTGAACAATTTTCGCACGCTCTACATTATCTTCGCTGAAATTTTGTAAATAAAACTGGTTTGCCCTATGTGCATTCTCAAAGTCTTGTGCTTGCGCATAGTATTCACCAAGTCTAAATGCGTAGTCTTCTTTAATTTTGCCATCTTTGGTATGTTCTGCTAAATACTGCGCAATCTTTGCTGCATCTGCATAATTTTCCACATTGACAAAAGCTTCAATAATCTCATCTGTATGTGCATTTGGGTGTAGAAAAAATTGTGGATAATTATCAAACACCTTATATACAAGCTCCTTGGCATTATCAAGATTATTTTCCTCGACCTCAAAAAGTGCCCACTGCAAGGCTATCTCACTTGCGCTAGGAACATCTCTTGCCTCTGTATAGGCTTTTTGAAAATAAATACGCGATCGCGTGGGCGCATAGCTTTTTGAAAGATTAGCAAGCTGCATTTGTGCAAGCGGAGCGAATTTAGATTCTGGGTATTCATCGCCAATGCGTTTATAGTAATATTCCGCCTCAGAAAGAACATTATCCAGCGCATACGCTCCAGCAAGAATATAAAGCACTTCAGGCAAATCTGGATCGGAAGCAAAGATTTTAACCCATTCTGTCGCCGATTTGATAAGTGCCTCTTGATTTTCTAAGCCAAGCTTTGAAGTAGCAATGATCCTATCATACGTCAAATCACGCCGAAACACAGAATTTGGATTCTGCTGCAAGGCTTCATTGATTTCTGTGATAGCACCTATGTAGTCTTGGCGTTCCATAGATTTTCTCACAAGTGAGTACATTTCAAAATCTTTATTTTTGGTTGCTTGCAAGGGGCGATTATCGGTGTTTAGTTCCGGAATTACAGGAGTTTGCTCACCCAGAATCATAACAGGAAAATCGAGTCCTTGTCTTTGTTGGTTTTCTTGTGAAAGAAAAGGAATTTTATTTTTATAACCTACAATTTGCCAAATATGCGCGTTTTGTTGTGGATATTTATCGAGGCTAAAGCCACTTTTTGGATCTTTTGGGACAGCAAAAAGCTTTTGGCTGTATTTTGGATAAATATAAAGCCAAAAATCCCCATCAATCATCTTATATGTGAGACGAAAAAAGCTGTTTTCTAATCCTGGGAATCCCCTATCTGGAATACGCGATATTTTACACTCTATAGAAAGTACTTTATCATGCACATCAAGCACTTCTGCACAAGCAAAGGGTATATCATTTTTTAATGACAATACAGAAAAATCCTCACCAGCTTCTTTGCCAAATGTTGTAGAAATTTCCAATGCTTCACTACCAAGTGGCAATCCCAATAACAACACAAGCAAACAAGATAGCGTTCTACTATGCAACCTAATAAGCCCCAATCACATATTTTCCTATAAAATAAAGTAAAAATTGAATCATAAAAATACTAATGCAACACAATAAAGCCATAGCTCCGATGAGAATTTTACCAAAAGGTGTTGCATTTTGCAAAAAAGACTTAGGTTTCTCTGCATTCGGTGGCATTACAAACATTGCAATAACCGGTTTAAGATAATAAAACACGGCAATTGCGCTATTTATTGCCATAATCACTGCAAGATAAATATAATCTGACCCAAATGCGCTTGTTATTACAAGCATTTTTCCCCAAAATAAACCAAAAGGAGGAATTCCAGCAAGAGAAAGCAAAAAAATACCACTAAACACTGCGTACAATGGTGCGCTAGCCAAAAGCCCATTAAAGCGACTGATTGGATACTCAAAGTCCTGTTTCCAGGATTCTTGCTTATTTTGTGCAAACCACAATAAACCAAATGCACCGATGTTGCTAAACATAAACAAAAACCAATATAAATAAAGAGAAGAAATACTCACTTGCGTATCGATCAAAATACAAGCAAGCACAAAGCCAGAATGAGAAATTGAGCTAAATGCTAGCATTCTCTTCATATCTTGCTGTACCAATGCTGCAATATTTGGAATCGTGATGGTGAGTACGACAAGAACATACAATATCTGTTCGATCAAGACGATTCCAGATTGGAGAAATGTCTCAAAAACCAAAAGTGCTACAGCAAATGCTGCAATCTTAGGGACAATAGAAAATACGCCTGCCACAATAGCATTTGAGCCCTCATACACATCAGGCATATAAGAGTGGAATGGAACAATTGAAGTTTTAAACCCAAGTGCAGCGACCATAAACACAAAGCCTAAAAGCACGCCCCAAATAGAAATATAGCCCTTGCTATGCAAAACATCTTGTATATGTATCATATCAAAGCTTGCACCTGCAAGATACAAACACAATACACCAAGGATAAAAAATACGCTTGCAAGTATGCTTAATACAAAGTATTTAATACTTGCTTCAAGCCCCTTGCTCCTGCCATTAAGCGCAATAAGTGCGCACAATGAAAGCGAACCAATCTCAAGCCCCAACAAAATGACAAGCAAATGCGTACTAGAAACCATAAGATCAAAGCCTGCAATCATTAGTAGATACAGAGGATAAAACTCCCCTACCCTAGCAGATATATCATCTGTTTTGACCTTACTTCCCAAAAATAAAACAATAAAAATAAGGGAACAAAGCTCCATTGCAATCTGGCTTAAAATACTGATACCACTTATATGAATAAATCCAAAAAATGCATCTCCCACCGAAAGATTACAACTAAAAATAATGCTAAAACCTAAAAAAATAGCACTTAAAGCGACATTGAGTCCTTGCAGCGCTTGAGAAAAAACACGTGCAAAAACATTTATAAGCAGTAAGCACAAAGCACCAAAAAGGAGAATAAGACTTGGCAAGATTGTACTAAGTGCAAGTTCAGAAAAATCAAGCTGTATCATATCTGCCCTCCATGAAGAGATTCTTTAGATTCTGCTATATCTTCGTTTGTATTAGGAGCATTATTGGTAGAATCTAAGCCATCTTCTTTATTGGTTTCATACGTAGAATCAGCACCAAAAGCCAATCTTGTAGTATCATTTTGCGCACGTGCTTGTGCAACCTCCAAAATAAGTTTGGTGCTGGAATCTATCGGGGCTAGCAAGGGTTTTGGATAAACCCCAAACACGATGATAAGCACCACAAAAATGCTCATCACTATTCTCTCCCGCAATGTGAGATCAAAAAAGCCAAGTACCCCACTCTTACTAGATTCTGTAGAATCTGACGGAGTAGAATACTGCGACCTCTCTACTTTTAGTGTACCAAAAAAGAGACGCTTATACAAACTAAGCATATAAACAGCCGAAAAAATAATCGTGGTTCCACCAAGAAGAGCAACAACAGGATATGATTTGAAGATTCCAAGCAAACTCAAAAATTCACCTACAAACCCTATGCTCAAAGGTAATCCAACATTTGCCATAAGCACCACCCCAAACACAGCGCAAAATATTGGTGCAACTCGTGCTACACCACTTATAGTATCAATATTGCGTGTTTGCACTCTTGCGCTAAAAGCACCAACAAGCATAAAGAGTGCAGCACTCACAATGCCATGGGCAAACATCATAAACACTGCACCACCAATTCCAACAAGTTCAAAAGAGAATATCCCAAGCACCACAACACCCATATGTGAAATAGAGCTATAAGCAATAACCTGCTTAAAATCCTTTTGGGCATAGGCAAGCCAAGCACCATAAATGACCATACACAATGCAAGAATCAATACCCAAAAACTCGCTTCATAGCTTGCATCTGGGAAAAGAGGAAGCATAAAGCGCACCAAGGCATATGTACCCATTTTTAACAAAAGCGCAGAAAGGGCAACCGAACCAAGAGTTGGCGCATTGCCATAAGCGTGAGGCAACCAAGCGTGAAAGGGGATAATAGGAATCTTAACCGCAATAGCAAAGAAAAATGATAAAAAGAGAACAAGCTGGTATTGGCTTGGCAAGGGCATATTATACCAATCAAGAAGCTCAAAGCTAAAAGTGTGATACTGCAAGAAAAACAAATACCCATAACACAAAATCCCAATAAACATAATCAAAGAGGCAAAAAACGTATAAAGAAAAAACTTCAGCAGAGCACGAATCTTATCACCACTACCCCAAACCCCTATCATATACAAAATAGGCAAAAGCGATAGTTCCCAACAAATATAGAAAAGCAAAATATTTAGTGCACTAAAAACACACATAAGAATAGATTCTAGCACAAGCAAACACGCGATAAAATGATGTGGCTTATGTGTGGTATAAACATAAAATACACTAAGAGCAATCACGATAGCATTCAGTAAGAGTAAAACAAGTGAAATGCCATCTACTCCAATATGATATGATACGCCAAATTCGGGAATAATAGGCAATAGATTCTCAAACTGCATAGTAGGGTTTTGCATATCAAATGCATACCACAAAACGCTTACAAGAATAAGCTCTATCATAACACAAACTATACCAAATACCTTGATACTAGTATGTTCAAAACTAAATGCAATAATGCCGGCTATAAGCGGAAAAAAAACGATAATACTTAACAAATATTCCATTATCTACCTCCAAATACCAAAACCAGAGTGCCAAAAAGCAAGATGAGCACACCAAAAAGCATAAGGCGCAAGTAACTGCTAAGACTGCCATTTTGAAGTATTTTTAAGGTTTTTGAACACCATATGAGCACTATACCTACCGCATCAATACTTCTATCAAAGATCGAAATTTCCACCTTTCGCCATAGCATACTGCATAGCCAGCTAAAAAATCGAACAAATACTAATTCATATAATTTGGGGATATAGTATTGATGATACAATAGCTTATAAATAGCATTATCACAAATCTTGTAGGTATAATTTCTATAACGGATAAACGCATATAAAATCCCCACACAAACTGCCCCAAGTACAATCCCAGCAAGAGCTTCGTGGCTTAGTGAATGGTTGGTCGGATTAAATAGAACATTATTACTTAGTGATGTAACCTGCGTACTAATATGGTTTAGCATAGCAAGCATTTTGTCATACAAAAATCCAGCTACAATCGACAAAATAGCAAGCGGAAACATCGCCCACAACATAAGTGAGCTCGCTTCGTGGGGGTGCTCTATCATATAAGCTTCTTGTGATTTTGGGGCAAAAAATACAAGCATAAACAACCTGAAGCTATAAAATGCTGTCATAAAAGCACCAAAGACAAGTAACCCCCACAGAATCTTATAATCCAAATTAAAACTAAACTCCAAGATCAGATCTTTCGAAAAATACCCTGCAAAAGGCGGAATCCCACAAAGTGCTAGATTCCCAATAAGCATAAAGATCATCGTATATTTTAATGGCTTGGCAAGCTTTCCCATACGTGTAATATCAAGTCCATCGTGCATAGAATGCATTACATTGCCTGCTCCAAGAAAGAGTAGGGACTTAAAAAATGCGTGCGTAAAGAGATGAAAAAGTGCTATCCAATACGCACCAAGCCCAGCAGCAACAAACATATATCCAAGTTGCGAAAGAGTCGAATACGCAATAATACGCTTTAAGTCTTTATTGACAAGTGCCATAGAGGCAGCAAAAAGCGCAACAAATGCGCCAAGATATGCAATACACTCGCCAATATGGGGAATCTGCATATACAAAGGGTGCGATCTAATAAGAAGATAAACGCCTGCGGTTACCATAGTGGCTGCATGAATAAGCGCGGAAACAGGTGTTGGTCCTTCCATAGCGTTTGCTAGCCACGTATGCAATGGAAATTGGGCAGACTTCCCCATAGCTCCAATAAATAGCAAAATCCCTATCCAAACGAGAATAGAGTACTCATACTCCCTGGATTCTACTGCTGTAAAAACCTTTTCAAAATGCAAACTTCCAAATGTCCAAAAAATCAATAATATCCCCAAAAGCATTCCAAGATCAGCAATACGATTGCTCACAAACGCCTCTATGGAAGCAAAATTTGCACTAGGTCTTTCATACCAGAATCCAATCAATAAATATGAACAAACACCAACACCTTCCCAGCCGACAAACAATCCTAAAAAATTATCACTTAATACCAAAAACATCATAGAGAACACAAAGCCACTCAAAAAGCTAAAATATCGATTAAATCCCCTGTCATTCTTCATATAGCCAATTGAGTAGAGATGAACCAGCAATGAAACAAGTGAAATCACAACAATCATCACAATACTAATCTGATCTACACAGAATCCAAAATCTACACCAAAATCCCCAAGCACAATCCAATCAAACAACGAAATAGAAAAGCTTACCCCCTCAAACACAGGCACAAGAAGCATAAGGCTTGCAAGCAATGAACATAAAATACAAAAACTATTAAACCAGCCAAGTGCGACAATCTTTTGGTGCGCACCAAATGCCCCAGAAACCACCATTCCCACAAAAGGTGCAAACAAAACGATAAGCAACAAAGTGCTATATGTATTTATATCTATAATATTGCTCCAATCCATTTTATCCTCTCATTGTGCTAAGGTTATCTATATCAAGAGTTTTGTGTTTGCGATACCACAACAATACAAGTCCCAATCCTACCGCCACTTCACTCGCAGCAATCGCAATAACAAAGAGCGCAAACATTTGTCCATCAAGATTATCAAGCATCACGCTAGCTGCAACAAACCCTATATTAAGCGCATTTAGCATAATTTCACTTGAGAAAAAGAGCATCAAAATATTTTTGCGCCGAAGCATTCCAAAAAGCCCAATGCAAAACAAAATCACTGCAAGCACCAAAAAATTATAAATGCCCAAATACGAATTCAACTGCATAGTAATCATAAAACACCTTCCTGCTTCATGGGATGCTTTTTGTGTTCAGAATCTAAAATACCAGATTCTACTGTGGCTTCTTCCTCTATAGTAGCACGTTGTTTTATACCAAGTGCAACACCTGCAATAAGAGCACACAATAAAAGCACTCCTACTATTTCAAATGCAATAAGATATTTACCAAATAAAAGCTGTCCAATTGCAACAACATTATTCTGTGAGGCGATTGGTGTGGCATCTTTAAGTGTTCCTCCTCCCTGTGTGCCTTCCACCACCAAAAGCCAAAAAAGTGCCACAAGAATCACTGCAATACAAAACACCATAATACACAAACGCACATCACCCTGATATCGTTCTTTTATCTCGCTGGTTGCATCAACAAACATCATTCCAAAAGCATACATCACAACCACCGCTCCAGTATAAACAGCAATCTGCACAACACCCAAAAACTCCGCATTTAAAATAAAGAAAAAACTAGAAATAAAAATCATACCGCTAGCAAGAGCTGTTAAAGCGTATAGAATATTGTTTGTTGTAACTACAATAAAAAACATCACAATACTTAATAATCCAAAAAAATAAAATGCTATTGCTTCAAACATTGCCCACCTCCTTTTCAGATTCTGTTTGTTTGGATTGACTAGATTCTATAGCATTAGCATCAGAATCTATTTTAGATTCTGGTTTGTCCCATACAATTGGGGTGGGCTTAAGTCTTACATCTGCATCTGCACTCACACTCCCAAAACCCAAAAACTCTTGCTGTCTATGCTCTTTGGCTTCTTGTAATGGCTTTAAAAGTTCGTTTTTTCCTCCAAATTGCGAACGCACTTCGCTTGCATTTTCAAAACGCCCACCCATAACGATAGCAAGCTCTGGACAAACCTCAGCACAAAGCCCACAATAAATACAGCGTCCAAAATTAATCGTATAACTATCAATTTTCTTGCGTTCATCATCCCCCTTATGTGTAATGATACGAATACAATTGCTTGTGCAAATCTTTTCACAAAGCCCACAACCAATACAGCGCTCATTTCCAGATTCCAGTAATCTTTGCAAACTATGTACTGCACGATATCGAGGTGAAAGGGGTATGTGCTGTGCTGGATAATGGATCGTAACCTTTTTGGAAAAAAACTCTCGTAAGCTAAGTCCTAAACCCTTAAATAGGTCCATCCCCAGTGTAGTCTTAACACTCTTGCAAAACTTCTCAAAAGATGTTTTAGCGACTTTAGATTCTGGTATTGGTATATAATTTTTCATACAAACTCCTAAAACATCAACACAATGCTTGTGATGAGTAAATTAAGCAATGCTAATGGCATAAGTACTCTCCAACACATTCCCATAAGTTGATCGGGGCGAATATGAGGAAATGTAGCACGCACCCACATTGCTAAAAATACAAAAAAGCACACCTTAAGTATGATAGCGATACCGCCTGGTATTATCCACAAAGGCTGATACCCACCACAAAATACAAGCGCTATAACAAAACCAAACGCAAAAAGATGTGCATATTCAGCTAAGAAGAACATACCCCATTTAAGCCCACTATATTCTGTACAAAATCCAGCAACAATTTCTGCTTCGTGCTCGAGTAAATCAAAGGGCGTGCGGTTTAACTCTGCATAACTCGCCACCAAAAACAATACAAATGCTAAAGGCTGCTTAAAAACAAGCCAATCAAAAACCCCCCCAGCTTGATAATTATTCATCGCTACAAGCGAAAGTGAGCCAACCAGCATAAGAGGTGGTAAAATACTAAGTGTAGAAACAACTTCAAAACTTAAAAGTTGTATGCACGCGCGCGCTGCACCAAGAAGCGAGAATTTAGAGTTTGACGAAAGTCCCGCAAGCAGCGGAGCATAGATTCCTGCTGCACCAACTGCCAAAAAAAACAATAAGCCCACATTAATATCCGAAATAATAGGCTCTACTCTATACCCAAATATCTCAAATTCACCAAAAAAGGGTATGGGTGCAAGTGCAACAAAAGCACTCATCATTGCAATTACAGGTGCAAGCATAAAGATAACTCTATTTGCACCCTGCGGACAGACATCTTCTTTGGTAAAAAGCTTTATGGCATCTGCAAGGAATTGTAATAAACCAAATGGTCCAACATAGCTTGGTCCCAAACGTCTCTGAAAATAACCAAGCACTTTGCGTTCAATATAAGTGGCAAATCCTCCCAAAAACGAAAATATAAGTACAACTACAAGAATTTTTATACAAGTTTGGATAATAAATTCACTCATTCTTGCTCCTTGCTATGGGGTAATTCTAACTGCACTTCAAGATAACAACCTTGTCGGAATGGGACTAGGTTTGGACTAAGTAGCCAAATATCCGTGCCCAAACCATAATCAATATAAACATTTGCACAAACTTTCTTATATGGAGCAGAATCTAGCATAAGCACAAACTCTACACTCTGCCCCTCTTGCAAGCCCAATTGCTGCAAATGTGCCTTGGAAGTATAAAATCCATCTTTTTGCTGTAGATTGCTATCAAGTACAGTCTGTATGGAAAAAATATTCTGCGGATAGGAAACATAAGCATTGTAGTTGCTATGTATAAGAGGACTATCTATGCTTTTATGTAGAATATCTTGGCTAATATTTTTGGATTTAAGCGATACAAGCAAATATCCTCGTTTATCTTCACCACCCTGTGTATAGTAGTTGCTCAGCTCATCATAATAATGCGGAGCGAAACCACACGCGCTAGGCAATGCTCTTGTATAATCACTAAGTGTTGTGTAGTTCGCAAAATGTTCAAACACAGAATCTAGCTCGCTTGCACAAGATTCTTGCGTACCAACAGATACAGCACTTGGAATAGAATGTGTATTTTGCAACACGTAATGTGCAATATCAGCAAGTGTATATCCATTATATGCAATGGCTGCTTTAAAGGGTAGTACGCGATTCTCAAAGTTAGTTGTTGTTGCATTCATTTGTTGATGACTTGGCAGACAAAAATCCGGCTTAAAGCTTGAGGTAGAATTCCATTCGCAATCCCAAATTACATCGCCAAGCGCCCTGATCCCTATCGTAAAAGCAGAAGACATACTAGAATCTTTAGAGACCTTGCGCGCAACGCTACTATTTCCGAGAGAATCTTGTATAGCACAATCCGTATCTGTGCATTCAAGATTTTGCACAAAAGAGTCTAAAATCCACGCGCTATCTTTGGAGAGCGTGCAAATTCTAGCAATTCCAGCCACATTGCTTCCTGATGGAACCACAAAAACTTTCACACCACAAGATTCTAATAAATAAAGCGCTTCTACCAAAGCACTATCAGAATCAAGCGTATGCAATATTGCTTCATCTCCAACAATAAGACTTACCTGAGAAAGGTTAATCTCACCAAGCTCTTGTAGCATATCAAAGGCAATCCCTGCTTCTTCAAATACTTTGTATGTCGGCTTTGGTTGATCGATTGCTACACCTTCTTCTTTGGTTTCTGCGGCAGAATCCACCTTGGGTGCATTGATATACGCACTTGATGTAATCTTTGCAAGTAGTTTAGCAAGAATACTCGCATTAGTTGTGCTAGATTCTGTAATCATTCCTTGCATTGCCAAAAGTAGTGCTCCAAGTGCTACCTCCTCACAAGAAGGCTTATAAGCGATGTGTTTTATTGAGCGCGAAAACGAAGCAATAAGTGCATCAGCAACAGGGTGCATATAAAAAAGCTTAACCCCCTTTTTGATACGAATCATATTGTTGATGACGTATTGTAATAGTGGCACTTGCAAGCGAAACGCACAACCAAGCGTAATAATTGTGCTAGAATCTTTTAAATCCTGTAATGTGTGCTTCATTTGCAAAAATGGTAAAAATTTCTGGTATGCACGTGCGTTTTCATTATAAAGCTCAAGCCCAAAATACGTCGCTAGAATCTGAGCAATCATTGCCTCTTCGTTTGTGAGATTATCACCCAAACGCAAAGCTTTAGCGTTTTTCAGATGTTCTAGAGCCCCAGAGAGGCTACTTGCTGTTTGCGTATTATGCGCAGAATCTAATACTACTAAGGAATCCTTTTGGTGGGGTGGTGTCGGATTTGAAAAAACAGAAAATCCAAAACGCCCAGCGCCACAAATAGGCGCATAATGAAAATCATTTGTTACGCGGTATATGCGCTTATCACCCTTTGAGTTATAATGTCTTGTTTCATAAACAATATGACAGCCCATAGAACAATATGAACAGGTGCTGGGAGTTTTTGTAAGCTCCCATGCATTTGCACTATAACTAAAATCCTTATAAGTAAGTGCACCCACAGGACACACTGCTATACACTCGCCACAATCTACGCAAGGTGTATCTCCTACAAATTCTATCAATGACTTTTGTTTTTTGCTCCAAACACTATAGGGGTCTTTTAGCATAGAATCCTTATAGGAATCCGGGGCGTGCAAATCTGCCTTGCCCGCCTTAAGCTTTGCTTCGCCAATATTATCTTTGCAAGTAGTTACACAGCGCTCGCATACAATACAGAGATTAGGGTCATAAAGTGCTTGCGCCCAAGCTTTTGAGTGTTTTTCATCATCGCGCAAAGCATATTCTTGATGTGCAACTTTCGTATAGAGCGTGAGATTTTGAAGCTCACACTCTCCACTTTTATCACAAACACCACATTCAAGTGGGTGATTAACATCGTATGTCTGCATAATCATTTGTCGCTCACGCTCTATTTGTGGAGTGTTAGTAAAAATCTCTAAGCCTTCTTTTGCCTTTGTGTTGCAGGTATAAACTCGTTTTCCATCACCATTTTCGCCCATACACATTTTGCACGCAAGCGTTGGCGAACAGCCTCCAAGATAACAAATCGTAGGAATAAAAATATTATGCTTTCTTGCGACATCTACGATAGTTTCACCCTCTTGGCATTGTATTATTTGATTGTTGATTTTGATAGTAACCATAGACATTATGCACCCTTATTTTGACAAAATTGCGCTCGAATAAAAGGATAGCGCCATATCTTCTTAGCTTCTAGATTTGCACAAGCTTGCAAAACACCTACAACACCATTAAAATACTGCACCTTATGAAGTATGCAAGCAAGTGTATATCCTTCAAGAATAAGCATTACCACTTCATTTGGCTGTAATTTTGTAGCATACAAAAATGGCTCGCTCACATAAAGTGGCATGGGGACTTGCATATCCTGCTTTGTGGCTTTGTCTGCAAGGCTAGATTCTGCAGTAGGTAACATATTAAGATAAATCATAGCACCATTGTTCTCTGGCAAATTCTCCACAATTTCTTGCAAACGCAACAAATCCGAAGAATCAAGACTTGATTGATTCAATGAATCAGAATCTATATGCGCGCCAAAAGTCATAGGAGCACCCTCATAATAAATAGGCAAATACATTAAAGCACTAGAATATCGCAATGCTAGCAAGATCTTAGATAGTATGGCATACTCTTTATGCGCCAAAAAGCTCGAACCAAATAGGATAAGTGGGGTTTTAGCGCGAGATAAAGCTGCAGCAATCACTGCAACCTCCTCCTCTGCTAATGCAGATTCTGAAGCAATATAACCAATATCAAGTTCTTCTAAAAATGTAGCAATAGCACTAGGCAAACGTTGCGCAAGTTGCGCAAGGTATTTTAGCAACAAAAGTGCCACACCAATCTCTGTACCAATCTCATATTGAAACTGAGTATAGCGAGGAAAATGCCCCGCTTCTGCAAATCGCATATCAGCGATAGGGTGTAATGCTATGATATGCTTAGATTCTGACATAAATTGTGGGGGCAAGTGTTTAGAATCTTGGAGTGCGCTCATATGCGTTTGCATCAAAAGATTATAGACATCAAACCAAAGTTCGCCAAGCACAAGTATGACATCAGACTGCTCTAGTCTATGGTATGCCTCCTGTGCCCAAAGTGTAAAATCCTTTGATTGTATCATTGCTTGTGATGTATGCAATGATAAAGCGTTCTGGGTTTGAAAACAATCCTGCTTGGTCATTGCGCCTCCTTTGCCTCGCTTTCTTTGCTTATTCTAGGGATTTTGCGCACAACAAGTGTCCAATCCCGATGATTAAATCGTACAGAATTCATTAT
This sequence comes from uncultured Helicobacter sp., assembly GCA_944323645.1. Lineage (GTDB taxonomy): Bacteria > Campylobacterota > Campylobacteria > Campylobacterales > Helicobacteraceae > Helicobacter_B. The sequence goes on along the minus strand of CALUTE010000015.1, from coordinate 25,113 downwards.
TTCGCAGTTCTTAGAGTTAGCATACTGAGCGCTTTTATCAACATTGGCAAAATCTCCTATTTCAAAAAGAAAAATACCAACCTCCCCTTCTATCAAATGCGTATCAATAATCTCTCCCATACGCTTATAAAATCCCTCTCCTAAATGGCGCAAATCAAAACGCTTCATCATCTATCCTTCTATCCAAAATCTATACCAAACTCTTGCAAGGCAAACCCCATTCACCGATCCACCTCTCCAAAAATCGCATTACAAGAACCAACAATCGTAACAATATCAGCAATATACACACCTTCTAACATCTCTTGTAAAATCGCTGTATGGGCAAAGCTTGGTGTTTTAATTTTAACGCGCTGGGGATAGGGCTCACCAAGAGAATGGATAAAAAAACCAAGCTCGCCACGCGGAGATTCTGTAGGTGCATACACCTCTCCCTTTGGTGGGCGCATACCTTGTGTAACAAGCACAAAATGCTGCATAAGGGAATAGTTTTGGGTCATAATTTCTTCTTTTGGGGCAGAAATGTATTCAGGTGCACGTGCCATAATTTCGCCACTACTTTGTGCATATAAACAAATTAGTTGTTTGAGTATCTTTATAGATTCTGCAATCTCTAGCATATAGAGCCGATAACGTTCATAGCTATCACCATTGTGCCCAATAGGCACATCAAAATCAAGCTCACCATAAAGCTCATAAGGCTCTTCTTTGCGAATATCATAGGCAATACCCGTAGCGCGCAACATTATCCCACTCAATCCCCAAGACTTGGCGCGCTCCTGTGTAACAGTACCAACCCCTTCAAGGCGCATTTTCCAAATTCTATTTTCATCAAGCAACCCCTCAAACAATGCCACACTGCGCTCTACTTCTACCAAAAACTGTTCAAGATTCTCAATCCAACCACTAGGAAAATCCAAGGGCACACCACCAATACGAATTGCATTGTGTGTAAGGCGTGCGCCACAATAATCTTCCATAAGATCAAGCCCGTATTCTCGTGTCTTAAACGCATACAAAAACATAGAAAGTGCCCCAACATCCATTGCATGCACAGCAATGAAAAAAATATGCGAAATAATGCGATTAAGCTCTAAAAGAGTTGTGCGAATCACTTGTGCTTTGCGCGGTACTTCTATATCAAGTAGGCGCTCTACAGCCAACGCAAAGGCATAGTTATTACCTACAGCCGAAATATAATCTAGCCTGTCAGTTGTTGGCATAAATTCATTGTATGTCATATTCTCAGCTAACTTTTCTACCCCTCTATGTAAGTACCCTATTTCTGGAGTTGCTTTCTTGACTCGCTCACCATCAAGCTCAAGCACAAGCCGAAGCTGCCCGTGAGTCGAAGGGTGCTGGGGACCAAAGTTTAGCACCATTGTATTTTCTTTGCGTTCAAAGCTGATATTTTCAAATTGCGGTTTTAGACGAGTGTATGTTTGTCCCATTATTTCCTTCTTTGTAGTATTTTCTTTTTAGCTTGAGAAAGATTTTTTACAAAAATCGCTTTAGAAGCCTGCATATAAAGCCCCTCGCTTTCCTTGCCAAGTTCATCAATACACGCAAAACTTCCCCTATCGTTTTCATCAACCCTAGCACTATCTCTTTGCTCTGGTCCTACTACTTCGCGATATTCTTTACCAAAAATCTTATCAATCTCATACCACGAAGCATGCTCATCACCTTGCAAAGGATAAGATCGGCGCAAAGGATGTCCAACCCAATCACGTGGCATTAATAAACGCGTAAGATTTGGGTGGTTTGCAAATATTATACCAAGCATATCGTATGCTTCTCGCTCACTCCATAATGCTAAGGAAAAGACCGAAGAAATAGAAGCAATTTGTTCGTTTTCTCTCAAAACACATTTGATGCGCAAACGTCTCTTGTCTGCAAATCCACTATGCAGGGATTGTAGCTGATAAAACATCTCAAAATATCCATTATTCGCAAGCTTATCTATGGCACTCATATCACTTAAAACTTCATAGCCAAGCGAATGAAGGCACTTCATTACCCCAAGTATATCGTCTTTATGTATCCAAAACACACCTATCCCAAGCTCCACATACGCGTGTTCAACCCTGAAATAATAGGCAATGTGGTTATAGATGACCTCCCAAGAACTTCCTTGTATATTTTGCTTATGTGTAGTAATTGGCTGGTAGAACCTAGGAGTATGCGCACTTTTTTTCTGTATATCTTTATGTGGCGTTTTGCTAGATATGTGAGGGGGAACTTTTAGTGCTTGTAAATTGTTTAGATTCTGCATTGCCTTTCTCCTTCTCCTTGTGTGTTAGATAATACGTTTAGCTTTTGGTGGAAGTGCTTTATTGGAGCGAATCTTGCGTTGCAAAACAAGTAAGGCATACTGCAGTGTTTCTGGGCGAGGCGCACAACCAGGCAAATAGATATCTACCGGTATGATCCTATCAACGCCCTGAACAGTTGCATATGTATTAAACATACCCCCAGTATTAGCGCAGCTTCCCATAGAAATTACCCATTTTGGCTCTGGCATTTGTTCATAGAGACGTCGCGTGAATTCTGCGTGCTTCTTGGTTAGTGTGCCTGCAATAATCATTACATCACTCTGGCGAGGAGAAGCGCGAAAAATTGTCCCAAATCGATCAAAATCAAACCGACTTCCGCCTGTTGCCATCATTTCTATGGCACAGCAAGCAAGCCCATAGGTCAAAGGCCACAAAGAATTGCTCCGCCCCCAGTTGATGAGCTTATCTATGGTGCTTAATGCAATTGGTACACCAATACTCTTTAGTCCATTTACTTCGTATTCTGCCATTGTAGTGCTCCCTTCTTCCACGCATAAATAAGTCCAATAACAAGCAATAAAACAAAGCTTAACATTTCAATCAGCACAAACAATCCTGCCCCACTTTGTATAAAATGTTTATATACAATTGCCCAAGGAATCATAAACACAACTTCGATATCAAATAGGACAAATAAAATTGCAATAATAAAAAAATGATGTGAAATTCTCGTTGGTTGCTTAATAGGTGTAGGACCACATTCATAGGGTGCTGCCTTAAGTCTATCACGCTTTTTTAGTGCGATTTTATGGCTAATAAAACGCTGGATTCTAAGCGTATAGTTAAATGCAATAAAGCTAAACACAAATAACACAAATACGCCAAAATAATTATGATCAGTATTTGGAATAGTCATCAATAAGGACTCTACAGATTCTCTAGGGGTCATATTTTTCCTTTGTTGCTACAATTGTCGCATTGGTCTATAAACTAGAATCTACCCAGCTCACTCTGCTTTGCAATATGATTGTAAAACTAAAAAGTTTAATAAATTCTTAACTTTTAGCTAGCTTTATACTTTTTAAACCAAATGCTACTACATTACAACGTGCAATCGTATTATTTAGTTACTTTCTCCGATAAAAATTAATCAAATAAATCGCCAAAATTGCTACGCTACCACCAAAAACAGTTCGTATGCTTGGAGTCTCGCCCAACAATATCCAAGAAAATACCAAAGCAAACAAGGGTGTAAGTAATGTAAAACTACCGCCACGACTAAAACCAAGCACTGCCACACCCTGATAAAACATACTCGTACCAAAAGTTGTTGCAAGGATTGACACACAAAGCATACATATCCAAAACTGCCCATCAAGCTTGCTCCAATGCGACATATCACCAAAGAATAAAAAAGGAAAAAAAATAATTCCACTAAGTAAAGAAGCATAAAAATTTAAAACTATTGCCTGCATATTTGATGTGGCAAGCCTACTACTTAGTGTTACACAACACCACAAGAATGCTGTACTCAAAAACACAAGACTATAAAGATTCATAAGTCCATCAAAACCAATCAAAATCCCACCTGCCAATACGCCAAGTACAAGACCAATCTTTTCACTTTTGCGCAAGCGTGTATGATAGATAAATGCCCCAATCAATGAAGAGAAAATAGGTGCCAATGTTGTTGTGATCACGCCAGCATTGCCGGCACCCCCAAGACTTAGACCAAAAAAGAACATTCCGGAATAGGCAATATTAAAAAAAGAGGTGAGCAGCACGCCCTTTATAGCAGTTTTCGGTACAAAAAATGAAAGCTTTAACATATAAATAACAGGCACAAAACTTATAGCTGCGATCACAAAACGAATACACACTAGTTCAAGCGGCGATAAATACTGTGTCATAACCTTTGAAAGTGGCCAAGAAAGTCCCCAAGAAGCCATAGCAAACAACAAAATAAAGCTAAAAAGAAGTTCTTTTCTCATAAAAACTCCCTAAAGCTTGCAGTTCTTCTATACTAAATCCACACTGTAGCCTTGCCTGGACATTAAGTGTCTTGCCAGCTAGATTAAACTCCCTAAATTGCGCGCACAACTCCAAAAAATCGCCACTTTGTTTCGTGCGCTTAGATACAGCAAATTTCCACCACTTATCACCCCTACTTACATGCCCTATCTCATCACGCAAGATTGTGCCAAAAACTTCTTTGACTTTACCACAAATTGGGTGCGAACAGCTTGCAAACTTTGCAAGCACAAAAGGGTTTGCATCAAGACCCTTCGCCTCAAGCCCCCTATGAACAACCCCCATACGATATTCTAGATTCTCGCAAGTGTGTATCATAGCTTCATATAATCCTGTATGCACTGGAAAATTCCCATAAGAAAATCCTATCTCATTAAGCAAAGCGTTGAGAGAGGTGAAATGCTCAAATTCTTCACGCGCAACAACAAGCCAGTCATAATAGTATGAATGTGGAAGATTCCTAAAACGATAGGCAGAATCTAGTGCTAGAGTGATGGCACAATACTCGATATGTGCTACAGAATGTAAGATACGCGCCATAGAGCTTAATGAATTTGTGCCCTTGTTGCGCAAGATTCTAGTAGGGTGTAAAACCGGTGCAGGGAGAAAGAGTGAGCACAATGATGCCACATTATGATGATGACAAAACACTACATTATCTGAGCAAAAATCCTCATAAAGGTCGCTAAATTTGGCAAACTTCTGCGTGTAATCATCACAAAACAGCACCTCCTCTAAAGTAGCAAAAAACTCCCGCTTCATCGCCTAAATGCCCCAAAACAATTTGCTAGATTCTGCACAAAAATCTAATAGCGCTCCATTGCCACAATACCACTACGTACGATCTCTTTTGGTTTAAACCGCGCCATCGCTTTAATGAGGCTTGTAATGCGATGTGGCTTTTCGGTTGCTACGATAATAATATACTTTTCATTCGCATTTGCGATTTTGCCATTATAAGCGCGTGCTAGCGATTCAATACTTGCCAAATCCTCTTCTATGCGTATTTTAATAAGCACGCTTTCTTTTTCTAACAAATCACTATCATCACTGACTTTAAGCACAGGGATAAGCTTATGAAGCTGTTTAATAATCTGCTCCAATACTCGAGCCTCTCCTTCTGTAGCAATCGTAATGCGCGAGAGGTCAGAATCTGGAATTGGAGCAACAGTTAGAGATTCGATATTATACCCCCTACCAGCAAAAAGCCCAGAAATACGAGCCAATACGCTATGCTCGTTGATTACAGTTACACTGATGATTTTTCGTGCCATATTCGTATCCTTACTAAACTATTTTAAAATCATCTTATCAAGTGCAGCACCCGTAGGTACCATAGGCAAAACACTCTCAAATCGATCAATAACAACATCAATAAGACATACCTTTTTTGATGCTAGAGCCTTTTGTAGTACTGGAACAAATTCTTCCTTTTTTTCTACGCGGAATCCGATACCGCCAAATGCTTCAGCAAGTGCAACAAAATTTGGTTGCAAGGTAAGATCCACGTGCGAAAAGCGATTTTCATAAAAGAAAGTTTGCCATTGGCGCACCATACCCAAATAATTATTATTTAAAATCACATTAACAACAGGAATGTTACATTCTACACAAGTCATAAGTTCTTGAATATTCATCAAAATGCTACCATCGCCAGTGATATTAATAATATGTTTGTTTGGTGTGGCAAAATACGCTCCCATAGCTGCTGGGAATCCAAACCCCATAGTTCCAAGCCCACCACTTGTGAGAAATTCACGTGGTGCATTAAAAGGGTAAAATTGTGCCACCCACATTTGATGCTGTCCTACATCTGTTGAAATGATTGCTTGATTCTGCAAATACTTCCCAATCTGCTCAACAACCCATTGTGGCTTAATACTCTCACTAGAATCTTGATAGTTTAAAGGATGTGTGTTGGCATAGTGCGCAAGATGATCGCGCCACTTAGCATAGTGTGCAGAATCTAACTCTGAAGCCATATTTAGTAGCTCACCACAAACCGCGTACATATCACCAACAATAGGATAATCCACAGTGATAATCTTGCCTATTGAGCTTGGATCAATATCAATATGAGCTATTTTGGCATTTTTGGCAAATTCACTTACTTTTCCTGTAACGCGGTCATCAAAACGTGCGCCAAAGCAAATCAATAAATCACATTCACACATCGCCATATTTGCCGCGTAAGTTCCATGCATTCCAACCATTCCAAGATTGTGTGTGTCGTTTGCCTCAAGCACGCCACGTGCCATAAGTGTTTCTACACAGGGCAGCCCTGCACTATGAACAAAATCGCGCACACGCTTGCTTGCATTACTAGAAACCGCACCACCACCTATATATACTAAGGGCTTTGTAGATATTTTTAAAACCTCTATGAGTTTTTTTACTTGACGATGGTTAGGTTTTATGGTCGGTTTGTATGTGCACAGGCTCACTTCCTCTGGGTATGAGAAATCACTTACACTTGCTGAAATATCTTTTGGTATATCTATAAGTACGGGTCCATAACGTCCGCTTTTAGCAATATAAAAAGCCTCTTTAATAACCCTTGGGAGATCTCTTATGTCTTTGACCAAATAGTTATGCTTTGTACAAGGGCGAGAAATCCCTACTGCATCGATTTCTTGAAACGCATCAGTCCCAATTTGTACGGTTGGTACTTGCCCACTAATAATAACAAGCGGAATAGAATCCATATACGCTGTTGCAATTCCTGTTACAGCATTAGTAAAGCCCGGTCCTGATGTGATAAGTGCTACACCTACTTTATCACTTGCCCTAGCGTAGCCATCAGCCGCATGTACCGCCGCTTGCTCATGACGCGTAAGAATATGCTTAAAATATGTTTGCTTGTAGATTTCATCATAAATATTAAGTACCGCTCCACCCGGATACCCAAAAATAACCTCAACACCTTCTAAATGCAATGCTTCAACCAGCATTTGTGCGCCATTTAACATACTCATCTCTTCTCCTTAAATAGGGGCTGATTCATCTCTGTTTTTTGTTTTCCGCTTAGTTTCAGATTCTATTGCTTAAGATAGAATCTCTCCAGCAACATCATTAAATATCCTGCAATTATAAACTAACACCTTAAAAAGCTACGACATACTCTGTCTGTAATCCTAAACATTACATTTTTTTGCTGTTATTTTCCTGAAGTATTGATGCAATTTTGAAATAAAACCAAAATATCTTTAAGGATATATTTGTATTACTTCTATAGAGAATAATTATGTCTTCATAATGCTAGAAGATCGGTAAATGCAAATCGAAGCCTCCTAATTATACAAATTGCTGGTATTGCATTTTTGATGATTTTATTTACAAAAAATAAAACAAACTGTATTTAAATACCATATTCTATCCAATTGCGGTTGAGTACTACTTTTGTCGCTCTCTTTTTTAGAATAGGATTCCAGTTCAAAATTGCGTGTGAAAAACTTCAAATATCCAAACTTTATACACACACCACGCAACCAACAAGAACAAAATCTAAAACAATTCTTGATACTGCTTATAAATTCAGCCTTAAAACTGTAGCTAATCTTCTGAAGGCTTTTTAGGATAGCAGAATCTATATCCTCTCCTGCGCACCGTTTCAATTGTAGCAATATTAAGCGGTTTGTCCATTTTCTGACGAATTTGATTGATTGCGACTTCAATTACATTTGGCGTTACTAACTCTGGTTCTTCCCAAATCGCATCAAGGAGTTGCTCTTTAGAAACAATCTGATCGCGGTGTCGTGCAAGATGTGTTAAAACTTCGAAAGGTTTGCCCTTAACTTCAATCTCTTTGCCCTTATAAGTGATCTTCTCTTCATCAGGATTAATCACTAAATCATCAATCTCAATTGTACTTGATCCCCAAAAGCGCAATCTTGCCTCAACCCTAGCAAGCAATACAGGGAACTCAAATGGTTTTGCAAGAAAATCATCTGCACCACTCTTAAATGCTGCAACTTCCTGCTCTGCCTTAGGCTTACTTGCAAAAACAATCACAGGTACACGTGGTGATTTTGTCTTGATTTCCGAGATTAAATCTGTGCCATTACCATCGGGCAACTTGAGACTCACAAGTACCAAATCATAATTGCGAATACTAACATAATACGATCCATCTTTTAGGCTTTCTGCAACGTCTGTTTGATAGTTATTGGCATTAAGCTCTTCGCCTAATTTACGACTTAAATTTACATCATCCTCAACGACTAAAATACGCATTATCCTTCCTTGCTATATTGTGGATTCTCCATAATTCTTGAATAATCAAGATTATTTTAGGCGGCATTATAGCACAAAAGTTCAATGGTTTTCAGCCATTTTTTATGAAATTTTTATTGTACTTAAAGAATTAAACATTAATCTATGGTATTATAATTTCAATCTGCATATGTGTTTTTAGAAATTTATCTACCAAATTAAATGACTTTAATTTAAAATCCTAAAAAACCCAAGCAATTAAAAAATTAGGCTTTTTTGATCACACAAAATTGCAAAAATTGCTTACACTATAATTTCGAACAAAAATACAGATTGCGACACAAATAAATGATTTTATTTACTTTTTTATCCCATAATTTCGGTAGCCGAGTCTTTAGGCTCGGCTAAACGCATTTTTGGATTGAAATCATCCTACTTTATTTAAGTTTTATTATGCGTTGCTCTCCTTTTTGTTATTTAACTCCTAACGGCGTGCCTTAATCAATCCCCTTGAGATTAAGGCACGATTCTTTCATAGCATTCATTTTGGAATCCAAGACGGTTTTTTTAGATAAGTCTTTGCTTTAGTTTTGGGTATGGAAATACACTAATCAAAGATATTTGCAAATCCTTGTGATGATGCTTATATTTAGATATTAGTTTGCCTGTGATATTATTACACCTACACATTACAATATAAAGGGGTTATTTTATGAAACAAGTTGCCGGTATTTCATTCATGCAGCAAGTCAAAACTATTCGTGATATTAACCTTAAGGATAAACATATTCTTATCCGTGTGGATTTTAATGTACCTATGGATGAGGATTGTGATATCTCTGATGATACAAGAATACGCGAAGCGCTCCCAACAATCAATTATTGCGTAGACAATGAGCCTAAATCCATTATCCTTGTGAGTCATTTAGGGCGTCCTAAGGGACACCAACCAGAATTCTCACTTCAGCACATTCTCAAGCGCCTTGAGCGCCTGCTGGATAAGAACGTGCTCTTTGCTGATTCCATTGAAGCACTTCAAACCCTGCAAGAACAAGCTCCAAAAGGTAGTATTATTCTTTTAGAAAATATACGCTTTTATGCCGAAGAAGAAAAAAACGATAAAAGTCTAAGTCAAAAGTTAGCAAATCTCTGCGATATCTTTGTCAATGATGCATTTGGTACAAGTCATAGAGCTCATTCGAGCACTTATGGAATTGCAGAATTTGTACCACAAAAAGTAGCAGGACTCTTACTTAAAAAAGAAATAGATTCTTTTGCCAAAGCTCTAGCTAACCCACTAAAACCCGTACTCCTTATTGTGGGTGGAAGCAAGGTGAGCTCTAAACTTGAGTTGCTATACAATATCCTTGATGTTGTAGATAAAATTATTATTGGTGGTGCAATGAGCAATACATTCCTCGCTTCGCTTGGTTTTGATATGGCAAAATCTCTTGTTGAAGACGATCTCATTGATGAAGCGCGCAAAATTCTCACAAAAGCAGCACAAAAAAAGGTTAAAATCTATTTACCTGTTGATGTTGTCAGTACTGACAACATAACAACCCATACCAATATTAAAATCACACCTGCACAAGATGTACCAGAAGGCTATATGGCAGTAGATATGGGACCTGCTACAACAAAACTCTTTAGCGAAGTTGTACAAAGCTCACAAACAATTATTTGGAATGGTCCTCTTGGAATCTATGAAATCTCGCAATTTTCACGCGGAACATTCAATCTAGCACACTGCATAGCGGACACATACGCATTCAGTCTTATTGGAGGAGGCGATACTGCTGATGCTATCGAACGTGCTGGTGAGCGAGACAATATGAGCTTTATTTCAACAGGCGGTGGAGCTAGTCTAGAGCTTTTGGAAGGCAAGATTCTGCCTGCATTTGAGGTCCTAGACAAAAAAGCTTAAGTTTTGTGTTAAAGGTAAGTGCATGATGAATATATTTAAAAAAGATGGCGATAGTATAGTGCGATGCGAAGAGTTCAACAATGTTAATGCGCTAACTCTTCCACAAAATATAATTTGGATCGACTTGGTGCACCCATCTAGCGCAGAAGTTTCTTATATTGCCAAAATATATGGTCTTGATATCCCCACAAAAGAAGAACGCGAAGAAATTGAGCAGTCTGCACGCTATTTTGAAGATGCGCAAAGTATTACGATCAATACTTATTTTCTTATACGCGATCAAGAAATGAAACTACATAATGAAACTGTTACCTTTATTCTTTTTCAAAAGATTCTCTTCACTATCCGCTATGCCAACTTTAAAGTATTCAACGAAATACAAAGAGATATTCTCATAAGCCCCAAAAACTTTGAAGATGGCTTTGATGTAATTAGTAGTATTTTTGAATTACGTGTCGAAAGAGACGCTGATATGTTGGAAGGTGCTGCAGAACTTACAAAGTTTTTACGCAAAGAAATTTCCGAAAAAGATTCAAGCGAACACAATACTCATCTAGCAAAGCTTGCAGACCTACAAGAACTCAATCTCAACATACGCGTTTCGCTTTTTGATAAGCGACGCGCTATTGCATCATTTCTAAAAAGCAACAAAGTGGAATCTGAAATAAAAAAAGAGCTCAATATTATTTTGCAAGACCTTAATTCACTCACAGAATTTACAACTGCCAATCTTAATATGCTCGATCATACCCAATCCTTACTCGCTAATCAGGTCAATATTGAGCAAAACAAAATTATCAAGCTTTTTACTGTCGCAACTATGGCAATGATGCCACCAACTTTGATTGGTACGATTTATGGAATGAATTTTACACATATGCCCGAACTGGAATGGGAGTTTAGCTACCCCATTGTTCTTATCACGATGATTATCTCCACAGTGATACCCGTTTTTTATTTTAAGAAAAAAGGCTGGCTATAATGATATTCTTAAGCGATCCAAATACTTGGTTTTCTCTCATTACGCTTGTTATTTTAGAAATTATATTAGGGGTTGATAATCTTATCTTTATTGCTATCGTAGTAGCGCGCTTACCCAAAGATCAGCAAAAAAAAGGCAGAATCTTTGGACTAGGATTTGCCCTATTTACACGTATTGCCCTACTTGGAGTGTTATTTTGGGCTACCAAACTAATTCAACCTCTTTTTATTATAAGCAATATAAATATTTCTGTAAGAGATTTGGTGCTAATTATTGGTGGGCTATTTTTGATATATAAAGGCACACAAGAGATTCATGATAGCATCGCAAAACGCGATCATAGCGAGCATACACTCGATGCAAATGCAAATAAAAAACATTTAGGGTTTTTTATGGCAGTAGTACAAATCGGAATCTTAGATATTGTATTTTCAATTGATTCTGTCATAACAGCAGTGGGTATGGCAAACCAAATAGAAGTTATGATAGCTGCAATTGTGATTGCCGTACTTATTATGATGCTCGCTTCAGGATGGGTTTCTAACTTTATTGACACCTATCCTACACTGAAAATTTTGGCTTTTGCATTTTTATTTATCGTTGGAATCGTACTTGTAGCAGATGGGCTTCACTTTGAGATTCCGAAGGGCTATATATACTTTGCTATGCTATTCTCGCTAGGTGTAGAAATATTGAATATTATCGCACACAAACAAAGTACAAAAAATGAATAGGTGTACAACACGCTTAAATTGTTTGTAAATTCTTTTACTATAGGACAACTAATATACCCAAAAAAGTAAAGCCCGTTCTTTGATTTTGCCCTTATCCGAAAACAGATTCTGAAACGCGAAGATAATGCGCCATAATAATTTACTTAAACCCTTGCACAAGTGATCCAATAAGGAGATTAAATCCATCTACAAGTACAAAAACAAGAATCTTAAAAGGTAAAGAAATCATAACTGGTGGTACCATCATCATACCCATTGCCATAAGGATAGAGCCTACCACCATATCAATCACCAAAAATGGTAGCATCAACAAAAAACCTACCATAAATGCTGTTTTTAATTCACTAATCATAAAAGCGGGAATTGCAATAGTAAGCGACACATCATCTGCAGTTTTAGGGTTTGGTAGGTTACGAATACGATAAAACAAGGCTAAATCTTTTTCACGAGTATTTTTAAGCATAAACCTCTTAAAAGGCATAACAGCACGCTCATATGCTTCCTCATAACCGATCTTTTCTTCTACGTAAGGTTTTATACCTGTATTCCAAGCCTCTTTTGCAACTGGTTCCATAATAAAAAACGTTAAAACAAGTGCCAATGAAACAAGAATCTGCGTTGGAGGAGATTGCTGCGTACCAAGTGCTGTACGTAAAAATGCAAAAACAATGATAAGGCGCATAAAGCTTGTCATTACAAGCAGCAATGAAGGCGCCAAAATAAGTAGAGTGATAACCACAACGACATTAAGCGATGTAACAAGTTGTTGTGGTGTATCTGGCGCGCTAAGAGTAAGATTCACTGTAGGTACTGTTGGAGCACCCAATGCATAACTCCCAAACCCCACAAAAGCTATCAGCAAGAAAAAACGCACGACAACAAAATGATACCCAAGTAGCTTAGTATATGACACACTAGGCTCTATATTTTCCAAAAATCGATCTTGTATTTTTCTTGTGCGAATAGACATTATCGTTCGCTTAGAATCTGCATAGAATCTTTTTCATACACAACATACAATATCTTACGACTATTAGAAGTATAGCTTGGTTTGCTATTTTTAAAAGCCCTATAATTTTGATTAAAACTTATACGAAACATCTGCCTATGCTCTTCATTTGGATAAGGTACAACACTGATTTCGCTAAACGAAATAATCTTGTCTTCTCCTTTGTCAAATATTTGTCGTTTATAATCAGCAAAAGCCTTGTATTGCATACCATCAGGGCGAGAAAAATCTTTAGAATAAAACATTAAATATGTTTTAAGGTCGTTTTGTATCCAAGCTGAACGCCACTTATATAGCTGTGCTAAAAGTGTGGCTATCTCTTCTTTGGTTGGCTTATGAATATTTTGCTCATAAGAAATAAGTAGTGCTGCCTTATAATCAACCAATTTGCCAAAACCACTAAGCACATCATTATCGATTGCTATGCAGCCTTTTGTATTGAGCTCCTCACGATTACCATCAAGTGGTAAGCCATGTATCCAGATTCCATAGCCAGTCTTTTTGAGGGATTTGTCATAGTTATTCGGATAATCCGTTGCATACGCAAGTGGTCCATAATATGGTGGAAGCCCTGTTAATTTTCCCGTAAAATCATAAACACCAATAGGAGTTGTTAGATCCCCAGAAACGCGTTTGTCTCCTCTTCCTTTGCCCACAAGTGCAGAGACTTGACGCACAAGAGTCAAAGTGCCATTTTGAGCTATTTTATACAGCGTAAGGCTTGGCGCACTTTTGTCAGAAACAAACAAATATTCATACCCCTCAAAATACCCATAATCCACCTGTCGATTTTGCAAAACATACAGCCAAAAATCCCTTTTCTGCAAATAATTCTCTAGCAACGCTCCTGTTTGTTGAAGGTCTTTAGTGCGGTATGTTTGAATGATTTTTGCCGTATCTGCATCAAAACTATAAACCAAGTTTGCACCACAAGCAAATATCCCAAAGACATACACTGCCACCAATCGCCATATGCTCATACTTATTTTATCCTCTCGATTCTTTTTGGTATCTGCGCACAATGTTATATATGGTTGTAGGTATTTATTGATCGAAATTATAGCCAAAATTTTTAAGATTTTTTTTGTTTTTTGCCCACTCTTTGTCTGCAATAACCTCAAGATACAAAAACACTTGCTCACCCAGAATCTCTTCAATACTCTTACGTGCACACACACCTATACGTTTAAGTGTGCTACCACCCTTACCAATTACTATTTTTTTTTGGGATTCTTTAGAAGTATAAATTGCAGCAGTAATATGGGCAATTCTATTAGAAATGTGTTTATTAGCACGAGATTTTTGTTTGGTTGTGTATGTAAAATCCTTTAAAATAACATCACTTTCATATGGAATCTCATCACTAAGATTAGTAAAAAGACTTTGGCGAATCATTTCTTTGCTAATCTCTCGGATTGTGTGCGTTGTCAAATCTTGCTCATCAAAAAGCGCACTAGACTCCGGAAGGCATAGAGCAATTTGCTCCAAAAACTCCGTTAGATTGTATGATCTTTTTACGCTGATTGGCACAAGTGCAGCAAAATAGTCGCTAAACACTTGGTATTCTTTGATTTTTTGTAAAAGTTTTTGGGGACTTGCCAGATCTGTTTTGTTAAGTATAAGAATATGCTTAACTTTTTTATTTGGTCCTTGAGAGTTGTTATAGAGTGTTAAAAACTCTTCATAATACCGCACATCATCAAAAACACTTGCCATAAAAACACATACATCGCATTCATTCATCACACGAAGAGCAACTTGAAACATAAACTGATCTAATAGTTTTTGGGCTTTATGGATTCCGGGCGTATCGACAAAAACCATTTGGCATTCTATCTCCGTACGCGTGGTGTAGGGAACAATCATATACATTTTATTGCGCGTAGCATTTGCCTTGTGTGACACAAGCGCTAGATTCTGCCCCACAAGTTGGTTTAACAAGCTTGATTTGCCAGTATTTGGACGCCCAATAATACCAACAAACCCAGCTTTTTTAATCTTGCTTTGCCCATCAAATATCAAAACATACTCCAGATCTCTTAAAATCACTTATAGAATATAGTGCGACATATCTGTATTACTTACAAGATTTGCAAGCTTTTCTTTAATAAGTTTTTTATCTATGGTGACCTTTTTGCCACAAAAATCCTGCGCATTAAAACTAATATCTTCAAGTATGCGTTCTAAAATCGTATGCAATCGCCTAGCGCCTATATCTTCTGTTTTTTGATTAGCAAGATAAGCAAAATGTGCGAGTAGCCTTAGTGCATCTTCCTTAAAAACAAGCTCTACTTGCTCTACACTCAGAAGATGTTTATACTGTGTTATTAGCGATGATCGAGTTTGAGTAAGAATCTTATACATAGCCTCCTCATCAAGATTATCAAGCTCTACACGGATAGGAAAGCGCCCTTGAAGCTCCGGAATCAAATCGCTAGGCTTACTAAGGTGAAAAGCTCCTGCTGCAACAAACAAAATATAATCCGTTTTGATAATGCCATACTTCGTACTAATCGTGCTGCCTTCGATGATTGGCAACAAATCACGCTGCACCCCTTCTTTACTTGGATCAGACCTAGAATCTTTACTATTTGTAGCTATTTTGTCAATCTCATCAATAAACACAACTCCACTAGATTCTGCTCTCTTTAGCCCCTCTGCACGGATAGACTCCATATCTAAAACCGCATCTTTTGCTTCTTGTAATAAGACATCTTTTGCCTCTTTAATGAGCAGAGTTTTTTTAATTTTTTCATCGTGACTTAAAACCTTGATAAGTGATTCTTGTACCTTCATAATATCTGGAGGCATACCGTTGTCAAAAACTTCTGTTTTTTTTGTAACTTCAATATCAATCTGTAAATGATCGAGTGCCCCACTTTGTACCTTTTGGCGCATTTTTGCAAAGCTTTGCTCGTATTCTTTTTTCTTTTCTTCACTTACGCTTGCTGGCAATGGCGGAATAAGAATGCGCGTGATTTTATCAATGATATAATCTTGTATAGCCTGCTTGTTTTTTTCTTGATGTTCTGCCTGAATGAGAGCTATACTAGCACTCACAAGATCACGAATCATAGATTCCACATCACGTCCCACAAAACCTACTTCTGTATATTTGCTCGCCTCAACTTTAATAAAAGGCAATCCCATAATCTTTGCCATACGTCTAGCGATTTCTGTTTTTCCAACACCTGTTGAGCCTATCATTAAAATGTTCTTTGGTGTGATTTCTTCTTGTACTTCTTGAGGAAGATGCAACCTACGATAGCGATTGCGTAAAGCGATAGCTACTGCACGCTTAGCATCGTGTTGCCCAATAATATACTCATCTAAAAATGCAACAATCTCGCGTGGTGTCATTGCAGCTTTTTGTTCAGCACTGATAGCAGTTGCTTTATGAGAATTTGTATTTTTTATCATTGGATTCTCCGTTATAGCTCTAAAATTTTAATATTGGTATTTGTATAAATACATAGCTCCCCAGCAATTTGTAAGCTTTGCTCTACAAGTTCTCTTGGTGTAAGATTTGCATATCTATCAAGCGCGCGTGCAGCGCTTAAGGCAAAATTGCCCCCGCTTCCTATGGCAGCAATTTTGCCATCTTCTGGTTCCACTACATCACCACTTCCACTAAGGATAAAGAGTTTTTCTTTATCAAGCACAAGCATCATTGCCTCAAGCTTACGCAAAAACTTATCATTCCGCCAAAGTTTGGCAAACTCCAAAACAGAACGCATAAGATCTCCCTTTTTACCCTCCAATATACGATCAAACATATCAAACAAACTAAATGCATCTGCTGTACTACCAGCAAATCCACTAAGAATCTGTCCATTGTAAAGGGTACGAATCTTAGTAGCATTCCCTTTAAGAACACAATTTCCAAATGTTACTTGCCCATCTCCACCTATGAGGGCTACTTTTTTGTTTTTATAAGTTGTCTTATAAGCGAGAATGGTGGTTGCTTCAAACATAATACACTCCTTTTGTGTAGCCATAATTCGGATACTACGCATTTGAGATTCTAGCATAACAGAATCTATTTTGCTACTACTTCAACAATTCTTGAAAAATAAGTGATAAATAAGACTCTTCACCATAATATTATGCTTATAAAAGTAACAATACAGGATAAAATCCTTAATTTTATAAAACACATATTGTGTTTTATAAAATTTTATATATAATACCCATAAAATTTTATAAAAGGATTTCCTATGGCAGACTCTAATCTTGCGCAAAATACGCTCGCATTGCATGCAGGCTACGAATACGATTCTCAACGCACACTAAGTGTTCCAATTTACCAAAGTAGTGCTTATAATTTTAAAAACAGCGACCAAGCTGGTGCCCGCTTCGCTCTCGCAGAGCTTGGCAATATCTATTCGCGACTCACAAACCCAACAAATGATGTGCTTGCTAAACGCCTAGCAGATGTTGAAGGAGGCGCATTTGGTGTGGTTACCTCAAGTGGTAGCAGCGCTTTATTTTATGCGTTTGTAAATCTCGCCCAAGCAGGCGATAATATCGTATATGCTAATAAAATTTATGGAGGTACGCAAACTTTACTTGTTCATACCCTTAAACGTTTTGGTATAGAAGCACGTGTTTTTGATGTAGATAATATAGCAAGCCTAGAGCAAGTGATAGATTCTCAAACAAAGGTTATTTTCTTTGAATCCCTATCAAACCCTCAAATCTCAATTCCTGATATAGATAGCATTGTTGCTATTGCAAAACAACACAAAATCGCGACAATTTGCGATAATACTGTGGCAACGCCTTTCCTCTTTCGCCCCTTTGAGTTTGGAATAGATATTTCCGTGCATAGTTGCACAAAATACATTAACGGCAATGGAAGCGCACTTGGAGGTGCTATAATTGAACGCCATGGCTTAAACGAATTGCTCAAAGACAATCCTCGCTATGGTGCATTTAACACACCTGATCCAAGTTATCATGGACTTGTATATGCAAGCTTGCCATATCCTATTTTTAGCATTCGCCTCATTACCGAATGGTTGCGCAACATAGGTGCTAGCCTTTCTCCACATAATGCTTGGTTACATCTGCAAGGGCTCGAAACACTTGGGCTTAGAATTCACCGCCACAGCCAAAGCGCACTAGAAATAGCACGCTTTCTTGAATCTCACCCACGCGTGCGCAAGGTAGAATACCCAGCTCTAGAATCTAGCCCCTACTATGCAAACCTTAAAAAATATTTCAAAGAAGTGCTCTCAAGCGGGCTTTTGAGTTTTGAGGTGGAGAGCTTTGAGGCAGCAAAAAAGATTTGTGATAATCTCAAACTTTATTCAATCACGGCAAATATCGGGGATTCTAAATCGCTTGTTATTCACCCAGCCTCCACAACACACTCACAGCTATCAGAACAAGAGCTTATTTCTGCTGGCATTTCGCCTTCTAGCATACGTCTTTCTATCGGGCTAGAATCTGTTAAGGATCTTATAGATGATTTGGCAAATGCTCTGCAACAAAGTTAAGTACTGGTTAAGGAGAAAAAATGCCTGTCATTATTCCCAAAGCAATCCCTGCTTTTGGTGTGCTAAAAGATAATGTATTTGTTATGGATACCAAACGTGCATTCTCTCAAGATATTCGTACGCTTGAAATCTTACTCATCAATCTTATGCCAACTAAAATTCAAACAGAAAATCAAATTCTTTCCCTACTTGCAAATTCGCCTTTGCAAGTCAGTATCACACTGCTTGCCACACAAAGCTATATAGGAAAAAACACACCCAAATCACATCTTGATAGATTCTACAAATATTTTGACCAGATTATTAACAGACGTTTTGATGGTGCAATCGTTACGGGTGCCCCTATTGAGCATTTGCCATTTGAAGATGTGCAATATTGGGAAGAGTTAGTGCAAATTATGGAGTTTTTGCGCACACACACTACAAGCACTCTGTATTTATGCTGGGGTGCTATGGCTGGACTTTATTATTTTCACAATATCCAAAAAATAGCACTCAAAGAGAAGCTATTTGGTATTTTTGAACACGATATGATAGAGAATGATGTTTTACTCTCTGGTCTTAATGATAAAGTCCTAATGCCCCATTCTCGTCACTCTGGAGTAGATGAGCAACAAATCCGATCTAAAGACACGCTAAAAATTCTGCTACAAGGCAGACAAAGTGGAATTAGTGTCTTAAAAGATAAGAGGGATATTTTCATACTAGGGCACCCAGAATACGCAGCACAAACACTTGATGAAGAATACAAACGCGACAAACAAAAAGGACTAAGGATTGCCAAGCCAGAAAACTACTATGACACAAATGGCATGATTCGTATGCAATGGCGCTCCGATGCAAGTGTCCTCTTTGGGAATTGGCTAAACTTTTCGGTTTATCAAGATACACCTTTTGCCTTAAATATACCCTAGAATCTACATCGACTTTTAGCGCATCTAAGATTCTAATCATATAAACTCTAAGGGAGTGCAAACATAGCATAGTTTCATAGAAGATTCTGTAAATATTCTGCCATTTTTAGATTCTGTAATTGCCACAGAATCTAAGCGAGCGCTTTACTATAATCCCGCCAAGCCCTTGACTTAGACTAGCTCTCATCTTATATAATACTGCAAATGCCATAAAAGGAGCGCTTGTCTATGCAAACTATCACTTTAGCTAATGGTGTAGTAATGCCATTACTTGGATTTGGGACATTTCAAATAGCCCCGCAAGATACGCAAAAATGTGTAGAAGAAGCTTTAAGTGTGGGCTACCGCCATATCGATACTGCTAGTGCATATCAAAACGAAGCACAGGTGGGTGCAGCTATAAAGATAAGCAAGATAGTGCGTAAGGAACTTTTTATCACTACAAAATTATGGATAAGCGATATGAGCGAAGAGGGCGCAAAAAAAGCCTTTGAGAAATCTTTGAGAGATCTTGCTTTAGATTATGTGGATTTATATCTTTTGCATATGCCCTATGGAGATGTGTATGGGGCGTGGCGGACTCTAAGTAGATTCTATAAAGAGGGTAGGATTAAAGCCCTTGGTGTGAGCAACTTTATGCCAGATAAAATCACGGACTTTTGTTTGAATAATGAGCTAATGCCCGTTATTAACCAAATCGAACTCCACCCATTTTTGCAAAAACAAGACATACAAGCAATCAATGAGGCTTTGGGTGTGAGAGTGGCATCTTGGGCGAGCTTTGCTGAAGGGCAAAATGGCATTTTTGATAATGAGATTCTAAAAAGCATAGGAGAAAAATATAGCAAAACTCCCGCACAAGTGGTGCTAAGATGGCTAACACAAAGAGGCATTCCTGTGATTCCAAAAGCAATAAGAAAAGAGCGTATGAGGGAAAATATCAATGTTTTTGATTTTAGTCTAGATTCTAGCGATATGGAAGCGATTGCAAAGCTAGATGAGAACAAAACTTATTTTATAAATCATAGAGATGTAGAAAGTGTGAAATTTCTTTTTAACTATATGGAATGATTGTAGCTAAGCTCACAAGAGAGTGCGTATATTGCAAAGGATTTATAGTATTAAACATACGCAACAAGATTGTGAGTGCATTATGCCTATATTAGACACTATACACAAAAATTATCATATCTTTAAACAATTTTTAGCAAATGCATTGCTAAGACACAAGAGCATAGCACTTGTAGCAGAATTTATACAAAGAATCCGCAACAAGTAGAAAAATCTTTTGTGTTTAAAATATATCTTTGAGACTTTTTAGATTCTGATGTATAGAATCTCTTTTTTCATCATGAGTATCAAGAATTTCATTAATAATGTCAAAAATTTCTTGATACTCCTCTGGATTTTCTCTTCTAAATTGCACGATGAGATCAAGGGCTTGGCAAAGCATATTTGCTGTATCTTTATCTTGTTCAAAGATGTTTTTTAGATCAAGCCCAAAGTTTATTATCTTTGCACTTCTTATAGGGCTTGTGATGCGTCTAAAAAGTAGTCCTTTGAAATCGCATGCTAAAGAAAGACCTGCAATAATTTTATCTTTCATTAAATATTTCTCCTTAGAAAAATAATTTAGAAAAGTAGTATTTTAATAAATCTAATAAGCTATTCTTTTTAGGAAAATGCATTTTGTATAGGATGTATTCATAATACTTGTGTTCTTCCATAGTATATTTATGTGTTGTCTCTTTTCCTATTTGTATAGGAGCAGCATTTATGGCGTTCATAATCTTTACGCTAAGCTTAAAGGAGTCTTTAACATTTTTTGTTATGCTATGCTCTTGCTTAAGGGCTTCTTGCCTAAATGTGCCTTGTATTTCACCTGTTTCAAGAAAAGTGTTAACTGCTATTTTAAAATTTTGTGGTAAGCATTCTATATTGATGTGATGTTGCCTTATATATTCGCCTAGCTCTTTTTTGTTTTTAGGTTTTGTGATAGTATTTCCTTCATCCGCTTTTGCACTAGATGCGAATCTGTTTTGTGTTTTTCGATAATTTGATGAATGTTGATGGTTTTTATTTTTTGAAATAGATAATTTTGAAGATAATTTGCTTTTTGGGTCTGCATCAACTTGTAAATTATCTGATCCATCATCACTTCGTTGATTATACTCTTCTTGGTTGATGAGTTCTACCTCTACTAATTGTGCACCCATACCGTAAGCTAAGTTTTTTATTACTTCTATGAGATCTTTTTTATATAATTCCCCAAATTCTTCTACTAGGTAGTAGCGATTTTTATAAACTGGTGAGGGTAAGAGTGTATAGTCATCATCATGCGGTAGTTTGTGAAGTGGTATAGATGCATATCCGTCTTTTTTTAGTTCATAATATTTTATATCATCATCAAGATTATCGTAAGTTTTTATTCTATCTAGGTCGATTTGGAGATGTTCCATAGTCAGGGGGAGTCGTTCTAGATTATAGTGTGTTTGTTCTTTGACAAGCATTATGTGTTCATTTTGTCCCATCTTGTATCCTTTTTATTTAATAATCAAAATTAAGAGCAATATCACTATGACTGCACCCATTATGATGTAGAATTTTTTTGGATCTTTTGATGATTTTTTAGGATTGTGATATTCCTCGTGCAAAGCCTTAAATTCCTCATAGGATAAGTTCATAAGCTCAAGTGTCTTGCGTATCGTATTTTTATCAGCCCCCTTATCGCCAAGCACCATAGCAAGACGCATACATCCTGCAAAATCTCGCTCTTTATTAAGAAGTGTGCAAAAAAACTTGCCTTCTATCTCCTCATACACATCTTGTTTATTTGCATTGATTTTATGCTTGGACAAAAAATCTAGCATATTGCTAATGTTGGTTTCTTGACTCTCTCCACTTATGATCTTCCCATCAAGTGCACTCTCATGCTTACCACTAATGTCTTTTCCTTGAATACTAACAAATACCATTATCTTGCTCCTTTATCTAATAAAATTCAATATATCTTTTTTAAGCTGTGAAGCTTCTTGCTCATTTATCTTGACAAGTTCAAAGAATTTACTGTCTGTTGTTATCTTTCTTACTTCTGCCTCTATATCATTGCAAACTTCATTACGGACACTTTTTTTGTGCGTGCCGATTATAAGAAGCTTTTTGTTATTCTTTTCTGCTATGTTTCTATAAAATTCTATATCCATTCTTACATTGAATTCATTTGTTTCAAAATATTCTTTCATATCAAAGACATATAAGATCTTATCTGCCTTTGGATACCATTCTTCAGCATCTTTCCAATAAGATTTGCCTTTTGCACCAGCCGTATCAATCAGGATAGTGTGAGCTTTATTAAATATCAAGAAATTTTTCTCTGATATTATGGATTCTTCAATCTGGTTTGTTGGTGAATACACTGCAGTACCTTCTAGATAGTTTTGCTCAGCACTTTTATGAACATTAAAGCCTGACATCATTGATTTAAAAAACCCACCTTTCGTAGAAGGATTATGCCAAGAACCTTCGGCAATTAGAAGATTTTTTATTGTTGTTTTACCAGCTCCTGCATGCCCTCGCAACAAAATTTTAGTCCCAGCTTCTTCAATTTTATTCATAATACTCTCCTTTGTGAATTATTGTTTCAAATACCAATCGTTGATCTTACTCACCATTTTTTCGCCTATATCCTATAATGACAAGAAAGATGATAAAAGCAATATATAGTAAGCTAAATATGAGATTGTATGGATATTCTAGTTGGACTAAAAAGACAAAAATCCCTACACCAATTGCAATTGCTGCTAAACCCACGACAAGCTGAATCATATGATAAACAATGGCTACAAATATAAGCCCACCAACAATAAGAGCTATTACACCAAAGATAAAATATAGCATCAAACTCTCCTTTTTCTCAAAAAATATTTCTAAAATAATTAATTTGATTTTAAAATGGTTATTCTACCCCCCCCCGATTTGTCAAGATATTTTTTTGAAATTTCTTAAATTTAGCTCTTGACTTAGACTAACTCTCATTTTTTATAATTTTTCATCTTAAACTTTATGCAAGTAGTAAATGAATTTAAAAGGAGAGAGAATGCAAGATTCATACAACACAAACAGGCGAGATTTTTTAAAAACAGGGGCAAAAGTCGCTAGTAGCATAGCTTTAGTAAGCATAGGGGCAAATATGCTTTTTGCAGATTCTACACAGAGGATAAATCACGCACAAGCAACAGATTCCACACAAACGAAAGGAGAGATTATGAATACCACACAGCTACCTTTTAGAATTTTAGGCAAAGATTCGGCGGCATTGAGAGTATCAGCGCTAGGCTTAGGCTGTATGGGTATGAGTGCGAACCATGGCGCCCCAAAGCCAGAAAAAGAAATGATAAAACTCTTGCACGAAGCTTACGAACTAGGCGTTACTTATTTTGACACGGCTGAAATTTATGGACCACATACTAATGAGATTCTACTAGGCAAGGCTTTTAGTGATAGGCGTGATAAAGTAGTGATTGGCACGAAATTTGGGCTCTACTACCCCAATGGCAAGCAGCGCCAAGATTCCAAGCCAGCGAGTATAAGAGCGGCGGTTGAAGGGAGTTTAAAACGCCTTAAAAGTGAGTATATTGATATTTATACCCAGCATAGAGGCGACCCAAACACGCCTATTGAAGAGGTCGCCCAGATGATGCAAGAACTCATCAAAGAGGGTAAGATTCGCCATTATGGTTTGAGTGAGCCAGCGGCAAAAACCATAGAGCGTGCCCATAAAGTCTGTCCTGTAACCGCCATACAGAGCCATTACTCGATGATGACGCGCAATTCTGAATCCGATGGTGTCTTTAGTATGTGTGAGAAGCTTGGCATAGGTTTCGTGGCGTATAGCCCTATTGAGCGGGGCTTCATCAGCGGCACGATGGACAAAAACACGACTTTTGATAAAAAGCTAGATTCTCGTGCGCATTTCCCACGATTTAGCAAAGAAGCCCTAGAGGCAAACCAAGTAGTCATACAGCTAGTGCGCGAGATAGCAGCAAGCAAGAGGGTAAATGATAAGCCAGCCACCCCAGCCCAAATCACCCTAGCGTGGATATTAGCCCAAAAACCCTATATTATGCCTATACCAGAGACCACCAAGTTAGCGCATTTACAGCAGAATCTAGGTGCAGTGCAAATAAGCTTTAGCAAACAAGAGCTAGGGGAGATAAACACAGCTCTAGATAAGCTAAAAATCGTGGGCGAACGCTACCCAGAGGGTTCAGATATGGCAAAAAGCGTGGGGCTTTAGATTCTGAAAAATTACAGAATCTAACGGCAGCAAGGAAAATCGCAGAATCTAGATTCTGAGTAATTTTAGAGAATCTTGATGGACGCGCAACAAATTTTTAGATTGCGGTGTTAGCTTGGAAGTTTTGCCTAGCTGCTCTTTAAGTGCTTTTGTCGGATTATCCCTTAAGAAGTTTGCCACCTTTTTAATGTCGGAAATAGCTTTGTGCAATACCCCTTATTTGCTCATTAC
>CALUTE010000014.1 GCA_944323645.1 uncultured Helicobacter sp. | reverse complement strand
TTTGGGAAGTTGAATTCTACAAATCTAATACTTAAATGTTACTGAATATTTATGGAATATTGCTGAAAGTTTGGGAGTACCAAAGCATAATTCGAGTTAGATTCAATGTTTGCAAATTGTTTGGCATAGTGAGTGCATCGGTGATTTTTAGTGCTTCACAATATTTGGCTACACTTAGAATTATAATAAATCAGAACCCCCATCTTGACAAAAGCTATAAATCATATTTAGATTCTGCTATAATCAACACTAGATCAAAACTATAAGATTCCTAGTGTACACAAATGTTTTGGAGACCTTATGAGATCAGAATCACTAATAGACTACTGCAAACATATAATTTGCACTAAAATTATCTTTGTTGTAGGGTCTTACATTTATCTTACTATCTTTCTAGGTTGCACCCAATCTACTTCTCAAAAAACAATACTACAACCTGTAACACACACCGCGCAAGAGCCTCAAAACATACCCCCTAAAAATGACTTTAAAAAACAATCTCCAGCTAAACCCACAGAGAAAACCTCACAACAGGTAGTAACAAAACAAAATTTTGCTACAAAAAAATATCCCAGTACTACAGCAACTTTACCAAGCTCATCGCAAAAATCCACAAACTCCAAAATCAACAAAACTAACCAAAACAAATCCAGTTCAAACAAACAAAATACAACTATGCAACATTTAACTAATACCGCAGATTCTGTAGAATCAACAGAATCTCCTACACCAGATTTATCCCAAAGCACAAACACTCCCTACAAGATACTACCCTTACAAATTCACTTCAACGACATTATCAATACAACAACGCTTCGCGATAACGATCAATCAATCACATTAAAACAATCTACTCAAGAGGACTTTGTACTTATCGAAGTATTTGATTCTAATGGGAATCTACGCGCCACATTAAGTTTTAAAAA
Organism: uncultured Helicobacter sp.; assembly: GCA_944323645.1. Classification (GTDB taxonomy): domain Bacteria; phylum Campylobacterota; class Campylobacteria; order Campylobacterales; family Helicobacteraceae; genus Helicobacter_B. Next base: position 55,337 of record CALUTE010000014.1, on the reverse strand, counting down.
CAATCTTTTAGAGGGCGTAAGTAGAGCGTATAGAAATGGACAGATTCTGCGAGAGGTACCCTATAAAGCAGGTCTTATTGATGGCATAATGCATACATATATACTAGAAACACAGCCACAAACTCACATAGAAGAATCTTATAAAGCAGGTAAAAAGCACGGTGCAACCAAGGTTTATTATGGTAATAAGCTTGTTAGCATCAAAGAATATACAAATGGTATGATAAATGGTGTGGTAACGACCTATCCTAACACGACTTCCCACAACAACCAAGCCTTTACAACCAAAACACACTATCAGGCAGGCAATAAAGAGGGAGAATCAAGTGGCTATGCACAAGGAGAAATCATCTTCAAACAACACTACTACAAAGATTTTTTACAAGGAGAAACACAAACATATGGTCAAGGTGGGATTTTAAAAATCACGCGCCACTATAATGGTGGGCTTTTAGATGGAGAGGAAATAGTGTATGACTATCCTAGTCAAAATCCTCTCTACAAATCCCATTATATGCTTGGAATTCTCATTTCACCTTATGAAAACTACCCAACCAATGCAAGCCCATACTACTCGTTAAAACCCCAAGATTCCAAAAACCCAATTACAAAAGATATAGTAAATAGTAATCAATACTTGGAAATATGGCGTTATACCAATGATCAAGTTGCTCTAGAAATCATACAATCCCCAAATCAAACCAAACGCATACGATCCTACCAAAAAGATGGGCAACTTATGAGTGATTTTACGCTTTCTGCTACACAAGCAAGTGGTACATTCTATGCTAATACTTCTATAAAAGAATCTACAATCCTCTATGCCCCACGAAACAAGACTGTATGGCTCTATAATGCTGATGGTTCTTTACGCACTAAGACCCAAGAGATTCCAGCTAAAAATATCACACAAACCTATCGAAATGATATTCTTATCAGTGAGATTATTTGGCTGGAGGGGCAAGAAGTTACAATTCAAAAGGGATTTTTTCCAAATGGTGCGTTAGAATTTGAGCATCACTATGTTGAAAATATTATGATACGTGGCGTACTCTATGCACGAAATGGTACAAAAATCTATGAATTTACACACACAAGTCAAGATGCAATCTTTGATGAAGCATTTCCAAATACTGCAGCACTAAAACGTGCTAAAGTTATACCCAAAAGATAATACAAGGAGAATCTGGTGAATATTCACACAAAAAACATCGACAAAACCATTGTACAGAATCTTTCCAATGTTGCGCACTCTCTTTGTCAAAGTGGGCTACTTGGTGTTTTTTATGGTTCAATTTCTGCAAAGCTTGATACAAATAGTTTCATTATTAACCGCAAAGGCGCACTACTTGATAAAATGAATGAGGATTCTTTTATTATGTTGCACGATAAAGAGGATTACCGATGGCAGGAAGCAAGCCTTGATAGTTTTATTCACGCCAATATCTATCGTAATTTTCTTGAATCAAGATTTGTGGTTTATTCTCACGCCCCATATGCAACCTCTTATTCCCTTAAACATAAAACACTAATACCCATTGATTATCTTGGATACAAGATTCTTGGCAAATCAAATGAGATTTTAGATTCTCGTGAATATGAAACACTTTATGAGCGTGCTGAAACAGATATTGTACGCTATTTTAAAACCCACAAAACCAATTTTGTACTTCTAAAAGGTTGCGGTATATATAGTTACGGGCGCGATTTAGAGACAACCATAAAGCTTATAGCAGTCGTAGAAAATAGCTGTAAAATTCTCCACTATAACGGAATGATCACACATAACTATGATGATGAAAGCCGCTTTGAAATCTAAAGAAATGCTAGTACCGCACATATAAATTTGTTTTGGTTTATTCTATAATAAGAAGTTTGATTTACAATTTATTCGAAGGAATTTTATGAAGACACTCACTAAGGATAGTAAGCGTGCTCTATGGCTCTCCTCGCTCGGTGGGACACTTGAGTTTTATGACTTTATTATTTTTCTATTTTTTACCAAAGCCATTTCTCAGCAGTTTTTTCCAAGCACTTTAAGCCCATTCTGGGCAGATTTAAATACTTATGGCACATTTGCTGCCGCGTATTTTGCTCGCCCATTGGGTGGAATTGTTATGGCACATTTTGGTGATAAAAATGGTCGCAAAAATATGTTTATGCTTTCTATTATTCTTATGGTAATCCCCACCTTTACGCTTGGAGTTATGCCTACATATGATGTTATTGGATATGCAGCACCAATTATCCTGCTTCTTGTACGCATCTTGCAAGGCATTGCAATTGGTGGAGAGTTGCCAGGTGCATGGGTTTTTGTAAACGAACATATGCACAAGCATAAACGCGGACTCGCTACTGGAATCCTAACTGCTTCAGTAGCTGGAGGGATTCTACTTGGGTGTATAGTTGCGCTTATTATGCACTTAAGCTTTACACAAGAAACAATTAATGCTTGGGCTTATCGACTACCTTTTATTTTGGGAGGAATCTTTGGGATTATTGCAGCATTTCTACGCCAATACCTAGAAGAAACTCCAGTCTTTCAAGAAATACGTAAAAGCAACGCCCAACATAGTCTCCCCATACAAGAAGTACTCTCTAATGCAAAAATCCCAAGTGTTGTCACAATGATTTTTACTTGGGTGCTTGTTTGTGCAGTGGTCATTGTTACGCTAATAATGCCTGAATTTATCGGCACAAAACTCAACTTTGCTAAAACACACACCATACTGCTTCAAATGCTTGTAGTAACAGGAATGTGTCTGGGTTGTATAGCTGCTGGGTGGCTTGGCGATAAAATTGGGGTCTGCAAAGCCTCCTATGTATTTCATCTCTGCTTTATTCTAGGCGCGCTTACACTTTTTGGGATTGTTTTTGAGGGGCTAGTCGTTACTACAAGTCTTATTGTTGCACTCTATTTTTTATGCGGTTTAAGTGTTGGGGTTGCAGTCTTTGCTCCTATTTTTGCACTACGTCTTTTTCCATCAAAAATCCGATTTTCTGGACTTAGTTTTTCTTATAACATTGCTTATGCCATATTTGGTGGAAGTGCGCCAATTTTTGTCAGTGCTTGTTTGGGAAGTGGGCATAGTTTTTTTATTGCAGTATATACTGGGCTTGTGGGCGCACTTGGACTTTGTGCAACTTTCATAATCGCAAGGAATCATCTCATTGAAAGGGTAACAGATGAATACGATTAGCATTTGTGGTGGTGGTGCTTGGGGTAGTGCATTGGCGTTTGCTTTTGCACACAAGCAGCCTGTTTCTATTATCTCAAGACGTAAGCTTATTTGTGATTGGAATACACCATTTCCAATACGACAAACTTCCAAAGTAGAATCCAAACTTATCGTCATAGCAATTAGCACAGCCCATTTGCGTGTTTGGCTAGAAAGCACCAAACACCACAAAGATTCTAAATATCTTTTTGCTTCAAAGGGTATAGAAGAGGGGAGTGGAGCATTTGTTCATCAAATAGCCCAAAACTTTATTCAAACCGAGAATCTTTGCTGCTTAAGTGGTCCAAGTTTTGCTGCTGAGGTGAGGCAAAGCCTCCCCTGTGCTATCGCAATTCATTCGCAAAATCTTGATCTTGCAAAAGAGTTTGCCTCTCTTTTTCCAAGCTTTATTAAACCCTATGTTGGCAACGATATTGTGGGAGCAGAGATTGCTGGTGCCTACAAAAATGTCATTGCTATTGCTGGAGGTATTTGTGATGGCTTATGTCTTGGCAATAATGCTAAAGCTGCTCTTCTTGCAAGAGGTCTTGTGGAGATGGAACGTTTTGGCTGCTATTTTGGCGGTAAAACAGAGACATTTCTTGGACTTGAGGGATCTGGGGATTTGTTTTTGACTGCTGGCTCAAAGCTTTCTAGAAACTATCGTGTAGGGCTTGGACTTGCACAAGGAAAACAAATTGAAGTGATCTTGCAAGAAATTGGAGAGGTGGCAGAAGGGATAAAAACTGCAAAAGCGATTTTTGCTATCGCAGCAAAACATAAAATCTATACGCCAATTGTCAATGAGGTAGTAGCGATTCTAAATGGCAAAAGTTGCAAAGAAGGAATTTTAAGCCTAATGAATCGCTAAAATCATAATTTGAGATATTCTTATCTTAAACTTTTTGCAAACAAAAATACAGCCTATCCAAAAGTGGCAATCGAAAATAATGCCAAAACTGCTGTAGCAGCCGTCTGTGACCGAAGCACAAAAGGAGAATCTAGCGAAAAAATCTTATGATGAGCAAAAGCCTTGCGCTCTTTTGGGCTAAACCCTCCTTCTGCACCAATAACTACACCATTCTCTAGCCCAAGCCCTGTTGTTATGTGTGCCTCACCTAAAACTTCTGCGCCAAAGTCTAGAATCCACGCTTTTGGGTAAGATTTTAAAACAGATGGTAGGTTTTCTAATATTTCAATCTGACACAAATCACTTCGCCCACATTGCTCACACGAGGCTATCAGAATCCGTTTTAGCCTTTCTAGATCGAGCTTTAGTGTACGCTGGGAAAAATCCGACCAAAACAAACTAAGCCTACTTAGCCCAAGTTCATTAAATACGGGGAGGGCTTTTTGGATTGTTTGGGGCTGCGTAATAGCCCAAATAATATGCGAGAATCTAGGACTTTTACGCAAGCTATTTGTGCTAGATACAAGCATAAGATGAGCGCTCTTTCTTGTAATATGCGTGATTTTATAGCAATACAACATATCATCGTACAAATTGCGCAACAAGAGGGTAGTATCTGCGCGCGTACGCCGAGCACCAAAAATATGCACAAAGCTTTCTCCTTCAAGCACAACTTCTTGCTCACCGGCACGCTGATGAAATACAAACTGCATTAAGAGAGAATCCTGAGACTAAAAATAAGTGCGCCCACCAAATCAAGACTATAAAGAACCTTACAAAAGCGAATATATCGCAGCATAAGATTCTCGCTAGTTTTAGCAAGCTTAAGACGCTTAAGACGCATAATTTCACCGCCAAAAATAAATGCCATAAAAATAATCATAAATGCTATGCGCCAATTGATATACCATTGCGCACTTGCCATAATAAAAATCCCCGTAAAGCTACCAATAGCCACAAGCAAAAAAATAATAGGCATCACAAACCAAAGCTTAATAATTACTTTTTGATAAGTTTTATATGTAAAAAGTGTAAAAAGATTGATCAAAAAAGGAATTGGGAAAAACGCCATAAAAAACGCGTGAAAAAATACCATATCATCAAAAGCTTTTGCCACCATATCTACTTCCATTTATACTCTCCTGATAGAATCTATGCATAAAGACTATTTACATTAATTTTAGCATATTATTATTTCAAACCTATTCATTAAAAGGGTCTATAGTGCAAAACAACCAACAAGCCTACATATCGCAAGTAGCTACAAATGCCTCCAGCCAAAACACAAATAAGCATAAAATAGGTGTTATTCTACTTAATATGGGTGGCCCTACAGATATCTATGGAGTTGAGGATTTTTTGAAAAATATTTTTAATGATCCACTCATCTTGCGTATCAAAAATAACTTTATGCGCAAGATGTTAGCAAATATGATCATCACAAAACGTCTAGAATCCGTGAAAAAAAACTACCAAAAAATTGGTGGTGGCTCACCTATTGCTAGGCATACATTCAACCTAAGTACCACACTAAATGACTTGGATTCTAGTAAGTTATACACGTATGCTATGCGCTATACACCTCCTTTTTGTAAAGATGTGCTAAAAGATATGCAAAAACAAGGCATAAACGATATCGTACTATTTAGTATGTATCCACAATTTTCTTCTGCCACTACTAAATCATCATTGCTTGATGCATATGAAAGCCTCAAAGCTTTAGCGTATAAGCCGCGCGTGAGCGTGGTTGAACATTTTTCTACATATACTCCATTTTATGAGCTGATTGCTGATAATATAGAACACACATTAGCGGGTGCCAACCCAAACGAGTTTGTCTTGATTCTCTCCGCCCATAGCCTTCCTCAAAAAGTAGTAGATGCAGGCGATCCTTATGTTGCACACTGCGAAGAAGGAAAGCGCCTTCTTACACAGATTCTCAAGAAACGTGGCATACACTTTTATGATATTAAGCTCTCCTATCAATCAAAAGTAGGACCTATGCGTTGGCTCAAACCCTTTACAAGCGATACTATCAAAGAATCTGCCCATCAAAAGATCATTATTTACCCACTTGCTTTCACTATAGATAATTCTGAAACAGATTATGAATTAAGCATCGAATACAAAGCGCTTGCACAACAGCTCAACGTACGTGATTATCGTGTTTGTAGATGCTTTAATGATAACAAAGACTTTGCTAAGATGATTATTACACTTGTACAAGATAAGCTTAACGCCTTATCAGAGTGCAACAAAACCCTATATTAGATTCTATAAAGAAATACTAATAAATAATAAAAATAAGGAGCAAAAATGAACCCCATAAAAGAAAATCTGCGGGATTTACGTATCTCTAGCATTGCTATGCTTTGTTTGGTGTGCATCTTTTTCGGTGCTTGTAGCACCGATGAATCAGTAATCCCTGCCGCAAGCGATCTTGACAAAAAATCCTATGAAGGACTTGAAGACGTATTTTCTAATACAGACACCATAGAAACTAAGGGTAAATATATGCTTCTTGTATTTGGTGCGAATGGTTGTAGCTACTGCGAGAATCTAAAAAATGACATCAAACATAATGAAGTTTTACGCACCTATCTTAAAGACAATTTCAGCGCCTACTATATCAACATAAGCTATAACAAAGCACATACTTTTATTATAGGTGAAGATAAAGAGACAAAAAACTATATCATTCCTACGCATAAAATCACTGAAATGTACCGAATAGGTCCAACTCCTACGCTTGTTTTGAGCGCAAAAGATGGCAGGACAATCACGATTTATCCTTCATATTTGCCACCAAAGCAATTTATGGCTCTACTAAAATTTATCAATGAAGGCTTATGGGAAAAGGCAAATGGCAATGAAAACAAACTACGAGAATTACTTCAATCATATCTCCAAAATGAAGTATAATTCACACTATTTGTAAGGATAATATAATGCATACACAACCATCAAATCAGCAATCCCCAAAAGGCATTGCTTCTTTTTGCAAGATATTTTATTCATTTTGGGTAATCTTGCCTGTATTGTTTTTTTATGCGCTTGTGTGCGCGGTAGCAACTCTTATTGAAAACGACTATGGTAGCATTGCAGCACATACAATAGTTTATGGATCGTGGTGGTTCACACTTTTGCACGTTTATCTTATCTGCGCGCTTATTGCTAGTTTTGTGCGGTCTTGTGCAATGCGGCGTAAAAAGTATGCTTCATTGCTCTTGCACTTCTCTTTCATTGTGATCATTGTGGGAGCTGGTATCACAAGATATTTTGGGACAGAAGGTATGATGAGTATTGAAGAGGGACAAAGCAGCAATTTTTATTATTCTAGCGACAACTTTGTCAATATCACTGCATTTGATGGACAACAAAAACAATACGCCAACATACCAGCAAACATCAGCGTTTTTGGAACATTGTTTTCGCGCCCTACCCTAAAAGATGAAGCGATTCTCTTTGATAAACCCATAACCATTCGTTCAAGTGATATTGCAATACTACAGGATCGCGATACCAAAAACAAAAGTAACAGAATGATTTTACACCTTGAAGTAAGCTATAATGGCGAAACAAAATCCATAGCCATCATAGGTGGCAATGGAACTACCAATGAACATATGCCTGTACGCGAGGAAATAGGTGGTATGAAAATGAGTTTTCATTGGGGTAGCAAACGTGTAGAATTGCCTTTTGCAATACGATTGCTAGAATTTGAAAAAAAGACCTATGCTGGCACAGACAATCCCTCCTCGTATGCCTCTGAAGTCGAAGTGTTAGATTCTAGTGGCGCAATTATTATGCCCTTTAGAATCTTTATGAACCATGTTTTGGATTTTGAGGGTTATCGCTTCTATCAGAGTAGCTATTTTTTCAACGAAGAATCAAATAGTTATTCAAGTATTCTCTCAGTAAATAAAGATCCGGGCAAGCTACCAACCTATATTGGCTATATTTTATTAACGCTTGGAGCAATATGGCTTTTGTTTGATAACAATGGGCGTTTCAAAAAACTCTCGCGTTTCCTCGCACAACAACAAATGGCACAAAAAGCAGTGTTTATCATAGGGGCTTGCATAATGTTTAGCTACACAACACAGCTCTATGCCTTCCCTACAAACACACAAACACAACCTCAAGATACCAATACGGAAATGCCAAAAAATATTGCTTATGCGCTATGGCTTGCCCTTAATGATTCCCAAAAATCCCCAAGCGCAATTAATCCAGAAACAATTCAAGAGCGCCTTATGATGTTGCGCGAAAATTCTAAAGATTTTTCTGAACGTTTTGCAAGAATCCAAATCCAAGACTACTATGGCAGAATCCAGCCTTTTGATACTATGGCAATGCACATTATGCACAAAATCCACAAAAAAGACGGCTTTAATGGTCTTAGCAATGTGCAAGTTCTCTTAGGGCTTATGGCATTCCCAAATGATTGGGCAACGATACGATTTATCGATACTTCCACGCCAAAGCTTCGTGAGATTCTGGGTGTGCCAAAAGAGCAGCGCTATGTATCAAAAATGGACATTTATGACCCCCTAGCCGATGATTCCAAAATTTATAACTATTTTGTCGATACAATGCAAAAACCAGAAAGTGAGTACAATACATTTGATAAAGATGTGCGAGCACTTACAGAGCGTTATGAAATCTTAAAAAGTGTGCAAAGTTTTGCGTATTTTCGCATATTTCCCGATATAAAAACGCAACGCTGGTATTCTATTGCTGAAGTTATGAATTTGCGTTTTACAAACCAAATCACGCAAGAACAATATGAAGAAATAATGCGCCCCATTGATGCTATGATGAGCTTATTGCTTTATGGCATTATGGAAGGCGTAACAACCAATTCTTGGTCAAAAGCTATTGCCGCACTAAAAGAAATTGAAAGCTATCAAGCCCAAAATGGTGGTCAAAACTATCTTAGCCAAAGTCGTATAGATTGGGAGATTAGGCTTAATCATTACAATATTTTTGAAACGCTGATACTGCCTTATATTTTACTTGGGCTAACAGGCTTTGTCCTTGTACTTATTTTTATCTACAAAGACAAGCCAATTCCTAAGCGTATATACCAAATGTTTTTTACGCTTGTCGCACTTTGTGTATTAGCACACACATTCGGACTTGGAGTACGTTGGTATGTCGCCGATCACTCGCCTTGGAGCAATGCATATGAATCAATGCTCTATATCGCCTGGGCAGCGGGTATTGCTGGCGTGGTATTTTTCTCACGCTTTGTGCTTGCCCTTTGTGCGACAAGTTTCCTCGCCGGTATTAGCCTTTTTGTCGCGCATCTTGGCTATATGGATCCGCAAATCCAAAATCTTGTTCCTGTATTGCAATCGTATTGGCTTAATATCCACGTTTCTATTATCACAGCTGGATATGGATTCTTGGGGTTATGTTTTGTACTTGGAGTCTTTAGTTTGGTGCTTTTCATCTTACGCACACAAAACAAGCCAAACATTGACAAAGCCATTTTTTCTGTGGGCGCCATCAATGAAATGAGTATGATACTTGGGCTATTTATGCTTACAATTGGTAACTTTCTTGGTGCTGTGTGGGCGAACGAATCCTGGGGACGCTACTGGGGTTGGGATGCCAAAGAAACTTGGGCGCTGATTACTATTGGAATCTATGCTATTGTACTGCACTTAAGGTTTTTAGGCTTTAGGTATATGCCTTTTGTTTTTGCCACAGGAAGCGTGCTTGCTTTTTATAGTGTTTTGATGACATATTTTGGTGTAAATCACTACCTCTCTGGAAAACATTCCTATGCAGCGGGCGATCCTGTACCAATCCCTATTGGGCTTTATATATTTGTGGCTTGCACGATTGCACTCATCATTGCAGCACGCGCAAAATCTAAGCTTATAGCCCCTCCACTAGAGCCAGATTCCTCAGAATCTATAACAATTTCTAACGTGCAAGATTCTCAAAAAATACAACCAATACAAACGAACAACATAGATTCTGGCGCAACCTTATCGCCAAAAACCTAGTAGTCAGGATATATATGAAGCGTGTTTTTGTATGGACTGGAATTTTTGGAGCAAACCTTATGGTTTGTGGGTTTTTGCTCCTTTTTACTGCTATTGGCAATAAAATTCTCACCCCCTTTTTGCAGAGTGTGCTTAACAACACACTTCCTATCCAAAGCCAATTTTCTAATCTGCGCATTGGCTTTGGCAAAGCAAATGCAGAAATCATGGTTGGCAAAAATATCATACTACATATCTCTGGTGATTACGGCTTTTCTACACTTGATATGCAAGCAACAATCACTCTCATACCAGATTCTAGCACTGCAGACAAAGAAACAATACTTGCGAATTTTACAATCCATGGCAAGTATAGTAACTACACGATAGCAAGTGTGCCAAAACCAACAGAATCTAAAGAACAAGAAAATCCAGCATCGCTCATAATGCAAGCAAAAATGCGATTTTTAACGCCAAAAACATTTATAGTGCGTGGCGAACAGATTCCCATTAGTGTAATTAGTGGGATCTTTGGACTCAAATATGCACCAAATGGTTCGTTGCGTTTTATTGCGCAAAAAAATGCGCCAAATCTTCCGCATAATACCCTGCAAATACGTGCAGTTATGCAAAATTCTATGTTTGAGGATATGCCGCTTGGATTTGACATTTCCTATCAATCCAATGCAGAATCTCAAGCTATGGTAGGCTCGTTCTCTTTAAACGGCACAGATTTTTTGCTGCAAGGCAAAAGTGCTGATAACACTTGGTTTGATATTGGGTTTATCACTCCACAAAAGGAGTCTGTCGCATTGCTAAAGGTGCCAAAGACCTTACTAGATTCTATGATGCAAGCAGAATCTGCTATGTACTACAATCTCCATATAACAAATCTTGCACTTTTTGGCAAAGCATTTGCTCTTGAGCTACTAGGAAAAGTAGATATAGAAGGCGAGATACGTAGAAATAGCAATGAGCTAATGCTGTATGCGCAAAGTGAATCATTTGGAGGACTGGGCACGTTTACTTTGCAAGATAATACATTAACATTCAAGGGGGAGCAATTATCATTAAGCAGTATTCTTGGAACACTTAAAATACAAAAAACGCTCGAAGCGCGACTAAAAATTGAAGGTGTGTATAACCTAGCATTTCATAAAGGAACATTTGACATACAAGGCAATAATATTGTTTTTTTTATTGATGCGCCAGAAACTCTTGGACTTGAAAAATTTCTAGGGTATGATAATAGTATGCAAGATTCTGCACAAGATTCTTGGGGTGTGGGTTTTGAAAACCTACTTAAAGAAAATATGACACTACAAATTAAAGCCAATATCGACCATGCACAAACCGATGCGCAAATACTTCTCAAATCGCCCACGCAAACTCTGCACTCTCATAAATGCCACATCGATCTAAAAGCTCAAACTATAAATTTGGAGTTGCTTGATCCTCCTTTAGTCTTTCGTGGTAAGTTTAGTGATATGCAAATACAGATACCAAATAACCAGAATCTAAATACCACCAAGCCAGATCAAGAGATTATGGGGCTTGATGAAATACTAGATTTTGATAATACACAAACCCCAACACGACAAACGTGGTTTTGGGAAGAACCAGAATTTCAAGAACATCAAGACGAACAAACAGGTATGAGCGAAGAAAAAGAGAGCGATACACAAAAAATCAAAGATTCTAATCCAACCTTTGATTTTTAACTAAACCAGCTATATACAAAACATATCTCTCGAACAGTCTTAAGAACTACTCTTTGATTTGCTTTTGACATCTACCACAAATAACAAATAAGCGCATATCGTGGCTAATGAGTTTAGCTTTGTATGCTTTAGAAACCTGAATCTGGCGCAATTCAATCTCATCATCCACAAATTCTTGAATATCACCACAATTTAAACAAATAATATGATCGTGGTGTTCTTTCGCAGCAATTTCATAGCGTTTGCCCGTCTTGCCCGGCTCAAGCGCCGTGATAAACTTTTCTTTTTCTAAAAACCCAAGAATTCTATACACAGAAGAAATGCTTGTAGATTTATCACGCGTGCGAAGATTAGTTGTGATTTCCTCTGGACTTAAATGTGTACCACTTTTGTATAGTACAGAAACAATTTCTTCACGCTGTTTAGAATTTTTTAGACCATTCTGCCTAATGGAATGACGCAAACGCTCCAAAATAGACTCAAGGGTTTCTACTCGGTTTTTCATTATAAATACCTCGCAATTAAAATAATATATTGAGAATTATAGTTTATTTTTGACAAATAAAACATTGTTTTTTGTTTTTTTTAAGGCTTTTTAAGCTAGAATGAAGCTCGCTAGTTTGAATGTGAGGAAGGATGTAAATGTTTGGTGGAGCAAGTAGAGATATTAAACTTATGATGCAAAAACAAGAGGCAGAGATACGAAGTCTAAAAGATCAGGTTGAACACCTAAAAAAAGTTGCTAGCTTTGCTCTAGAAGAAGCACTAGTAGGTGTCAAAAATGGGACAATTGTCTTTACAAATAACATTGCCTCAAAAATTTCTGATTTAGAAGAATTTGTCAGTGAGCTCAAGCCCGGTATGGAATATATCTCTACACAAAACCATAATTGCCGCGTGAAAAGCGAGCAAATCGGCGATACTACTTTCTATTGTTTCTCTGAAATAAATCCTCGCTGTGATAAAGGTAATGGCTTGGACCTATTTGCTGTTTACCACGAGAGCCTCAAAGATGGTATAATGGGAGCACAATCTGCCCTGCAAAATATCCTTAAAAATACAAGCATACTCTTCAAAAAGGCAGAAGAAAATGAACTTGTTAGTCAGCAGGTGGGACAAAAGAGTGGAACTGTCGAACAAGGTATTAGTGCGCTTTATGAGAGAATGCAAAATGCCACAGAATTGGTTGCTTCACTTGCACAACGTAGTAATGAGATTACCAATGTTGTATCACTTATTGATGACATTGCCGAACAAACAAATCTGTTAGCGCTTAATGCGGCTATTGAAGCTGCACGTGCTGGCGAGCACGGAAGAGGTTTTGCGGTAGTAGCAGATGAGGTGCGCAAGCTAGCTGAAAAAACTCAAAAAGCCACAAAAGAAATTGCTATTGTTGTAAAATCTATGCAACAAGAGGCAAGTGACATTCAAACAAATACCGAAGAAACTGCAGTATTTACCCAAGAAGTCAAGGCTGGAGTCGATGAGATTTACTCTATGGCTGGGCAGACCCTTGCTTCCGCTCGTTTAGCTAAGTATTCTGTCTCCATTTGCGATAGCGAAATTTTCTGCACACTTGCCAAACTTGATCACACCGTGTTTAAAAACAATCTTTATGGATTGCTCTTTAACGTTTCTGACAATTTTAACCAAGTACCGCACACAAATTGTCGTTTAGGAAAATGGTATTTTGAGGGAGATGGTAAAAAGAACTTTAGCGAAACGCAGGGCTATAAAAAGCTTGATGCTTTCCATGCTTCTGTTCATAATGAAGCAAATGCTTTGGCACAATCTCTTCTTGAGAAAAATAAACCCACTTCAAAAACTTTCATTGACCAAAAAATATCTGCTATGGAAGATGGATCAAAAGGTGTTATGACAAGTGTTGATGAGATGCTTAATGAAAAAATTGCCATAATAAACAAAGCTATTCAAGAAATTGATAGCATAACAAATAGTGAGCAAAAAATAGAATCCAAAACCCATACCAACACAACCAGTGAGGCAAATGAACAACACTCATAAAACATTAGACTTTGTATGGAGATACCGAGAGTCTCATTTGTGGCTTTAAGGTATAATATGGTTAAAAAAGTTCTCTTTTCTCTCCTTGTCATTGTTTTGCTAATTAGTAGTGCATATATAGTTGTTTTGTATATAGACTTGAGTGCCGATATTGACAAAGTAAAACACTATACTCCCAAGCTTGCTAGCCAAATATATGATAGAAAAAACCGCCTTATAGCTAACGTATTCGATACAGAATTTCGATTTTACGCAAAATTCGATGAGATTCCGCCGCGTATGATAGAAGCACTGCTTGCGATTGAAGATACACTTTTTTTTGAACATAGCGGCATTAATTATGATGCTATTATTCGAGCAGCACTAAAAAATATTAAAAGTGGTCGCTTTGGTGAAGGAGGCAGCACGCTGACCCAACAACTTGTAAAAAATGTTATTCTTACGCGAGAGCGCACTCTCAGTCGTAAAATAAAAGAAGCGTTACTCACAATTCAAGTTGAACAAGTACTTAGTAAGGAACAAATCTTAGAGATTTATCTCAATGAAGTATTTTTTGGTCATGGCTATTATGGTGTGAAAACCGCAGCTTTAGGATACTTCAAAAAACCACTTTCAATGCTAACCCTCAAAGAAATAGCTATGATTGTTGGTTTGCCAAATGCCCCAAGCGTATATGATCCAACCAAAAATCTTGATTTTTCTTTAGCGCGCGCAAACGATATTATACGCAGAATGTACGATCTAGGTTGGATATCCAAAGAATATGCTGACGCAGCACTCTCTGAGATTCCCATTGTTTACAATCAAACACTTACCCAAAACATTGCTCCTTATGTTACAGATTTTGCTCTGCGCCAACTTAGTTCAATTAAAGATATAAAAACTGGGGGTTATACAATCAAACTAAATATTGACCTAGAATACCAAGCACTAGCACAACAAGCTCTTATTAATGGCTATAACGGTATTCAAGAACGCCTACAAAAGGTTTCGAAAAATACAAATCTTGTTCCCCAAGACCAAGAAAACAAGACCGATACTTTCAATGGCGCAATGGTTGTTACAGATACGCGCACAGGTAAGATTCTAGCCCTTGTAGGTGGAGTAGATTATAGCAAAAGTCCCTACAACCGCGCTACAGATGCCAAACGACAATTAGGTAGTAGTATTAAACCATTTATCTATCAAATTGCTTTTAATAAAGGGTATTCGACCGCTACAAAGGTACCTGATGCGGCGCGAGCATTTGGAGAGTATAAAGCTAGAAATGTTGATAAGGTTTTTCGCGGTATGATGACCCTTCAAGAAGCGCTAATGTTTTCTCGCAATCTTGCCACACTCAATATTGTTAGCCTTGTAGGATTTAATGATATCTATAATGGCTTGCTACAATTTGGTTTTAGCGATCTTAATCCGGATATTACCATTACAATAGGTAGTTTGAGTGCTACACCTTTGATGGTCGCACGAGAATATTCAATTTTCTCAAACTATGGCACGCGTATTGATCCCATCTTGATTGATAGTGTAATAGATATTAACGGCAATGTCTTTACTTATGATACAAAACAGGATACAATCATTCCAGCTGATCAAGCATTTTTGGGTATATCGGTGTTGCGTGAAGTGGTAGCAAATGGCACAGGACGAAGGGCGCGTGTAAATGGCATAGAGATTGCAGGCAAAACAGGAACAACAAACAACAATGTAGATTTTTGGTTTTGCGGTTTTACTCCCGATATACAGACAATTATCTGGTTTGGTCGCGATGATAATCGTCCCATTGGACAATATGAAAGTTCTGGGCTCGTAGCTGCTCCAGTGTTTGCAGAATTTATTGGTAATACACTAAAACTTGATCCTTCACAGCGTAGAAAATTCCCCCAACCAGAGGGCGTTGGCGCCAAAACAATAGATAAATATACATTCTACTATACTACTACATCACCTATACCAAACAATTCCAGTACGAGCAATGAACAGAATCTTTGGTAAATTGGTTAAATCCAAATTTATATAAAACACGATACAATAATACTTATTTTATTCAAGGTTGCACTATGCGATTACGACTTAATCAAATCGGTTATATTGCCAACAAAATAGCACTTGATCTATACAATTCCAGTCTGCTTGCACTAAAGGTTCCACTAGAAACCATAGCTAAAACTGCAAAAGAAGTACTTGAGCTTGATATAAAAGAAGAAATAGCTATTGATCAAAAGTCTCAAGAATTGCTTGAAAAAAATCAGCAAGAAGTGGAATTTTTGCGTATTGATGAACGCAAACTCTTTGGTATGATTAAGCGACAAATTGCAGAAGAAAAGCGCTTCTTGCTTTTTTGGGATGATAGATACAATGCCCTTTCTCACAAAATTCTCGATATTCTTATTCAAAAACAATATATTCAATTTAGCGTTAATAAAAACCAAGTTAAAAACATTATTTTTAAGGCTATTGATAGCTTTGCAAAAATCCACGATAGTATTCAAGAAGAAGTCGTAGCAAAAATCAAAACATATAAGCGCAAGATTCTCGTAGGTACAGATGAATATGAACTTATTTACGACAAGCTTTACGAAGAGGAGTTGCGCAAAAAAGGTTTTGCATAAATAAAGTTTAGATTTCTAGCCATATTGAAACTCTAACCAAAATATCTAAAATCGCAGAATCTAGATTCTAGTTTATGGCTACAGCAAGCACAAAGGAGTAATAGTGTATAAAAGTGATACATCACCAGCTTGGGTTTATTGTGCAAATGGTCTCTACTTTGAAGCGCGCTGTTTTTCTGGAAAGGGAACAAGAATTGGTGAGATTGTATTTAATACTTCACTTAGCGGCTACCAAGAAATCATTACAGACCCAAGCTATGCTGGACAATTTGTTGTTTTTAGTATGCCAGAAATAGGGATTGTAGGAGCAAATGAGTTAGACTCTGAAAGCAGAGGAATTTTTTCTTCTGGAATGATTGTGCGCCATTATGAAAATTTCATCTCAAATTTTCGTGCGACACAAAGTCTCAAAACATTTTTGGATAAGCACAATACACTTGGAATCTGCGATGTTGATACGCGTGCGCTTGTCAAGATGATACGCACACAAGGCGCAATGATGTCAATCATATCAACAGAAATATCGGATAAAAAGATACTCGCAAAAACTTTAGAATCTGCCCCAGATATTACTGCGCAAAACCACATCGAAAGTGTCTCTACGCCAAGCCCCTATACCCATACTAATGGTATATTTGATTATGCGCAAATGGCTTATAGCACTCCATCTACACGTTATAAAGTAGCCGTGATTGACTTTGGTGCAAAGCATAATATTTTAAATGAGCTTGTTAATGTCGGTCTTGGTGTAACTGTACTACCCTATAAATTCAATGCTCAAGCACTTATAGATCAATTTAATAATGGTGAAATTCATGGCGTATTTTTATCTAATGGTCCAGGCGACCCAAAAATGCTCACAAAACAAATTGAACAGATCAAACTCCTTATTGCAACAAAAATACCAATCTTTGGGATCTGCCTTGGACACCAATTGCTTTCACTTGCGTATGGTTATGAAACACATAAACTAAAATTCGGGCATCACGGCGGTAACCATCCCGTAAAGAATCTTGCAACAAATTCAGTAGAGATTACTGCGCAAAACCACATCTACTCTGTCCCAGAAGCTATTGCTAATATTGCAGATATTACACATAGAAATTTATTTGACAATACGATCGAGGGTGTAGCCTATAAAGATGCGCCGATCTTTTCTGTCCAACACCACCCAGAGGCAAGTCCTGGACCAAGAGAAAGTCGCAATATTTTTGAACGCTTTGCACAAATCATTCACCAAACGCATAAAAAACGTACAGCCAGCACATAGAATCTAGCCTAAGAGTCAAGCTGCATACATAAGTGATAAGTTTATATTAAGGTTTATTTTATAAAAGATAGTTTAGAATTAGCGCTTCATTTTGTAGGCTTTTTATGGACAGATGGGTGAGTGGCTGAAACCACACCCCTGCTAAGGGTGCAGATTCTAACGGGTCTCGAGGGTTCAAATCCCTCTCTGTCCGCCATTTTCTTTTTTTGTTCTGTTGATATACACAAAAGGGTTTCCTAATGAAACAAGCCAAAATAGGACAATCTAAACTATTACATTTTCTTGCTTCATCTTATATCAAAATCCCTATATTTTTATCTATTTTACAAGCAAATAATATGTTCAAAAAGACAAAACACGATGCATTTACTCACAAATTCAAAAAACAACAACAAGTAGATAATATCGAAAAGACAATATCTAGCTACACTCTCAAGAAGCCGAGCCCACCTTTGGCAATATGTATGCTTAAAAAGAAGTCTCCTAATGCGACATATTCTATATTCTAGTATCTTGCGTGCAAAACTATTCAAATTTTTATTTAGTACTCTAACACCATTTATATGGCTTATTTATAGCAGCATTTTTTTTGGCTGTACTAATACAAAAACAACAACTACCATAGCGAAAGATCCTAGCATATACAAACAAGATGCACTAGCTTATGTTACCAAAGATATTGCTCAAGATATATCAGATTCCAATCAAGAAGAAGTTTTACGCCAGAAACTTATGGAATCTTATCTAAAAGAATATTTCTCACCCTGGATTTCTATGCGCCCCAACAACAATATCAATGAAGTATTTTGGGTCAAAAACTCTATCTTAAAAAATCCAGGCTTTGGTATGAATCGCCTACCTAACACGCCAAAATCTATGCAAGCAATCTGGCAAGCAATGAACATAAAAGACTATCCTAGCGCATTAGATTTTGCGATTGTTACAGAATCTAGTGCAGTACGCGCCATACCAAGTGATATGCCACGTTTTAGTGATCCTGATGATTACCCTTTTGATCAATGGCAAAATTCACTCATCTTTGCCAACACTCCTATACTCATCACACACTACGATACATCAAGACAATGGGCACATATCCAAAGTGGCTTTGTATATGGCTGGATCAAGGTACAACATCTTGCACTTATCGACGAAAAAGATCGCTCACAATTTATGGAGACAAAACAGTTTGTCATTCCTTACCACGATAATATTCCACTCTACGATGATAATGGCAACTTCCTCACGATTGCGCGTATGGGACAGATATTTGGTATACAAGAAACCCTAAAAGAAGGGTATAAAGTGTTTGTTTTCAAGCGTGATACGCAAGGCAAAGCGCAACGTATAACTGCTAAAATTCAAGCAGCAGATTTTGCTCCTTTCCCAAGAAAGTTCAGCCATAAGATAAGTGCCGAGATTATTAATACAATGATAGGTGACCAATATGGCTGGGGTGGCTATCTTGGTTATCGGGATTGTTCTGCATTTGTCCGAGATATTTTTGCCAACTTCGGTCTATATCTTCCAAGAAACTCAAAATCTCAAGCATTTTTTGCAAAAAATCTTATCAATCTAGAACAACTATCACGCGAAGAAAAAGAAAACTATATCCTAAAAAATGCCACACCTTTTGGTAGTATTTTGTGGTTGAAAGGGCATATTATGCTCTATATTGGTGAATATAAAGGAAAGGCTATGGTAGCACATAGTGCTTGGAGTGTTAAAACATTTCGTGGTTCTGAAAAAATCAAAAATATATTAGGAGGCGTTGTTATCACAAGTCTTTATGCTGGCAGCGAAAATAATGACAGTCCTTCGCAACATCTCCTGATTGATAAAATTCTTGGTGTATCCGATTTATACGCCTATATGGAGACATTATGAGGATACTAGCAATACTGCTACTACTTTACTCTATAACACAAGCAAACAACGCGCAACAGCAAACAACATCAGACGCATCTCCTCTTACGATTCTAGTAAGCGTACCACCACAAGCATATTTTGTGCGTGCTATTGGAAAAGATACTATCACTATTAACACCATAGTTCCGCCAGAATCCTCACCTGAAACATACGAACCAAAACTATCGCAAATCAGAGCATTTGCACAAGCAAGAATATTTTTTGGTGTAGGAATGCCTTATGAAGCCCCATATTTTTCGCGCATACAGCAAACAAACAAAAATATCTCTTATATCAATCTAGGGAAACTACTCCACAATATAAAATCTAACTATACACACGATCATAATCACGCCTATGATCCCCATATTTGGCTTTCACTTACTGCCATAAAACCGCAAGCTATGGCGATATACCAAGCTCTTGCTGCACTTAATCCGAGTAAAGAGTCTTTCTATAAACAAAATCTAATTGCTCTACTCGCAAAAATTGATACCATAAAAAACGATCTGGATGCAATACTTATGCCACATAAAGGCAAGGCATTTTTAGTTATTCATCCTGCTTTTAGCTATTTTGCCAAGGATTTTGGACTTGAGGAATTTGCGCTAGAAGAAGAAGGTAAAGAAGCTAAAATAAAATCTTTAAGCCAAATGCCAGAACTCATACGCCAAAAAAAGATAACAACACTCTTTATGCAGCCACAATTTGATAGGACGCGGGCAGAATCTATTGCAAAAATGCTCAACCTCAAGCTTGAGATTCTTGATCCTCTTAGTGAAGATTGGGAAGCAAATCTTTACAGCATTGCACAAAAGATTACAATGCCATGAAAAAAATTCTAACCTGCGAAGATGTAGGATTTGCATATAAAGGAGAAGAGTGTAACGCACTTGAAAATATAAATTTCAGCGTATATGAGCACGACTTTTTGGCAATTATAGGTCCAAATGGTGGTGGTAAAACAACACTTATCAAGCTTCTTGTAGGCTTGTTACAACCCACGCAAGGCAAAATCCTTTATCCAAATCCAAATATATTAAACCAGCATAGCCTAGTTGGCTATGTACCACAAGACACCAATCTCAATATGGATTTTCCTATACGAGTACTTGATGTTGTACTTATGGGTTTTTTAAAGCCAAAGATCCTTGGTTTTCGTCCAAGCAAAGCCCAACTAAAACAAGCTTTTGAAACACTGGAAATGTTAGAGATGCATTCTTTTGCTTATGAACAGCTACACGTGCTAAGTGGAGGACAACGACAACGTGTGCTTATTGCAAGAGCACTGTGTGGCGCACCAAAATTACTTGTACTTGATGAGCCTACTTCAAGTATAGATATGAAAATGCAAATGCAAATTTATAAAAGTTTAAAAAAAATTAACCAGTTTCATACTATAATAGTTATCAGTCATCATATATCGGTTTTATTGGGTTACGCTAATCGCGCACTATTTGTTAATAAAGAAGTGTCACGGCACACAGTACTTAAACAAGGTATTGTAGATGTACCAAAACATAATTGTGAAATCGATTTGTTTGATGTATTTTATCAACTCAAGGAGAATGAGTAATGGAAAAAAGTTTTGATGTAGTAATCATTGGTGGAGGCGTTTCTGGTTGCGCTCTTTTCTGGACACTTAGCGAATACACCAATATAAAAAACATTGCAATCGTTGAAAAATGCAAAGATTTGGCAATGGTAAGCTCAAGCGCACACGCTAATTCTCAAACTATTCACGATGGTTCTATTGAGACAAACTATACTTCTCAAAAAGCCAAAAAAGTTAGACTATCTGCGCAAAAAGTTGAAAATTATGCGCTACGCCACAATTTGCAAAACAAAGTTATCTTTAAAACACAAAAAATGGCTATCGGCGTTGGTGATCAAGAGTGCGCATTTATGAAGCAACGACACGAAGAATTTAAAGATGTCTTTCCAGATTTGGAATGGTTTGAAAAAGATACAATCAAACAAATTGAACCTTACGTGATTTTAGGCAAAGATGGCAAAAGTGATCGCCCAGAAAATGTTGTTGGATCTGGATATAAAGAAGCTTGGTGCGCAATGAATTTTGAACTCTTGAGCAAAGACTTTGTAGAGCGCGCTAAACAAAAAAATTCCAACAATCAAGTATTACTTAACTTTTGGGTAAAAGAAATCAGGCATAACAATGATGGGTACTATCTTATTTCTAAAAGCGGTGAAGCAATTTCAGCAAAATTTGTACTTGTCAATGCTGGCTCACACTCGTTAGTGCTTGCACAATCTATGGGATATGGTATGAATTTAGGTTGCCTACCTATTGCCGGAAGTTTTTATTTTGTGCCAGATTTACTCAAAGGCAAAGTGTATATGGTGCAAAATCCAAAACTTCCTTTTGCGGCAGTACACGGTGATCCCGACATTAGTTTGGCAGGAAGAACACGCATAGGACCAACTGCTATCGCTATGCCCAAGCTTGAACGTTCAAAACATTGGTATAGTGGCATAAGCACTGATCTAATGAAGGTAAATTTTCATCGCGAGATTTTTGGTGTGCTTCTTGATTTGCTAAAAGACTCAGAGATTCGATCCTATGTCTTCAAAAATATTATTTTTGAATTACCCTATTTGGGAAAACGGCTCTTTCTCAAAGATGCACAAAAACTCATTCCTTCACTAAAAATTACTGATATAGAATATGCCCAAGGGTATGGAGAGGTGCGCCCACAAGTTGTGGATAGAACACAAAAAGAACTCGAACTTGGTGAAAAAAAGATAATTACCAACAAAGGTATTACATTCAATATGACTCCATCGCCTGGAGCTACAAGTTGTCTGCAAAATGCCTTTATCGACACCCAAGAAATTGTTACATATCTTAATGCGACTTTTGATACAGAGCGCTTTTTGCGTGATCTATCACCAGATGAATTAAACTAAATCTTTAAAGATTAGAATCTTTATGCTGTGGACTTTGCTAGATTCTCCCTTTGTGCAAAATGCCTTGCTTGCTTCGGTGCTTTTGAGCATTGGATCAGGCATTATTGGCTCTCTTATTGTAGCAAACAAAAGTGTTTTTCTTGCTGGGGGTGTGGCTCATAGTGCTTTTGGAGGTGTGGGTATAGCGCTTTTCTTAGGATATAATGCACTTTTTGGCGCCATTATGGCGGCACTTGTTATTTCTGGGATTATGGTGTATGCAAGCTTAGCCCACAAAGGCAGGCTTGATATATTTATTTCTATTTTATGGGCATTTGGTATGGCGCTGGGTATTGTGCTCATAGAACTTACTCCAGGGTATAAAATCAATATGGAAAGCTATCTTTTTGGAGCACTTGCTTTTAGTACGACACAAGACATTTATGCTATGGCAATTTTTGATGTGGTACTTGTTGTATTTGTTACGATATTGTATAGAGAAATTCTTGGTATTCTCTATGATATAGAGTTTTGCGCACTTAAAGGCTTACCTACTAAATCCTTGATTGGTATAATTTTTATGCTCACTGCTATTGGTGTGGTACTTGGTATGCGTTCTGGAGGTTTGGTGCTTGTTATTTCCACTCTCTCTATTCCAGCCTACATTGCTATGCTCTTTGCTAAAAATCTCAAAATGCAGTTTGGTATCTCAATAGCTTTGTGTCTCTTTTGTATGTTTGGCGGCTTTGGAATCTCATACATATACGATTTAGCACTTGGGGCATGTGTTGTACTATTTGCAGTAATGATTTTTATATGCGCACTTAGCATACGATTTCTTACAACTCGCATAAAAAGGGGGCGAAATGGAACATAGTGATGAAGATATTAGGCTAGCACTCAGTACAGCACGCAAAGCAATGAAAATTGTAGTGTTTATCGGTATGGTTTCTGTGATTCTTCTTATGATAAATATCTACATAATGCTTACACAAATCTCTGCCACAGCACAAATAACTCGAGAGCTCCAAATCATCAAGCAAAGCACAAAGATAGATACCAAAAACATACAAACCTTATCCAGGTAGTCTTGCTAGAATCATGGCGTTGGATTCTCTAGGATTCATATTAGAATCTTTAGTGTATAACTTAATATTATAACTTCTGACCATCTTTGCAGAATCTTGAAATCTAAAGAACTGCAAACCTACACAAATCTAATTCCATCACTACTTATACGCCTTAAAATTTTGTATGATTGCAACATTTAATTGTTAAAAATATCAAAATTCCTAGACAAAAAATTCCTGATACACTTTTTCATCAAAACCAACAATAATTTTTTTGCCGTATTCAATAACTGGGCGTTTTATCAATAATGGCGCTTGAAGCATTGCCAATATCTTATCCTCTTCATCAAAAAGTCGATCCTTCAGCCCAAGTTTTTTATATGTTGTTCCTTTTGTGTTAAGCAAAATATCTACACCAGTGAGTTCAACCCATTTTTTAAGCATTGCCGATGTTGGCAGTGTTTGCTTGAAATCAACAAAAGTATATGCAATACATTTAGATTCCAAATATTTTAGTGCCTTTTGCACGCTGCCGCAAGTTTTTATGCCATATACTATAGCTTGTTGCATAAGAGCTCCTTTAGCAAATAATTAATGCCACTAAATAACATAGCATAAACATTTTCAAATCCTTGGGCGCCACCATAGTATGGATCTGGAACTTCTGCACCGCCCAATCCAAAATCTCCAAACAATATGATTTTTTTGTGATCAAAGCCCAATTGGTGCAAGGTGGTTAAAACACTTTTGTCCATAGCCACAAGAAGATCTGCTTGAGTATGTTTATATATACTAATTTGCTTGCTTTTGTAGCCAGAAATATCTATACCATTCTTGTGTGCTATTGTAATTGAACGCTCATCAATAGAATCCCCACTATGAAAACCAGATGTGCCAGCTGAAGAAAAACTATACATATCACCTTGATATAAGTGCTTAGCTATACCTTCAGCAAGAGGGGAACGACAGATATTACCCAAACAAACAAAAACAATATGACCGCTACCTTTTTGTTGTAAAAGTTCTATGGCACTCATAATTTTCCTTTTGTATTTGTGGTAAAAAGTTCCCTAATTCCACTTGGCTTAATAGCACCATTAAGTGAAGCGCTCATCCATTCTCCGCACCACGACATTAATCCTATAATAATAAAAATTGTTCGCGTATTATTATAATCAGCTTGTGAAATCATTTTAGAACAAAGTGAAAAAATCAAAACCCCCAAAACAAGCCATAAAAGATTGGCATACTCATAAAGCCCAAATAGTTCTCGATTGCGCCAAATCACAATAATCATAAGTCCAAACCCAACATAAAATAGCCATAAATCAATATAAAGTAATATATTTGATTTGCCATAGTAGGGTTGAATAGCGTATGCAAAAAGCAAAAAAAGCGTAGTATTAACACTTGGCATATATGCACTAAGCCACTCTCCAAGCTTGGTAAAGACATTAAGTCGGATTTTTAGCGCCGGAAGTAGCAGTGGTAGAAAAATAAAAAACGTATAAATAATACTATATATACCTATCTCAACAATCTTTTTTAAAAGTACATTAGCATCGCTTAAAGCATAAATAATATCATCATCGCGGAGCTGTATTTCTCTATACACAAGGCGTACAACAAGCACACTTAGCATAATACTTCCAATCAACGCAGCCGCCATTTTTTCGGTAGTATTACCGCGCTTTTTTCGAACCGATCGAATGATGAAAACCAAGCACATTAGCACAAAACAGCCCAGCAAAAGATTGCTTGCAAAATCATAGGCGCGATGAGGATAAGAGAATACTAAAAAAAGCTGTGAAAAAGTTGGACTAAGCGCCGAAACAATTAATGATAAAAAAACAAATACCGCAAAAAAGAAAAATATTGAAGAAAACAAGATCTTGCTTGGCATATTCATAAAATATCCTAAAAATTTTTAATTACAAATCCATCAATCCCATCTGCAATGCCAATTGCTAACGCTTTTTGATAGGCATCATCATTAAGCCTTGGAGCTTCAATCGGATTAGAATTATACCCTATTTCTATCAAAACAGAGGGCATTAATGCACCAGCAAGCACCCAAAATGGTCCTTCACGCACTCCACCATCAATTACACCCTGATAATTTTGACGCAAATGCTTTAAAATAGCATATTGAATATCAATTGCAAGTTTATTAGAAGCAAGTAGTCGGTGCGAATTAAGTGAATTAAGAAAAGTTTGTTTGGAAAAATAATTCATAATCTCTATATCGTCTTTATTTTCTTGTTCTGCAATATCGCGTGCCCTATCACTTCTAGCTGTTGAAAGAAAATATGTTTCAACACCCTTGGGAGATTTTTTGGCATTTTTCGGGACAGAATTTGCGTGAATGGATACAAAAAGATCTGCGCTTTTGGCATTAGCAAACTCTGTCCTCTCTCTCAAGTTTAAATAAACATCTTTATCACGCGTCATATACGTAATGTAACCTCGCTTCTTGAGTTCCCTGTTAAGATGTTGTGCAACCTTTAAAACAATATGCTTTTCGCAAACCTTAGTTACTCCAAGGGTGCCACAGTCTCTCCCACCATGCCCCGCATCAATAACAACCTTATAGCCTTTTTTAGGTTTTTGCTTTTTTTTGGAATCTGACTTAGTGCTAGATTCTGTTTCCTGTTTAGGTTCTTGTTTAATGCTGGGTTTGGTATTAGATGAGGTTTTATCATTAGCTGTTTTATTGGATTTTTTGGTCGGTTTTGTAGATTCTGGAATTTTATCAACAAAAGAAAGATAAATATTTTTTTGCACCTGTTTAATTTGATACTCCATACCATTGCCATTTGTAATGACAATTCTCGTAACCTTTGGAGTGTTTTGAGCAATTGTTACTTGGGCTTTGCGCGGAAAAAAATACACCTTCCTGCCATTATCAAGCACCGCATTAATATCAATATATACAGAATCATTGGATATTTTTACAGGATTTAATGCAAGAGATTGAATGTCGTGCGAAAATACAATTTTTAAACTACTAGCACCAAATGGGATAGAATTAATAAGATGCAGATTCTCTCCCCTGACGCCAAATAAACAGGCAAAAAGGAAGAGCAGCCGCCACAATTCACTCTCCTTGCGTGAGTTCTTGTATAAGCTCTTTTACACTAATAATTTTGTCAATTCTGTAGCCATTAGCACCACTAAAATACAAACCTTCAACTTTATCGCCTAAATGTCCCTTGCCAAGGCTATCTGCTATACAATACCCTACCTTTTTTGCCTCGACTCCTCGATGGCACGGAGCAACACAATTGCTTACGCACTTAATCCTTGGTGCATTGCCCTCATCAAGTCTTTGCAAAACACCTATATGCAAAGCACGTGCTGGATACCCAACAGGCGATTTAACAAGTTCAATATCCTCTTTTTTAATATGGGGCATAATCTCTTGATATGCTTTTGCATCGCATTCTTTGGTACCCAAAAAGCGTGTTCCCATTTGCACCCCGCTAGCACCAAGTCTAAAAAACTTATCAATATCGTTCCGATCCCATATTCCACCAGCAGCAATAACTGGAATCCCACCCCAATTTTTCGCCTCTTGCACAATTTGTGGCACAATAGATTCTAATTGATATTCAGGCTTAAAGCAATCCTCATACTTAAATCCTTGATGTCCTCCGCTCAAAGGTCCCTCAACAATGACTGCATCTGGAATTCTTTTGTAACGATCCTCCCAGCGCTTACAAATAATCCGAAGTGCTTTCACAGAAGAAATGATAGGTACAAGTGCTACATCGGGAAAATTTTTAGTAAATTCAGGCATATTTGTTGGTAATCCAGCCCCAGTAACAATAACATTCGCACCTGCTTCGCACGCATCACGTACAACCCGTCCATAATCATTAATAGCATGCAAAATATTTGCACCAAGAGGATTATTGCCACAGATCTTACGCGCATTTCTAAAAATCTCATTCAATGCGGCTTTGGAGTAGAAGTTAAGCGCTTCAAAAGGCTTGTTTAGCACAAGTTTTTCAACAAATTGCATTTTTTTATAATATCCTGTACCAACTGCAGAAATAATTCCCAGAGCTCCTTCTTTAGCGACATTTCCAGCCAATTCGTCCCAGCTAATACCCACACCCATTCCACCTTGAAAGATTGGGAATCTAATCGTATGTTTGCCTATTTTTAATGGTTGTAGAGATTTTCTCATCAGTACAAATCCTTATTTTATAATAGCTTTCAAAAATCTACGCTTGCCAATCTGGATAATATATTCACCCACTGCAAGCTTAAGATTCTCATCTTGCACTTTTTGCTGATTGATTTTGAGAGCGCCTGCTTGAATATCCCGCCTCGCCTGCGAACTTGAAGCACAAAGCCCACTAGAATGTAGAATCTTACAAATCCATTCATTTTCTGAAAATTCCATAGTTGGCATATCACTTGGCATTTGACGCTCTGCAAAGACTTTTTGAAATTCTGCTTTTGCACGCTCTGCAATATCTGCATTATAAAATCTTGTTGTAATCTCAAGTGCAAGAGATTCTTTTGCTGATTTTGGATGCACATTTCCTTGCTCTACATTTTGACGCAATTGGTTTATCTCGCCCAATGTCAAAGTGCTCAAAAGCTCGTAATATTTCCACATAAGTATGTCAGAAATGCTCATTATTTTAGCATACATTGTATTAGGATTTTCTGTAACACCGATATAATTTCCTAACGATTTGCTCATTTTCTGCACACCATCAAGCCCCTCTAATAATGGTACTGTGAGAATAGACTGCTCTTTTTCTAATCCATAAGCGCGCTGCAAACTGCGTCCTACCAATAGATTGAACTTCTGATCATTGCCTCCAAGCTCTATATCACAATTGAGCGCGACAGAATCATACCCTTGCAAGAGCGGATAGATAAACTCAATAATACTAATAGGTAGATTCTCTCTATAGCGCTTTGCAAAATCATCACGCTCAAGCATTCTAGCTACAGAAAACTGCGCACTCAAATGGACAAGCCCACCAATTCCTAGCGCATTTATCCACTTGGAGTTAAAACACACCTCGGTGTATTGCGGATCAAGAATCTTAAACACCTGATCTTTATATGTTTGTGCGTTTTTTTCGACTTCTTCTTTACTAAGCGGCTTACGTGTTTGAGTTTTGCCACTTGGATCACCAATAGTTGCGGTGAAATCCCCAATAAGAAATTTAACATTACCCCCATAGCGTTGCAATGTCGCTAGCTTAGAGATCAAAACAGTGTGTCCAAGGTGTAAATCTGGCGCTGTAGGATCAAAACCAGCTTTTACAATAAAACGTTCATTTGTTACAAAAAATCGCTCTACAAGGCTTGCTATGTATTCTTGTCCAATAAAATCGCTCGCCCCGCGCGCAATCTCACACATAGCCTCTTTAGTGCGCATTTGTATATCTTGTGTGTTTTGCATAAAATTCCTTCAATTTTGATAGGCATCTTTAAAGTTTGAAAGCTCTATGATAGCAAATTTACTCGCAAGCATATCTCTTAAATATTTTTGCGTTTTGTTCTCAACCTCAAAAACAACTTCACAATAAAGCGAAACCTGTGTATTATAACTAGAATAGTTAATCCCTATAATATTACAATTTTCTTTTGCAAGAGTATTTAGAAATGATACAAGTGCACCCTTTTTATCCTCAAGCGCAACAATGACTTTGTAGGCTTTTTTATTTCGTTTTGCCCATTTAGCAAACACCATAGATGATCCCTGCTTAATAAATGCTCCAAGTTTATCACAAAGCTTATGGTGGATAATGGCTTTTTGATTGCTAAGTATTGCCATAATCGTATCTCCATACTTAGGACGACAACAATAATCAAAAGCCACACCATTGATGCTATGATTTGTAAAAAAAATAAAATTTTCTAGCTCAATATGCTTTGGAGCAAATACGTTAAAGCGAAATTTTGCTAGCCAATTACTGCCAATACGAAAGCTTTTAATAATTTTTGCGTATTGCTCTTGGAGATACTGCTCATCGCTTGCACAACGTGCAAGATCGGAATCCAATTTGCGCATTGAAAGGTAACGCGCAAAAATTGCAGCATCTTTACTAAAAATGGTTGCTAAAATATTGATAGCAGCTTGTTGCTCAATTTCTTTGAGTCGATTTTGGGTTTGGATTTTAAGATGATTTTTTGCTCGAGAAGTTTTAACCATATCGATCCAAGTGCATTTTGGCTGCTCATTCTTATCGGTAAAGATACGCACAATATCGCCAGATTTTAAAATCTGGAGCAAAGAGCATTTTTGATTATTAATATATGCATACTTAGCGTAATCGCCTATTTCACTATGAATAAGATAAGCAAAATCAAGTGCCACTGCACCAGCTGGCAAGCTAAAAGTGTCGCCATCGGGCGAAAAAACAACAATATCTTCTCGATACAAATCATTTTTAGCAAGCTCATAGAATTCTTCAATATCATTATTTTGGTATTGCAGATTCTTCAACCAATCAAGACTTGGCGAAATAATGCCATCACTCTTGTACTTCCAATGTGCTGCAACACCAAATTCAGCATTTTTATGCATATCAAACGTTCGAATTTGCACCTCAAATACCCGTGAATTATCAAAAATGGTAGTGTGAATTGTTTGATAAGCATTCTCTTTTGGCAACGCAATATAATCTTTAAATCTAGAAATAATAGGTTTAAATGCGGTATGCACAAGCCCCAGAATCTTATAGCAATCTATTGGATTTTGCACTAAAATGCGAATCGCAAGCAGATCTAATATTTCATCTATCCCAACGCCTTTACGCTGCATTTTAAGATAAATAGAATATGGACGTTTAATACGGCTTTCAACCCGAAAGCTCGATTCTACAAAACCATTTTTTAACAAAAGTTTTTGAATTTTTAGTGCAAAATCGTTAAGTTGCAGAGAAAGCGGTTGATTGTTATTTTTGATAAAATCTTGAATCTTCTGATATTCTTGCGGAAAAATATAAAAAAAACTTTTGTCTTCAAGTTCATTTTTAATACTAGAAATGCCAAGTCTATGGGCGATTGGTGCATAGACCACGAGCGTTTCTTTTGCGATTCTTAGGCGCTTCTCTTCACTCAATCCATCAAGAGTTAGCATATTATGCAATCTGTCGCTGATTTTTATCACAAGCACACGCGGATCATTTACGGCAGTAATGAGCATTTTACGGAATGTGAGTGCGGCAACTGCAATGCGTTGGCTTTTTATTTTGCTACCAAGCTCCTCCTCGCGTAACTCATCGATTTTGGTAAGCCCATCGACAAGTTGAGCAACAGATTCTCCAAAATCCTCTCCCACACTCTGTATGTCAATGTCTGTATCCTCGACAACATCATGAAGCAATGATGCACAGATCATTGCTTCATCACCTCCATAAAATGCCACCAAACACGCCACACACAGAGGGTGCACAATGTAGGGTTCTCCTGTTTTGCGGAACTGTCCTTCGTGACTTTTTTGAGCACAAACAATGGCTTTTTGGATATTTGAGGTGATTTCACAAAGCGTTGCAAGAAAACTCTTAGCTTGTGAAAAGGTTTTTAAATTCTGGATTTGTGTAAAAACTTCCAAACAGCACTCCTAGCAAATGTAAGTATCGCGCTAGATTCTACCCATAAGCTTAGTTATTTTCATCGATACGATCCAAAACAAGCTTGCCTTCTGCAATCTCACGCAGTGCAATATCGGTAAGTTTTTCTGTTCGCAAATCGGCTTTGATAAGAATCTGAGCGCCATTATTGAGTTGCTTTACACGCTTAAAAATCATATTAGAAAGAATGTAGCGATCGTTATTGACTTGTTCAAGAGCTTTTGCAACAATCTGTTCTGTCCTCATGGTGTTCCTTTATATCAATATTATAAGTTTTTATTGTATAATAAATCACCTTATAGCATTCATAAGATTGCACGAATTTCTCCAGCTCTCATTGTGCAAATCCAAAAATTACAAAGAAAGCCTTATGCTTACCAAGCCAAATCCTACTTCTTGTACTGAAACCACCACAACAAAGCTTCCCTTCCGCCTACCACGCTATGTGCATAATCTACTTACTATGTTTGAACGAGAAAATTTTGAAGCATTTGTTGTGGGAGGATGCGTGCGTGATAGCTTGCTTGGGCGCAAGCCAAAAGACTGGGATATAGCAACATCTGCTCTACCTTATGAGATTCTGGCACTTGCCAAAAAATACCGCTATAAAACTTTGCAGCATGGTATGCGATATGGCACAATAAGTATTCTTGTACCAAAAAACACTCGCACAAAACGCCAAACCATGGAATCTACCACACAAACAAAAAATACTGCTCAGGAGCATGTCTGCCACCACTGCGTAGAAATCACAACATTTCGATGCGATAGTGCATATAGTGATAATCGCCATCCAACACAAGTAACCTACACGACATCACTACAAAGTGATTTGAAACGTCGAGACTTCACCTGTAACGCTCTCGCCTATAACCCTGCCCTAATCACTACTTTTGCGCGTTCTACGCACAGACAACAACTCTATGCCAAATACCAAGCGCACCAAAAAAATATTTACAATGGAATCTATGATACATCAAGTGGCATAGCAGATATTACTTCTGGCATTTTGCGATGTGTTGGCGAGGCTAAACAACGTTTTAAAGAAGATGCATTGCGTATTTTACGTGCGCTGCGCTTTCGTGCCGCATTTGGCTTTGCACTAGAATCTAGTACAAAAACCGCCCTCATTGCAAATGCTCACAATCTAGAATCTATCAGTGCTGAACGCAAACTAAGTGAATGGAGTAGGATTTTGCTAGCTCCTTATGCAGCTAAAGCAATATGCGACTATTGGGGGGTTTGGGCGAGAGTTTTTACACATTTTCGCACGCCATTAGTGTTTCTTGATACGTTACAGCACACAAAGCAAGCTGCGCTTTATGCACACTTTTGTTCGCATTTAGAGATATTGCACAAGCAAATAAATAATACCGCATCGCGCACTGCCTATGCACACAAAACATTTACGCATAAAAAGTCGCTTACTGCATCACAATTTACGCCAGAATTTATGCAAACATTTTGCGTGCGTTTTGCATTTTGGCTCTACTTTTTGAGCAAAGTACAAACCTTTGTGCAAGCACACACACTGCACCAAAATACATCGCACGCTACCAGAATACCACATAATATGGAAGTATCTCTTGATACTGAACAAATTTGCGCAACTCTAACGCAGTTAAAGCTCCCCAAACAATCGGCACAATGCATTATGCTTTTGCTCACCTATGCTCACACACCACTAGATTCTAATACGATTGCAATCAAACATCTTGCACGCAAAATCGGAGTTGATAATCTCTTTGTGCTTCTTGCCTTTTTACCTCTTATAATGCCCAAAAAACAGCCCATAATCGCCAAGATGGCACAAACCCTGCACGCTATTTTAGCAAACAATGAGTGCTATTCGCTAAAACAACTAGCAATCAATGGCACAGACATTCAAGCACTTGCGCGCAAACACCAAATTCATCTGCCTGGCAAAGACATAGGGGCAATCCTAGAGAAAGTGCTAGAGTGCGTAATACAAGGCAAAGTTGCAAATACCAAAAATGCACTGGAAAAAAAAGCACTAGGAATGATCTTGTAAAATAGATTCTAATAATGCGACTACAATATGCTAGCTAGAATCTAACTATTAATTAAGAGAATCTAAACACTCTACCACACATAAGACAAGCTCACTCCATACCGCATACCACCCGCAATACCACTCTCCACACCAACATCGGGTAAAAGCATAACCTTGCGCGGTTTGTATGGTGTGGTAAGAACCCACGCCCACCCCCAAGCGATGGCACTTCCTACAAGAACCTGCCAAATCGTGTGCTTATCAGCATATACGCGTGAAGCATCGGTTAGGATTCCAAGCCCTATTAGAGGTAAAGCTGGCTTCCAACCATAGCGATAAAAAACAAAACCAGCCGCACTAAAAGCGCCTCCCGCATGTCCGCTTGGCATTCCTTTGTAGTCTTCACAGCAAGGGCGTTTGGCAAAACCCACATTTGCACCCCTATCGTGGGCAAACTCAAACCCTCTCTTAATCACTTCGATTGTGCCCTGTGTGATAAGCGAACCTGCCACCAACTGTACCGCCCCCTCATAATCCCCTATTCCCAAACTCACAATCAAAACACCAACAGGCGCAAGTGTCAATACATCACCAAGTCGCTCAAAGTCACTCTCACCTCGCACAGAATCTAAAAGACAAAAAGCAAGCAACAACGATAACAAAAGTCTTTTGCTCATACCACACAAAAAAGACACATCTAATCCTTCAAATTTTTTACAAACTTTTTTGCCATTGTAGAGCAACAAGGCTTAAAATCAACTGCCACAATGATACACCAAAACCCAAGCAAAAACCAAAAATTTCTATAACAATTTACAAATCGCCGACTATCGACCAAAAATCATTTACTTTTAATTTTTGGAACAGCTATTGCTTTGCTTTGCCAAATCAAACCGCAAAGGATGCAAATGAGCTTTAGGATAAATACAAATATCGCTGCTTTAACAGCACATACAACAGGTGTTCAAACGAACAGAGAGTTAGGCACTTCGCTAGAAAAATTAAGCTCTGGGCTTCGAATTAACAAAGCTGCTGATGATGCTTCTGGTATGGCGATTGCAGATAGTTTGCGCAGTCAGAGTGAGAGCTTAGGGCAGGCTATTAGAAATGCCAATGATGCCATTGGTATGATCCAGGTTGCCGATAAAGCTATGGATGAGCAAATCAAAATTCTTGATACCATCAAAACAAAAGCCATTCAAGCAGCACAAGATGGGCAAACCCTAGAATCTAGGCGTGCACTTCAAGCAGATATTCAACGCTTACTAGAAGAACTTGATAATATCGCAAATACTACAAGTTTCAATGGTCAGCAAATGCTTTCTGGATCTTTCTCCAATAAAGAATTCCAAATCGGTGCATTCTCTAACACCACCGTAAAAGCATCGATAGGTCCAACAAACTCCAACAAAATCGGACACGTGCGTATGGAATCCTCCTCAATTTTGGCAGAGGGAATGCTTGCTAGTGGTGGTGGGAGCAACCTAACAGAAGTTGCAATCAATTTTCGCCAAACAGACGGGATTAATTCTTTTCAACTTGAAACTGCCAAAATCTCAACTTCTGCAGGAACAGGGGTAGGAGCACTAAGCGAAATTATCAACAAATTCTCTGATACGCTTGGTATCCGCTCCACTTATAATGTTATGGCGACAAGCACCTTGCCAGTAATGTCTGGAACGGTGCGTGATCTAGTCATTAATGGAACAACAATAGGGAATATCAATGATGTGCGCAAAAATGACTCTGATGGACGGCTCATCAATGCAATAAATAGCGTAAAAGAGCGCACAGGGGTTTATGCTTATCTTGATATTACAGGTCGGCTCAATCTCTCCTCACCCGATGGGCGAGCTATCCAAATCTATGGTGGAGGTGATGCAGCACAAGTCTTTGGTGGGGGCGACTTTAATGGTATTTCTGGATATAACCACGCTATTGTTGGGCGCTTAACTCTTATCCGAACAGATGCACGCGATATTTTAGTAAGTGGAGTAAATTTTAGCCACGTAGGTATGCACTCCGCACAAGGTATAGCAGAATATACTGCCAACTTGCGCGAATTACGCGGAATCTTTGGAGCAAATGTCGCAAGTGCTTATGGGGCGAATGCCAATACTGCACAGGCAGATTTAAACTGGAAGGGAATTGGTGCTGGTGTTACTAGCCTTAAAGGTGCGATGCTTGTTATGGATATGGCAGATTCTGCACGCACACAACTTGATAAGGTGCGTGCCGATATTGGTTCTGTGCAAATGCAGCTTGTTGCAACCGTAAATAACGTTTCTGTTACACAAGTTAATGTCAAGGCTGCAGAATCTCAAATCAGAGATGTGGATTTTGCAAGCGAGTCAGCTAACTTCTCAAAATTCAATATTCTTGCACAAAGTGGAAGCTTCGCTATGGCACAAGCAAATGCTGTGCAACAAAATGTTCTTAGACTCTTGCAATAGCATAGTGGCTTAGAACTTAAACCCTCAATTAGCCCTCTGCAGATACTTTTGTGCTCTCTTTACATTTTGCTTGCTTCTTGCGAGCTTCCCTTGTGGGTGCTTACTCTCAAATTACTTATTTTATGCTATAATCGCACGATTAATTTTGCCACAATTTGCCACAGGAGACACTATGAATACGACACGCAAAGAGCACGATTTTATCGGTGAGCTTGAAATCAATAATGATGTGTATTATGGCATACAAACTTTCCGCGCCCTAGAAAACTTCAACATCACAGGACAACGCCTATGTGATTACCCTACTTTTGTTGTTGCGCTTGCTCAAGTTAAAAAAGCTGCTGCGCTGGCTAATCACGAATTGGGACTCTTAGATTCTAGATTAAAAGATGCTATCGTCAAAGCCTGTGATAGAATCATCGCCGGAGAATTCCACGATCAATTTGTTGTTGATATGATACAAGGCGGTGCAGGCACAAGCACAAATATGAATGCAAATGAGGTTATTGCCAATGTTGCGCTTGAGATTTTGGGGCACAAAAAAGGCGAATATCAATACTGCCATCCAAACGATCATATTAACCTTTCACAATCTACTAATGACGCCTATCCTACAGCATTGCGCGTAGCGCTTTATGAACGCTTAAATATGCTAAGTGAGTCTATGGCATTGCTAGAAGAAAGCTTTAGACGCAAGGGCAAAGAATTTGAAAACGTCTTAAAAATGGGGCGCACACAGCTTCAAGATGCCGTCCCAATGACACTGGGGCAAGAGTTTAATGCCTTTGCTTCTATGGTACGTATTGATATAGAACGCATACTTGATGCGCGCAATCTCATCCGTGTCATTAATCTTGGTGGTACAGCTATTGGTACAGGAATCAATTCTCACCCAGATTATCGCAAAATTGTGGAGCAAAAACTACAAGAAGTTACCAACCACCCTTTCATTACTGCTTCAGATCTGATTGAGGCTACACAAGGTACAGGAGGTTATGTACAAATAAGTGGCGTACTTAAACGCGTGAGTGTTAAACTTTCTAAAATCTGTAATGATTTGCGCCTTCTTAGCTCTGGACCGCGTGCTGGGCTCAATGAAATCAATCTTCCCAAAATGCAGCCTGGAAGCTCGATTATGCCCGGCAAAGTCAATCCGGTGATTCCAGAAGTTGTCAATCAAGTGTGTTTTAGCGTGATTGGTAATGATATGACAATCACTATGGCTGCTGAAGGCGGACAGCTCCAACTCAATGTTTTTGAACCAGTGATTGCCTTTGGTCTTTTTAATTCGATGAAAACTTTGAGTCGAGCCATTGAAACGCTTGTTCATAAATGTATCGATGGAATCACTGCAAACGAACAGGTGTGCAAGGATTTTGTGTTTAACTCTATTGGTATTGTTACCGCACTAAATCCCTACATTGGCTATGAAAACTCTGCAAGTATCGCTAAAGAAGCTCTCCAAACCGGAAAGCCTGTCTATGACATCGCTCTTGAGCGAAAACTCTTGCAAAAAGAAGAGCTTGATAAAATTTTCAGCCTAGAAAATATGCTAAATCCACATATGTACAAAAAAACAAAGCATTAAAGATTCTAGTTGTTGTAACAAATTTATGCGACGGATTCAGATTCTACATGCCCTGTGTGATCTTTATACTTCCAAGCTCTGCGGTATTGGGTTTGTTGATCCCTATACACAAGAAAGTACAATACCAAAATTGCTTGATATCAATCTTGCGCGCACGATTTCTCATTGTCGATTATGCCCTCGCAGTAAAATCCAAAACCCAAAAATCGGTTATATTAACCCAAATGCTAAGGTGATTTTTATTGTAGAATTTGCTATGGGCGATGGAGATGTGCTGCTGGATTCTAAAAGTTCGCAAATGCTATATAATATTGCCAATAATGTTTTCCAAACGCAAGAATTTAGCGTTTTCTCACTTCTGAAATGTGGCACACACGAATCAAATGAACAAGAACGCAACCAATGCAAGCCTTATCTTATACGCCAAATCCAAGAATCAAGCGCATTATGTGTGATAATCTTTGGCAATGTCGTGTTAGAATCTATACTAGGGCTTGATCCAAGCCATAAGGGTACACTACTTGATGTATTTGGCAAAAAAAGTGTCGCTACGTATGCGATTTCAGAACTTTTACGCAACCCAACATTTAAAAAAGAGGCGCTAAAACATTTTATGCTTCTGCAGAAGTTTATTAAATAAACCAAAAAAATATTTAATGATTCTGATACTAAAGCCTAAAACTTGAAGTTTCTAAGGTATAATAATTAAATAAAATGTGTTAGAATCTAACTTTGGTATTTGATTACCAAATAGTACAAGGAAAAGTCAATGAATAAAAATAAAAAAACTCTAAATGTATTCGTCGTATTGAGTATAGGATATGCTCTTTTTGGAGCGATTATTTTAGTGCTCTGTATTTATGCGATTATGCAAGTAAATTTTATAGAGTCTAGACTTTCACAAATTAACAAAGTAAATTCGGTTAAGCAGCGTGTAGCAATCGATTTTCGTGGGTCAGTACACGATAGATCAATTGCCATACGTGATGTGGTCCTACATACCACACAAGCATCTTTTTCTCTTGATGAAACAATAAATGATATCCGCAAGCTAGAATCTGACTATACAGAAGCACGTACGCGTATGAAAAATCTATTTGAAAGCTCCAATAAGCTTAATGAACAAGAAAAAGAAATCTTATCTCGCATCGACAAAATCGATAATGTAGCCCTGCCTCTCATAAATAAAATTATTGCGTTCAAAAAAAATGGCAATGACGAACAAGCCTTTCTTATATTGAACCAGGTGCGTCCTATTTTCGCACAATGGCTTGATGTTATCAATGAATTTATTAATCTCGAAGAGAGCAAAAACAACGCTATTACGCCCGTCATAGAAAAAGCTGTAGCATTATTTGAGCTTATACTTGGGATTGCAACATTTGTGGCGATTATGCTCGGAATCATCGTTGCATTTTTTATTATCCGATACCTCTCAAAATTGCTAGGAGGTGAGCCAAACATTGCTAGTCATAGTGTAAAACTCATTGCCAATGGCGACCTGTCAAAATCCATACAAGCCAAAGAAGGCAGTATGCTTGGTGATATTAGCATGATGCAGCAAAAACTCCGCGATATTGTCAATAGTATTTTGACATCTGCTAATGAGATTTTCAAAAATACGCAAGTAGTCGCAAATGCAAGCTCTGACTCTCAAAAGGCTTCAATCGCACAAAGTACGGCAGCAAAAAATTCTGCAGATTCGATCGAGCAAATTGCGCAAGGTATCACACAAATAGCTGAAGTTGCCAAGCAAACAGAACTTAATTCAGAAAAAACACTCAAACTTTCTGAAAAAGGTCAAGAAACAATGGATTCTACACAACAAACCATTGATGAGGTTGCAAGAATTATTAGCGCATCAGCTGATCAAATTCTCGAATTGCAAAAACAATCAGACGAAGTAGGGCAGAGTGCCAGTCTCATCTCTGAAATCGCTGACCAAACAAACCTTTTAGCACTTAATGCTGCTATTGAAGCTGCACGTGCCGGAGAACACGGAAGGGGCTTTGCGGTTGTGGCAGATGAAGTGCGCAAACTTGCCGAACGTACATCTGATGCAACAACTCAAATTTCTACAATGATTCAACATATTCAAGGAGAGATCCAACGCGCATCAGATTCTATGAACAGAGCTGTCCCTCAAGCACAAAAAAGCATAGAACTCGCCAAACAGACGTTTAATATCCTCAATGAAATTAAAAATCAAGCTTCTGATTCCTTGATAAAGGCAAAAGAAGTTAGTAGCTCATCAGAAGCGCAAGAAGAAAGTGCCAAAAATGTTCAAAGTGATATGCAAGAAATGGTGCAAGTTGCAAGCAATACAATGGAGCTTATGAATAAAACATCAAACACCATTGCAGATTTGAAAAATATCTCTGTACGTCTTAAAGATGACATTGAATTTTTCAAGCTTTAGCAAAGCCAAGGTCCAAAATGTCAATGAGCATCGAACTAAAACCATAGCGTTTGTATGCGCGAAAAAAGAACTTGGTACATCTATAGCATACTTAAAAACGCTCTATGCACTCAAAGAAATCTACAAGTGTCGCCTTATTGTCTTTGGTAATTCACTTAGTAAAAATCTCTATGAACAATGCAAATTTATTGATGAGCATTTGGATATTGGAGAATGTAACCACCATCTTAAGAGTACTCAAACTAAAATGCAAGTCGCAACGATAAATTCTTATTGTTGCGACTACCTCATTGCTCCAGATGCCAAAAGCACATTTTTACAATTTTGTCTAGCAACCAATGCTAAACACATAATTTGTGCCCTCAAATTTGTAAGTCTTTTTTCATTACGCACCAAAACAATTCCAATCTATGCCAAAAAAGTCTTTAAAAATATGTCTTATGAGACCAAGTTGCTATATTTTGCGCGCAAAATAAATCCCAAGCTTTTTGACAAATATATACCAACCTTAGATTTTTCTAAAATACAGTTGTGCGCCAGTAGTATAGCAACACAAAAAGTACAAGCCTTCTTTGCAAATACTCTAACCTCTTATAAACTAGAATCTAACATACTAGATTCTACCCTCCCCCAACAAGTAGAAAATAGCACTTCACGCAAACGCTTGTTTCTTGTTATGATTAATCCCTTTAATATTAATAATTCCCATACCCTCCCACAAAATGCTTGGTTAGATCTTATCGCTAAATTTAGCGCTATATCATACTTCAAAGTGCTTATAGCAACCTATCCAAAAGTACATAGAGATTTTATGCAAGCATTACTATCCTACGATCCTTCACTAAAGGTGCTAATTTTTCAAAACAACAATGACTTACAAAATCTTATTGCTCTCACAAAAATGGTGCATTGTCTCATTTCTCCAAGTACAGGAACAACACATCTAGCAATCAATTTAAAAATACCAACCATAGGACTTTATGCAGAATATGATAAAAACCAATGGGGACATAGAGACATACATTACATATCGATTCCAGCGCCGGCAAATATGCTGACACAAGAGCAATGTGAGAATATCATTACTCAAAGCTTACAAAAAGCAATAGCAATTTACCAAAGTTATTCCAACTTGTCTTGATAAAATAAACATACATATTATTTATTTTATTATAAAATACCCTGTCATTTTATTCAAGGAGTTTTCAATGGGACTTTATGATAGAAATTACCAAGCACAAGGGCTTGAGAATGCTCAATATGGAGCGTTTGAAAGCGAAAGTGCGCTTGTTGGGTTTGTTAAAACCACTTATAAGTTCTTTGCTGCGAGCCTTCTTCTTGCGACTATTGGTGCGCTTATGGGCTTTATGTATATAGAAGTTGTGATGAATACGAGCGTATTTATCGGACTTATCGTTGCGGAAGTTGCCGCATTGCTTGGATTGTTGTTTTTGCGCTCATCACCAGGGCTCAATGTGGTAATGCTCTTTGTATTTACTTTTCTTACTGGCGTTACGCTTGTGCCTTCTCTAGGACTTGTAATAAGCAAACAGGGGATTAGTGCAGTATGGCAAGCGCTTGGAATGACAACAATCGTTTTTGCTGGAATGAGCATCTTCGCACTAAAAACAAAAGCAGATCTCTCAAACTATGGTAAAACGCTTTTTATAGCTCTTATTGTTATTATTGTATGTTCAATCATCAATATACTTTTCTTGCACTCAAGCCCTTTTTCAGCTCTCATCTCTGGAGCAGCAGTAATGCTATTTAGCTTTTATGTGGCTTATGATACACAAAATATCGTGCGAGGACTTTATACAAGCCCTGTTCAAGCAGCTGTAGCACTTTATTTAGACTTTCTTAATATTTTTGTGCATCTTTTGAATCTGCTAGGGATGAACGATGACTAATAGCTCTTTTTAAGCGTAAGCGCCTTTATCGTGGCGCTATACGATGACAATTCTTTGATCACTAACACAAAATTCCTGAAGCTATTTCAATCTACAAAACAAGTTTTACTTACAAATGTTAGTTTATGGTGGTATTTACTAAAGAATTCGGCTTTGCCTTGTTTTAAAGGAGTTTAGCTTTTTGGAGTATGTTACCTCTATATCACCAAATAAGCTTTACAAAAGATATGGCTTAGAAGCGATCATTCAAGATGCAAATTTAGCAGACTCTAAAAACTAGTGGCAATCAAGCAAGGTCTTGTAATTGCCACTATGCCGATATTTATCAATAATCCCACTCCAACGATATGTCTTCCCAGAAGGAATATATGCTTTTATGGCTGTTGTATATCCTGCCAATGGCAATAGAGTGTCTTTCAAGGTGATTATTTTGCTTTGTTTTGGATTCTGGCGCAGGGGAATAATAGTAAGCATACACTCTTTTATGGCTATTTTACCCATATTGCGAATTTCCACATCAAAACTAAAGCCACTTGTATAAACAAACGGAGAAAAACGATCTTGACGTATTTCGATAGGGTATAAAAATGTACGCATAATAAATGCAATACCAAAAGGTGTATAAAATAAAACAGCGCCCTCTATTACAAAGCATACTGCAAAGATAATGTGATAACGCCAAAAAATTACTGAAATAAAAAATATAAATACAAATACCAAGAAAAACAAGCTAAAAATTGCCATTTCTGGCAGGGTAATATGCTGCATTGCTGTAAATATAAGCGACTTAATTCCTAAAACTTCACTCATTTCTACTCTTTACGCCGAGCTTTTTCCTCAAGACCACTAAGTCCAAAACGTCTTTGTAATTCACATACAGCCTGTTCTGGGTGGATATTGTAATATGCAAGAGCAACTAAGATATGATATAACAAATCGGCACATTCATACACAATTTGTTCCTTATCGTTATCTTTTAAAGCGAGCAAAACCTCGCCTGCCTCCTCAATAATCTTCTTGCCAAACCCATTTACTCCTTTCGCATAAAGCGCAGCAGTATAAGAAGTATCGGGTGAAGCACTCTTGCGCTCTAAAAGCGTATGATAAAGCGTATCAACAATGCCATATACTATTTGTTGGGAGAATTCTTGAGCAGATTTGATATGCTTTGGCGTTTGCAACGTGCTTGATAGTGTCCCATCAATCTTTTCAAAAAAACAGCTCTTGTTGCCAGTATGGCAAGCAGCACCCGCTTGTCGTACTAAAAATAGCAATGCATCCTTATCGCAATCAAAAAATACTTCCTTGATCTGCTGAATATGACCACTGGTTTCACCTTTTTTCCAAATTCTATTCTTGGAACGTGAAAAATAATGCATTTGCCCTGTTTGCAAACTTAAAGTAAGTGCTTGTCTATTCATAAATGCCAACATAAGCACCTCTTTGCTTGTAAAATCTTGAACAACCGCAGGAATAAGCGGAGACTTTGCCCAATCAAGACACTCTATCGCCTCCAGAGAAAATTGCTTTTCTTGCTCGCAAGTCATAATACACTATTGCCCATTTCCTGATATGACAGAATTTTGCTTGGGATTTTTACTATCAACCCAAATATTTGGTACAGCACCACCTGGCAACAAGAAAATCTGTGCATCTTTATTTTCTTTAAGTGCCTCATTAAACTTGCCCTGCATTTCAACCTGTCGCAATTGAATAAGTTGGTTGCTAAGACTTTGTCCGACCATTTTATTAGATTCTGCAATCGCCTTTGCCTCTATCATTTTTGCATCCGCCACACCTTGCGCTTTGATTCTATTAGCACGTGCTTCACCTTCTTCTTCCTGTTGTCGGCGCTGAGCTTTTTGGCGGGCATTCTGCACTTCTTCAATCTGCTCACGCACCTTTGGAGGAAGCACAATCTCTCGTAACTCTACTGAAACAAGATTGACAGGCTGATTTTTATATTGCTCTATTTTGTCTTTGATACCATTGCTGATGAGCTGTGCAATCTCGGAGCGCTTGCCCGGAAGAGCTTGCGCAGGATAGTTTCCAATGACACTCAAAACAACTTCGCGAATCGCAGGATAGACGATTTTCTCCTGCCAAGAAAGCCCCCAATCTTCAATTGTCTTTGGTGCCTTAGCACTATCAAGTGCATATTTTACCGTGAGTTCAACAAGCACCTGTAATCCATCGGTATCCATTGTGCTAATAGCATCGTTTCGAAAAATCCCACGATTTTTACCAA
This sequence comes from uncultured Helicobacter sp., assembly GCA_944323645.1. Lineage (GTDB taxonomy): Bacteria > Campylobacterota > Campylobacteria > Campylobacterales > Helicobacteraceae > Helicobacter_B. The sequence continues at coordinate 11,458 of CALUTE010000014.1, read as the reverse complement.
CCATAATATCATCTGATCGCGAAAAATTAACCTCACGCACCTTTGTATCCTCAATAATGACACTTTGGATAAACGGAATAAAAAAGTGGATTCCGGCATCAAGTGGCTTTGGATCGTAACGTCCTGTCGTTGCTTTAATTCCTGTTTCTCCAGAATTAACAATAACAAAAGGGCGTGCCATCAAAAATAAAACTATAAGCACTGCAATCACCACAAATGTGCCAACAAGTTTGCTATTCATAGGAGGAATAGCTATGTTTTGGTTAAAAGGTGTTTTTTGATTGCCACCTTTTCTACCACCATTGCCATCATCTCGATTGCCTCTTGGCGGCTCATTACTTGGCTCTTGCGAAGGGGCTTGGTTTTTGCGTCTTAAGTGTTCATTTAAATCAATAGGCATAGTATTCCTTTATGTGGTCTAATCGATGAAAGTAAGATATTCTGCATATTTTGGATTCTGCTCTTTTTCACCATTGATAAGCTTTGCAAATTCCGCTTGCAACGACTTCGTGATAGTGCCAGCACTACCAGATCCAATAGAATAAAAATCTATCTCTCTAATAGGTGTTATCTCTGCTGCTGTTCCTGTGAAAAATGCCTCATCGGCAATATATACCTCATCGCGTGTGATATTGCGCTCAATAACTTCTATACCCAAATCTTTTGCAAGTTCTATCGTAGTGGCTTGCGTTATAGACTCTAAAGTATAATCGTGTGGTGGTGTAATAAGCTTGTTATCACGCACGATAAAAAAACATTCGCCACTACCCTCCGCAACAAAACCGCTCTCATCAAGCAAAAGCGCTTCATCACACCCGCAAGCAAGCGCTTCATACTTTGCCATTTGTGAATTTAGATAATTCGCTGCCGCCTTTGCTTTACCCATAGTAGAACGTACAGGATTGCGCGCAAAGGAGCTAGTTTTAACCTTGATACCATTACTGATACCATCTTCTCCCAAGTATGCACCCCATTCCCAAGCCGCTATGATTGTCTCAACTGGTGCGTTAATGTGTGATACACCCATAACCCCATAGCCTAAATATACCAATGGGCGAATGTACACATTGTTAGTAAAATCTGCTCGATTAGCTTTTAGCAGTTCAATATGTGCCGCCTTAAGCTCATCAAGAGAATAAGGACAATTGATCCGCAGAATCTTGCACGAATGTAACAAGCGTTTGCAATGCTCATGCAATCGAAAAATCGCTAAACCTCTTGGTGTCATATACGCCCTTGTCCCCTCAAAAGCCGCATTACCATAATGTAGAGTATGGCTCAAAACATGGGTAGTAGCTTCTTTCCAAGCAATCAATTCACCATTTTTCCAAATATAGGAAGATTCTTTCATATATACTCCTTACTTTATATATGTTTTGCGAGACTTCGAACGATTTTGATGATTCTTTTTTGAATGCTTGAAAGGCGGTGTGCTATGTTCAGAATCCCTAATAAAATTCGGCATACTCATCTTGTTGCCCTCAAGATAATGTGTTAAAAGTTTTAAGCAAAGCTGGGTTGGTTCAATTTGCTCGATAAGCTGACTATAAGAATCTATAGCCTTATCGGAAATTTTTATCTCAAGGAGATTTTGAAGTTTTTGCGTGATATTGATAGGCACTTCAAAAAGCTCAAGCTTACCACCAACATCTTCTTGAATCTTGTGTAGCTCTTTATATTCAAGCGGACTTACAAGCGTGATAGCAACACCTTTTTTACCCGCTCTACCCGTGCGCCCTATGCGATGGATATAACTCTCTGGATTAAGTGGAATATGATAGTTAAAAACGTGACTTACATCACTAATATCAAGCCCACGACTCGCCACATCAGTAGCAACTAGAATCTGCACACGCTTACTTTTAAATGCCATTATTGCTTCACGTCTTGTGCGCTGATCTAGATCACCATGCAAAGTAACCGACTCATACCCTTGCGCACAAAGAAAAGCATTAAGTGTGTCGGCTTCCTTTTTGGTGCGAGTAAAAATAATAGAAGAAGTTGGATTCTGTGTATCAAGTAAGCGGATAATGGCTTCATTGCGCTCATTTTCATTGATAACATAGTAACGCTGAGTAATATCTGCATTCGTTACTTCTGTGGGAGTGATTTTGATATTAGTAGGGTTTAGTAGTATTTTATCAGCAAGCTCTTGAATAGGCTTTGGTATAGTCGCTGAAAAAAGCAAAACCTGCATTTCTTCTGGTAAGTAACTAAAAATCTCCTCTATATCATCTAAAAAGCCCATATCAAGCATTTCATCGCTCTCATCAAGCACGACGATTCGGGGTGTAAAATTGCGCAAGCGATTGTTTTTTAAATGGTCAAGCAATCTTCCGGGGGTGGCTATCATTACTTGAGGTTTTTTGTCTAAAAAGCTAATTTGGTGTTTAATATTTTGCCCACCATAGACACAGATTGTACGCGTATGGCAAAATCTGCCAAGCTTGAAAGCTTCATCACTGATTTGCATCGCAAGCTCGCGTGTAGGTGTAATAATAAGCGCCTCAATCTCTCCGCTATTTTTTAGATTATGCAATATGGGCAACACAAACGCTGCTGTCTTGCCTGTCCCAGTTTGCGCTTGTGCGATCAGATCGCCCCCCTTTAAAATAGCAGGGATCGCTTGACTCTGAATAGGGCTTGGCGTACTGAATCCAGCACGCTCAATACCCCGTAAAACAGACTTTTTAAGCCCTAAATCACCAAATGTTTTTTTCTCTAGCATTCCACATTTTCTTTACATTTTTGATAAAGTATAATTATGCTTTAAGCAGACTTATACTTTGCTTACAGACCTAAGTCGCAATATCACAGAATGTTTATATATTCGTCCTGTTCAGTACTCTTTGCCCATTGATAAAGAGTTGTCTCACCTGCTTCGCTAAAGTGATTAGATGTATTTCTGGCTGCGTGGAATGTGCAATGTTTGGTATTGTAAAAAGCGCCATATCAGCCGCTTTACCTGCTTTAAGCTCGCCGTTATTGAGCCCCAATGCCTTAGCACCTCCACATGTAGCAGCAAGCAACAAAATTTTGGCAAGGGTACATAGCTCGCCACGCATACCAAAAAGAGCAGTGCGCAACTCATCAAGCATATTAGTATTGATATTAGAGCTTGCCCCATCGCTACCAATTCCTAGATTCTGCACAATCCTAGAATCTAGTGAAGCAATATCAAGCATGGTGCCACCAAGCAATCGATTACTGCGAGGACAGGTAACAATGCTGTGTTTAGAATCCAAAAGATAGGTAGATTCTGTCTTATTTAAATGAGTGCAATGTACAAAAACCCCTCGCACATTCTTAAAAAGCTTCATAAAACCTGCAATATCATAAAAAGGTTTTGGATTTACTATTCCTAATGTATGTTTGTAAAATTCATAAAACCATCCACTCTTTGTTTCTAACCACGCACGTTCAGCATCAGATTCTAGAAAATGTGTGCTAACAAAGCAGGTATTCTCACAAAGATTTGTACCATTCACACCTTTCTGGCAGGCAAAGCTTTGTGCAAATTCCAAAACAGCTTTCGCAAGGGCATAATGTACTGAATAAGGAGAATGCAAAGCTATAGCAGGAAAAAAGCGTTCTGAAGCAAGCTCTTTAGATCGTAAAAAACGCTCTTTGAAAGCCAATAAAGTCGCCTTCATAGTATCAGGATTTGCGCCAATAACTTCATTGAAATACACAACTTTGAGCGGACTTTTAGCAAGTGTGCGCATATCACCCCCATAGCTAGAGATAGCCCCAACACTCCCCACCCCAGAATCTAACTGCTCTGCAATGGCGGATTCTATTGCATTTTGGGCAAGTACACTATCACGCCGCGTCATAACACTGCTAAGCCATGCTTCAAAACTTCCATAATCAAAGCTTGTCGTATTAGCGCTAAACTCAAAATGTATATGAGCATTGACAAAAGCAGGGAGCAAAATGCTATCTTGATAAAAACAAGCACCTCCAGAGTCTAGCACAAAACAAGGATCTAACGCAAACTTTGTCATATCTGGTACATCATATTTAGCAACAAGAACGCTATACTCACCTACCTCAACAATAATCCCATCATCATATGCTACCGCACCATTACGTAGCACACAAAAACTTTCATCACACACAAACAAAAAACTTGCGCCAAGAACTGTTATCATAAAATCTCCTTCAACTCGCAAGACCACAAGAGCTATGACTAAATGCACGATACACTATTCTGCCCTATGGCTTATGAAATCTTAATAAAAAATGCACTACAATATAGTAAGGTTTGTTAGAATCCATCTCATAGAGAGACACAATGCGCACAACAATGCCAAATTCACCCCAAATGCCCACCATCCATTCTATAGAATCTAACATCTCGCACGCTATAGATTCTACACAAATCACCGAGAATCTAAATGCTACAAATCAAACACAAAAGCCTACCATTGAGGAGGCGTGTGATTTTTTATGTGCTTATGCTAGTACGCTTCTTGAAAATGGTGCATACACTTCACGCGTTATAAAATGCACAGACAGAATCGGCAAAAGCTTTGGATATGAAGTGCATTTAAGCGTATTTTTAAAATATATCACCATAAACATTGCCGACATCCAAGACTACAACAATCGCCGCACGCAAGTAATACAAAACACCTATCTTAGTATGAACCTTGCACTTATTTCAAATCTCAGTGCTTTAAGCTGGCAGGTTTATGACGAGCATCTCTCCTTAAAAGAAGCTCGCGCGCAATTTCAATACATCTGTTCGCAAAAAACTATGCCAATAGCACTTGGTGCAGTTGTCATCTCACTTGGTAATGCTACTTTTTGCAAGCTCTTTGATGGAGACTTTGGTGCGCTTTTGTGTATTTTTTTTGGTACATTTGTTGGATTTTGGGTGCGCCAAATCTTTGTGCGTATTCGACTTGACAATCGCGCACAACTGCTTTTTACTTCTTTCATTGTGTCATTTGTGGCATATATTGGTGTATGGCTTGGATTTACACACACGCCTGATGTAGCAATTGGCGGTAGTATCTTGTATCTCATTCCTGGAGCACTTATTATTAATGCTTTTGTAGATATTATCCACGAAAATACTCTTATGGGTATTTCACGTACAATCAATATGATGGTGCTAATGATTTGTCTTGCTGCTGGAGTTTATCTCACACTTGCTATTGCTGAAATGAGTATTTTAAATGCCTGATATATTAGCACAATATCCGCACTTGCAGGAAGCTCTGTATGCGACAACTTGGCATAATTCTCTGCTTTTATCGTTTATTTTGGATTTTTGCTTTGCTTTTGTAGCAGGATTTGGGTTTGCTTATGGGCTCAATCCACTTAAACGCACATTACTTTGGAGTGCCTTATTTGCTGGACTTGGCTATGATATTCGCTTGGCACTTATGCAAATACCTGTGTTTAGTTTTGTTGGAGCAAGCTTTTGTGCAAGCTTGTGTATAAGCCTTTTGGCGATCGTGGTTGCTAAACGCGTAAAAACGCCTATTGAAGTAATTGTTTTCCCATCTCTTCTACCAATGTTTCCGGGAAGTTATGGTTACAAAAGCATTCTTTCGCTCCTTACATTTGTACAACAAACCAATGACAAAGCGCGCTTAGAATATTTATTTATCTTTTTTGATAATTTCACAATTATGTTTTCTGTTTCTCTTGCGCTCGTGGCTGGCACACTGATTGTGCTTTCAATCTTTTATGAACAAAGCTTTATGATGACACGAGGAATAAAAAAATTTAGTGTGCGCGACCATTGAGAAATGATTTGGATTGATATTACTGACCCAAAATATGCACTCTTTTTTTCTGCATTTTTGCCTAAGCTCTTAACACTAGATTCTGTTCTCATCACAACTCGAGAAAGTTCGGGCTATGAAGAGTGCAAAGAAATACTTGATATGTTACAACTCCATACCCTCACTCACAACAACCATTCGGTGCTCCTGCACTGTCTTGGTGGATATGGGGGTGAGAATCTAGAAGGAAAATTGCGTGCAAGAATGCAACGCCAAGAAGCATTTCTTGCGCTATTTGCCACACTTAATATGACAGACCGATATAAGCTTCCCAAAGTATTTTTAGCTGGTGCGAGTGTGGAGGGGGCACAGTGTGCTTTTGGGCTTGGGATTCCGATTGTACATTTTTCAGATACCCCCATTGCTGGACATAACTTTTCTTGCGCTGATATTACCCTGCTTTCGCGCCTAACCCTGCCACTCTCTTCAATAATTTTTCACCCATTTGTCATACCAAGTGATGTGTATAGGGCTTTTGGCATAGAAGCGGACAATATTTATATGTATGATTGCATAGATTCTGCCCTATATTTACATGCCAAAAAGCCAACACGCAAATACCAACCAAAAAACCAAAAACCCTATGTTATCGCACGTGAAGAAGAGTATAAAGCCCATTATGTACGATCTAAACTGTCACTATGGTATGAGAGTGTTCATTTATTGGCGCGCAAAGATCTAGCGCAAATCCTAATCATACCGCGCTATGAAGAAGAATATTTACACAAAGAATTTGGCAACTATCCAAATGTAGAATTTCTAAAAAAACGTCTTAACCCTCTAGAGCTCTATAGTCGTGCTGATATGATGTTGGGCGGAGGAGGAACTATGAATCTTGAAGCATGTTTTCTTGGAATCCCAACAATCTCTACACGATCACTCCTGCTCTATCACGATATTTACCTAATAAAAAACAACCTTATGACACATACAAAAACACTTCAAGAAGTATATGCAGCCTTCCAAAACTATTGCAATCAAGGCTTTGTACGCAAAGATGTCAAAAATCTTTTTGTGCGCTCAAGCAATGTGCAGGCTTCAAGCACTACGCCAAAAGCTAGCGACAATCACCCACTCACAAAAACCATAGCACAACACCTCGAAGAAATACTAGAATCAATCGTGCATATTATCTATGATCGCTTCTACAAATAAAGCCAAACAAATCCAATAAAACAACAAAGTACTTTGTTGTTTATAGAGTAGATTCTGCACGAAATATTTTGCAGATTTTGCTTTCTTTAGGCACTATCTTTGTTTTAGAACATCTTTTTAAATGCCTTTGGATCAAAATGTTCAAAATCCATAGATACACTTTCTTGCTTACCAAAAAGTTTTTCATTGCAAATTGCTTCACTTAAAACCCCAAGTGTTTGCGTAATCTCTCCAAGCTTATCCTGTATATATCCTACAAACCCCGACAAATCACCTCGGTCAAGCAAAGGCATAGGAGATGGGTTTTCAAATACAATCTGCTGATTGCCTATTTTGGCACTCAAAACCGCATCAAATAAGTCGTTACCCATAAAATGACATTGGGCAATTTTTTCTTGAATTTGATAGGAGACAAGACTATCTTGCACTTCATCACTGCCAAGCATACTTGCTATATCTAATATTTTCTTGAATGTTATTTTTAGAGTTTGTAGTGCGCCAGTAAGCTCATTTGCGCTCTTTATATCTTCACCAAAGTTTTGAATGCGCTGTGTCTTACATAGTGGTATTTGGAATTTTTGAGAAAGCCCAAATTCTCCCACATACTTCTTAAAAGTCTCGAGAATATCTTTTTGTTGCATAGCTGCCCCTTTACTATAAAATTATCATACCCAAGCACTTAGTGTTCCCAAAATTAGCAAAAATCCTGCTATAATCCTAGATTTATTTATAATCTAAGGAAGAAAATGCGTTGTATTATTATAGGAATATTGCTGTGTTTATCGCTTGCAGCTAAAGAGTTGCGAGTACTCGATTTTGAATTAATAAAGAAAAACATAAGCCCTACACCAACGCTTTTAATTATTGGAGGTATTCAAGGTGATGAGCCGGGTGGATTTAATACAACCAATATTTTTTTAAACCACTACACTATAAAAAATGGTAGCGTTTGGGTTGTGCCGGTACTAAACCCGCATTCTATGTTGCGCAATCATCGCGGAATCTATGGTGATATGAATCGTAAATTTGCCAAACTTGATCCAAATGACAAGGAAGCTTTTGTGATTGCCCATATCAAAGAAGTTATCCGACAAAAAGAAGTTAGCGCCATCTTGCATCTACACGATGGGAGTGGTTATTTTCGCACAACATATGAAAACGCACTACTCAATCCAAACCGCTGGGGAAATTGCACAATCATCGATCAAAAAGATCTTGCTGGGGTGCAGTTTGGCGAGCTAGAAAAAAATGCCCTAACTATTATTGAGCATATCAACACACATATTTTAAAACCACTGCACCGATACCACCTGCGCAACACACAAACAGCACAGCTAGATAAAGAAATGCAAAAAGCCCTCACCTTTTATGCAATCAACCAAGGTAAGCCCGCCTACGCTAATGAAGCAAGTAAAGAACTGCCCGTAGCAGAGCGCGTATTTTATCATCTCCTTGCAATTGAGGCACTACTTACTAGAATGGGGATTGGCTTTGAGCGAGATTTTGAGCTAACGCCACAACAAGTGCAAGCTGTTATTAATAACCCAAAGCAAACATTTTCCATAGAGGGTATGCCATTTATGCCACTTTTTGGCTTGCGCGCAAGCCAAACAAACTTCCCCCTACCCAAAGGCAAAGATTTTGGTGAAATACACATAGAATCTAGCAACAAGATTTTGGGTTTGCTCCCAAAAGAAAATCTCTTTCTCCTCAAATATGGCAACAATGTGATGACAAGACTGCAACCCTACACCATAGAGTTTGGAACACAGCTAGAGCCATTTAAAGCGCGTATCGACAACAAAGAACAACAAATACGCGTAGGAACCACAATACAAGTAGCAGAATCAGTCGATTTGGAATCATTGCGCAATGCGGCTAATGCTTCTTTGAAAGCTCACAATCAAAACGCACAAATACGCATTAATGTCGTTGGACTTGCCAATCAAAAAGCTAACACCCTAACAAAGGCTATGCTTAATCCGAATGCTAGCCTTGATACTAAAGCAAATCTCTATCGTCTCGAATTTTACACGCGCACAGAAATACCCCAAGAAACACCACAGCCCACCGCGCCTCAACAGGAAATAAACAAGCTGCCTCCAAGTACTGATAATAACGCCCAAGTACAAGTCAATCTAGCCCACGTACGTGCAGAGCCATCTATAGATTCTGCGATCATTGCAAAAGCCCCAATGGGACGTAAGGTACTTGTGATTGGCAAGATGGATTCTCCTATGGGAGCGTGGGCGCAAGTAGAATATGATTTCTATGGGCGCAAGGTTAGGGGTTATATTCTTGAGAGGTTGTTATACTATGGAGGCAATGAACGCGGTAACGCCCAAGTACAAGTCAATCTAGCCCACGTACGTGCAGAGCCATCTATAGATTCTGCGATCATTGCAAAAGCCCCAATGGGACGTAAGGTACTTGTGATTGGCAAGATGGATTCTCCTATGGGAGCGTGGGCGCAAGTAGAATATGATTTCTATGGGCGCAAGGTTAGGGGTTATATTCTTGAGAGGTTGTTATACTATGGAGGTGAAACAACCAAAAACCCCAATACAACAAAATCTACTCCACCAAAGCCGCGCATAAAAGAGGTTTTTAGTGGTATGGTGGTGCTTGATTTTTCTGCCCCCAAACAATAAGTAAGTCCCTTTCTGCTATGACATTTGCAAAGGAGAGTAAATGGGAGATATAAAAACATTATTTGATGTTGATTGGGAAAAGCAGAAAGCCTTTGTTTTGCGCCGTATAGATAGCTTTTGTTATCTGCATACAATCACACAATTTGACACAATACCACCCCTACTCGGTATCCAAGACCAAGCCCAAAAACTCGCAGCCAACACTATAGCATTTTTAGAAAAAAAAGAGGCATTACACGCTTTGCTTTGGGGAGCGCGCGGCTGTGGCAAAAGCTCTCTTGTAAAAGCTACTCTCCTACCACATCTACATTCTGGCAATAACTTGCGTGTGCTTGAGCTTGATAGCAAGGATATTTTGCTGCTGCCTTTGGTTTTTGATACATTGCGCTTACTGCACGCATATCGTTTTATTATCTTTTGCGATGATTTGTCATTTCGCATTGGCGATGATTCTTACAAAAGTATCAAAAGCGTGCTTGAGGGCTCGCTTGAGGCGCGCGCGGACAATATCCTTATTTATGCAACTTCCAATATCCGCAGAATCGTAGAATCTAGCGATTTAGATTCTCCCAAAGACTCCCCTATCATACAAGAAGAGCTTTCATTTAGCGATCGATTTGGTTTGCAAATTGGGTTTTATGACTTGGGTACACGGGAGTATTTAGAATGTGTTGGGCATTTTCTAGGTGATGCTACAATGCTTACTTCACAAGATTTAGCCTCACCGCACCCTTTACGACAAGAGGCACTAAATTTTGCCACAAAAATGGGAGGGCGCAACGCAAGGATCGCCAAAGAATTTGTGATAAGCTATCAAAGAGGGCTTGTATAGAGGGGCTTTGGATTCTGCAATCTTGCCACTTAGATTCTATAAATACCATTCTCAAACCCTGATAAAGCACAAAATCTTAGATTCTGCGGATATTTGACTAAAGCTCTAAGATAGGATTAGATTCTATCTTTTTAGATTCTTCACCTTGTAAGCAAGGTTTGAAAATGGCTTTATACAGAATCTAAGTTTCTGGAATTTTCGTCGTATTACCAAAGAAGCTATCGCTTTGAGCGATAGTGAAATATCTTTTCTAGATTTGGTTTAGAATCTAAAGTTTATACACCGCTTTGCCAAAGTCTAGCAAAGCGCAGAATCTGGCAAGGACTCAAATTAGAATGTATAGCTATATCCTACTTTTATGATATAAGAGCGAAGTCCCACAGAAGAATCTGGTATTGGAGTGTTCATAAAGCTTGCTATAGAATAATCATAGCCAACAAGCGGAATCTTTGCTCCTACATTAAGCGCATGGGATTCTCCAAGATTAAAATTTAGCCCAACATTAAGAGGCAAGGAGAAGCCACCTTTGACACCTTCATCAGTTGTGGTGGTAGCCGGCTGTGGATTTTGTGGATTTGGAGAAGTAACACTATAAACCGGTGCAAACCCTTGATACCCCACACCAATCCCTACATACACACCAAGCCAAGAGAGAGGATTAAACAACACATCAATATTAGCATTGACAAGATGTTGAGAAATAGTAGCATCAATAGTCACATCAAGAGAAGTAGGTGCTATTTGGGTCGTTTTTGATCCAAAAGATTGTGAGAAATAATAATCCACATAGTAGCGCAAACCAAACATTCCCTCACCAAACATTTGCTTATACCCTAAATCCACACCAAGAGCATAGCCAACACCAGAATTTGGAAATTGTTCGCTTCCAGTTCTAAGCCCCCCTTTATACTCTGGTGTTGTGATAGGCACACCAACATTAACTCCTACAAACGCACCACTTTTTGCATTTGCTATACCACCTAGTAGCCCTGCAGCTACAACACTAGAAATAAGCAAGT
>CALUTE010000013.1 GCA_944323645.1 uncultured Helicobacter sp. | reverse complement strand
AAAAAAAAAGAAAAAAACAACACAAATGGAAGGAAAGTAAGATAAAAAGCGGCAGAGGCGGGGGGGGGGGGGGGGGGGGGGGGGGGGGGGGGGGGGAAGCGACATTCGCCTCACCATATCGGCTGGAATGTTGCTAAACTGGGGGATTTTAATCATCAGAAAATAGCTCGCCCTACTCCACCACTCTTTCCAACAAACACCCCTATCTTTTCTTGCAAGGGGGGTTTATGAGAGAGCATACATACCCCTTTCTTCCTGATTTAAAGGCTTTATTAGAACGTCAGTTTAGTGCGTTTTTTGCGCCTATTGCGTTAGATTCTGGGATTATTGTGCGCGCACTTGAACGTTTTAGCGCTTGCCTAAGCAACATAGGTGGAAAATACTACGATTCAAGCCTTAGTATAGAAGACTTTTCACACTCTGACAAATATGCCACCTTTTTGTACTATCTTAGCAATAGTGCCTACCAAGCCTCCAACCTAACCCTAGCAACCCAAAGCTATTATCTCAATAAAATTCTACATAGCATTGATGTGTTTTATGAGGTTGCACTCCCTGCGACCCTTTTGCTCACACACCCCTTAGGAAGCGTACTTGGTAGAGCAAAATATGGCGAGTATTTGTGTATTTACCAAAACTGCACAATCGGTGGAGATACCAAAAACGGAATAATCTACTACCCAACACTTGGTAATGGCATCGCGATGTATGCAGGAAGCAAAATCATCGGAAATTGTATGATAGGAGATAATGTGATTTTTGGCGCGAATGCTTTTATTTTGAATCTTGATGTGCCAAGTGATAGTATTGTTGTTGGATCCTACCCACATCATAGAATCTTAAAAAGCACACACAATGTTATAAGCGAAATATTTGGCAACCCTGCCCTATCTCAAGCAAAAGAGATAGAAACATAACCTAAAGGAGTTTTTATGAAAACACTACTTGGCTGTAAAGTCTGTGGATTTCCCATAGAATATCGTCCAAATCTCTATGCCCAAAACGGCGTATGCGGCGCTTGTATCAACGCAGAAGCAAAAAAATCAATCGACTTTGGAGCGCGCCAACAATGGCTTAGCCAACATCTTAGCAATGCCAAAAATGCGAAGGGGGGGGGCGATATGATTGTGTGATTGGTGTCAGCGGCGGTAAAGATTCTCATATGATTTTAAAACGCTTAGTACAAAACCACAATGTTACAAACCCACTGCTTATCACCACCTATGACGAATCCACACGAACACAAGCTGGCAAGCACAATCTTAACAATATTAGCGAAGCATTTGATGCAGATCATATCATCTATCGCTACAAACCAAAAACCTGCAAAGCCGAAATGAAAAAGTGCTTTGAAAAACATCTAAACCCTTATATGCTCGCTGAACTGCGTTTGGGGAGTTTTGAAAGCGAGGTTATGAAAATCGCGCGCGCTTTTGATGTATGTGATGTCTTTTATGGGGAAGATGCGGCGTTTGAGTATGGTAGCACAAAAGAGCTTAATATCTTGCACAAAGATAGCACAGATTCGATGCGATTTATTTTTATGGGGGCAATCTATCCTTATGGCTATTTAGATTCTCTTAATGAGGCAAAAAGCGTGGGGTTTAAGGATTTGCAAGATTTTAATGAATGGTATCGACAAGGGGCTGTGGAGCACTTCGCCCAGATTGATAGTATTGGGTATATGGTGCAGTATTGGTGCAAGTTTGTAAAATTTGGCGCACAGCGCACAACTGATATGGCCACAAGGCTTTGTAGAGAAGGTGCTATCACACGAGAGCAGGCATTGCTCTATATCAATGAGCTTGATCATATCCTTGATCCTTTAGCAAAACACGATATTTGCGAAACTATGGGAATCAGCCAAAAGCACTTTGATAAAATTGTAGATACACACGCCAACAGAGATATTGTCAAAAAAGACGCCAATGGAGTGTGGCGGCGCATTTATACGATTGTGTAGAATCCGCACGTAACCACACATTGGATAGAATCTTGTTTAGCTGCGCATAGCGGGTTTTAAGCTATCCATAATGATATATAAACTAGAATTTCAGTTTTACAACACTTAGAACATTGGGGCAAAATGCTACAACATCAAGTAATCGTCATCACGGGTGGAGCAGGACTTATTGGCAGAAGCTTTGTGCGTGCAGTCGTGCAAAATGGTGGCATAGGCATTATCGCCGACATAAATCAAGAGCTAGCAAATAAAGCAAAAAAAGACATCATAGAAGAATTGCGAGCAGATAAACAAACACAATCTGCCAAAGAATCCCAACTAGATTCTATGATAGATGTAGTAAGCCTAGATATTACAAGCAAACAGAGCCTAGAATCCGCTATTGGCTATTTACATACAAAATATGGCAAAATAAATGGGCTTGTCAATAACGCGTATCCGCGCACCGCTATGTGGGGCAAAAAGAATTTTTTTGAAGTAGAATATGAGGATTTCTGTGCCAATATGAATATGCAAATGGGAGGGTATCTGCTTACTTCGCAACAATTTGCAAAATACTTTAAAACACAGGGATTTGGCAATATCGTCTCAATAAGCAGTATTCAGGGGGTATATGCGCCAAAGTTTGACACCTATATAGGCACGCAAATGGACAGCCCAATCGAATATAGCATTATTAAAGCAGGGGTTTGTCATATGACACGTTATATGGCAAAATACCTCGCTAATACCAATATTCGCGCCAATGCTATCGCTCCGGGCGGGATTTTGGACAAACAGCCAGAAAGCTTCTTAAAACGTTATAGAGAACACTGCACAAGCAAAGGAATGCTCGACCCGCAAGATTTGGCTGGAACGTTAGTATTTCTGCTAAGTGATGCGAGTAAGTATATCAATGGACAAGTACTTATCGTAGATGATGGGTGGGGGCTGTAGTGGGTATCACAACACAAATAAAAAAATGCGTGGTGGATTCTGCTAGGCTGCTTTGGTGGCTGCAAATCTTTGCTCGCAATGGAACATTGACCCCAAGCATAAGACATATCAAGCCAAACAAGGATCGTGTGTTTATCTTTGGTAATGGACCAAGCCTGAAAGAAGACATCACCCCATATGTGCGGGCGTTGCAAAATGAACATACTATAATGGTGAATCAATCGCTAACCCATAGCCTTGCCCTACAACTTAAGCCTACATACTATGTCTTAATGGATCCTGCGTATTGGGGACACTATACCGATGAAGAAAACCACGAAAACTCTCTTACAAAATGCTGTATGGACCTAAGCAAAGCACTTTCAAAAGTGTATTGGAATATGATATTGCTCGCCCCGCATAACTTTTTTAAACGTCGCAACAATAAAGGCATAGCTATTGACAACAAAAACATTACAATAAAAACTTTCAATGCTACAGAGCTATATTCATTCGCACGCTTGGAGAGATTTTTATACAAGACAAACTTGGCAATTCCAAGCGGTATCAATGTGCTTATAGCTTCGCTGTGCTGCGCTATCGCTATGGGGTATAAGAAGATCTATTTGTTGGGAGCTGATAGTAATTGGCATCAGCAGCTTTATGTCGATGAAAGCAATCGGCTATACTTGCATGATGCACATTACTACGATGAGGGCAGCCTCCCTCCTAAGGTTTATGTGCCATACACATTTTCGTTTGTCAGCAAATGTATGGCAAATGCGTTTAGGGCATATGAAGAGCTTGGCAAACTGCAATTTAATATCACCAACCTTTCATCTACTTCGATGATCGATGCCTTTCCAAGAGATAGCTTGAAAAATGTCTTAGGGGGGGGGCATATCAACACAATGAAATAGTATTCTTAGTACTTATTGTCCTCTACTACCATATCCTTATATATACCAGATTCCCTATACGTACTGGCTCTATCTCTACCAGGCTTAGAGCCAAAGACCTCACGCACTATCGGATATACCTTATCTCCTATTTTCTCTCAACCTTTCTATACATCAAAACAAAGGGTGTTACATGAGCGATATTATCCTGATTGATAGATCCCCCACTGACAGAGTGCTTCAAAATGTGGAAATGTTCCTTCAGCAATCCTATCGCATTGTTGTGCTTATAGTGGAACATACACAAGAACTTAAAGCATGCAAGGAAAAGTACGAGGATAATCCAAATGTAATTCATATTATTTCCTCATATGCATTTGGTGCTACCACCAATGGAACAGAATGGTTTTCCTACCAGCTCTTACGCGACTTTAAAGAGGCACAATGCAAAATAGAATTTGCAGCACATAGATGGTGCAATAATGGTATGCTAGCAACAAATCATTTTATTAATGTCCTCTCTTGGTTGAATCACATTTTTGATACGTATTCCATAAGATTTGTATTTGCTTCCGAGTTGGAACATGGCTATCTCCATGATCTTCCCTGCCATATTGCAAAACAAAGAAATATTCCAGCATTTTTTACGTCACACACAATTATTTATGGAACATCTCTGTTGTTTTATAATACCAATACTTATATTGCTTTGGTGGGAGGGCATCTCTCTCAAACACAACTAAAAGAAAATCTTTTTTATTCTTTTGAGCCCAACAAAATGACTAAATATAAAAAACATGCATCGTTGTATAAAAAAATACGACAGTATGCAAGAAAATGTGTGCTTAAAATCGGCGGACAGCTTGGCGTAGAATTTCTCATGACTATCTTGCATGGAAATTATACAGCCGAACAATACCTGGGCTACTACCCCTTTTCGTTTTGGGCAAAATTACAAAGCTATCTTTACACCAAAAAACAACGCCGATACTACAACTCGATCGCCAAAACCCCAAATTATGATGAAAAATTCATTTTTTATGCTATGCATTTTGAACCAGAAGGAGGCACATCAGTTTGCGTGCCTTTACAAAACCAACTCACTATTATTCAAATGCTTTCACGTGCCTTACCGAAAGGCTATAAGCTTTATGTAAAAGAGCATCCACATCAATTTATGCTTAATAATCCAGAAATGAGCTATTTTCTCTATAATATCAAATGGTTTAAATCTATTGAATTCTACAAAGAGGTGCAAAAGCTTGAAAATGTCGAGTTTATAACCTTTGATACCCCATCAAAAGAGCTAATACAAAAAAGCATCGCTACCGCCACCATCAATGGCACAATATTCCTAGAATCTACGTTTTTAAACAAGCCTTGCATTGTTTTTGGTGATTATAATCTTTTATTACGTACTGCAAAAAATGCTATCTATGTTAATAGTTTTAAGAGTCTAAAAGAAGGTATTACAAATCTTATTAATAACCCACAAGATTTTGATAATTCTGATGAGCTAGAATCCTATAAAGCGTTTCTATCTAAACATACAATCCACTACCAATCACCAGATAGAGCAAAAATCTTTTTAGATTCCATCGAAGCCTTTTTGCAACAAAATTATGAAGAGAAGCAAGTATAATGAGCAAGATATCTCCTATTGTTCTTTTCACATACAATCGCCCAGAATACACAAAACAAACTATGCAAGCCCTTATTGCTAACCCTCTTGCTAAAGATAGCGAACTTTTTATCTACCAAGATGCTCCAAATACATATTTTGACACGATAGATTTTGACATTGTATTTAGTAAAGTTTCTATTATAAAGCGTATAGAAACAAAATGCAAAAAAGTTTTATCAAACATCATACACTAAGGAAAATCTATGTACACCACCTACGAACAAGCACTAAAACAACAAGAAATCACAGAAGAGATTTGTGTTTATCCAAGCAGACAATGCCTATTTAGCCCTAATGGCATTAAGTTTTTAGATTCTATGGGGGGGGGGGGGGGCAAAAACCCTCACACCAAGAGCTTCTTAAAGATGCGCCAAATTTTTATGATTGTTTTGGGAATGTGCATCATTTCTTTCGTCCCTATGCACACACCACGCTTGAATGCAAAGTAAGGATTCTACCCTTTGGCTACTGCTACAGCAATGATGAAATCGTTTGGACAAAAAGTAAAAAATCGCTTATATCTCACACATCATTGCGCACCCACCCACTCGCGCCCCCTTCGAAGAAAGATTCCCGCGCAAGACGTCTTGTAACAATACTAAGGAACGCAAAAAAATGGCTTATATTTTGGCGTGCTGCATTATTTTGCGAACCAAAAAATGCTCGCGTTGCGCTTCTTTATTATTGCGAAAATGATCATTACGGACATTTTATCAAAGAAACCATTGCCGGATACCATCAGCTAAAGCTTGCTAATATTGAGCCTGATTTTTATATCTTGCCGTGCAATACGACATTCCAAAAGCAAATGTATGCACTGCTTGGCATTCCTGAAGAAAAAATAATTCCCACAAACCCACGCAAACTTATCCATGCAAAAGAGCTGATAATTCCAACCCTTATCGCTGATTATGAAATCATAGAATATCGCAAGCACTTGCACTATCGCTCATTTATTTTGCCACCTTTTATTTACACAATGTATGATCCAATCATATCGCGCTTGCTTACATCTGCTCCCAAACCACAAGACCAGCTACCCAAAAAGATCTTCCTCGCACGCCCACAAACTTCAAATCGCAACATACAAAATCATACCGAAGTAGAAAAAGTTTTCAAAGATTTTGGCTATACAATCATCACACCAGACACAATGAGCCTAAGCGAGCAAATGCGCCTCTTTGCTTCAGTAGATGCAATAGCATCCATGCATGGTGCTGGGCTTGATAACACCATCTTTGCAAAAGAAGACACAAAAGTGTTTGAGATATTTCCTAAGTACTACCACGATGGCGCAGAGCAAATCATTGCCCTAGCGCGACAATGCAAGTATGACTACATAGTGGGAGAGACAAGCGACCTCTCCCCACACCCACAACAAGAAAATGTCTATATCAACCCAAATAAATTAGCCCAAGCACTCACAAAGCATTTGAATAAGCCCCAAAGAATGCAATGAGCTTGTAATAATGTGCTATAATGTGGCAAAGCTATAGACTTAAGGAAAAAAATGCCAAAGCCAAGTGCTCCAATTAGTAAAAGTCCAGTAGCAGAATCTAAAACGAAACCGATGCCACAAAAAATGCTAGATTCTGCTACAAACCAAAAAGAAATCAAAGCCCACATCAACCCAAGTGATCTCCCAAAAGTCTCTGTAATCACTGTGGTGTATAATGGTAGCGATCATATTATACAAACTATGGATTCTGTCATTAATCAGACATATCCCTATATTGAATATATCCTCATAGATGGCGCAAGTAGCGACAATACACGATCTATCATAGAATCTAAAATCACACATCTAGCACCAACCATAAAACTAGACAATACCAAAAAAGACAACCCAAATAATACTATAAAATCCTACTACCTTGAAGCTTCCTATATAACATCTCATAAACGCATTGATTTTAAATTTTTAAGCGAACCAGATTCTGGAATCTATGATGCGATGAACAAGGGCATAGATTTGGCAAGTGGAGAATGGTGCAATTTTATGAATTGTGGCGATAGATTCTATGCAAATGACACAATTTATGAGCTGTTTATGCGCTTTTTAATGATGCAGAAGGGGGGGGGCAGTTATAAACCAGAAATTGCGGTTATTTATGGTGATACGCAAATACTATATGATAAAAACCACGCTAAAATCCTCTACGCAGCACCACACCACAAGAAGAATGCCCACAAATACCACCACCGCTTTATTCACCAATCTGCCTTTATTGCTACCCAAACACTACGCTACCATAAATACGATACGCACTTTAAAATCGCAGGGGATACCGAACTTTTCACTAAACTCTATAATCAGCATAAACCCTTTCTCCACATTCCCGTTGTTGTAGCGATTTTTAACACAGAGGGTGTGAGTGCGCAGCTCTCCATACGAATGTTTCAAGAAGATTGCAAAATCGGTTTTCGATATAACCCTCTCTTCCCTCTTTTTCATACTTTACGCTATATATTTTGGGTGATTCCACGCACCTGTGTTCGCAATCTTATTCCAAAAAAATTTAGAGCCAAAGCCAGAATCTTATTTGGCAAACACCACCACTAAAGGAGATCCTATGTATCTTAACCAGCCACCGCAAAAATTGACACTGAAAGATTTGTTGCGAAAATGCTATCGCAAAATACAAGCGCTTTTTGGGCAAACAGACTTTGTGCCTAGTGGGCATTTTTACTCGCCTATTGCAAACAATAAAGAGATAGAAGAAGGAATAGCAAACATTTCCTATGACCCTTTATGCCTTTATGGCATTGATTTGCGTTTAGATTCTCAACTCAAGCTACTCAAAGCCTTTGGTACATTGTATCAAGAAATACCTTTTAGTGAAGAGCCAACAAATAATTTGCGCTATTATTTTAACAACCAAGCCTACTGCCACAGCGATGGTATATGCTTATATTCTATGTTGCGCTTGATACAACCAAAGCGAATTATTGAGGTTGGATCTGGTTTTAGTTCAGCACTAATGTATGATGTTAATGAGTTATTTTTTGCTGCTAATTCGCTTGGGGGGGGGGGGGGGCAACACAAACTTGGAGGCACAAACAAAACAAGAATCTTCTATTACAATAACACATATTGAGCCCCACCCAGCATTGCTAAAATCTCTCTTGAAACCTGGCGATCTTGCCTGCTTAAATCTTATCCCAAAACGACTTCAAGAAGTAGATATAGATCTCTTTAAAACACTAGATTCTGGCGATATTTTATTTATCGACTCAACCCACGTTAGCAAAATAAACTCCGATGTCAATAGAATCTTTTTTGAGATTTTACCCACTCTAAAGAAAGGTGTATATATCCATTTTCACGATATTTTCTACCCCTTTAGCTATCCAGCACAATGGCTTAGAGCTAAAAATTCTTGGAATGAAGCGTATTTGCTACGTGCATTTTTAAGCTACAACACCAACTTTAGGATCGTGTTTTTTAACACTGCGCTTAATTATCTCTACCCAGAACTCTTTGCAACCACGCTACCGTTGAGCCAAAAAAATACAGGTGGCAGCATTTGGCTAGAAAAAATCTGTTAGGGCATTGCAAGTAGCCCGAATCAGAATATTCAATATAGATAATTGGGTGATAAATAACACTATCTTATATTTAAACGTTTTGAGGCAGTGGGACATTGCCAGAATCTAGTTTCCTTTGCAAACTTCTCTACTAACAAATCAGCATATGACCATACTAAAAGCATAATATGTTACTATTTTTCCATTCTTATAAAGATTGTTGGGTTACTACTTTTTGTTGCACATATTTTATTGTATGCTAAACGTGTATGTTACCTTTTTTCTTACGAAACTTCAGGCAACAGAACAAAAATAAACAAAAAGGAGGAAAAAATGAAATTATCCGAAAATCAAAGCAAGTCTCTTGCAAAATTTAGAAATTTTGTTTCTTTTCGGAACAAAATTTCGTTAGCATTAACTATTTTTGTCTTAGTATTGTACTACTCATTTGTATTGGGTGTGGGATTATTCCCAGATATAATCGGCTATCGTTTAGGACCAAGCTCAATCACATTGGGCATTATAGCAGGTGTTTTTATCATTGCTTCTTGCATTGTGGTAACAGGTCTTTACACGTTTTTGGCAAACAACTACTTGGACAAAGAGCAAAAGGAGGCGCTTAAAGATTTGCAAGAAAATAGCATACTTGATCCGCTTAAAAATGGTGAGCTACACTACAAAGATTATGGCGCAACATCTAATACAAAAAAGGAGTAAATATGAAACAATGGTTACTATTAGGGATTGTCCTATTTGGATGCAACCCACTTTTTGGTGCTTCCTTTGACTTAGGAGAAGTTAGCAAGGCTAAGATAAATCCAACAGCTATTGGTATGTTTCTAGCATTTGTTGTTGCAACATTGTTTATTACCTATCTTTCTAGCAAAAAAAGCAAATCAGCGAGCGGATTCTACACGGCTGGTGGGAATATTACAGGTATGCAAAATGGCTTGGCAATCGCTGGGGATTATATGAGTGCTGCAAGTTTTCTTGGAATCATTGCGCTTGTTTTTACCAATGGCTTTGATGGATTGATCTATTCTGTTGGTTTCTTGGTTGGTTGGCCTATTGTTATGTTTTTGATCGCCGAAAAATTCCGCAATCTAGGTAAATTTACATTTGCAGATATTACTGCCTATCGCCTTGATGCAAAGCCCATTCGTGTTATTTCAGCAATTTCTGCTCTTAGCGTTATTGTGTTTTACCTAATTGCACAAATGGTTGGTGCAGGACAGCTTATACAAGTGCTTTTTGGCTTACCTTATGGTGTAGCAGTGGTACTTGTTGGAATCCTAATGATTTGCTATGTAGTATTTGGTGGTATGCACGCTACCACTTGGGTACAGCTTATTAAAGCAGTTTTGTTACTCGCAGGAACTACCTTTATGGCGATTATGGTTTTATATCTGACACGATTTGATTTAAGCTATTATTTTGGGCAAGCAATTTCACACCATCCAAAAGGCGAAGCAATTATGTCACCTGGAACATTTCTACCAAACACTATTTCAGCAATCTCTCTTGGACTTGCGTTAATGTTTGGAACAGCAGGATTGCCCCATATTCTTATGCGATTTTTCACAGTAAAAGATGCAAGAGAAGCACGCAAATCAGTTTTTTACGCAACTGGTTTTATTGGATACTTTTATATTCTCACTTTTGTTATTGGTTTTGGTGCAATCGCTTTGCTCTATGGAAATACAGAATTTGTAAATGCCGATGGGACATACAAAGGAGCTGCCAATATGGTTGCTATTGATCTTGCACAAGTACTTGGTGGCAATATATTTTTAGGCTTTATCTCTGCAGTGGCATTTGCAACAATTCTAGCTGTGGTATCTGGACTAGCAATCTCTGGGGCTGGAGCTATTAGCCACGATTTATTTGTCAATGTCTGCAAAGATGGTAAATGCGATCCAAAACTTGAAATGAGAGTAACAAAAATTGCAACAATTTTGATAGGGCTTTGTGCAGTTGCGCTTGGCATTGTGTTTGAGAACCAAAATGTTGCTTTTACAGTTGGATTAGCCTTTGCTATTGCATCAAGTGTTAATTTTCCTATCTTACTTTTGTGTATTTACTGGAAAAATCTCACAACTAAAGGTGCATTTTGGGGCGGCTTGATAGGGCTTGTTGTCGTGCTTACACTTGTTATTCTAAGTCCAAGTATTTGGGTAAAAAGCTTTGGTTTTGCAGAGGCAATCTTCCCCTACGATCACCCTGGAATATTCACAATACCTCTTACGTTTATAGCAATATATGTTATCTCTAAGCTTGATAGATCATCTCGTGCTAAAATCGATAAAGCAGGCTTTGAGGCACAAGACTTCCGAGCACAAAGTGGCATAGGAGCCAGCGAAGCTATAGATCACTAAGATACTCCTTACTCCCTTAGGGAATCTAAAATAGATTCCCTAAGTCGCTACTATCAATATCTTCTAATGTATTGCCCAAACTAGAATCTAAAATCTCTTGCACAAAATAGCGTGGTCTGTGTTTGGATTCAGTGTAGATTTTGCCTATGTATTCTCCAATAATCCCAAGACTCAGTAATTGAATACCACTAAAAAAGCTAAGAGGAATAATAATAGATGTCCAACCCCACAAAGCATTATCAGTACATAGCTTGATATACAACGCATAGCCGCCAAACACAACCGAAAGAAGACAAAAAGTAAAACCAAGCATACTTACCAACCGCAAAGGCACAATACTAAAACTAGTGATCCCATTCCAAGCAAAAGACAGCATTTTGTGCAAAGGATATTTGGATTGTCCAGCACTTCTTGGCTTAACATCAAAAAATACATATTCTTTAGAAAAGCCTAAATTATCAATGATACCACGTAAAAAGAGATTGGATTCTTTATGAGCAAGTAAAGCGTATAATGCCCTAGAACTCAAAAGCCGATAATCCGCGTGATTTTTGGTAAGTTTAACCCCCATAAGAGCCATAAGCTTATAAAACCCTAGAGCTGTCCATCTTTTTAGCCATGTATCACTTCGACGATCATTGCGAATACCAATCACAATATCTGCGCCACTATTGTATTTTTCTATAAATATATCAAATTTCTGCTCATCTTGTTGCAAATCACAATCAATACTTATGACACAATCACACTGCCCGCTAGCATACTCCAACCCTGCTAAAAGAGCATTTTGATGTCCTTTGTTGGCAGAAAGCTTAAGTGCGATAACGCGTGGAGCTAACTCTTGAAGAGAATCCTTACAAGACTTAATAGGGTTGCTTAGTAAAAACTCATTGGGGGGGGGGCATAAATACTTTTGTTTGTGTGGCTAAATACTGAACAGATTCTGTGGTATTGCTCACATAGCGCATTTGACCGTTTGTATCTATCTTTTTTTGATGCCTAAAATTCTTAGGTGCAATGTTTCTAATAAGAGAATCTAGTACTTTCCAAGTTTTATCTTGACTGCCATCATCAACAAAAATAAGCGTGCTTGCTGGCGCGATGAGATTATTGTGTATCATTTGGGTGATTTTTGCTCGCAATGTTGCAAAGCTTTTAGGCAAAATCTCTTCTTCATTATAACAAGGAATAACAACATAAAGTATGGGGTTCATAGAATTCCTTCTGTTTGTAAATACCCGAGTATTATACACTCTTTTTGTTGCTAATGGATTCTATGCTGGAGAATGTACAAAGAAAGATGAAAGGGAATTAAAGTAGTGATAACAATGCTCTTTGTACCTAGTGGCACAAAGAGCATACATCTTAGAATACAAGTTTTGCAAAGACGATTGCATTGTGTAGCTGAATACTATTGCTAAAGCCATTAGCCACATAACCAGCACCAATATCAAGTCCTAAGCCCTCTCGCATAAAACCTAACTGATAGTCAAACACACGCACAGAAGCTACTGCAGAAAACTCACTATAATCGCCTCCAGCATAGAGAACATCGAACTTAACACGATTGTGTTCTACACCACCAAACACATACCAGCTATTTGTTCCAGCTGCACCAAAATGTCCTGCTGAACCACTGATAGAAGGCATAGTGTAGCGTCCATAGAATCGAGTATGATCAGTGATAGTGTAGATTCCAGAATCATTGCCAACCATATACCAACCACCACCAAACTTAAAGTAGTTTGCAAATCGTAGCTCTTCATCTAACCAAAGTAAAAATGTGTTTACGTGTGTATTTTGCCACATAAAACGTGCAGATGTTGTTGATTTAACTGAGCTTTCATCGCCTAACACTAGTGCAGCTCTAAGACCTGCTTGCAACATATTATCCCTAGCAAAAGGTGCGCCAAGATAATAATGCACAAATGGATCGACTTGGAACATACCAAAATCTAGATTTGCACCACCAGCAATGATATCTCTGCTACCTACATCAAAGTTATTAAAACTCGAAGGAAAGCGATGATATGCTGTGAGCTCGCTAGCAATACGACCTGGCAATACTCCAAATGTTGTGTAATCATTCGCCCAGGTTACCCAAACGTTAGATCTTGATCCAAACTTGTAGCTAAAGCCAGCGCCCTGAATGTAGTTATCGATCCAATCAGAGCGCAAAAAGTTGCCATTAAAGCGTCCTACATAGAAATCAAACGCACCATTATAACGGAAATACAAATCTGAAAGATCGATATAGTCATCACCATACAAAGTATTTTTTGCATAGTCTGTAATACCGCCAGACCAAAGTTGGCTTCCACCCCAAGCACCAACACCAAAACCTACATTACTATTGCCAATATCTACACCCAAATGCCCAGTCAAACCACCATAATTGACAGAACCACCATCTGGTGCCTTAAAATCACCAAAACCTTGATTATAAACAGCCCCTAAGTGTCCAAAAAGTTCTACATCCGCGCTTGCACCCGTTGCAATCACCGAGGCAAGAACAGCACTTACTAAAAGATTTTTTTTCATCTCGCGTCCTTTTTGTGTAAAATTTGAGTCTCGCTCACAAGAAGTATATCGTCTAAAAATCCTAGAATTTTAGGATAAGGTTAATAAAATACCTCTGTAAATCCCATTAAAGCGATATGTAATGATGAAAACAAAGTAAATACATTTCATACAAAATAAACCCAAAATCCAAATAAAATCTTAAAAAATAGCCAAATTCTTATAAATAGCTTAAATATAATTATGTTGCACTTGATTCTTGCACAGATTTACTGAAAGCCACATCCTCTGAATATATTTGATGAGTAACTTGTTTTGGCGGCTTGCTAGAGGCTGTATCAAGCGGCTTTGTGGTAAGCCATAAAAAGCAGATTCCCAAAATAAGCGCGAGCGATGAAGCATATAAGATTGCAATCTTGGAAAGCACAATCGCATCAGGATTACTATATGCAAGATTAGCGACAAATATTGACATCGTAAAACCTATCCCAGCCAAACAACCTGTAGCAAAAATATGTCCATAAGAAAGATTGTTTGGTTTAGTAGCAATTTTTAGTTTAATACCGAGATAAGCAAACAAAAAGATACCAATAGGCTTGCCAATTACAAGCCCTAAAACTGTACCAATAAAAATCTTATCAATATCAAAATCAACCCCAGAATCTATACGCACCCCGGCATTAATAAATGCAAAAAATGGCACAATGAAATAGGAGCAAATCGGGTGTAGCAAAGTCTCTAGGCGCAAGAGTGGATTCTGGGCTTGACGCGAATAATGCGATACAGATTCTAGGATTTGAACACGCTGGCTTTGCTCTTGTATATTAATCCTTTTGCTAACATCACTAGAATCATCTTGAAAAAACCGCTTTAAGCTCGCTAAAATATTTTTGATACTAAAGCGTGCGTGCTGAATGTTTGTTTCAAAAAAATCATTACCACTTTGTATGCGCATACGAATATTTTGCAACTCATTTTTTAGGCTAAGCAAACAACTATCTGACACATTAGAACGTCCAGGAATACAAAACGCCAAAATCACAGCAGCAATTGTGGCATGGATACCGCTATTAAAAATAGCTACCCATAAAAACACGCCCAACAACAAATAAACCCAAACACTATGCGTATCCTTATGGTTTGTATAAATAAGTGCAGCAATAATAGCAAGTGCAACCAGCAACCAGCCTATATTAAGACTAGTTGTATAAAAAAATACAATCACCAAAATCGCACCCAAATCATCAACTACTGCGAGTGTAACAAGAAAAATTTTAAGACTTGGGGGCACTCGCTTGCCAAGAAAGAGAATAGCACCAAGCGCAAAAGCTGTATCTGTACTCATAGCCACACCAAAACCAACTGCAGAAGGTGTACCATGATTAAAAAACAAATAGATTCCAATGGGAACAATAATGCCGCCCACAGCACCAAGCATAGGAAAAATAAGCTTTTTAAACCCAGTGAGTTCTCCATAGATAATTTCACGCTTCATCTCTAATCCAAGCCCAAAGAAAAAAAGACTCATTGCCACATCATTCATAAAATGCAGCACACTCATTCCATAATGATGATCTCCAAAAAAGAAACCAATTTCAAGTTCTCGAAACGCAAAATAAAGGTCTGAAAAATTGGAATTGCCCACAAGCATAGCAAAAACAACGCAAAAAAATAGCAAAACACCACTAAATGACTCGTGGTTAATAAATGCATTAAACCTGCTTTTTAGTCTGTCTTTAATATAAGTATTGTGCATTTGATCTTTATGCATAAATTTCCTTAAGAAGCAAAAATGGTGTTTATTAAACGCGAAAGCCTTATAGCAACGAAGTTTGAAACGCTTAATTATACAATAAATAAACTTAATTTTTGGGTTTTTATTTTTTTTTTATAAAAGAAGTATTAACATTCACTTCACATTCAGCTAAAAGAATAAAAATTATTCTTAAAGTTTGGAATAAACAAGCTAGCTATTGTACTTTGAAATTTTAACTTGCATACATCAAGCAAGATCCTTCTAAAATAATAGGATTAGATATGGATTTTCTACGAGAACATATTGATTTTATCGTTTTTTTTGTACTTGGTTTAATGAGTTTTTTGGCAGTGTGGTTTAGTATCGAGCGCACTATTTATTATATACGCATAGATATCAATGTCTTTCCAACACTTGATGCACTTGAAGAATCTCTAACCAAAAATCTCACAGCACTTTATATTATCTATTCAAATGCACCTTATGTAGGGTTACTTGGCACAGTGTGTGGCATTATGATTACGTTTTATGATATGGGTATGAGTGGCGGTATGGATGCTAAAACAATTATGGTAGGTCTCTCTCTTGCACTCAAAGCCACGGCACTTGGATTATGTGTGGCTATTCCCACACTTATGGCTTATAATATGCTTTTGCGCCGTGCAGAAGTACTGACCATCCGCTACAAAACGCGCAAGGTGCCATAATGAAAATCAGACGCGCAGAAGGCTTAAACATCATTCCCCTCATTGATGTAATGCTTGTTTTACTTGCAATTGTGCTTAGTGTCTCGACCTTTATCGCACAAGGCAAGATTCCCATAACTCTTCCGCAAGCAGACAATGTAGAAAAAAAAGTTGATGATAAAAAACTAAGTATTCTTATTAGTGCGGATAATAAAATATATGTTGATGATATAGAGCAAGATTTTGAGACATTACGCCAAATTATCAACAAAACCGACAGCGAAACAATGATTGAACTCAAAAGCGACAAAGATGCGAGGTTTGAAAATTTTGTAAAAATCATTAGTATTCTGAAGGAAAAGGGTCATGAGAATTTTTCAATCGCTGCGCAAACAAGTTGAAACACCCGTATTTTTAGGTTTCCTATGTTCTCTTGTGATACATTTGGGCGCAATTGGCTGGTTTTTTGGAGTGTTTGATAAGCAAGAAAAAATAGCACAAACAGGATTTTCTAGTTTTACGATGAACCTAGCAAGTATCAATACTAATGCTAATCAAAAGGCGTATTCTACACCCACAAAGCCACAACACAAGCATAAAAAAGCCCATAAGAAAAAGCATAAAACCAAAAATCCTATCCCCACCCAAGAAATACTCACAGACGAAACAGAAGAAACAACAGAACAAAAGACAAGCCAAGAGACAAAACCCACCACCCAAACAAGTGAAGAAATTAATGACACTGCCTCCAATCAAGACTCGCAAGGCTCAACACAAGAAGCACTTGCTTATAATGAAGGCATAAGCGATGAATTCTACCGTAAAGTTCAAGAAGCAATTAGCAAAAAACATCATTATCCCCGCCTAGCCCAGATTCGAGAATTGCAAGGAACGGTAACGGTGGAGTTTATTTTAAATATTGATGGTAGCATTGAACATATCAAAGTCTTTCACTCTGATACTGGTGATATTCTCAACCAACAAGCCCTAAAAACAATCAAGGAAGCACACAAAAATTTCCCAATTCCTGCAAAAAAAGTGCGGCTAAAAATTCCTATAGTGTATGGAATACAATCGTAAATTCAAAATTTCTAGCAGTACATAATAAAACCTAATCTGCTAGGATTAAAGAATGTATCCATATCAAACACTATGTGGTTAGTTGTTGTTCTTTTGGTTGTTATCTATTCATAACGCAGTGCTTTGATGGGATCTTGCATAGAGGCTTTTTTGGCAGGCAAATAACCAAACACAATCCCTATTAGTGCTGATACTCCAAATGCTCCAAGTGCTACCCACCAATCAAACACAAAAGGAATCCCCATCTTAAAGCTTGCAAAAAGTGCAGCAAAAAATCCTAAGAAAATCCCTATCAAACCACCAAGCATACTTATCACCACAGATTCTACCAAAAACTGCATAAGCACCTCGCTTTCTAGTGCTCCTATCGCAAGCCTTGTGCCGATTTCTCGCGTACGTTCTGTCACAGAAACAAGCATAATATTCATAATTCCAATCCCCCCAACAACTAAGCTAACACCAGCAATTGACCCAAGAAAAAGCGTCATAGTCTTTGTGGTTTCTTCCATTGTGCGCGCCATTTCTTTGGTATCCCATATCTCAAACCGCTCGCGCTGTCCTTCTTGTGGTGGGCGAATTTGTAGCATTATTTCACGCAATCTTGCCGCACCCATTGTGCTATCAACCCCATCTTCAAGTGATACCATAATGCGAGAAATAAAAAATGTACTTGTAGCCCCAAATACAAACTTCGAATAGGTCTTAAGTGGTATTAAAATAACATTGTCTTGGTCATTGCCCATACCGCCCTGCCCTTTAGATTCTAAAACCCCAACTACCTCACAAATACTATCTTTTATGCGTATTTGAGCACCAAGAGGATTCTGCTTATCAAACAGCTCGCTTACCACACTCGTACCAATAAGACACACCCGCACTCCCGCTTCATACTCGCGCTCGTTAATCTCCCTACCAACGCTGATTTTCCACATTGTCGCAATGAGATAATCTTTATCAACACCATTTATTTGCACTTGGGCATTTTTACCACCATAGCGTACAAGTGCTTCATTGGAAGCTACTGGAGCAACCGCACGCACTATACCTAGATTGCGCTTTAGGATTGCCACTTCGTTTTGGCTAAAATTACGCTTTAGCATTGTTCCCCCACTGCCAAACCCACGCGCAGTATGCACCATAATAATATTGCTACCAAGACTTTTGATTTGGTTTTGGATATTTTCTTTAACACCATTTCCTATAGCAATCATAACAATCACGCTAAGCACGCCAATAATCACCCCAAGCATCGTCAAAAATGCGCGCAAAAGATTGCGTCGAATCTGCCTGAATGCAAGGATAAAAGTATCAATAAACATCGTTTGCACCTTGCAGCAATGTAGAATCCTCATCTGCCAACATAGCTTGAGCGGTGGTTTTGCTAGAATCTAAAGTAGATTCTGTATCGTCTGTAATGCCCTCTTTTGTATTCTCTTGCTTGGGTTTATCGATCTGAATCTGTCCATCCAAAAAGTGCAGTTCTCTTTTGGCAAAATCTGCCATATCACTCTCGTGCGTAACCATAAGAATCGTAATATGCAAATCATTATTGAGTGCTTGGAGTAATTGCATAATCTCCACACTGCGCTTAGAATCTAAATTTCCAGTAGGTTCATCAGCGATAAGAAACATAGGCTCTGAAGCAATAGCACGCGCTATAGCAACACGTTGCTGTTGTCCTCCGCTTAACTCATTACTCAAATGAAATGCCCATTTATCAAGTCCAACCATCTCAAGTGCTTCCATAGCCTTTATATGGCGAATCTGTTTATCTACACCACGATACAAAAGTGGCAACTCAACATTCTCAAGTGCTGAAGTGCGCGAAAGCAAATTAAATCCCTGAAAAATAAACCCAATATAAAAGCGCCGAAGCAATGCTTTTTGCTTACGTGAAAGCTTGGTTACATCTACACCATTAAACAAATACATACCACTACTTGGAGAATCTAAACAACCAAGAATATTTGCCATAGTGGATTTACCAGATCCAGAAGGTCCCATCATCGCGACAAAATCGCCCTGCTCTATCTCTAAGCTCACGCCTCGCAACGCCTGATAACCTGTATCATAAGTTTTGTAAATATCACGCAAAACTATAAAACTCATAGCATAATTTACTTTGCCTGTGATGATGTGATAATCTGCATATCATCACTAAGTTTGGGGCTAATAATTTGTGCATTTATGCCATCATTTATACCAACTTCCACTTCAAGCGGCACGGGTATGTTATCTTGCAAAATATAAATTGTTTTGCCCATTTTTTTATTCACGATTCCAGATCGTGGAGGACGTGGAGGGGCTTGCGTGAAAGAAAAGGCTTTTTGCTTGTTGTTTAACTTTGGCGGCTCGTAGTATAGTGCGCTTACTGGAATCGCTTGAGTGTCCTTCTCGGTTTGTACAAGAATATTTGCAGTTACGCTCATTCCCGGACGCAAAAGGAGGGATTTATTATCAACAAGAATCTTTGTTTCATAGCTTATAATGTTATTGGTCTCATCTTCTGTGGCTGCATAGCTAACTCTATCAACAAACGCTTTAAACTCAATGTCAGGATAGGCATCAACAGAAAAAAGTACTTGCTGTCCAATGCGAACCTTGCCGATATCAGATTCTGCAACATTTACCACAAGACTCATCGTCTCAAGGCTCTTAGCAAGTTTAAAAAGTGTTGGGGTTTGGAAGTTTGCCGCAACAGTTTGTCCGGGATCTACACTGCGCTCAAGTACAATGCCATTGATCGGGCTTAAAATTACTGAATTTTTTAAATCAATTTCAGCACTTCGAACATCAGATTCTATATTAGCGATATTGGCTTTATTAACCTCAACATTACGCAATGCACTCTCATATTCTAGCTGCGCATTACGAAGCTCAAGCTGAGAAGGAGACCTACCTCCTGTACGCTCAAAAAGCTCCTTAAGCCGCTTATAATTCCATTCATTTGTTTTCAAAGTCGCTCGGCTTAGCTCATACTGCGCACGTGCAGAATCCAAATTGGCTCGATTTTTGGCAAGTGTTTGGTTGAGCTTTTCTGGATTAATTTTAGCAATAATTTGCCCCTCTTTCACTTCATCATTAATATCAACAAACACCGATTCTATGCGCCCTGAAATTTGGCTCCCTACCTCGACCGTATCTGTGGGCGAGAGTGTGCCTGTAGCCGAAACACTCTGGGTAATAGTCAGGGTTTTTACCTTGCTTGTTTTATAGACAAAACTTTGAGATTGGTGTGTAAAAAACCAAATCCCAAGCGCGATAACTATAAGCGTAACAAAACTAAGTGGCAAGAGCCACCAAAGTTTTTTAGGGTTCGTAGAGAGTCGTGCATAAATTTCTTGTGATTTCATTCTGTCCTCACTGTCCTCAACAAAACTCGCCTTTTAAGCCTACCTTCAGCACTAAGGCTCATAAAATGACATTATAAGGCAAGAATGTGAAATCAAAATAAAATAGCCACGCTTTACTTCCCTCAAATAAAGTGCTGATACGAAATTTGCAATGTGTACTTTAGCATTTCTAGCAAACTATGCTATAATCGCTGCATTTTAGATTCTACTTTAAGGCTTATTATGGACTCTAAACAATCGCTAGATTCTATTGGCGCGCTTTATGGTGATACAATGTATTGGCTAAGCGAACACCACTACAAAATTCCAAACACAAAGTCAAACCCAGCCTATCGTATGCCCTTTTGTCATCAGAGCGTATTTGTTAAAACCTCTTTGCTCAAACAACACCACTTTGATACAAGCTTCAAAATCTGCGCAGATAATGCATTTTTTACAACAATCTATCATCAAAACATTCGCTTCTGCTATATTGATATGATTGTGAGTGTTTATAACGCCTATGGTATTTCTTCTAAGCCAAGTTGGCAATTTTTCAAAGAAGAGCTGCGTATCATTATGCGCCATAGAAAACCTTATGCGCTTGTATTTTTCTGGAAATACTTGTGTATGCTCACAAAATATAGTATAAAATCCATACTACCAGAATCTTGGCGTCTTAAAATTCAAAGCAGATACAATGTAAAATCGCATATTTAGGTTATAATACCCTATTTTCTTAGGTTTGGATTCTATGCAACAACACAATACGCCACTTGTCTCAATTATTATCCCTGTGTATCAAGTGCAAGAATACATTGCGCGCTGCTTGGAATCTTGTATTAACCAAAGTTTGCGTGAGATTGAGATTTTGATCGTTGATGATTGTGGGAGTGATGATAGTATAGAGATTGCCAAAAACTATGCAATGAGTGATTCTCGTATTCGGATTCTGCACAATCCGAGAAATCTTGGTACATTTGGTGCAAGATTAGAAGGTATCAAATACGCCAAGGGTGAATACATCACCTTTTTAGATTCTGATGATTATTTGGAGCAAACAGCGTGCGAAAAAGCCTATAATGCAGCGTGCAGCACTAAAAACAATATTGCAGAATCCACAATGGCTGCGCTAGATTCTATGCCTGATATTGTGTTTTTTGGTATGCGCTTTGGGAATCGTACCTATAAACGCGTAAGCCCACCTATCATCACAAAAAACCTACGCGATAGTGGGATACTTTGTGAGGTTTTCGCCCATTATGCCACACCTCCATGGCACATATGTGCGAAGCTTTATAAAGCTTCGCACATAAAACGCGTACGCGAGATCATCATAGCACATATGGGCGAGGATTCTCATATCACAATGTCAGAAGATGTACTCAAAAGCTTTTATATCTGCGCAATGGCACAAAGCAGCGTGGGCATACGCGATAAGCTCTATGTGTATTGTGATTCTAAAAGCTCCATAACGCGCAAAACCGACACGCATACGCGCGGTAAAAAGATTGCCGACAAACAACGGGTTATTAAGGAGCTGCAAGAGCTAGACTGCATACCAGAAGTAGCGCGTAATGCCTGTTTTAAACGCGCACAGCAACAAACTATCAATATCCTAAGAAGCACTATGGAGCTTGAACGCCGCTATGATACGTATATAAGCGAAAGGGGGGGGGCATAGATGTTTAAGTCCTTATCTCGCCGCGTGTATCAAGTCGCTAGCCTTTCATCGCAAATGGCAAACCTATATCAGAATCTTAGCCTATCTCTGCACTTTTGGAAGACTAAAAATTTAACCAAAGCACACCATACAAAACAACCACACAGCCCACAGCCCACAGCCCACACCAGAAAATCTCACCCCGCACAATCTCCAAGAACCCCAAGAATCCTTGTAATGTCATTAGGGCGCGCTGGTGGCTGCTCACAATATACCTTTAAGCTCTTAGAGTGCTTTCATATCCCCTATGTACTCTACCAAACCAAATACGCTATAACAGAAGAATGGCAAGAAAATGCCATACACATCACAACCTACTACCACAACCGCCTAAGCTTTATGATCAATACATTTTGCATTTTGCCCTTTTATTTCCTCAAAATACTCTTTCAAGCCAAGCATTATGATGTGCTTTTGCTTCCTTATTTTCACTTTTGGAATCTTGCGTTTATCGTAGCATTTAGACTAAGGCGCAAACGCGTTGTTCTCATTGAACACGATGGTGTTGTGCATCCAGGAGAGGGGTATCCTTTTCAGCAAAGTCTTGTAAATTTATGTCTTAAATACGCTACTGAAATCATTTTTCTTACGCATTTTGTCCAGTCTCGAATCTCACAGCACCTCATAGCAAACAAAAAAGTACATATTATTCCGCATGGTTTGTATGATTTTGCAGGATTAGAGACAAAAACAAAACCTTATAGCAAACACCCTACAATATTATTCTTTGGGCGCGTAAATTTCTATAAAGGTATCGATCTTTTACTAGAAGCGCTTAGTACTATACCACCACATCTATACCATCTCCTAATTATTGCCGGGAAAAGTTCGGTGCATTATGACCACTCTCATATCCCAAAAAACAAAATAAAAATAATAGACAAATTCTTAAGCCAAGAAGAAATAGCAGAGGTTTTTAATCAATCCCATATTCTTATTATGCCCTATATTGAAGCATCACAAAGCGGTGTGGCTTCTGTTGGCATAGCAAACTGCATACCCACTATTTGCACCGATGTTGGTGGGCTCAAAGAACAGTTTAGGCTAGATTCTAATGGTGAGCTATGCGCACTCCTTTGTGATCCTAAGCCAGAATCAATCGCCAAATCACTTTATACACTTTTAAATGATAAAACGCTTTATGAAAAGCTAAGTCAGAATCTAAGTGTGCGCTCAAAAGAATTATCATGGGATAATATCGCCAAACAAATACAAAATATCCTAATAAGCGAAGGGGGGGGGGGCATACAATAGAATCTTTGTCTTCCTATATGAGCTAGAAGCAAGCCTTGCAGCAATTTCTGCAAAGGTTTTTTTAGCACCCCTAGATTCTAGTGCGCCAAAGCTCTACACCTTTAGTGCTGATTGCACCGCGCCACAAAGGCTTTTGCGTGCAGCCTAAAGTCTCTATCATCATTCCAACTTACAACGCACAAGAATACATTGCGCGCTGCTTGGAATCTTGTATTAACCAAAGTTTGCGTGAGATTGAGATTTTGATCGTTGATGATTGTGGGAGTGATGATAGTATAGAGATTGCCAAAAACTATGCAATGAGTGATTCTCGTATTCGGATTCTGCACAATCCGAGAAATCTTGGTACATTCCATGCAAGACAAACCGGAATCCTAGAGGCAAAAGCGGAGTTTTGTATGTTTGCCGATCCAGATGACTACCTAGCGCTAAACGCTTGTGAGATCGCTTATCGCACAATCACTACACACAAAACCGATATGGCGCATTTTTGTATCGCATACAAGCCAAAAGGCTATCGTATCAAGCCCCTTGTGCATAAAGGCAGGCTTGAAGGCGATGCGATGCGCTATTTTCTTTCCGCTGGCAACAATCTACAAAGTTTATGCGACAAAATTTATCATAAAAGCGTTCTGCTTAGAGCACTAAAAGCACTAGAAATCCTTAGCCCGCCGCTTAAGCTCCACGAAGACGGACTGCTTGTCTTTGTCGCAAGCCTTGAATCACACAGCTACTTTGGCACAAAAGATTGTATCTACTACTACTGCCACAACCCAAACTCCATCACCAAAAGCAAAACTACCCAAGTGGTTGCTACCAAACAAAGCCAAAGCGATAAGCTTTTAGATCTCCTTAGGCATTTGGAAGCAAAATATCCAAAACACACAGCGCTACTCCATATCTATCAGCGTAAAATAGCTTCCGCACTTATGATGGAAAGCAGAGATTTTGATATTTTTGTCGTGTATGAGAGTATGCTTATCGCCCACAAACACAATCTCCATAAAAACTATGACATACCTCCATATCTTAAAGCAATGTTGCTGTCTTTGCACTATGGATTCCGATGGCAGAGTGTAGTGCGTATCATAGTCTTTATATGTAGCTTTGGCAAACTACGCCTTTAGGATTCTAGGCAGAATCTAAGCCAAAACTAAGTACGCAGAATCTTTAAAAGTCAGAATCTAAAGATTCTAAAAGAACTATATACTTCTATAGCCTAAAAGGCTGGGACAACTTCGCCTTTGTATGTCTGGATAATAAAATCTTTTAGCTCCTTGCTTGTGAGTGCTTTTTTAAGCGACTCTATGGCAGGCTTATTTTCGTCCCCTTTGCGCACAGCAAGAATGTTTGCGTATGGCGAACGAGAATCTTCCACAATCAAAGCATCTTTTGCACCCAACCCAACTTGCATAGCATAATTGCCATTAATGATGGCAAGATCAACATCTTGGAGTGTCTTTGGTATGATAGCCGCCTCTAAAGATTTTATTTTGAGCTTCTTAGGGTTTCTGACAATATCAGCACTTGTTGCGCTAAGATTGTTTGGATCTTTGAGTGTGATAAGATTGTTATTGTGGAGCAAAATTAGTGCTCTACCACCATTAGTTGGATCATTTGGGATCATCACAAGCGCACCATCTTTTAGTTCTTTTATGTCCTTTATACGCTTGGAATATGCACCTATTGGCTCAATATGTACTTGCGCAATACTCACCAAATCAAGCTTTCTATCTTTGCTGATTTTGTCCAAAAATGGCTTATGTTGCATAAAATTTGCATCAATACTCTTTTGGCTAAGTGCAAGATTTGGCATAACATAATCAGTAAAATCTACAATTTCTAATTCTATGCCTTCTTTTTGCAACATCGGCGCAACAAAGCGCAGAATCTGTGCGTGAGGTACGGGAGTCGCACCAACTTTAAGTGTAGTTTTTTGAGTATCTGCGATAAGAAATTGCCCCAGAAAAATACCTACGACGAAACTAAACAAGAAATGCTTCATTTGTTCTCCTTAGTGCTAGAATTTTTGCCATAAATATGCAGAATCTCACCATCATATTTTTGCGTGATAAAATCTGCCACCTCCCTGCTTAATAGCACTTCTTTGAGTGCTTGGATATTTGGGTCATTCGCATTATCACTGCGCGACACAAGCACATTGATATAAGCAGATTTTTCATTTTCATAAAAAAAAGAATCTTTTACCTTCATTTTTGCCTGCAGAGCATAGTTTGCAGTAATCACTGCAGCATCAATCCCATCTAAAATCCTCGGCAAAGTAGCAGCCTCAATAGGCTTAAACTTGAGTTTTTTGGGATTATTAATAATATCAAATTCTTTAGAATCTAGATTCTGCCCATCTTTTAGTGTGATAACGCCATTATCATGGAGCAAAATAAGAGCGCGAGAATAATTTGTCGGATCATTTGGAATGGCGATTGTCGCACCATTTGGAATAGATTCTAGGGTCTTGTATTTTTTAGAGTACAATCCTAAAGGCACAACATAAATAGCAGCAACACTCACCAAATCAAGGTGTCTATCTTTAGCAATCTTTTCCATAAAAGGCTTGTGCTGGTATAAGGTAGCATCAAGATTTTTGTCATTAAGCGCAATATCTGGCGTGATATAATCTGTAAAACTCTGAATCTGAAGCGTTATACCCTTTTTTGCCAACAAAGGCTTTGTAAATTCTAAGATTTCTGCTGCTGGTACAGGGGTTGCCCCCACGCGCAGTTCAACACCAATTATTTGTGTAACTAAAGCAAAGCAACACAATATGGCATAGCTGATTTTTTGTATTTGTCTCATTCACAACTCCTTACTTTAGCGATTCTTGCGCATTCTTGCTACCAACATATCGCCGATACTTTGCATAAACTGTACAAGAATTATAATAACAATAGAAGTGGTTAATAAAAAATCCTCCTGATAGCTCTGGAATCCCAGTCGTATCGCTACATCGCCAAGCCCTCCAGCACCCACAGCACCACCCATTGCCGAGTATCCAATCAGCCCAATGATAGTAATAGTAACAGCATTGATAAGACCGGGTTTGGCTTCTGCTATCATCATAAGCACAACCCGCATTTTACTTGCTCCCATACTCAAGGTTGCTTCGATAAGCCCCTTATCAACCTCTTCAAATGCCCCCTCAAACAAACGCGCGATAAAGGGGATTGCAGCCACTGCAAGTGGGATAATAGCAGCGGTTGCGCCAATACTTGTCCCAACAATCCACCTCGAAAGCGGCAGTAAAAGAATAATAAGAATAATAAAAGGAAAGGAACGGACAATGTTTGCAAATGAACCAAGAATACCATTAAGAACTGGGTGGGAACAGATTCTGCCACGTTTTGTAATGCTCAATGCAATACCAAGCGGTAAGCCAAAAATAGTTGCAAGAATAATGGCACACAATACCATATAAAGCGTATCATAAGTAGCTTGCGAAATTTCGGTATAGTTATATGTAACACGTTCTAAAAGATACTCTTTTGCTTGTTGCAAAGATTCATAAGAAGATGTATCGTTTTGGTTAGCAACTTCACTAGAGTATGCTTGAGGGCTCTGGAGAGAATCTTGATATTGTGGTGTTTCTCTATATAATATATCAAAAATTATAAGCGCCATACTGCGCAGCATACTTTCTAAGCTAGAATCTATTTGTTGTGCAGTTTTTTCAAGTCTATCTGTTTGTAAAAGCGAAGAAAACAAAGAATTTTGCCTTTCTTGCTTATATGCGCTAGATTCTAGAGAAGTGGTTTGCGAATTTTGCACAAATTTTTCAAATGTTAAAGTGCGCAATGTATCTAAATCGCGTAAAAAAGGCGCAACACATAGCAGCAATAAAATAAACCCCCCTAGTGGCAACATACAGCGTGCAAACAAAATCTTGGCTTTTTTCATAACATCAACTCTTTATTTCGCCCATAGATTTAGATTCCTTTTATAATACTTTGCAACTAGAATCTAGCGCTGGGTTTAATGGCTCTATTAATAAGCCTTTGTCGCGCAAATACGCTATGGCTTTGACATTAGTCTCTTCTTCTCCTTCAAACTCTACAAACAAATGCCCAATTTTTGTTGTGTTGAGCGGTTCTATATTGCCAGCCAAAATATTAATATGTATGTCAAATTTTTTAATAACTTCAGAAATAAGCGGCTCATTAATATGCTCACCTATGAAAGAAATCCTATAAGCATTGCTACTTTGGGAGAGTACTTCTTGGTCGCTAATAGCTGGCAAATAAGAGAGTAGCTCTTTTGTAACATCGTGTTTTGGCATACTAAAAATCTTCTCCACACTGCCATACTCGATGATTTGCCCACCACTCATAACACACATTTTGTTGCAAAGATCTCGCACTACTTCAATTTGGTGCGTGATAAGCACAATGGTAAGCCCCAAATTTGCCTGAATACTCTTTAATAGATCAAGAATAGATTTTGTAGTTTTAGTATCTAGTGCGCTTGTAGCTTCATCACATAGTAAAATATCAGGATAATTGCTTAACGCACGCGCTATGGCTACGCGCTGCTTCTGTCCGCCACTTAGTTCCTTTGGATAATAATATGCCTTTTCTTTAAGTCCTACAATTTCAAGCAATTCATAAACACGTGCTTTTATGTCCTCGCGCTTCCATCCAGCTATCTCAAGAGCAAAAGCGACATTGCCAAACACATCTCTTGAAGAAAGGAGATTGAAGTGTTGAAAAATCATTCCGATTTTTTGCCGCCTCCTTTGAAGCGCACGATCACTTAAAGCGAGGATATTTTCTCCATTAATAAGCACTTCGCCACTACTTGGATTCTCCAAGCGATTGATAAGACGAAT
Source organism: uncultured Helicobacter sp. (assembly GCA_944323645.1). Lineage (GTDB taxonomy): Bacteria > Campylobacterota > Campylobacteria > Campylobacterales > Helicobacteraceae > Helicobacter_B. The sequence continues at coordinate 28,519 of CALUTE010000013.1, read as the reverse complement.
GAGCGTGGATTTGCCTGCACCAGAATAGCCAATAATCCCCATAATATCGCCCTTTTTCACAGATAAATTAAGGGGATAAATAGCTTGAAAACCATTAGGATAGATTTTTGTGATATTGCGAAGTTCTATCATTGACGTCCTTAAGAGGATTGCCCAAGTTTTTGCATTTTTAGATATATTAGATTCTGAACTGCTATTTAGGGTGAATTCTAACACAAATTTTTTACAAACACAATATGTATTTTCTATAAATTTAGCTAAGTAGAATCTATTTGAAATACCAGATTCTCATTTGAAAAATTCACACAAACAACTCTAACAAAAAAGCTTTTACATAATTTATAAACAGAATTTATAAAGAATACTACAGCTTTTTATGCTATGATTACAGAAAAACACACCAAAAGGGGAGTGTATATGTCAAATCTATCACAAGTCGATCATGTTACCAGTCTCCATAAAAACAACGAACTTCAACTTCTGTGTTTTCGTCTAGAAAAGGGTAAGGACCTCTATGCAGTAAATGTTTTTAAGATCCGTGAGGTTATTAAATATCGTGGGGTTGTCACGATTGTAAGCCACGATCCAAGCTCTCTTGTAGAGGGACTCATAACAATTCGCGAGCTGACCATACCCCTTATTGATATGCGCAAATGGTTTTATTATGATAGTGCTAATACCAAAAAAGATTTGCGCCCCTACAAAATCAAGCAAGATGGAATCTATGATATTGTTATGGTGTGCGAGTTTTCGCGCTGGACGATAGGGGTGCGTGTGTATGAGGCAGACAGAATTCTTAGCAAAAAATGGACAGAAATTGAACAAAGCACTGGATCTGTTGGTAACAACCCTACAAGCAAACTTGTAAGTCGAACGCGCTATTTTGACGGACGCTTGGTACAGGTTGTGGATATTGAAAAAATGCTTGTTGATGTCTTCCCTTGGATAGAAAAAGAAAAAGAAGAAGATCTACAAAAAGTCTCGCGCATTCACACAAATAAAGAAATCTTGCTTGCCGATGACAGCCCAAGTGTTTTAAAGACTATGCGGATTATCCTTGATAAAATTGGTGTGGTACACCACGATTTCCTAAATGGTAAAAAACTACTGGATTACCTCTTTGCTCCAACAACAGATGCAAACAAAATAGGACTTATCATTACCGATCTTGAAATGCCAGAAGCAAGCGGGTTTGAAGTAATAAAACAAGTCAAAGCACACGCAACAACAGCTCATATCCCCATCGTCGTAAATTCGTCTATGAGCGGTAGTAGCAATGAAGATATGGCGATGTCTTTAAAAGCCAATGACTTTATCTCCAAATCAAATCCTTTGGATGTAGAACGAGTTATCAAAAACTTTATGATTAAATGATACCAAGGAACACAGACTCCTATGGCTTTTAAATACTTTTCAATCCCATCTCCAAGCTATGTTCTTGAAATGGACAAACTAGTGTCCAATCTTGAAATACTAGATTCTGTCCAAAAAGAGAGTGGTGCAAAAATTCTACTTGCTCTAAAAGGCTATGCATTTTGGCGCAGATTCCAAAACGTAAGAGAGAAGCTTAGTGGTGTTGCCGCAAGTGGTATTAATGAAGCGCGGCTTGGGTTTGAAGAGATTGGCGGCAGAGAAAGTGGTAAAGAAATTTGTGTGTTTTCGCCAGCCTACAAAATGACCGATATAAAAGCACTTCTGCCAATTGCCACGCATATCATTTTTAATTCCTTTGCCCAATGGCAAATGTTTAAGCCAACCATTGAAGTTAAAAACAAACAACTCAAATCGCTTGGATTAAGCCCTATTTCTGTGGGATTACGTATTAACCCACTTTATAGCGAGGTTACACCACTTATTTACAACCCTTGCGCACCAAAAAGTCGGCTTGGTATCACGCCTCAAGAGTTTTGTAAAGGCGTAAAAGAATACGGACTTTCTGGGATTGATGGTTTGCATTTTCATACACATTGTGAACAAAATGCTCTAGCACTACAAATGACTCTAGAGCATATCAAACATCATTTTGGAGAATTTATACCACAAATGCAGTGGATAAACTTTGGTGGAGGACATCATATCACACGCAGCGACTATGATATCCCTCTGCTTATCTCACTTATTAAAAGTTTTAAGAACACATACGGTACAGCAGAAATATTTTTGGAACCAGGCGAAGCAGTTGGCTGGCAATGCGGATTCTTACTAGGTGAAGTGATTGATATTGTTTATAACGAGGGTAATGTAGCCATTCTTGATGTGAGTGCTGCAGCACATATGCCAGATTGCCTAGAAATGCCCTATCGTCCAAACCTATTTAAGGTTTCACGCGCTAATGATGGGCAAGAGGTTTGCGAGAATGACAAAGGAGAAAATTCGGGCAAATATTGCTATCGCTTTGGGGGACCGACCTGTTTAGCAGGCGATATAATTGGAGATTTTAGCTTTGATACGCCCTTACACGTTGGTGATAGAATTGTTTTTCTAGATATGTTACATTACACAATCGTAAAAAATACCACCTTTAATGGTATCGCTCTGCCAAGCCTTGGTGTGATAGAAAATAATCACTTTACACTGCTTAAAACCTTCAATTATGAAGATTATAAAGAGCGCAACTAGACTTTAAAGGAGCATCAGTGAAAAAGAAATACAAAATTGCTATTGTTGGTGCGACAGGTGCCGTAGGAGAAGAGATTATCAGAGTCTTAGAGGAGGAGCAGTTTCTTGCAGAGACTATCTTGCCTCTTGCAAGCTCTAAAAGCAGCGGCAAAACTATTGAAGCATTTGGCAAACAAATCCCTGTCCAAACAACAACACACGAGATTTTTCAAAAATACAAAGCTGATATTGTCTTCTTTTCAGCCGGCGGAAATGTTAGTAAGGAATTTGCCCTAAGTGCAGCTAAATCTGGAGCGGTTGTCATTGATAACACAAGCTATTTTCGTATGCAAAAAGAAGTGCCACTTGTCGTCCCCGAAGTTAATCCGCAAGATATAAGACATTGGCACACAACTGGTATCATTGCAAATCCCAATTGTTCTACAATCCAAATGGTACAAGTGCTACACCCATTACAGCAAGCCTTTGGAATCAAACGCGTTGATGTAAGCACATACCAAGCAGTTAGCGGAGCTGGTAAGCGTGGAATGGAGGAACTTTTTACCCAAATGCAAAAGGTTTGTTCGTTTAATTTTAACGCCTGCACTCCTGAAGTTTTTCCACACCGCATAGCAATCAATGTAATTCCACATATTGATGTGTTTTTAGATAACGACTACACAAAAGAAGAAATGAAAATGATCAATGAAACACATAAAATTATGCATACAGACTTTCCTCTTAGTGCCACTTGCGTACGTGTCCCTGTATTTAGAAGCCATAGCGAAGCAATCACAATTCATTTCATGCAAGAAGTCAGTGCAAATATGGTCCGTGAGGTTCTCTCAAGTGCTCCAAATATTGTTCTACTTGATGATCCAAGCAAAAATCAATACCCTATGCCAATGATTGCCACAGATACAAACCACACATATGTAGGCAGAATCCGAGAAGACAACTTTGATGAAACAGTAATACATCTGTGGTGTGTTGCAGATCAAGTACGTGTGGGTGCTGCAACAAATGCTGTGCGTATAGCACAAAAATGGATACAACTAAAAGACAACTAGCCCCAATCTTTAAAGTGAGCTTAGATTGACTTTTCTAAGGCTCTCAAAATTGTGCTACAATACAAAAAGGATTCTTATGCAACAAAATACAACAACGCTCCCTAAGATTCTCACACTTGTGGTACTATGTGTCAGTATGATGCAACCTGCTCTTGCTTCGTGGCAAATGTTTAGCGATGGCAAAGACACCTATATTTACAATACACAAAGCGGCGATATCTACATTAGATACAAAAAAGGTGGAAAAAACTACGAAGATGTGTTTGTAAAAATGCCTGCTGGTATCTTGCCAAACTCGCTAAGCAATCTAGATTCTAGTACCAAAACTCCACAACAAACCCAAACAATTTCCAAAGAAGAGCAACTAGAAGCACTCAAAAAGTCTCAAGAAATGTTACAACAAAGTATAGATTCTACAAATTTGCTTGAATAGTGTAGCTATGTCTCTCCTTTCTCTTCATCAAGTTAGCAAGCAATTTGGTGCGCGCAAGATTCTAGATAATATCAACCTCACAATAAAAGCAAACGATCGTTTGGCAATTATTGGTAAAAATGGTGCAGGCAAATCCACATTAATTCAGATTCTCTGCGATCGCCTAGAAATAGATAGTGGCGAATATATAAAAAAACCAAATCTTAGTATCCTCTATCTTCCGCAAACCCCAATACTTCCGCCCAATCTAAGCGTTCAAGAAGTCTTCAAACAAAGTCTCACACAGATTATGCAAACCCATAAGCAAATCCAAACGATTAACGCCGCACTTGCAGACAAAGCAACGCCAGATACACAAAAACAAAAACTTCTTGAGACGCTTGGCACTCTCAGTGGTGTCCTTGATGCAATTGATGGTTGGGATATAGAGAAAAAAACCAAAGAAAGCCTTGAGCGTTTTTGGCTTAGTGATCTAAAAAATCAGATAGTATCTAGCCTATCAGGAGGAGAACAAAAGCGTCTAGCACTCGCTATGATTCTTATGCAAAGTGCGGATTTATATGTGCTAGATGAGCCTACAAACCACCTTGATGTTGAGGTAGTCGAATTTTTAGAACAAAAATTACAAGCGCTTAAAGCAAGTGTCGTATTTATTAGTCACGATCGCTATTTTATTGACCGTTGTGCGCAACGTATCATCGAAATAGATGCTTGCAAGCTCAACAGCTTTGATGGTGGATACACAAACTATCTCTCACAAAAAGCCAAAGCACTTGAACATCTTGCCAAGGAACACGAACAACTCTTAAAGCTCCTAAAAGCAGAGGAGGAGTGGCTCGCAAAAGGTGTGCAAGCCCGCAGAAAACGCAACGAAAAACGTAAAAAAAGGCTTGAAATCCTACGAACAACCTGTAAAAATACACCCCATATCATACGCACAATGCGTCTTGAGCTTCAGCGAGAAAACCTACGCAATGCTCATCAGACAAGCCAAAATATGCAAAAAATGATCATTGAATGTCAGAATTTAAACATCACACGTGGCAAAAAACCACTCATAGAAAATCTCAATGTGCGTATCTTACAACGCGATAGAATCGCAATCATTGGTCGTAATGGTTCTGGTAAATCAAGTCTGCTCAAGACATTTTTAGGAATACTGCCTCCAAGTAGTGGCATACTAAAAAGAGGTGATCTCGCAATAGGATACTTTGATCAGCACCACAGCACGCTTGATGAAAACAAAAATCTTATCGAAATCTTTTGCCCAAATGGCGGAGATATTATCAATGTGCGCGGACACAATATGCATGTATATGGCTATTTGAAAAACTTTCTTTTCCCAAAGGAGTTGCTCACACAAAAAATTGGTGCACTAAGTGGTGGAGAGAAAAACCGTATAAGTCTAGCGTTGCTTTTTACCAAATCGTATGACTGCCTCATTTTAGATGAACCCACAAATGACCTTGATATTGCTACCATTAATATTTTAGAGGAATATCTACATACTTTCAAAGGAGCACTTATTTTTGTAAGCCATGACCGCTATTTTGTCGATAAACTTGCACATAAGCTGCTCATCATTAATGACATAGAATCAAACAAAACAGGCAATCAAATATCTAATGTCGAGGAAAGTTATTTGAGTTTTAGTGAATATCTTGACCAAAAAAGTGAGCTCTATGACTATACGCAGCTAGAATCCAACCTTATCGCACCGCAACCAAAAGAAGTAAAACAAAATCACAAAAAGCAGCAAAAACTAAGCTATAAAGAACAGCTTGAGCTTGCCTCACTTCCCGATGAAATAGAAGCACTTGAAGCGCAAAAACAAGTCCTAGAATCTAAACTAAACACTGAGCAAGCACTTGATACGATAACCTCACTCGCACAAGAGTTGGAAACCATATCCAATACGCTAGAATCCAAATACGAACGCTACTTCTCCTTAGAATCTAAACAAGAAGCCCTGCGTAATGCCTCAAAAAATCAATAAGATTCTCCTATCTCTTAACTTCTAACTAAAGTTTCATAGCTTTGGCATATAAATTCGAAATTCCTTTTTTTCTGCATCAAGATTAATGCGTCCAGAGTGTGCGTAGATTATTTGACTTGAAAGCGCAAGCCCAAGCCCATTGCCTTTAAGTTTCGTTGTTACAAAAGGTTCAAACAAAATATTTGGGTCTTCAAATGCCTTGCCATCATCACGGATAATAAATTCTATCTCGCCTTGCACAATATTACCACCCATAAAAATATATCCTTCCTCTTTTTCACTATCTTCAATCGCATCAATAGCATTAAAGAGAAAATTTTGTAATGCAATCAGCATTAAATCCTTATCAATACGCACAACCTTATCCATAAACTCAAAATCAAATGTGATATTTTTACTAAAACTATAACTTTTGATCAAAGCTTGCAATTCCTCTTTTATTTCGCAAATACTCATTGGTTGCTTATTGGCATTGATTCCTTTAGAAAATAGCAAAGTAGCTTTTATAATACGTTCCACGCGAAAAATAGATTTTTGTAGCTCATCAATAATGGGAATCTGAGCTTGCGGAGCATTTTTCAATAATGTTGCAGTAAGTAAAGACATAGAGCCGATAGGATTGCGAATTTCGTGTGCGAGGTGTGCAGAAATCTGCCCCATTGAAGCAAGACGCGCTTGGCGCTTTTGGGTAGTGATATCAGTCGCAGTGATCAAAAGACGATTTTGAAATGAATTTGTCTGGATAAGAAAAATTTTCTTTTTATATTCTACTTCAAGTTGGGCTGGTTCATTTGGCACAATATGTAATCCATCAGGATTTGTGGATTCTGCTTGAAATTTTCGAACTTGCGTGGTAATTACATCAAGAATGGGTGAAATCTCGATTGCAAGCGTATTGCGATAAAAAAAACTACCATCGTGGTTATAGACCCAAATTGCTTGTGGCAATGTTTCAATAAGCCATTCATACAACGCCTTGGCATCTTTTACATCTTTTTCATAGCGATAACTGATATTAATAAATTCTTCTAAAAGTTGCCTAATGTTTTGAGGGTTTTCTTGAATTTCTTTGAGAAAATCCTGCCCTATTTGTTCATCACCCTCGCCTATCTCCTCCATAAAAAGTGTATTTTGTGGTGCTTCTTTGGGACGTTGTGGCACTATCGCTTTGCCGATACTTTTTTTATGTTTCTTTTTATGGGATTTCAAACACCCTCCTTGCAGAATCTAGCAGGAATCACTCTTATCTCTTATGATTTCTTATAAGAGCTTTGCTGTTCTTTTAGCCAATCAAACAACGCACGTGAATACCCAAATCCACCTGAAAGCTGTTGTGCAAGCTGTTCTTTATACATACTCTGATAGATGTCTGCCCCAGGTTGTTTTGGGTAGAGTGGGTCATCAAGCTTTAATGAAGTATCAAGCATATATTTTAGCAAAATTGCCTCAAACGCGTCGGTTTGTTCTTTGAGTTTTGCATCGTTATTATTCTGTATGGAATCTTGAGTAATTTCCTTAGCCTTGGCTGCCTGATAGCTCATTATTGCGACACTAGAATCTAGCTTCATAACAAACTCCTTTTATTATTTAGTATAGCAAATTCTCTACAATACCTCGATAGGTATAGAAATCGCTCCGCTTTGGCGCATTGCTTCAAGAATGGAAATGACATTTTTAGGACTTGCACCCATTTTTTGAAGAGCCTTGACAACACTGGCAATAGTCGCATTTTTCTCACTCGCACTTATAGTACCACTACCCTGATCAAAGCTTGTAGTAGAATCAAGAGATTGGGCATTTTTCTCATCTAGTGGTTCATTTGTAATCCTAAGCGTAATATCACCACTTGTAACTACCACGGGGCGCACTTGAATGTCGATTCCAGCTACAATTGTGCCGGATTTTTCATCAATAATAATTTTATTACCCATTGTATAATCAATCTGCACTTCTTGCAAAAGCGCAACAAATTCCACAGGTGTCAGATTCTCGGGCTTTTTAAGTTTGATCGTGCGAGAATCTATTGCTACTGCGCTTTCCTCTCCAAATGTTTGGTTAAGCACTTCTTGGATTTTAAGTGCATTTTGGAAATTCGCACTTTTAAGGCTTAAAGTCATTTCTTGCTGACTTGAAAGATTATAAGCGACCTCACGTTCAACCACCGCACCTTGAGAAACACTTGCATTAAGTGTATTGCCAGAGCTTCCAGTCGTTACCGGACCTTGTGCAATCGCATAAATATTGCCATCTACTCCACTCAATGGTGTCATCACAAGAATTCCAGATTCTAACGATTTAGCATCGCCTATTGAAGAGATTTGGATATCTAGCTTATCACCCTGCCTAGCAAATGGAGGTAAGTTTGCAGTAACCACAACAGCTGCAACATTCTTAGACTTGATACTTTCTGAATCCACCTTGACATTAACGCTTTCAAGCATATTTGCAATAGATTGCATAGTGAATTTTGAGCTTGTTTTATCGCCTGTGCCATTAAGCCCTATGACAAGCCCATAGCCAATAAGCTGGTTACTACGCACACCAACAATATTTGCAATCTCACCTATCTTCTCCGCTCTTAGTACACCAATCACCAAAAATAGCCCGATAATAACCTTGCAAAGTGCTTCTTTTTTGCTAATTTTCTTCTTATTAGTGCTAAATTCTGTCTGTTCTATCTGCATTCTTGCAGCCATTACATCTCCTTAAACTCAATTTCATAGGTTAAAGCAAATATAATTCCATAGATTAAAAATCCAATATGGTATCTCTTATCAAAGTTACTACACGCTTCATAACATTATAATTTTAAGTAACAAAATAAATATTTTTGACAGAAAATTACACAACTTTAGATTTTATTTATTGATTATATTGTATATTGTGAGTTTAACACAACTTCAAAGGAGACACAATGAAAAATGTCGTTCTAGCACTTGGTTTATTTGGTTGTATGGCTATGTTAAATGCTGCTGCACCAGAAGAAATCATCAAAACAAAATGTCAAGCTTGCCATGGAGCAAAAATGGAAAAACAAGCACTAGGAAAAAGCAGAGTAACCAATACAATGACTCCAGAAGAAATCAAAAAAGACCTTTTAGGCTACAAAGCTAAAACACTAAATCATTTTGGTTTGGGTGCCACTATGTGGGGGCAAGCAGCAGCACTTAGCGATGAAGAAATTGATGCGCTTGCACAATATATACCAACACTTAAATAATCTTCTTATCTCTGGAATCCAAGATTCCAGAGAACCTCTCTATGCTTTAGGTTGCATTTCTCTATTCTTAATCTTATTACAAAAATAAATCTCATAAAAACAATAGAAGGTTTGAGATTTAATGTAACTTTTTTTATTTTCTGCTATACTTTGCTCTTTTTAGGCAGCTATATAGATTCTAAGGTTTAAGTATGAAAGTTGTACATTTGGTGAGCCAAGATTCTGGGGGTGCTGGGCGTGCTTGTGTGCGGTTGCACAATGCCCTGCTAGAATCCGGGGTGGATTCTATTGTTCTTACTATGAACAAAACATCTGATACACCAAAGATAGAACGACTTGCAAAAACAAAGACTCAAAAGCTTGTAGAAAAGCTTCGTCCGTATCTTAGCCAGCTTCATTGCTCTTACAAGGCAGGCTATGTTGCCTAAAGTGCTCTATTCTCACGATATATTTTCTATGCAATATGTAGGTGGTATCTCGCGCTATATCTATGAAATCTATACGCGCAACCCCAATGCGACAATATCAACACTCTATAGTGAAAATCTCTATCTAAGCAAGCACAAACATACAAAGAATTTTCGTGGCAAGACACGTCTTATTTGGACATTTAATGAATGCTATGAGAAAGTCTTGCTTACTCGCAAACATTTTGATATTTATCACCCAAGCTACTATAAAAATCTTACAAAACCTAAAAATACATTTCTTGTAACCACTATTCACGATATGATTCACGAACTTTATGCTGGAAAATTTTTTCCAAAGAATAGCAAAGATAGCGCGCTAAAGCATTATTTATGTAGTATCTCTGATTTGCTCATTGCTATTTCTTATCAGACTAAATACGACCTTATGCGCTATTTTGGAGTTAATGAAAACAAAATCCACGTCATTTATCATGGGTATAGTCTTCAAAACACTATAAAACCACTAAAATTGCCAAAACAATATATCCTATTTGTAGGGCAACGCGATGGATACAAAAACTTTTTAACCTTTATTAAGGCTTTTGGACTGATTGCTCCACGTTATGAACAACTCCAAGTCCTATGTGTAGGCAAGCCATTCAATCCACAAGAACGAAGATTACTAGAATCTCTTGGACTCACAAAACGTGTCTGGAGCATACAAGCACAAGATGATGATCTCTATACAATCTATCATCAAGCACTTTGCTTTGTATTTCCATCTTTATATGAAGGATTTGGGATTCCAATATTAGAAAGCTTTTATGCACAATGCCCTGCCGCGTTAAGTGATATAGCAGTTTTTAGAGAAGTGGCTAGAGATTGTGCCTTGTATTTTGACCCATACTCCATAGATTCCATAAGCAACATCCTAGAATCCCTCATCACAGACCGCACACTAGCTAAAAATCTCACTGCAAAAGCTAGAATTGTACTTCAACATTTCAGCTGGGATAAAAGTGCTCATAAAACTACGCAACTATATGAAATGCTAATAGGGGGGGGGGCATATAAACTAGATTCCCTTATATACATTCATCTTATATACACCCACTACCATCTTGCACCAATATCTTATTTTAATGAGCTCCACCACATTTATAAGGAAGCTATATGAGCAATCCTTATATGCTTCACCTTGTCTCTAGGGAATTTAATGGCAGCGTAGCAAAAGGCGCATACAATCTGCATTGTGCCCTATTAGATCACGGCTTTTCTACTCATATCTTAGCGGACTCGGGATATTTCTCTAAAAATGCACAAAATATATATGGTGTTTATAGAAACAAATACATCTACATTCAATCAAAAATAAACACCCTCTTTGCAAGACTATATCCCAAGAGGCTGTTTGGAATCTCTAGTAATAACCTCATCGGCTATGATATCACGTATCACGAAAATTATAAAAGAACAGATAGTATCCAGCCTCATTGGATTAATCATCCTTTCATATCCTTTAAGCCCTTATCACAAATCCATAAGCCAATCATTTGGGCTATGAACAATATGCTGGCTACGTTGGATGCTCATCATTATGCAATGAGTGAAAAACTATACGATAGATTTAGGCATTCTTGTGGAAAGTGCCCCACCCTTGCTGAAGTAAAATACAACATATCATTGATTGATCCACAACTAAAGGCTAGATTCTGCCCTAAGACAATGCAACTTATGACTTTGGATGGCTTCATAAGAAAATATATCGCTAAGAGTGTCTTGCTAAAAGATTTTCTATTCATACCAATACTTTGCTTTGAGTTTAAAAGTTTTGGTTGTCAACATAGCAATATTGTATTAAGACTTTTTTATAATGCATACAATGTCTTTGTTGCGCTAAGTATGCTAGAAGTCTTTGGCAAAACCATTACCAAATTTTTGTCTTGTAGGCTACTAGTAGTAAGCTTTGTTCATAGTACGCCACAAAATATTATCCTCCACAAATACAATAGCTACCTTGCGCACTCATTTGGTAGTAAGAGTGCAGTCGGTGGAATTGAGTGGATTTTATCCCTTGGTAACACCTCTTGTGAGGTGATGAAAATGCGAGTCGCGAGTATTATAAAGTATTTCAGATTTAAAGTGGCAGTTATAAGCAAAACAAAGGAATATACAACAAAATTCAAATTAGACTTTTGTTGTATTACTTCTTTCTTTAAACACTTTATTCTTCGAAGCATCTCCATAGCCCAAAATCCAGCACAATCTGCTATGAGGAAGATGGTATAATGAGCCTCCTACGCAATCTTGCTTTTCTAAAACTGTTACTACCAAAATCGCTTAAAATATTCTTACGATCCTTGAGAGATACTGTTACATCTATGTTTTGTCGCCCATTATCCCACAATGTTCAAAAACGCCTACTCATTATACGCACAGACGCCATAGGAGACTATCTACTCTTTCGTCCGTTTATACAAACAATAAGAGACACTTATCAAAACTATCACATTACCCTACTTGGTAATCAAACCTATAAAGATTTAGCTTATCAATTAGATTCTGTCAATATTGATAGCTTTTTATGGCTCTCTCTAGCAAAATTTAATCATAATCTATTTTATAGAATTTACTTTTTGCGCAAACTCAAAAAACTTCATTTTTCTATCGCGCTACATCCTGTATTCTCGAGAGATTATATAGCACAGACACTTATTTCCTATATAAACGCAGACGAAAAGATTGCTCCTCTTGGTGATATAATAAACACAACAAAAGAAGCTAAGATTAAAGCTGATAGATTTTATACCACACTTACACAATGTGCCCCAGAGATTATGTTTGAGTTTTATCGCAATGCAGAATTTTTCTCTCAAGTGCTTAAGCCCTATGCGCCCCCTAGCCCTTTTATCAAACTAGAAGCCCTACCCAAGCTAAAATCTATCCCGCCTAGCCCATATAGCGTGCTTTTTATTGGGGCAAGTAGTGCGTATCGTAAATGGAATATAAAGCATTTTAATGTAGTGGGGCTTCATCTTATGCAAAAACACCGACACAATATTGTCATTTGCGGAGGCAAGGAGGATGTGTCAAATGCCGTAGCACTAGAATCTAGCCTGCAAGCAGCAAACACAAATTCCATACATAAACCAATGATTATGAATCTTGTAGGTAAAACGAGTCTAACGGAGTTAGGCTCGCTCGTGTATAACGGCAACCTGCTTATCTCAAATGAAACAAGTTGTGCTCACTTGGGTGCCCTGTTAGACACGACGATAGTTATCGTCGTGTATAACGGCAACCACCTGGGCAGATTTATCCCTTATCCCAAAGAGATAAGCGATAAATACTACCCGGTGTTTCACCCGTTTATCGAGGACAACCCGCATCGCTATACAGAACTAAGCAATGCCTATGCATATAAAAGCGAGCTAAATATTAATGAGATAACACCAGATAGGGTCATTGCGCTTATTGATTCAATCTTGCAAAAAAGGAGCAATAATGGATAACTACTTTCAAGCTAGAGGTGTGCAAGCATCAATGTATGAAAATTTTAGGCTACCAATGTATTTTAAAGAAGTATTAGAGGGCATTGATGAAGGAGCAAGAATCTTAGATTTTGGCTGCGGCTTTGGACAGACACTTTGTGCAATAAAAACAGCTGCTAAGGAAAATGCTGGGGGGGGGCAATATAAACGTGCCAAAATCGCCATATCTATGTGGTATTGATATTAATAAACACGCCATAGAATCTGTGCGCCAAGCTGGGATTGAGTGTTTATATGTGGAGAATATTTTAGATTTTATCCCGCAGGAAAAATTTGATCTTATCATTGCAACCCATACCCTAGAGCATCTCCCTAAGGATTCTATCATTCCTACTTTGGTGCATTTTAGAGAACATGTTCTAAAAGAAAATGGCAGAATCTTTGTCGCCGTACCAAATGCACAAAGCCATACTGGTTGCTATTGGGCATATGAAGACTTCACACACAATACGCTTTTTACCACTGGAAGTCTAAAATATGTGCTTGCAATGGCTGGGTTTAGCGACACAAAAATCATAGATAAAGACGCGCTAGCTAATACCAAAGGGCTGAAAAAAATCATAAGAAAAGCACTATTGCAACTTTACTATGCGCGCACAAAATTATATAATCGCATCACCAATTCCGCATTTCATGCCCCAAGTGAAATAAGCTTTAGCTACGAGATCAAAGCACTTGGGATCAACAAATCTAAAAGGAGCAATAATGACAATCCATAAGCACTTGTATGTAGTGATAGTATTATTTCTAATGGGGGGGGGGGCATATATATAAACGCTAGCTTCCCACTCCAAATAGATGATGTTTGGATGTTTTTTGATATCCTTGAACAAAAGTCAATTTTTGCTGGCTACCGACCACATACTGGAAGGTTTAATCCTCTTTCGTATATGGACTTAAATCTCTTAATGCAGCTCTCATCTAGTCCAAAGCTATTCTTTTTCTTTAATGCAATAGTATTTGTCATTATGGCATATATGCTATATATCCTTGCACTGCAATTTTTAAATGGATTTTGGGCTTTTCTAGGGATAATGATCGTTTTTTTCAATGTCGGGTTTATAACTATCATTACAGGCATTTGCTTCCCTGAAAAACTCCAAATGTTTTGGCTTACATTTTTTGTATTTGCCCTATTTTTTGGCATACGCAAAAACAGTTTGACTCTAATTCTCATCTCTTTATTGTGCGGAATCATAAGCCTTTTTTACAAAGAGACAGATTTTATTTTTATTACTATTTTTAGTGGGGTATATCTAATATTGAGCCTTTGGCATAAACCAATTTTACGAAATACTAAGATTCTTATCTTTGGGCTATTGTGTGGGGCAGGGGCATTTATACTCATATATCTTGTCATTACCGTACCACAAACAACAAGCTATGCGAAAGTGATGGCCGCACAGGGCTTTATGCTTCTCCAGTCAATACTCAATGCATTTTTGAACCACCCATTTATTTTTATCTTTTTGCCTACATTACTCATATATCGCATAAGATGTTATTATCAAGATAGAATCTTATATCCTTTATATGATAGCCTCTTGCTTGGGGCTCTTGGGTATGGATTTAGCTTTTTTGTATTACAATTATTTAGTGTTTATTATTTTATGCCCTGTTATGTTATGGGATTCCTACCAGCAATATTTTTTGCTAAAAAATACTTTTTTAAGCTTAAAGTCGTACTTATAGTATGTGGCATACTACATTGTATGATCAATATCCCTTTGGCATTAAGCATCTATACACAAACAAAGATTCTCCCCCCACATTACCTTAAGGCTATGGAATTTATGGCTGCCCACACGAAAAATAGTGCGAATAGCACTTCTCCTAATATCTTTTTACTCGGGCAGAATCGCAATGCCGATGGATTATGGTTATATAAAAGAGCTGCAATGTTTTTAGAACATTTTGGTGCTGATAATTTTAATCTTAAAACCAATAAACCAAACCCTCTAAATGTAGCGTTATCAGATCGCACCTCGCCCTTTAGTATCTTCAACTCACTAGATGTAGAACAACCAAAAAGTGGGGATTTGCTTTATTTGGATTGTTTTTCCCAGGATTTTATTACACAAGATTATATCCGCACTTTAAATGAAAAATACACTCTTATCTATCATTCTGCATATTTTGGATTCTATAATCTTAACATCAAGACATTGCTAAAATACCTCATTTCTAAAACAAGCATCTATGAAGCCTATCTCTCCCAAAATGAACGTATTTCTAGCAATATTTTTGGATCTCCTCTTGGAGTTTATATTTATAAAGTACCATAAGTACGATTGATAAAGTTATGGTATAATGGGGTAAAAAAGGCTAAAAAATGGCAACTCTCATAAAAAGTCTCAAGGCGAAGATAAAAAATGCTCTACTTTCTGAATTGCGGCAAAAGATTGATACGCTTATTATGCTACAAAGCGCTTCTCTTGCTAGAAATAATAAACAAATAGTTTCTAATGGGGGGGGGGGCAATAGATATACAAGATTTTGAATTTAGTGCATTTTCCCAAAATGGAGAAGATGGGATCCTTGATATGCTTATTGAAATATTAGAATTAGATACACAAAATTCACCATATCCTCGTGCTTTTATAGAATTTGGCGTGCAAGACTATACAGAATCAAATACCCGCTATCTGCTGAAAAAACGAAATTTCTTGGGGTTTGTTATGGATTCAAATCAAGCGCATATTGATTTCATACAGCAAGATGAAATATACTGGCGATATGATATAGAAGCGAAACGTGCTTTTATTACAAAAGAAAACATTAATAACCTTATCAAAGAATGGCTAAATTCTCGAGAACTACATAATATTGCCATTCTAAGCATAGATATTGATGGTATGGATTACTTTGTATGGGAATCTATAGAGTGTGTGCAGCCAGCTATTGTCGTCGTAGAATTTAATGCCCTCTTTGGCACAAAGCACATAAGTGTTCCATACAATGATAGCTTCAATCGTTTTGAAGCACATTATAGTGGTTTGTATTTTGGTGCAAGCCTACCAGCATTCATAGATCTTGGAAAACGCAAAGGCTATAAATTTATAGGAGCAGATTCTAGCGGCACAAACGCATTTTTTGTCCATAATAGCTTAGAATCTAAAACTCAACACATACATACAAATAGCCCAGAATCATATTGTATGCAACATAATGCACGGCAATCTCGTGATCAAAATGGGCGACTCACCTATCTTAGTGGAAAGGAGCGCGCTAAAATATTTAAGGAATTAGCACTCTATAACACCAAAGATCATAAATAATCACAAAGGAATTTCTATGTCTAAAACCTCCGAACATTTATGTAAAATCTGTAACCATCAAACTTTTATTGCATTTTATGCTACCATATTGCATACCTATGAAGAAGCATTTTATAAATGTCCACAATGTGGTTTTTTAAGTGTAGGCAATGCTCATTGGCTCAAACAAAGTTATGCCCAAGCAATTAATATTACTGACACAGGATTAGTAGCACGTAATCTCTATCTTTATAAAATTGCAAGCGTTGTAGCATACTTTTTTAATGCTCATAAAGCAGCAACGTTTATGGGGGGGGGGGGGGCAATATCCCTGCCAATCGTCCTTGATATAGGAGGGGGTACAGGATTGCTCACTCGCCTACTGCGAGATGTTGGTTTTGAAGCACAATGGAGTGATGAGTATTGTGACAATATCTTTGCACAAGGTTTTACCTATGATAACAAACAAGACAAACAGATTGCCCTAGCCACTTGTTTTGAAGTTTTTGAGCATTTACCAGATCCGCTACATCAGATTGAGTCAATGCTTGATATTTGCCCAAATATACTATTTTCTACCGAACTCCTTCCTTGCGATGTCCCACAATCAAATGGTGAAAATACTTGGTGGTATTATGGTTTCGAGCATGGACAACACATTAGTTTCTACACTAAACAATCTCTTCAATTCATTGCAAAAAAAAGAAAATTATTTTTGCACTCTTGCGGTAGTATTCATCTACTAAGTACCAAACGAATACCATTATTTGCGCTACTTATTAAGATTGCACACAGAGGCTTATTCACTATAATACAAAAACAGCTTCAGAGTAAGACATTTAGTGATTCCATTATGCTTCAAGCCCTAGCAAACCAAAGATCTTAAAATATCAACCTAAGCAAAACGTGCTACAATAGTCCAAAAATACTAAGGTTTCTGTATGCACGAGATTCTCTTTTTCAAAGGTTTTCCTCTAGCCTACACGCCCCCACACATAAAATCTAGCACAGACATAGAATCTAACACAAAAGAGACTCTGCCTCGCCGTTGCGATTCACCCCTCTCTACCAACACAACCATAGCAGATAGCCAAGTGTTCAAACCACCCACAGCAAACAAAAAAATGCCAAATCTCTCCACCAAAGATTCTGTGCCCACAAGTCCTGCTGCCTTATACCATAGCACCCCTTCTTATCGTCGTACTAATGTATTGCCAAATATCCTTGTACTAGGGATTGGCGCAAATATTGGAAGTAGCGACAAGATAGAGCGCACATTTTTTCATCTTTTGACCTTTTTTATACGTCACCATAGATTCTGCCCCATCCGTACAAGCCCTATTTATAAAAATCCTCCTTTTGGCTATACAAAGCAAGCACATTTTTATAATGCCACGATCACACTACACACAAGCCTTAGTATCCTTGAAGTGTTTGGGCTTGTTTTTTATCTCGAAAGACGGTTTAGGCGCCCCCGTAAAAGGCTGTTTAAAAACGCCCCAAGGACACTGGATATTGATATAATTTTTTACAATCAATTGATTTTAAAGCGTCCTTATCTTACAATTCCACACAGAAGCTATCATACTCGTTCTTCTGTGTTGCTACCTATGTTGCTTGATAGCAAGATTGCAGGCATAGTTCGCAACACAACAAAACAAAGGAGTGAGCAGTGAAAACCTATACCTACAGTGGTGAAACTCCAGCCGAAGCCCTTATGAAAGCGCGTAATGCATTTGGTGATGAGGTAATGATCATTCAAACCAAAGAAATACGCAAAAAAACACTTAATCAACCTGCTCTATATGAGCTTGTTGTCGGTTTGCCAGATAGTGCGCAAGAACCCAATCAAACTTCTGATCAAAATAGCTCACAATCACAGCAAAAAGAACAAGATACTCTTCCAGCAAATAGCATACAACGTCGCCTTGAAGCAATCGCCGAAAAAGAGATCGCACAGAAAAAAAGGCAGCGTAGCCTTAACCAAATCTTTGATGATGATGTAACAATCCAGCTTTCTGATACGGTGCGCGAAATTAGCAAAATTGCCGGCTATCCGACATCTATGCCAGATTTTTCTGATATGGATCTCAATAGTACCAAAAAAGCAAAGTCTGATGAATCTATCGAGCTTTCTGATCCTGTAGATTCTCCAAAGCCTAGAGTACCAAAGGCTTATGCACAAACAGAGCCTATCGAACTCTCACAAGAAGAACCACAAAAACCAGATCCTAAAAAGTCAAAAACCACAAAACCCTTGTCTCAAGAAACACAAAAACCACCCAAAATACCAGAATCTAATAGTTTCGCACTTAGCGATGACTCAAAAAACATCAAAGATATTCAAGATGAAATAAAAAAACTCAATGATAGAATCAAGCTGATTCAAAATACCCTATGGGAAGAGAAATCTCCAAAAAATATAGGTGTAGAAATTCCTAAAGAGTTTGCTGAAATCTATCGTATTGCCAAAACAAGCGGTATGAACAAAAACCATCTAGAAGAGATTATGCGCTTAAGCCTTGAATTTATGCCGCTTAAAATGCGTGAGCAAAGCCAAACAATCCGTCGCTATTTTCGAGAAGTACTTAGAAAAATGATCTACTGCCGCAAAGAAAACAATATTGGCAAAAAGATTATGATGCTCGTAGGACCAACAGGTGTTGGCAAAACCACAACTCTTGCCAAGCTCGCAGCCAGATATTCCCAGATTCTGCCACAGAAAAAAAAGGTGGGTATCATCACACTTGATGACTATCGTATTGGGGCTATGGAACAACTTGCGTGGTATGCTCGAAAAATGCGTATTAGTATAGATTCTGTTAGCGAAACAGATGATTTTATCAACAAAATCGAAGCTTTGAGCTATTGTGATTACATCTTGATTGATACGGCTGGTCATTCACAGCATGATTGTCAAAAGATCAATGAGCTTAAGAAATTCATTCATAATGATGATTTTAAAGTAGATGTAACACTCGTACTCTCTGCTAGCACCAAATACGAAGATCTTAAAGATGCATACATAGCATTTGGCGAACTCAATATAGATACCTTTATCTTTAGTAAGCTCGATGAAGCGCGTGGGCTTGGTAATATTTTTTCTCTCGTATATGAAACAAAAAAGCCAATAAGCTACCTTTCTATTGGTCAAGAAGTGCCAAGTGATGTGATCGTAGCTGATAATACATACCTAGCAGACTGCCTCATAAGTGGATTTTTCTATCCAAATAAGCCTCAAAACTAAGGAATCTCTATGAATCAGGCTAAACATTTAGAAACCTTAATGAAAAAAGAAAGCAAAAGCAGTGCAAAATTTATCGCCATAACCTCTGGTAAAGGAGGGGTGGGCAAGTCCAATATCTCCGCAAACCTTGCATACTCACTCCACAAGCTTGGATATCGAGTGGGGGTTTTTGACGCAGACATTGGGCTTGCGAATCTTGATTTGATTTTTGGCATCAAGACAAATAAAAATATCTTGCATGCCCTAAAGGGGCAAGCAGATTTTAAAGATGTTATCTATGAAATCAACAGAGGCTTGTATCTTATACCCGGCGATAGTGGCGAAGAGATTCTAAAATATTCAGCTTCCGGTATGATTGAGGATTTCGTCTCTGATGCAGAGATCTGGAATCTATTTGATTATGTAATTGTTGATACTGGGGCTGGGATTAGCACAATTACACAAGCTTTTTTACAAGCAAGTGATTTTGTGATTGTTGTTACAACACCAGAACCCTCTGCAAAAACCGATGCATACGCCATGCTCAAGGTTAATGCAAAATTTAAAAGTGAATGTATGATGCTCATTAATATGGCATCTTCACAAACGCAAATTGCACAGGTTTTCACAACCATTCAAAATGTTGCCAAAAAAAATATTCCCAATTTTAGTATTGAATTGCTTGGAGGCTTTACAAATAATAATGCCGTGAAAAAAGCCATTCTACATCGAAAACTTATTTGTGATGTAGAGCCTCATAATATCTTTTCTCTTGCTATGCAAGAAATTGCTAAAAACCTTGTATCTAAAATGGAACATAATATGCTTAATACTCCAAGAAAAACTATTGGTAGTTTTTTTAGACGTTTCTTGGGGTACTTATAAAGGATAAGATATGAAGGTATCAAACTTCATTAACTTTTCTGTTGTTGCCGGATTCTTCATAGGATTAGCAGTTGGGATTATGAAATTTGATGAGCCAGAACATATGTTATTTATGACGATTGTTGTAACAATTTCAATGTATCTCATATCGCTCGCTATGGCAACAATCTACATTTATGTTATTGAGCCCAAACATTCTGTACTAACCAACAAAGAGATGATAGAAAAACAGCTTGAATACTTTGACAACGAATTCGACCATACCGAACGCCACGCACGTGCAATTCATCAATTTATCAGCAATTCTGATTTTTCTGACGATCAAGAAATTCCTAGAAAGGCTGCCAAGTGAAACCAAATAGCTACACAGATGAAAAGCAATTCTCACAAGATCAGTTAGCAATTCAATACCTTCCAGCGGTAAAAGCTATGGCATACAGAATCAAAGAGCGCTTACCCGCCCATCTTGAAACAAATGAGCTTATTTCGATCGGAACAGAAGAGCTTATTAAGCTTGCAAGACGCTATGACGAAGGGCTTAATGATTCTTTTTGGGGTTTTGCTAAATCACGTGTCTATGGAGCAATGCTTGATTATTTACGCTCGCTTGATGTGGTCTCTCGTTCTAATCGCAAACTCATAAAAGCCATAGATGCAGAGGTAAGCAGGTATTTTAATGAGCACGAAGAAGAACCTAGTGATGAATACTTAGCAAATGTGCTAAATGAAAGTGTAGAAAAAATTAAAGAAGCAAAAATTGCTTCCGATGTATATGTACTTGTGCCAATTGATGAGCAATACAATATTATGGAGCCAACCAACATTATCGACAAGCTTGAAAAAGAAGAACTGATCAATAAGATTCAAAAAGTACTAAAGACATTTCCGCAACGAGAACAGCTCATTATACAGCTGTATTTCCTTGAAGAATTAAGTCTAAGTGAGATAAAAGAGATTCTTAACATCACAGAATCTAGAATCTCACAAATCACTAAAGAAGTAATCAAAAAAATCCGTAACTGTTTGGGAGAAAAATAATGGCTGACATACTAAGTCAAGAAGAAATAGACGCCCTACTTGAAGCGGTAGACGATGGTGAAGAAGGCGATGCGCTCCAAAAACAAGATATACTTCCCCAAAAACAAGTAACTCTTTATGACTTTAAGCGTCCAAATCGTGTCAGCAAGGAGCAGTTAAGAGCCTTTAGAGGTATTCACGACAAAATGGCACGCTCCCTATCAAGCCAGATTTCTGCGATTATGCGCTCTATTGTTGAAATCCAATTACATAGTGTAGATCAAATGACTTATGGAGAATTCCTTATGAGCTTGCCAAGCCCTACAAGCTTCAATGTCTTCTCAATGAAGCCACTTGATGGCACTGGTGTTTTAGAGATAAATCCTAGTATTGTATTTCCAATGATTGATAGATTGCTTGGAGGCAAGGGAGATCCATATGATAATTCGCGAGAATTTAGTGAGATAGAAATTAATTTACTTGATACAATTCTCCGACAAATTATGCAAACCTTAAAGGATGCGTGGAGTTCTATTACAGATATGTTTCCAAGCATTGATGCTAAAGAATCTAGTCCTAATGTTGTACAAATCGTGGCGCAAAATGAAATTGTTATTATGGTTGTTATGGAACTAATCATTGGGCATTCAAGTGGTATGATAAATATCTGCTATCCTGTCATATCGCTAGAGACTGTTTTGCCAAGGCTTGGTAGTAGAGATATTATGATGGGCGAAACAAGCTCAAAGAAATCACGCAACAAAGAATTGCAAGCACTCATCGGTGGAGCTAATGTCAATGTCGAAGCTTTTATAGGAGGCACAAATTTAAATCTCAAAGAGGTATTGGATCTGCAAGTGGGTGATGTTATACGACTGAATGAAACTGCAAGCAATAATGTTGTTGTCAGTATTGATGGACGCGAAAAATACAATGCAACAATTGGCTTACAACATTTCCGTAAAAGTATTAAAATACAAGAGGAGATCCTTACCGAAAAAGATAAAGTCAAAGAAATCCTTGAAATGCTTGAGACACAACGCAAAAACAAAATTGACGTTATCGAAAGTGAAGACGAAGAATGATAACAAAGCTATCATATCAAATGCAATCAATATGTGCAAAAAAGTGCTAGAATCTATATTTGGATTCTCCCCTAAAGTGCATTGAAAGGATAGAAAATGGACCAATTCATAAAACTCCTTGCTCAAGAAGCGACATCTACCATAGAGGGATTGACAGGCAATACGCCAGCTATTTCAAATACCAAAAAAGGCTCTATCAATGAGATTATTAGTACTTTTCCCTGTGCTATCACAACAATTGATTTTAATGGTGATGCAAGGGGTAGTATCGCCATTATAAATCCCATAGACCTTACTACTGCTCTTTCAGATCTTATGCTTGGCGGCGATGGACAAAGCCAACCAGAAGCCACCAATGATGATTTGGATGCCCTAAAAGAAATTAACTCCAACATCCTAGGAGCAGTATCCACAGCTATGGGTTCACAAAAAGATATGCCAAAAATCAGTTTTTCACCACAAAAAATTGAAACTATTCAAGATGCTGGAGCACTTAGCGGCTATAGCGAAGCATTTGAGTTTTCTTTCTCGCTTAATTCAATCCATTCTCACTTTGTTTTCTTAGTTTCAGATAATTTTTTGCAATTATTTAAAACAGAAGAAACACCTTCAAGTACTGCAGGTTCTTTTCACGATCAAGGTGAATTTGCTCATGCTGCACTAAATCCAGAAGAAATCCGAAATATTGATATGCTACTTGATGTCAAGCTCACGGTCAAGGTGCGCATAGGACAGAAAAAAATGTTACTTAAAGATGTTATTTCTATGGATATTGGAAGCGTTGTCGAGCTCAACCAGCTCGCAAACGATCCGCTAGAAGTATTGATTGATGACAAAGTAATTGCTAAAGGCGAAGTTGTAATCGTAGATGGAAACTTTGGAATACAAATCACTGATATAGGTTCAAAAAGAAAGCGCTTAGAACAGCTACGTGGCTCGTAATATACTATCCAAGAGCTAATGACCACAAATACTTAAAGTTATATACCGCAACCGCTTCTTGGTAGCCGATTTTATGCTGGCTTATGCGCAATACACTCCGAGCACACTCCAATAAATACAGCCGACACATCAAAGAGTTGATATCCAGTCTTATTCATGCAGCTACTTAGAATATCTTTCACATCTACATAAACATCTTGTAACTTACCACATCGCTCACAACTCACGTGAATATGTTTATCGCTTGCAAGCTCATATTTTTGCTTTTGTGCAGGAGCTTTTATCTCACGTAAAATATCCGCCTCACTTAAAGTGGCAACATTTTTATATACTGTTGCAAGAGAAATGCTTGGGTGAAGCTTTCTAATACGTTCATAGAGTTCCTCTATACTAATATGACCACTTTCTTGAATTTGGCGCAAAATCGCTACGCGCTGAGGTGTTGATTTGAGGTGCTTTTTGCGCAAAATGGCTTCAAAACCCTCTGTGATCGCAGCTTGATTCTGTACCCTATCGTTATAATTAGAAGCTATTTCTGAATCCACCATAACAATCTCCGAAATAATTTATTATGTACAAGTATAACAAATAAAATTAAATTAGTATTAAAAAATGACAATCAAACTTCCACGCAAGCTCAATACAAGCTCTTTTTAATTTTGAGTATAATGAGAATCTAGTAGATTCCCTATGTGAATAATGCTATAATACCTTTCCAATTCAAATGATTTTTAAGGATATGTCAGTGTTTGATACTCTTAGTAACTCTTTACGTTCTGTTGCCTCTAAAATCCGTTTTAATGATGATGAAAAGGCTCTCACAAGAGCTCTTGATGAACTCAAAAAAACACTCCTAAAAAATGATGTACATCATAAGGTTGTGAAATCCCTCTTAGAATCCATTGCCTCGCAAACAAAAGAAAAAGGTATAGGCAAGCAAAGTTTTCTTGATGCGCTAAAAACCTCTCTCACACAGATTCTCACCACCAATGGACACTATGGTTTTGTCTATGCTCAAAAGCCGCCAACAATCGTTCTAATGTGTGGTTTGCAGGGTAGTGGAAAAACCACAACAAGTGCAAAACTAGCCAACTATCTTAAGACACGCAACAAAAAAGTATTGCTGGTAGCATGTGATCTAGCACGATTGGCTGCTGTACACCAACTAAAAATCCTTGGCGAACAAATTGAGGTAGAGGTCTTTAGCCAAGAAAATAGTAATGTGCTTGAAATTGCAAAAGCTGCTAAAAATCGAGCTGAACAAGGCGAGTTTGATGTGATGATTGTAGATTCTGCAGGGAGATTAGCAATCGATGACGTGCTTATGCAAGAGCTCAAAAGCCTTAAAGACTATCTTAAGCCTAATGAAACATTTTACGTTGTAGATTCTCTAAGCGGACAAGATGGCATTCGGTCTGCACAAGCTTTCAAAGATCAAATAGGACTTAGTGGTGCTATTTTAACAAAGTTTGATAGTGATTCTAAGGGTGGTATTGCCTTAAATATCGCTTATCAGCTACAAACTCCACTACGTTTTATTGGTAATGGAGAAAAGATCCCTGATTTAGATATTTTTATCCCAGATCGTATTGTTTCGCGCCTTATGGGAGCTGGTGATATTATCTCTCTTGCAGAAAAGACAGCAACAATCCTTGATGAAAAAGAGGCAAAAAATCTTGGCAATAAGCTCAAAAAAGGACAATTTGGTTTTGAAGATTTTCTTGCGCAAGTAGAAAATATCAAAAAACTTGGATCAATGAGCTCGCTTGTTTCGATGATTCCGGGACTTTCTCAAATGGCAGGACAGTTAAAAAATATTGATTTAGACAATTCTCAAGAGATAAAAAATATCCGTGCTATGGTTCATTCTATGACGCCAAAGGAACGCCAAAATCCAAGCCTGCTTAATGGTTCAAGACGAAAAAGAATAGCGTTGGGCGCAGGTTTGGAAGTTTCTGACATCAATCGCATTATTAAGCAATTTGATAACGCCTCAAAAATGGCAAAGCGACTAAGCCAAAAAGGTGGTATGCAAGATTTAATGGGACTTATGGGACAAATGCGTGGTACTATGCACTAAATTCCTATATAATATTTCCATATCAAACTTCTTTTAAGGGTAAAAATATATTTTTGTGTGTATAATCCACATTTATTTATAAATTTAAGGAGTACTTAAATGGCAACAGTGATTCGCCTAACACGTATGGGACGTAAGAAAAAGCCTTTTTATCGCGTTGTGGTTACGGATTCTCGAAAAAAACGTGATGGTGGCTGGATAGAATCTCTTGGTTACTACAACCCTCTTTCGCAACCAGCAACTATCAAGATTGATATGAGTCGTTTAGAATATTGGAAGAGTGTGGGTGCAAAAATGAGTGATCGTGTTGCCAAACTTGCAAACCCCAAGTAACAAGTAATTTGTGATAAAGTAAAATAAGAATGACCTAAGGTACTACAAATGGTTGAGAATTTCCTAAAAGCTTATGTTAGCAAAATCGTTACTTTTCCTAACAAAGTATCTGTCCAGCCTCGTATTTCCCACGAAGAAAATATATGCTTTTTAGATATATTTGTTTGCATCGACGATATGGGTAGGGTAATAGGTAAAGATGGCAGGATGATTGCTGCACTTAAGACATTTGTTTCTGGCTGCAAGGCAAAAAATGGTATGACATATAAGATTACTGTTTATCCTAATGAGCAATAACGCAAGCCAATCAAATATAGCATATACTCCTAAAATCCCAAACAAGCAGCCCACTGCAAACAAAAAAAAATCACAAATAGTCTGCAAATCGCTAGAATCAACCCTAAAAGAATCTTATACAATACAAGTAGGCACAATCGGACGAAGAATTGGAACAGATGGGCAATTCATCTTTCATCTCACAAGCGACTTTGCTTCGTTTTTGCGACCTGGACTTATGCTTATGGAAGATAGATTCTATCAAATGCTCACTATCCAAAACTTCTGGCATAATAATGCCAACTACTACATTATGTTCGAAGAAATAAATTCTCGTGAAAAGGCTAAAGCCTATACTAATGCTCACCTCTACACAAATGAGGAACAAACTCGCTTATATTGCAAACTAAAAGAAGGAGAGTTTTTTTACTTTGATATCATTGGGCTAGAAGTCATAGAAGAAAATGAAGTACTTGGTATCGTGCAAAATATAGAGCGTATAGGAACAACTGACTATCTATTGATTGTGCCTCTAGATTCTGACAACACAGCTAAAAAACATACTAAACCAGTCAAAACTAACACCAAATCTTCTTGCACTAACAAACCAAAAACTTTTATGCTTCCCTATGTTGATGCCTATGTGGTTGATATATCCCTACCAAATGGCGCACACAAAGGTATGGTACGCACACAGAATGCCAAAGCGCTATTTTTTGCGCAGCATTAACAAGGTATGCTATGATTTTTAGCTTTCTCACACTTTTTCCTCAACTAATTGAGAGCTATTTTCAAGATTCTATACTAAAAAATGCGCGACAAAAAGGTCTAATCACTATCCAGACAATTCAGTTGCGTAACTTTGCACTTAATGCTTATAAAAGTGTCGATGCACCACAAATCGGAGGTGGTGCTGGACAAGTACTAAATGCGCAGGTTATAGATCAAGCACTACAATGGCTATGCAATCATACTACACCCATAACGCTAAAAACCAATAGTATAGATTTCAGCTCCACCAAAGAATCTAATAATCGCACATCAAGTGCTTCCTTTGCAAAACGCCCCCATATTATATTCCTCACACCAAGTGCAAAACGCTTCACTCAAAATGATTCTATACGTCTTGCAAAAAAAAACCATATTGCCTTTGTCTGCGGACGATACGAAGGAATTGATGAGCGCGCTATTGAAATGTGGGCAGATGAAGTGCTTTGCATAGGGGATTTTATCATTACAGGTGGAGAACTTGGTGCATTATGCCTATGCGATAGTATTTCTCGACAGATTCCTGGAGTACTTGGCAATACGCAATCTCTACAAGGTGAAAGCTTTGAAAATAGTCTGCTTGAAGCACCTATTTTTGCGCGCACAAACATACTTAATCCAAAATTTGCAAAATTTATACCACCTTCAGAGTATTCAAAGGGAAATCATAGTAGAATCGCAGGTTTAAAAAACCATTTAGCTCTGTGCAAAACACGCTACTTTAGACCAGATTTATTTGAGCGATGGAAAACTATACACTAAGGGTATGTGATGAAAAATCGATACATAGAGAGCTTCGAAAAAGCCCAAATACAAGACAAGCAAGTACCTCAATTTAAGGCAGGGGATACAATTAAACTCGGAATACGCATTGTTGAAGGTGATAAAACGAGAATCCAAAACTTTGAAGGTGTGTGTATTTGTATTCGCGGTAATGGCGTAGATAAGACATTTACTGTAAGAAAGATTGGTGCGAACAATATAGGAGTCGAAAAAACTTTTCCTCTCTATAGCCAAAGTCTTGAAAGTATTGAAGTGCTTCGCATAGGGCGTGTGCGTCGTGCTAGACTTTTCTATTTGCGCGGACGTAAAGGTAAAGCAGCAAGAATCAAAGAACAAAGAAACTAATTAGCATCTTAAAACCACACCAAAACTATTTGAGCACTTGTGGATTTTGGCTTATACATTTAGTTTGGTTCTTGTAGTTTGGGTTGTCTTAAATAATATAAATCTATTCTTGCACATATATGCCATAGTGTGCAATCAAGGAACCACACAATGTCTAATACATTTTCACCCCCCCCCCCCAATAGATATAAATATTCAAGCAATAAGAATTATTCTAGTAGATGGAGTTTTCTTTTATACTCCG